>NZ_PSYX01000006.1:0-237716 GCF_003586325.1 Haloferax sp. Atlit-10N
GTACCTGCCGCAGGCGAAGGTCTACGACCGCTGTTGTTCGCTCGGCCCGTGCGTGGTCACGCCCGATGACATCGACGACCCTCACGAGTTAGAGATGAGCATGACTATCGAGCGCGACGGCGAGGTCGTCTACGACGACGCCACGAACACCAGCGAGATGGTCCGCAGTTGCGAGGAACTCGTGTCGTACTTCACGCGCCACAACACGGTCCCCGAACTGGCGGTCATCCTCACGGGCACCTCGCTCGTCCCCGAACAACCGTTCGACCTCCAAGAAGGCGACCGCGTCGACATCACCGTCGAAGATATCGGCACCCTCTCGAACGGCGTCACCACCGTATGACACCCACACCCACCGATATCACAGAGGAGTTCACGCGCCGCGACTGGCAGGGCGACGACGTGACGGGAACCGTTAGGCTCGCCATGATCGGCCTCGGCTGGTGGACCCGCGACGAGGCGATTCCCGCGGTCGAGGAGTCCGAGTTCTGCGAGACGACGGTCGTCGTCAGTAGCTCGAAGGAGAAAGCCGAGGGCGCGAGAGAGCTGGCCGGGTCGATAACCCACGGGCTCACCTACGACGAGTTCCACGAGGGCGTCGCGGCCGACACCTACGACGCGGTGTACGTCGTCACGCCGAATGGATTACATCTCCCGTACGTCGAGACCGCCGCCGAGTTGGGGAAGGCCGTCCTCTGCGAGAAACCGCTCGAAGCGTCGGTCGAGCGGGCCGAGAAACTCGTCGCCGCCTGCGACCGCGCCGACGTGCCCCTGATGGTCGCCTATCGGATGCAGACCGAACCGGCCGTCCGACGCGCCCGCGAACTCGTCGAAGCCGGCGTCGTCGGCGACCCGGTGTTCGTCCACGGGCACATGTCCCAGCGCCTGCTAGACGAAGTCGTCCCCGACCCCGACCAGTGGCGACTCGACCCAGAACTCTCCGGCGGCGCGACCGTCATGGACATCGGGCTCTACCCGCTGAACACCGCCCGGTTCGTCCTCGACGCCGACCCCGTCCGCGTCAGGGCGCGCGCCCGAGTCGACGACGAGGCGTTCGAGGCCGTCGGCGACGAACACGTCAGCTTCGGCGTCGACTTCGACGACGGCACGCTCGCGGTCTGCACCGCCAGCCAGTCGGCCTACCAGTCGAGCCACCTCCGGGTGACCGGCACCGAGGGAGAACTCGAAATCGAGCCCGCGTTCTACAACCGACAGAAGCGCGGCTTCCGGCTGTCGTGGGGGGACCAGTCAGCCGACTACGACTTCGAGCAGGTGAACCAGATGACCGAGGAGTTCGACTACTTCGCGTCCCGCCTCCTAACGGAGACCGACCCCGAGCCTGACGGCGACCACGCGCTCGTAGACATGCGCGCGATGGATGCGATTTACGCCGCGGCGGAGCGCGGCACCGACGTCCCGGTCGACGTCGACGTCGACTCCGCCTCCGACGAGGCGTAAGCCCCGATTCGACGCGTTTTCGCCCGGAGTTTTATTATCGGGGTCGCCGCACCTCCCCGCATGCAGTTTGGTATCCTCGGCACCGCAGGTATCGGTATCGAATCGGTGATTCCGGCGATTCAGGCGAGCGACCACGCGGCGGCCGCCATCGCGTCCCGCGACGAGACGCGGGCGAGCGCGGTCGCCGACGAGGTCGGCATTCCCACCGCGTACGGCAGTTACGAGGCGCTGTTGGCCGACGACTCCCTCGACGCGGTCTACATCCCGCTTCCCAACAGCCTCCACGCCGACTGGGTTCGGGCGGCCGCCGACCACGGTCTGCACGTGCTCTGCGAGAAGCCGCTGACCGCCAGCGCCGACGAGACGGCCGCCGTCTTCGACTACTGCGAGGACGCGGGCGTCACGCTGATGGAGGGGTTCATGTATCGCTTCCACCCGCGGACCGAGCGGGCCGCGGAACTCGTCGCCTCGGAACTCGGCGAGGTCGTCTCGGTCACGTCGAACTTCTCGTTCCGGCTGCCCGACGGGGCGGAGAACATCCGCATCGAGCCCGAACTCGCGGGCGGGAGCGTCATGGACGTCGGCTGTTACGCCATCAGCGCGGCGCGACTCTTCCTCGGGACGCCCGACCGGGTGTACGCGACCACGACCGACACGCGCGACTGCGGCGTCGACACGCGGATGTCGGGCGTCTTGGAGTACGACTCCGGCGCGACCGCCCGGGTCGAGTCATCGTTCGATACGCCCGAGACGCAGTACTACCGCGTCCAGACCACCGACGGTTGGCTGGAGGCGAAGACCGCGTTCAACATCGAGCCGACGGCGTCCGCCGAACTCACCTATGCGACCGACGGCCGCGTCGTCACCGAGACGTTCGACCCGATAGATAACTACCGACGCGAGGTCGAGGCGTTCGCCCGCGCCGTCGAGACCGGCGAGACGCCGCGAATCGACCGCGAGGAGTCCGTCGACCTCATGCGGACCATCGATGCGGTTTACGAGAGCGCCGACACCGGGCGCGCGGTCGACCTGAACTGACCGCCCGCGGGCGGTGTCCGCTTCGGCTCAGTCCAGCCGAACGTCAGAGCGGAACTCGGGGCGACCGGTCGCCTCCACGTCGAGGCGAAACAGCGCCCCGGCCGCGTCGCCTGCTCTCCCGTCCGGGTCGCCGCCGGCGGTCGTCACGTAGAGCGTATCGAGGTCGGACCCGCCGAACGCGACGCTCGTCACTTTCTCCGTCGGCACGTCGAACCGTTCGAGTTCGGTTCCGTCGCCGTCGTACTTGACCACACAGCCCCCCTCCCAGCGGGCGGACCAGATGTTGCCCGCCGAATCGACCGTCATACCGTCCGGCAGTCCGGGGGTGTCCGGCGATTCGACGAACCGCTCGCGGTCCGAGACGGCTCCCGTCTCCTCGTCGTAGCCGTACCGATAGATGGTGTGTGCCTCGGTCTCCGTGAAGTAGAACCGCTCGCGGTCGCGGGTGAAGCCCATCCCGTTCGGAATACCGACGCCGGTCTCGACCGTCGTCACCGTCCCGTCGGTGTCGAGGCGGAACAGCCGCCCGCCCGCGGATTCCGTGGGCATCGTCCCGCAGAACACCCGCCCGGCGGGGTCGGCGATGACATCGTTGAACCGGGTCGGCGAGTCGACAATTCGCGTCACCGCTTCGAGTTCGCCATCGACGACGCGGCCGACGCGACCGCGGTCCATGAACGCCAACAGCGACCCGTCGCGCTGCAGCGTGACGCCGGCGAGAACCGACGTTTCGACGGGACAGTCGTGCGCTCCCGTCTCGGGGTCGTAGCGGTGGAGCCGCCCGGCTTCGATGTCTACCCAGTACAGCCGCTTTTCGTCGGGGTGCCAGACCGGCCCCTCGCCGAGCCGGCACGACGTGTCGACCGCTCGTGTGACAGTCATGGCCGTTCGTTCGCAATCGACCGCAAAATACGCTTCCCCCGAGTTCGCGGGGGTCGCCGCCACTCTCGTCGACGCCTTCAGAAGTGCGAAATCTTGTCTCGCCGGTAGAGGTCGAGCGAGAGCACCGTGTTCGGCGACCGCTGCCGGACCGCGTAGGCGATGGCGTCGGCGACCTCTATCGCCTCCGTCACCTCGCCCTCGTCGAACGACTCCGCCTGCGTCTCGCCGCTCTCGGAGCCGAACTCGGTCCTGACCTCGGTCGGGTTGACGCAGGTCACGCCGACGTTCTCCTCGCCGATGGACCCCTGCAGGCTCGACGCGAACCCGCGGACCCACCACTTCGTCGCGGCGTACACCGGGTTGTGGGGTCGCGGGTGGTTCCCGGACATACTCCCGAGGAAGACGATATTGCCCTCCGTCTCCACGAGGTGCGGAATCGCCTCTCTCGCCGTGTAGAACATCCCGTCGACGTTGACGCCGGTCATCAGCCGGTACTCCTCGTCTGTGAGTTCAGCGACCGGCTTGTCGACGCCGAGACCGGCGTTGCAGACGACGATGTCGAGCGAGCCGAACCGCTCGACGGTCGCGTCGACGAGCGCCCGGACCGCGTCGGGGTCGGTCACGTCGGTCGGCACGACGCTCACGGCGGCGTCCGTCGCCGCGCGAATCTCGTCCGCGAGCGATTCCAGTCGCTCGACTCTGCGGGCGGCGAGACATACGTCCGCGCCGTCTTCGGCGAGCACGCGCGCCGTCGCCGCGCCGATTCCCGAACTCGCTCCCGTGACGAGCGCCGCCCGCCCGTCGAGCGGGTCTTCCAAAGCGGTTGGTCGGTCGACCATACACCGTGATTGTGACCCTGTCGCATACGTGTTTTCCCCGTGGCAATCCGGCGACGGGCGCTTGGAACACGTTTATTAGACTTCCGTCGATTGTCATTGTATGGCACGTATTGCGGTTACCGGAGCGGCTGGCAACGTCGGAAGAGTCACGGTCGAGACGCTGGACTCGGACCACGACGTGACGCCCATCACGCACCGAGAACGCGAGGGACTCGATAGCATCATCCTCGACGTGCGCGACGAGGACGCGCTGACTGAGGCGTTCGAGGGCCACGATATCGTCGTTCACCTCGCGGCCAATCCGAACCCCGACGCGGCGTGGGACAGCGTCTACGAGGTCAATATCGGCGGCACGTACAACGTCTACGAGGCGGCGCTGGCGGCCGACGTCGACCGACTCGTCTTCGCCAGCACGAACCACGTCCACCAGATGTACAACATCGCCGACCCGACCCGCCCGGAGACCCTGGCCGCCGACGCCGAGGCGGTCGGCGTGTCGGACCCGGCGCGTCCCGACTCGTACTACGGCGTGAGCAAGGTGTTCGGCGAGGCGCTGGGCAACTACTACGCGGACCGACACGGACTGGAAGTGCTCAACCTCCGCATCGGGTGGCTCCTGACGGCCGAGGAGGTCCGCGAGAAGATGGACGAGGAAGAAGACGTCGCGCGCTACGTCCGCGCGATGTGGCTCAGCCCCGACGACTGCGCACAGGGGATGCGCCGGGCCGTCGAGGCTCCCCTCCCGGACTCGCCGCTCGCGGTCAACCTCGTCTCCGCGAACGACGACCGGTACCTCTCGCTCACGGAGACGATGCGCGCCATCGGCTACCGCCCGCGGGACAACTCGGCGACTGTCGTGGAGTGAGCGGGGACCGGAGCGAACTGTGAGTGAGGTTCCGACCTGTCGCGAGGCGCGCCGCGGCTGACGACGCCCGTCCCCGCTCGCCGGTTGGTTCACCCGTCGAACGCGGTTCCGAACTATTATTCAGGAGAACGAACGCGAAACATTTTCGAGACGAGTTGATTCGACCCCTCCGTTTTTATATCATCATCAGTCATTCACAACCTATATATGAGGGAAGATAACATGGGTACAACATGGCTGAGCATGGCTGTAGCGATGAAAGTGTGAACCGCCGAAAGTACCTGAAAGCCCTGTCCGTGGGTGCCGCTGCCGGCCTCGCTGGATGTACCGGGGGTGGCGGCTCCGAGACCGAGGCCACCGAGAGCGGGAGCGGTTCCGACGGGTCCGGCGGCGACACCGAGACCGGTGGGGACAGTTCAGGCAGCACGTGGGACTCGGAACTCGAAGTCCTTCACGGCTGGGCCGGCGGCGACGGCGAGGCGGCGGTCACCGCGCTCATCGAGGCGTTCGAGGAGGAGCACCCCGAGATGGATACGAACTTCCAGGCGGTCGGGGCCAGCGCGAACGTGAACCTCAACGCGACGATTCTTCGACGGCTCGCGAACAACAACCCGATGAGTTCGTTCGCCAACTGGCCGGGGAAGAACCTCGAACGGTACTCGGGCGCACTGATGGACCTCGAAGCCGACGTGTGGGACGCCGAGGGATTCAAAGACACCATGCAGTCCCGCGCGGTGGAACTGTGTAAGTTCAACGACAAGATGCCGGCGGTCCCAATCGGGTCCCACCGGATGAACAACCTGTTCTACAACACCGCCGTCTTCGAGGAGGCCGGCATCGACGCGTCGAGCCTCGATAGCGTCGACGCGCTCCTCGACGCGCTCGAAACCATCGACCAGAACACGGACGTGACGCCGATGGCGCAGGCGATGGTCGCGCCGTGGACGAACCTCCAGCTTTGGGCGCAGATTCTGACGAGCCAAAGCGGCGTCGAGGCGTACACGAACTTCATCGAGGGCAACCCCGACAGGGCGGCCGTCGTGGAGGCGCTCGAGGCGCTGAAGACTATCAACGAGAACTACATCACCGCCGACGCCTCGTCCATTAGCTTCACGACGGCGGGCCAGAAGGTCATCTCGGGGAAGGCGGCCACCATCCACCAGGGGAACTGGGTCTACGGCATGTTCCGCGCCGACGACAGCTTCAACTACAAAGAGCAGTGGGATTGGATACCGTTCCCGGGCACGGAAGGTATCTACTTCTACCACGTCGACTCCATCGTCGCGCCGAGCAACAACCCGAGCCGCGAGGAGACCATCGCGTGGCAGAAGTTCGTCGGCTCGAAGAAGGCCCAGATCGCCTTCAACAACCCCAAGGGGTCGGTTCCGCTCCGCACCGACATCGACCCGAGCGAACTGACCGACTTCCTCGCGATGACGTACGAGGACCTCACCGATTCGGAGGCCTACCCGCCGACCATCGCCCACGGGCTCGCAGTCACGCCCAAGACGATGGGCGCGTGTAAGACCGCCTTCGGCGACAACTTCATGGGGCCGTTCAAGGTCGAGGCCACCGCCGACGCGCTCATCGAAGCGGTCTCCGAGTAGGGCTTCGGTCGAAACTACACCTTTATCACTCACAAATAAAATATAGGTATATCCATGGCCACACACGACAACACGGAGCACGTCTCCGACGCGACCGACGAGGCGGTCGGGTGGGAGTCGAAGCTCCAGTATTTCCTCAACAGCGACTTCGTTCGCTCCGCGCCGTACTGGGGAATCCCGTTCGTCCTCATGAGCATCGCCGTCTACGGTGGCATCGGCTACAACTTCGCCATCTCGTTTACGGACTACGAGGGCCTCGGAACCCCCGATTACTCCGTTCTCGACCTGGAGATGTACGCCCAGGCGCTGTCGAGCGACGCGTTCATCGCCGCCGCGCAGAACAACTTGGTCCTCCTGGTAGGCTTTACGACTATCTGTCTGGTACTCGGACTGTTCCTCGCAATCCTGTTGGACCACGGCATCCGCTTTTCCGAGAAGTTCCAGACGGTCTATCTCCTCCCGATGAGCCTCTCGTTCGTCGTCACCGCACAACTGTGGCTCTGGATGTTCAACGTCGAAAGCGGCATCCTCAACCTCGTCGTGACGACCCTCGGGTTCAATCCCGTGGACTGGCTGGGGAACCCATCAATCGCGCTCGGTGCGGTGATATTCGCCCTCATCTGGCAGTTCAGCGGGTACACGATGGTCGTCTACCTCGCGGGGCTCCAGTCGATTCCCGACGACCAGTTCGAGGCGGCCCGCGTCGACGGCGCGAGCATCACTCGGACCTACCTCCGCATCATCGTCCCGCAACTGAAGGAAGCGTCCGTCAGCGCGGCCGTCGTGTTGATGGTGTTCGCGCTGAAGGCGTTCACCTTCCTGTACGCTCTCGTCGGACGCTACCGCCCGCCGAACGGGACGGACATCCTGGCGACGCTCATGGTGCGCCGCGCGTTCAAGTTCGGTGAGTGGGCCTACTCGGCCGCCATCGCGACCATGCTCCTCGTCATGGCGCTCGGCGTCATCGGACCGTACCTCTACTACCAGTACAAACAGGGGAGTCTCTGACCATGTCACAGTCGTCATCCACAGGCAGTTTCGACGTCGCATCGCTCGTTGAGGACGTGAACCTCCGGCGCGTCGCCCAGTACGCGCTCGTCGTGTTCTTCCTCGGCTTCTTCCTCGTCCCGCTAGAGACGGGAATCATGACCGCCATCAAGACGAACGAGTCGGTCGCCCGCTCGCTCCCCTTCGCGCCGCCGGTCGGCGAGGGCTTCACCCTCGGTAACATCCAGTTCGCCCTCGAACAGCTCTCGGGGTCGTTCTTCAACTCGCTCATCATGTCGATTCCGGCGACTATCGGGAGCGTCCTGTTCGGGAGCATGGCCGCCTACGGCCTCACGATGGTCAACTGGCGGGCCCAGATGGGCGTGCTGATGCTCTTCGTCGTCGGCGTCTTCGTCCCCTACCAGGCCGTGTTGGTCCCGCTCGCGCGCTTCTGGAACAACATCTTCCCGCTCGCGCGGATGATAGAGCCGATGGTGGCGTCGATACCCTTCTTCCAGGGGTACCACGCGGAACTCGTCCCCCTCGTCATCACCCACATCGCCTACGGGATTCCCATCTGTACGATACTGTTCCGGTCGTACTACCAGAGCCTCCCGAACTCGCTCGTGGAGGCCGGTAAAATCGACGGCGCGAGCATCACGAAGATTTACCGGCGCATCATCCTGCCCATCTCGAAGCCGATGTTCGGCGTCGTGTTCATCTACCAGTTCACGCAGATTTACAACGAGTTCCTCTTCGCGTTCACGCTCGTCACCGGGTCCGACGCGCCCGCAGCACCGGTCACGCTGGTGCTGCCCGCAATCGGGGCGTCGACTTCCGGCATCGACTTCGGTATCAGGATGTCCGCGGCGTTCCTCGCCGCGGTTCCGACGCTCATCCTGTACGTCGCGTTCGCCGAGCAGTTCGCCAAGGGACTTCGCACGGAGGCCTAAGCTATGGGACAGATTCAACTCACCGACCTGACGAAGCGCTTCGGCGACACGGTCGCCGTCGACGACCTGTCGCTCGACATCGCCGACGAGGAGTTCCTCGTGCTCGTCGGCCCGTCGGGCTGTGGGAAGTCGACGACGCTCCGGATGCTCGCCGGCCTGGAGACCCCGACCAGCGGGGACATCTACATCGGCGGGGACCACATGAACTACCGCGTCCCGCAGAACCGCGACATCGCGATGGTGTTCCAGGACTACGCGCTGTACCCCCACATGACCGTCCGGCAGAACATCCGGTTCGGGCTGGAAGAAGAGGAGGGATACACGTCTGCGGAGCGCGACGAGCGCGTCGTCGAAGTCGCGGAGACGCTCGGCATCGCCGACCTGCTCGACCGCAAGCCCGACGAACTCTCGGGCGGTCAGCAACAGCGGGTCGCGCTCGGGCGCGCCATCGTACGCGACCCCGAGGTGTTCCTGATGGACGAGCCGCTGTCCAACCTGGACGCCAAGCTCCGGGCGGAGATGCGCACCGAGCTCCAGAACCTGCAGGACCAACTCGCCGTCACGACCGTCTACGTCACCCACAACCAGACGGAGGCGATGACGATGGCCGACCGTATCGCCGTCATGGACGACGGCGAACTCCAGCAGGTTGCCTCTCCCTTCGAGTGCTACCACGAGCCGAACAACCTGTTCGTCGCGGAGTTCATCGGCGAGCCGATGATAAACCTCGTCCGCGGAACGCGCTCGGAGTCGACGTTCGTCGGTGAACACTTCTCGTACCCGCTCGACGAGGACGTGATGGAGTCCGTCGACGACCGCGACGACCTCGTCTTGGGGGTGCGCCCCGAAGACATCGAAGTCGCCGACGCGGCCCCCGACGACGCCGCGCTCGACGATCACGAACTCCAGATGGACGTGACTGTCGTGGAACCCCACGGCGACCAGAACGTCCTCCACCTCTCGCACCCGGACCAACCTTCCGACGACGACGCGTTACAGGCGGTCACGGAGGGAATGCACCTCGTCACGCGGGGCGACCGCGTCACGGTGAGGATTCCGCCGGACACGATTCACGTGTTCGACGCGGAGACCGGAACCGCGGTACACAACCGCCGACACGACCAGGAAGCCGACCTCACAGAACTCGAACAGTAGCTATGGCACGATTGACACTCGACGACGTAACGAAGGTTTACACCGAGGACGGCGGCGGCGACATCGTCGCCGTCGAAGAGATATCGCTCGACATCGACGACGGGGAGTTCCTCGTGCTCGTCGGTCCCTCGGGGTGCGGGAAATCGACGACGCTCCGGATGATGGCGGGACTCGAAACCGTCACCGAGGGCGAACTCCGACTCGAAGACCGCGTCCTCAACGACGTGTCCGCGCAGGACCGGGACATCGCGATGGTGTTCCAGTCGTACGCGCTGTACCCGCACAAGAGCGTCCGCGGCAACATGTCGTTCGGCCTCGAAGAATCGACCGACCTGCCGGACGACGAGATACGCCAACGGGTCGAGGAGACGACCGATATGCTCGGCATCTCCGACCTGCTCGACCGCAAGCCTAGACAGCTTTCGGGCGGCCAGCAACAGCGGGTCGCGCTCGGGCGCGCCATCGTACGCGACCCCGAGGTGTTCCTGATGGACGAGCCGCTGTCCAACCTGGACGCCAAGCTCCGGGCGGAGATGCGGACGGAGCTCCAGCGCCTCCAAGAGGAACTCGGCGTCACCACCATCTACGTCACCCACGACCAGACGGAGGCGATGACGATGGGCGACCGCGTCGCCGTCCTCGACGACGGCGAACTCCAGCAGGTCGGGACGCCGCTGGACTGCTACCACCGGCCGAACAACCTGTTCGTCGCGGGCTTCATCGGCGAGCCGTCGATGAACTTCTTCGACGGGTCGCTGGAGGGTGGCACCTTCCGCGGCGACGGCTTCGACTACCCGCTTTCGGACGCGACCAGAGACCAACTCGGCGGCGCGAGCGCCCTCACGCTCGGCATTCGACCCGAGGATATCGAGGTCGGCGAGCGGCGCTCCGGCGACCGAACCTTCGACGCCGAGGTGGTCGTCGTCGAGCCGCAGGGTAACGAGAACACCGTCCACCTGCGGTTCGCCGAGGGCCGCGAGGGGACTCGGTTCACCGCGACCACCACTGGACGGTCGAGGGTCGAATCGGGCGACCGGACGTCCGTCTCGTTCCCCGAGGACGCGATTCACCTGTTCGACGGGGAGACCGGCAACGCGCTGAAGAACCGAGAGCTCCCGTCGAACCGCGCCATCGGCGCGTTCATCTCCGACTGACGACTCGGTCGACACCCCCTGTCGCCGTTCGTTCTTTCACCCCTGCGGGCCCTCCAGGCACCCCACCTCCTCGGACTGACCATCCACACCTTCTCTCATCTTTTGTTCGCAAGCGCTGCTCCGGTAGTCGTCAGTACTCGCCTCCCGGCAGCGCGGTAGCGACGTGCGCGAGTCGCGCCGCTCCGGTGTCGAACGACTGCGGGTAAAAGGCGGCCACGGCGGACGCGCCGCGAGCGGTGAGACGCTCACTTCTCTCGGCTGCGGTGTCGCGTCCAGTCGGTGTGTTATGTCAGGCTGATGCGGCCGCTGTGGGACAGTTTTCTCGGGTTACTCCTCGTCGAAGAGGGTCTCTCCTTCGACCATGTGTTCTCCGACGGCGTCGAGGTCGAGCGTCAGCCCGAGGCCGGGCTTCTCGGGAATCTCCATGCGACCGTTCTGAATCAGGTCGTCCTCCTCGACGAGGTCCTCCCACCAGCCGAGCTGGTAGGAGTGGTACTCGAGGGCAAGCGAGTTCGGGATGGCCGCGGCGACCTGCGCGGAGGCCATCGTCCCGATGGGAGACGAGACGTTGTGCATCGCCACGGGGATGTAGTACATGTCCGCGAGGTCCGCAATCTTCCGCGTCTCGCGCATGCCGCCGACGCGGGGCAGGTCGGGCGCGATGATGTCCACCGCCTGCGGTTCGAGCAGCGTCCGCTGGCCGAACTTCCGGTAGACGTTCTCGCCGACCGCGATGGGCGTCGTCGTGGACTGGGTCACGAGCTTCTGCACGTCGTGGTTCTCCGGCGGCACGGGGTCTTCGAGCCACCACACGTCGTAGTCTTCCAGCTCGGACGCGAGGCGCTTGGCGCTCCCGCCGGTAAAGGACCAGTGGCAGTCGAACGCGACGTCGGCGCGGTCGCCGACGGCCTCGGTGACGGCCTCGACGATTTCGACCTTGTGGTCGATTTCGGGGTTGCGGAGGTGGCGGTTCGCGCGGTCCTTCTCGTGGCCCGAGGGCACGTCGAGGTCGAACTTGATGGCGTCGTAGCCGAGCTCCTCGACCACGCGGACGCCCTCCTCGGCGCAGGCCTGTGGGTTGGCCTCGTCTTCGGTGTGGAGGTCGCAGTAGACGCGCACCTCGTCGCGGTACTTCCCGCCGACGAGCTGGTAGGCGGGCACGTCGAGGAGCTTCCCGGCGACGTCGTGAAGCGCGATTTCGATGCCCGAGATGGCGGAGATGACCTTGCCCGAAACCGAGCCCTCGCCCGACATCTTCTGGACGAGGTGCTCGTAGAGACGGTCGATGTCGAGGGGGTTCTCGCCGACGAGGAACGGTTTCATCCGCTCGATGATGGCGGTGTCGCCGCCGCCCCAGTAGGCCTCGCCGGTGCCGACGACGCCCGCGTCGGTGTAGACGCGGACGAGAATCCACGGGTAGTTCCCGTCGACCATCGTCGTCTGTACGTCCGTGATTTCGGCGTCGCGGACGCCGCCTCGCGGATTCGTGATATCCATCGTCTCCGCGGACAGGTCGCGCATCGTGTACTCCGCGTTCGGGTCGCTAAGCTTCGCTTGCTCAACCATTGCGCACGTATATCTCGAAAGCCACTACAAAAGTGTGTGGGTTGGTAGTTCGTCGCTCAGTTCGCGTGTACTCCCCGAGCAGTAACCGTCGCTGTCGCCCGAGCACCGGTCGTCGTTGACGGCTTACAAATGGTGACAATTTCGCAAGAATTGTATGTCGGAAGAGAGAACACACGACCGATGACGGAACCCAGTAAAAACTACGTCAACGGTGAGTGGGTCGCTTCGGAGACCGGCGAGACGGCCGAGGTGACGAACCCCGCGAACCCGAGCGAGGTAGTCGCGACGTACCAGCACTCGAACGAGAACGACGCTGCGGCGGCCGTCGACGCCGCCGTGGCGGCCGAAGACGAGTGGCGAAACACGCCCGGCCCCGAGCGCGGGCGCATCCTCCGCGAGGCGGGCACGCTCCTCGCCCAGCGGAAGGACGAACTGACGGAGATTCTCATCGCCGAGGAGGGGAAGGCGCGGCCCGAAGCGGCGGGCGAGGTACAACGCGCAATCGACATCTTCCACTACTTCTCGACGAAGGCCGCCGACCTCGGCGGCGCGAGGAAGGGTGCGAGCGGACCGAACACGAACCTCTACACGCGGCAGGAGCCCGTCGGCGTCGCGGCGCTCATCACGCCGTGGAACTACCCCATCGCCATCCCCGCGTGGAAGCTCGCCCCGGCGCTCGCCGCCGGCAACACCGTCGTCCTGAAGCCCGCCTCCATCGCGCCCGGCGTCGTCGTCGAAATCGCCCGCGCGCTCGACGAGGCCGGCCTTCCGGACGGCGTCCTCAACGTCGTCACCGGCCCCGGTAGCTCGGTCGGTAGCGAGTTCATCGGCAACGAGGGCACGGACCTCGTCTCGTTCACCGGTAGCAGTCAGGTCGGCGAGATGGTCTACGAGCAGGCCACAGACGCCGGCAAGCGCGTTCAGACCGAACTCGGCGGGAAGAACCCGACGCTCGTCGCCGACTCGGCCGACCCCGCCGAGGCCGCCGACATCGTCGCTAACGGCGGGTTCGGCACCACCGGCCAGTCCTGTACGGCGTGTTCCCGCGCCATCGTCCACGAGGACGTGTACGACGACTTCGTCGCCGAACTCGTCGACCGCGCGGAATCCCTCGACGTCGGCCCCGGAACCGACCACGAGATGGGCCCGCAGGTCAGCGAGTCCGAGCTCTCCTCGACGCTGGAATACATCGATATCGCCGAGGGCGAGGGCGCGACCCTCGTCGCCGGCGGCGGCGTCCCCGAGGGCGAGGAAGTCGAGACGGGCCACTTCGTCGAGCCGACGGTGTTCACCGACGTCGACCCCGACATGCGCATCGCACAGGAGGAGGTCTTCGGTCCGGTCGTCGCCGTCATCGAAGTGAGTGACTTCGACGAGGGACTGGTGGTCGCGAACGACGTCGACTACGGCCTGTCGGCCAGCGTCGTCACCGACGACCACACCGAGGCGAACCGCTTCGTCGACGAGGCCGAAGCCGGCGTCGTGAAGGTCAACGACAAGACGACCGGCCTCGAACTCCACGTCCCCTTCGGCGGGTTCAAGCGCTCCTCGTCCGAGACGTGGCGCGAGCAGGGCGACGCCGGTCTCGACTTCTACACCATCGAGAAGACGGTCTACGACAACTACTGAGCGGCTCCCGACGGTCGTCGACAGCGACCGTCTGCAATCGTCTCGTTCTTTTCTCTCGTCTCCTCTCGTTTCCTCTGCTGTCGTTTTCTCACCCGTCATTCGCACCCTCACCCGGCCGAGACTGTTGGCTCAGCCCGCTCCAAACACGATTCTCTATAACAGAACGGCACTCTACGGGTGACTACAGTATGGGTTACACGACTAGCTGTGTAATTTTCACTCGTAATCACACGCCGAGAGCTGTGTTAACACGGCTCTAAATCGAGAATTCGAGGGGTTCGCGGTCTGTTCCGAGATAGCGAACAGGGTGCGTCAGTAGTTGATGTTGAGCTCGACGACGTTCGCCGCGCTCAGGACGCGTTCGGGGAGCGACCCGTGGAGGTCTTCGTCGCTGACCCGGCTGGCGGGTGCCGAGACGCTGATGGCACCGAGCACCTCGCCGGAGGACGATTTGATGGGTGCCGCGAGGCAGCGCAGCCCTTCGAGGCGCTCGCCGTCGTCGATGGCGTAGCCCCGCTCTCGAACCGCTTCGAGCACCTGAAACAGCTCCTGTCGCGTGCCGATGCTCTTCGGCGTCTTCTGTTCGAGACCGTGACGCTCGATTATCTCGTCCACCCGCGACTCCGGGAGGTTCGCGAGAATCGCCTTCCCGAGGGCGGTCGTGTGCAGGTTCGTTCGGAGGCCCGCGTAGGTGTCGAGGTCGACGGCGTCGTCGCCTTTCGCCCGCATCAGGTAGACGCCCATCCCCTGTTCTTCGACGAGGAGGTTGGCGAGTTCACCCGTGTCGGCGGCGAGCGACTTGACCTCGGGTTCGGCGACCTGATACACCTCCATCGACTTCCGACTGTGACCGCCGACTTCGAGGAATTTCAGACCGACGCGGTAGTCGTCGCCGTCCTTGAGAACGTACCCGTGTTTCTGGAGGGTCGTCAAGTGGTTGTGGACCGCGCTCTTTCCCATGTGGAGGTCGCTCGCTAACTCCGTGACCCCACAGGGTCCTTTCTCCATCAACTCCTCGACGAGCGCCAGTGTCTTCTCGGTGGTTCGCACCGGATGTTTGGCGTCCATAGCTACTCGTTGTCAAGTATCTGAATAAGTGTTCTGGTCCGGAGAACGGTGACGCCGAGTCGCAGAAAGGCGTCCCGTTCGACTCGGAAAACCGCTTTCGATGGTTGATGCTGAGCGTAACGCGAGAGTCGGCGGTGGGCGTTCATGAGTTGGACTTGTCACGGCGTCCGCCGCCGCCTCGCGCGTACTGGTATGACTGACACGTCACACGGTCGGACCGCTCGCGCCGACCACGCGTAACCTCGTGCCGGAGCATGATATTTTTTGGCATGGGTGTAGAGCTTGCCCGGCGGTCGTCTCCTCGGCGCGACCGGTTTGCCGTCGCGACCGGTGGTACCTCCCCGACGCTCACCTCGATTATCGACCGAATTTATTTATGGATATTTACATAGTTCCTATAAAATAGTCAACGAATCTCGATGATTCGGTCCCGTTTGACTCATATCTGAATAGTCGTTTTTGTCGCTGGGAATGGGCTCTTACAGGATGTCTGGGCTACAAGTGAGTCTGCGAATAATCTCGTCTACCCCTACTGCGTAAACGTGTCAGATATCTTGCCCCAAAATATATTCAATCTGTGATTTCGTCGATGAGTCCTCGGCCGCCCCGCGGGCGTCAGTCGTCGCCGGTCACGGCCCCCCTCACACCGCTTCGAGCGAGCGAGCGCCGCCGGGCGGTCCGGTAGAACCACAGCGATGCGACGCCGCCGCCGACGACGTTCGAGGCGGCGAACGCGACCCAGATGCCGCCGGGACCGAGGGCGCTCGCCCCCCACAGCGCGGCCGGAATTCGCACGACGCCGAGGGCGAGGATAACGATGAGCGACGCTGCTGTCGTCCGCCCCGCCCCGCGCAGTCCGCCGGTGAACACCCGCATCAGTCCGACGAATCCGAACGAGGGGGCAATCGTTCGGAGGAAGGAAACGCCGGCGTCGACGACGGTCGCGTCGGCCGCGAACAGGCCGACGAGCGGACGGGCGGCGACCCAGACGACGACGCCGCAGGCGCTCATGGCGCCGAACAGGAACGCCGCGGCGAAGCGGTTAGTCGCCGTCGCGCGGTCGGTCGCTCCCGCGCCGAGGTTCTGTCCCGTCATCGTCTCGACCGCGCTCGCGAACGCGACCGTCGGGAGGACGACGACCGAGAAGATGCGCGTCCCGACCCCGTAGCCGGCGACCACGCCGGTCGAAAACAGCCCGACGACGGCCAAGAGGAGGTTGATTGAGACCGCCCGTCCGGTCTCTTCGAGGGCGGTCGGCAGGCCGAGTCGGAACAGCCGCCTCGCGGCCGCGGCGCTCGGGACGAACTGTCCCGGTCGGAGCCGAAGCCCGCGTCGTCCGTCGAGGAGGATGCCGACGCCGACGACGGCCGCCAGCCCGCGACAGCACACCGTCGCTATCGCCGCCCCGCGGATGCCGAGTTCCGGCGCGCCCCACCAGCCGAAGATGAGAATCGGGTCGAGGACGACGTTGAGCGCGACCGACCCCGCCATGACGAGCATGGGCGTGACGGTGTCGCCGCGGCCCCGCATGAGCGAGATGAACGCGTAGAACGCGAACACGAACACCATCCCCAGCGAGACGATGCGCATGTAGGCGGTCGCGAGCGGGAGGACTGCGGGTGACGCGCCCATGAACGCGAGCACGTCGTCGACCGCGACGTAGGCGACAGCGCCGACGCCGACGGCCGCGATGGCCGCGTACGTGAGCGTCTGCGCCGCCGCCCGTTCCGCGTCGAGCGATTCGCCCGCGCCGGTGTGTTGGGCGACGAGAACGCTCCCGGCGATAGAGAGTCCCAGTCCCAGCGAGAGGAACAGGAACACCAGCGGGAACGCGAACGAGATGGCCGCCAGCGCCTCGGTGCTGTAGCGCCCCAGCCAGAGCGTGTCCGCGACGTTGTACGCCGTCTGGAGCAGGTTCGTGACGACGATGGGTGCCGCGAGGTAGCAAAGCGGCCTCGCGATGCCTCCCTCGGTCAACTCGAGTTCGGACGGTCCGACGAACAGGCCGTCGAGGCACGCTCGGAGCTTCGTCACGCGACCCATCAGTCGTATCGGTCGCGCCAGTAGCGCGCGAGTTCCGCGCAGGTCGTCAGCCACGTGTCGCCGGTCGAGAGCATCCGCTGGAGCAGGGACTCGAGCGCGTCGACGCGGCTCGCTCGGCCCACAATCTGCGGATGCATCGTCAAGACGAACAGCCGACCGCGCTCGCGAATGCCGTCGAACTCGGCTTCCCACGTGTCGAAGACGGGACCGTGCGGCGAGATACCCGACTGAAACTCGAACGTCGGACCCATGTTGAACCCCCAGTAGACGAAGTCGTCCAACAGGTAGTCGTTGGGAATCTCCACGAGGTCGCGGTCCTCGCGGAGGTACGGCATATCCGTGTCCTGCCACGAGGCGTCGTACAGCATCCCGGCGTCCTCGACGAGGTCGAGCGTCTGGTCGCGCATCCCGCCGACGGTCCGGTAGCCGACCGGGGGCTCGCCGGTGAGGTCTTCGACCACCTCGATGGTCCGCCGGAACTCGGTCGCCTCGCGCTCGGCGGACATCTCGCGGGGCGAGACGTGCGTGTAGCCGTGGTGGGCGATTTCGTGGCCGTGTTCGTGGAGGAGCTTCACCGCCTCGGGCCACTCTTCTGCGACCTTGCCGGGGACGAAGAACGTGCAGTTCACGTCGTACTTTTCGAACAGTTCGACGAGCCGCGGCACGCCGACTTCCGGCCCGTAGTCGCCGCGGTAGTCCAACCGGGCGAACTCCGGGTCGAGCGCGGCGGCCGCGCGCCACAGTTCGTTGGCGTCGAGGTCGAACGTGAACGTCGCCGCGGCGCAGTACTCGCCCCACGGGTCCGGCTTGTGGTTCGAATCGACGCGCGCGAACAGTTCGTCGCTCATCGGTCGCCTCTCGCGTCGCTCTCCGGGACCCGGTCTCCGTCCTCGATTCCCGCCCGCGTCGCCGGTTCGAGGTCGAAAAGCGCGTTCGAGACGGTCCCGTGGGCCGTCACCGCCGGCGGCGCGTGGTCGTCGTCGTAACCGTACTCCACGAGCCGATTCCGGTTCAGACAGAGCTTGTCGTACTCCGGTTTGAACAGGTCGAACAGCTCGAAGCGGTCTTCCAGTTCCGGGAACCGCTCGTGGTACCGCTCGATGCTCGCGCGGACCTGCCGCCACAGGCGTGTCTCGTCGTAGCCCTCGCGGCGCTCTAGTCGGTCGGCCACGTAGCGCAGGACGCAGACGAACAGCGTGCCGACGATGTGCTGGCACATCCCGTCCGGCGACTTCCGGTGGACGATGTCGTCGTGTTCGTACAGGTCGTCGGAGAGTCTGTCGAGTTCCGGCAGTCGCGTCTCGCTGACCGCGATTTCGTCCACGTAGTCCTTCACCGCCAGCCGGGTCGGCCGGCCGTCCCGAAGGACGAGCATCGTGTTCGTCCCGTGGGGCATGAACACCATCCCGTAGCGGTAGAGGTAGTGCAACAGCGGCGGCAGCAGCACGTCGAAGCAGTCGGCTAGCCACTCGTCGATGGAACAGCCGGCCCGCTCGGCGAGCGTGGAGACGACGGGCGTGCCGTCGGCGTCCTCGTGCATGAGCGCCGAGAGCGTGAGCACCTGCTCGTCGTCGTCGACGAGGGCTTCGACGCTCTCGCGCCACACCGCCCCGAGCAGTTCGTGGTACTGGTACGGCGCGTCGTCCAGTTGCGAGAACTCGGGGTGGTCGTAGTTGAGACTCGCAATCTCGCCCGGCAGCACCAACTCGCAGTCGTCGCGGAGGAACGGGTCGTCGTCGCGAATCGACTGCACGTACTCCGTGACCCGGGGCGCGGCGCGCGCCTGCTCGCCGGGCAGTCCCCGATAGACGATGGTGTTCAGCACGCGAATCGGGACCTTGACGTGCGGCTTTTCTGGGTCCGTGAGGTTCGTCAACGTCCGCACCGACTGCTGCGGGAGGTAGCTGTCGGGACCGGTCCCCAGCGGGACGATGTCGCCGGCCGCGATGTCCTTGGCGAACAGCTGCGCGACGGTGTTTTTCCACTGCCACTCGTGGACCGGGAGGTAGTAGTAGTCGTCGGGGTCGTGACCGCCGGCCCGGAGCGTCGCGTCGAACTCCGCCGCGGCCTCGCCGAGTTGCTGGGCCATCAGCGATTCGTACCGCAAGCCCTCGACGCTCCGAAAGTCGGCGCGGTCGCGGTGTGCAGCGACCCAGACGAGCGACTGCGGCGTCTTGCGCTCGGGGGCGTACGCCCGGTAGTCGTCGTAGCCGAAGCCGATACGACCCTTGTTGATGGTGAACCACGGGTGACCCTCCATCTCGCCTTCGACCGCGGCGTACGGCATGTCCAGTAGGCTCTCGTCGGCATCGGCCTTGCGGGCGTCGATGTGGGCGTCGGCGACCAGCGTGTTGTTGTACTCCCGGACGAGGTGACTCGCCGTCTCGGGGGCCACGCCGAGCGACCCCCGCGCGTCGAGGAGGAACTGGACGGGGTCGGTCGCGGGCCGCCAGCCCTCTCCGTCTCCGTTTCCGTTCGGGTTCTCGTCGGCGTCTTCGCTCTCCACCTCGCCGCCGACGTCTCCGTCCCGTCGCTCGATGCTGTCGGGGTCGACCCGGTAACTGTCGAACGGCCGCGATTGGGCCGCGAACCGGTAGACGACGCCGTCGTAGTCGAGCCGGTACCGGGTCCACTCGCCGTCGGTGCCGCGTGCTTCGGGGTTGATCAGCTCCTCGTACAGGAACTCCTCGAACAGCTTCGTGAGCAGGTCGCGGCTCACGTCCGCCCACCGGTCCGCGTCGAGCGCAGTCTGGAGCGTCTCCAGTCCGTCTATCTGTCCTGTGCGTCCTGTCCGTCCGTTCGTCCGCAGTTCCGGTCCGTTCATTCGTCTTCCTCCGCCGTCGATGCCGCCGCAGTCGCGCCGCCGGTCGTTTCGAGGAACCGCTCGACGGCGAAGTCCTGAAACACGGTGTCCTCGTCTTCGGGGTAGACCGTCCGGTCGCAGAGTCGGTTCACGATGTGCGCGTTGCGATAACAGCCGAGGCCGAGGTCGGGCGCGCCGACGCCGTGGGTGTGGCGTTCCGCGTTCTGGACGAAGATGCGCCCCGTCACGTCGTCGTCGAGGCGCAGTCGGTAGTCGTCGGTGACTCGGTAGCGACCCTCGTCGTCCCACTCGATGCGCGATTCGAGCGACGAGAGGAAACTCGGCGTCGGCCGGTGGTAACCAGTCCCGAGGACGACGACCTCGCTCTCGTGGGCGAACGGCGTCCCGGACTGCCACTGCTCGCAATCGAGGCGGTAGCGCGGCCCGTCGGGACCGGACACCCGCTCGATGCCCTCCACCGAGGTCATGGCGAACAGTCCAACGTCGGGGTCGCGGTCGCCGATGGAGCGACGGTAGAGCGCGTCGTATATCTCCGCGCTGGTGTTCACGTCGATGCCCTTGTACAGCAGGTCCTGTTCGGGGTACACCTCGTCGCGGGTCTCCTGCGGGAGGTCGTTGAAGTACGACGTGTACTCCGGCGTGAAGTGCTGGAGTCCGAGCTTCGAGTACTCCATCGGGAAGAACCCCTCCGAGCGCGTGAGCCAGTCGAGTCGGTAGTCCGCGTCGGCCTGCGCCTCCAAGAGGTCCAAGAACACCTCCGCGGCGCTCTGGCCCGACCCGACGACGGTTATCGAGTCGGCGTCGAGACACCGCTCTTTTCGGCTCCGGTACGCCGCGGTGTGGAACACGTCACGCTCGGGGTGTCCCCCCAGATTATCGGGGACGTGCGGCCGGCTTCCGACGCCGAACACCACGTCCTCGGCCCGGTAGCGGTGCTCCGCACCGCTTTCGGGGTGGCGGGCGGTCACCTCGAAGTAGCCGTCTTCGACCCACTCGACGTTCGTCACGCGGCGTTCGAACCGGCAGGCGTCGAGTCGCCGGCTGACCCAGCGCAGGTAGTCGTCGTACTCCCGCCGGGGAATCTGGAACGTCTCGTAGAAGTAGAACTCGTAGATGCGGCCGGTCTCCCGCAGGTAGTTGAGGTAGCTGTGGGGGTTCGTCGGGTCGGCCAGCGTCACGAGGTCCGCGAGGAACGGCACTTCGAGGGTCGTCCCCTCGATGAGCATCCCCTCGTGCCACGCGAACTCGGCGTCCTGTTCGAGGAACACCGCGTCCACGTCGTCGGGCGCGCCGTCGAGCATGGCGGCCAGCCCGAGGTTGAACGGCCCGAGGCCGACGCCGACCACGTCGTGGACGGGGGTGTCGCTCATCGCCCCACCTCCGTCTCCGCGTCGGCCGCGACGTCGACACACCTATCGGTGTCCCCGTCTGTGTTCGCGTCCGCGGGTTCCGCCACCGCGTCGAAGAACCGCTCGCGCTCGCAGTGCATCAACAGCGCCTCCTTGTCGGGGAGGTCGATGCGCCCCTGCGGCTCGTAGCCGCACCGCTCGAAGACGCGGATGGCGATTTCGTTGCGAACGTCCGGTTCGCTGACGACGCGACCCGCGTCGGTCGCGCGGAACTGAAACGCGGTAATCGCCCGCAGGAGGGGAACCGCGTAGCCGTGTCCGAGGTACTCCGGCGGCCCGATGAGTAGGTGGACGCCGCGGTCTTCGGGCTCCGCGTCGTAGCGCTCGCCGACCACGTCGTCGGCCGCGCGGTACGCCTCCCAGTAGCTCATCGGCGTGTGGTCCAACAGGCCGACGTAGGGCGTGAGGTGGTCGTCGCCGAGCTTCGAATCGAGCTTCGCCCGAAACGCCGCCTCCGGCAGGTCGAGTTGCCAGTACGGCTTGACGTGGTCGGAGCCGAACCACGCGCGGAGCCGGTCGAAATCGAGAGTCGGGTCGACCTCGGCGAACGCGACGGTCCGGTCGATACGCTCGTTTCGAACCCGATACGCGTACTCGCGGCCCGCGCCCGCTCGCGCCGCCACGGTCGCGGTCGCCGAGTCGGCGTTCGAGCCGGTCATGGCGTCGGCACCTCCAGTTCCGTGACCAGCGGGTTGTCGATGTCCGCGTACACCGACTGGTTCGCCAGCGAGCCCTCCAGTTCGTCCATGTCGTGGAACCGCGTGAGTAGGTTCGCCTTGCAGGGAATCGTCTCCCTGGTGAGGAGGTCGTCGAGCAGCGACGACGACGGCCGGTCGTACCGGCGGAGCGATTCGAGTTCCTCGCGGAGGACGCCCAAGAGGCGTCGCTCGTCGACCAGTCCGGCCGTGCCGAAGGCGTTGACGAGGCCGAGGGCGTTGTTGATGATGACGTAGTACCGGATGCGCTCGTCGGCGACGGCGTCCGGGCAGACGGTGTCGGCGCGCTCGCCGATGCCGGGCAGGAGCGCGTCCACCTCGTCGTACGTCGACTCGGGGAGGTAGTAGCCCTGATTGTCGCGGTAGCGGAACGTCTCGGGATAGCCGCCGTCGAGCGTCAGGACGCTGTTCTGCTGGTGGGCTTCGACGCCCAGTCCGCGTTCGAGATAGAGCCACAGCACCGGCCGAACCGACAGTTCGAGGTACTGGCGGAACCAGTCTTCAGCCACCGCATCGGTCGGTCTGCCCTCGTGCTCGGCGATTCCCTCGACGAGCGTCGCCAGCCGCGACGACCCGTCGCCGCGGTGGTCCTGACAGAGGCCGACCACGGGCGTCGCGTTCGCCGCCGCGTTGCCGCGGAAGGGGTTCTCGCGGAGGACGGTCTCGAAGCCGGACTCGCCGTCGCCGAGGTCGACCGTCAGGTACGCCGGGTCGCGGACGACGTCGAACGCCGGGAACCGCTCTTCGAGGTCGTCGCCGAGTTCGGTGTCCAGCAGTTCGGTGACGGCGACGCCGCGCTCCAGTTCGGGGAGTTTGTTCGTCCGCTCGGAGTTGGTGATTTTGACGTTCAGCGAGCCTTTGACCATGAACGGCGCGTCCGGCGAGTACAGCGTCCGAACCGAGGAGGTCGGGTAGAACTCTCTGCCGACCTGGCCGACGTATTCGAGGCCGTCCCCGAGGTGCGCCTGCACTTCGGGTTGCGCGCGGAGGTAGTCCGCCTGCCACGGGTGGACGGGAATCAGCACCTCGTCGGCGTCGACGCGTTCGGCGACGAACGACTCGGGGACCGACTCGTCCGCTCGGAGCGCCGACGCGACCCACTCGGCCGCCGACTCGCCGCGCGCGGAGTCCTGCGAGACGAGCGAGGGGTCGGCGCTGAAGTACGCCAGCGGGAACGACCCGCGGAGTTCGGGCGCGTAGGTCCGCGACTCGTGGTCGGGGATGCCCTGTCTGCTCTTCGGCGTCGGGTGTAGCGGGTGGCCGAACACGAGCGACTGCTCGGCGTCGCGGAAGGTGGTGTCGAAGCCGTAGAGTCGCTCCTCGTCGCCGCGGCGGGCCTCGACGAACCGCTCGATGTTCTGACAACTCTTGACGACTCGCAAGAGGAGTTCGTCGGCCGCGCCGGTGTCGCCGCGGTCGAGTCTGAGTTCGGTCGTGACGAGCGTCACGAGCATCGTGTACTCGAGCGGGAGCGTTTCGCCCCGGGGAAGCCGGTAGACGCCGGGGAGGTCGAACAGGTGGCGGTCCGTCGGCGACCGGTACGAAAGCGGGACGTAGAGGTCGACGCCCTGGTGGAACAGCGGCGCGTGGACGACTTCGTCGGCGTCCGTCTCGACCGGTGCGTCCCCGGCGGGGACGACGGTGTAGTCGCGCGTCTCCCGGAGGTAGCAGTTCAGGAAGCTGTGCATCGTCGCTGACTCGGCCGTGTCGTTCGGATTCATGCGTGTCGGTCGTCGGTCGTCGTTTCGAGTGCGGTGCCGCGGGTCGAAATCTCGCGCAGGAGTTCTCGGAGGTCCTCGCGCGTCGTTCGAGGGTTCAGGAGCGTCAGCTTCAAGCACGTCTCGCCGTCGACGGTGGTCCGGGCCACCACGGCCTCGCCGTCGTCGAGAAGGGAGTCGCGGATAGCTTCGTTCACCTCGTCGGCGCTGCGTCTGTCGGGGTCATCGTCCCGTCCGTCGCCGGGGACGTACCGGAAGACGACGACGTTCAGTTCGGAGTCGTGGACGAGGCGGAGGTCGGGGTCGGCCTCGACGAGCCTCGCGGCGTCGTCGGCGAGGTCGATGGTGTACTCGACCATCGACGCCAGCCCCTCGCGGCCGAGCGCCTGCATCGTGACGAAGGGTTTGAGCGCGTCGAACCGCCGGGTCGTCTGGACGGACTTCGAGACGAGATTCGGTACGCCCGCGTCGTCGTCGCGCTCCGGGTTCAGGTAGGCCGCGTTGCGGTCGATGAGGTCGTACGCCGATTCGTCGCGCACGAGGACCGCGCCGCAGCTAATCGGCTGGTAGAACAGCTTGTGGAAGTCGACCGCGACGGAGTCCGCGGCCTCGACGCCCGCGAGTTTGTCGGCGTGGTCGTCGCTCAGTGCGAGCGCACCGCCCCACGCGGCGTCGACGTGGTACCAGCAGTCGAGTTCGGCCGCGCGGTCGGCCAGCGGCCCCAGCGGGTCGATGCTGCCGAAGTCCGTCGTCCCGGCGGTCGCGACGATTGCGAACGGGCGCTTTCCGCGCTCGCGGAGGTCAGCGATCGCCTCGTCGAACGCTTCCATCGACAGGCGGCGGTCGTCGTCGGTCGGGACGGTGACGACGGCGTTCTCGCCGAGACCGAGGTGCGAGGCGGCCTGCTTGGCGGTGAAGTGGGCGTCGGCCGAACAGAGGATTCGGAGGTCCCTCGCTTCCGGCGGGAGGCCGGCCTGTTGCACGTCGACGCCGTACTCCTCCAAAATGGCCTTGTTGCGGGCGAGGAGTAGGCCGACGAAGTTCGACTGCGTGCCGCCGCTGGTGAACACGCCGTCGCCGTCCTCGTAGCCGAACAGCTCGCACAGCTCGTCGACGAACCGCCGTTCGAGCTGCGTCGCGGCGGGGCTCTGGTCCCACGAGTCCATCGACTGGTTCGTCGCCGTCAGGAGCACCTCGGCCGCGAGCGCCGGAATCGTCGGCGGACACTGGAGGTGCGCGACGCAGGTCGGGTCCGAGACGCCGACGGAGTTTCGCAGAATCGGCTCGGTGCGGTCGAGCGCCGCGGCCACGCCGTCGCCCTCGTGGGGCAACATCTCCAACCGGGCGAGCGCGTCGTCGAGCTTCTCGGGCGTCGCCCCCGAGTACGGCGTCGCCTCGTCGGCGAACTCGTCGAGGACGAGGTCGCACGCCCGGCGAATCGCGTCCCGGTAGCGCGCTCGGTCGTCGCCGTCGCCGCTCAGGAACCACTTCGCGGCGTCCGGTCGCGGGTCGCGCCGCTCGCCGACGCCGTCGACGCCGCCGACGCCGTTCATGCGGCGACCTCCCGCCGGCCGTCGGAGCCGACTTCCTCGACCGCGGCCTCGACGGCGTCCGCGAAGATGCTCCCGATGGCGTCCACGTCGCTCGGCGTGACGACGAGCGGCGGGAGGAACCGGACGACGCTTCCGTGGCGGCCGCCGAGTTCGACGATGAGTCCGCGGTCGAAACACGCCGCGCGGACGGCGTCGGCGAGGTCCGGATGCGTCGGGAAGCGCCCGCAGGCGTCGGGCGCTCCCGCGGGGTCGACGAGTTCGACCCCGAGCATCAGCCCGCGACCGCGCACGTCGCCGACGGCGTCGTGAGCGCGCTTCGTCGCGTCGAGGTGGCCGCGGAGTCGGTCGCCCATGCGCGCGGCGTGGTCGTCGAGGTCGTGTTCGAGCACGTGTTCGATGGTGGCGATGCCGGCGGCCATCGCGAGTTGGTTCCCCCGGAAGGTCCCGGCGTGCGCGCCCGGCTCCCAGACGTCGAGCGACTCGTCGTAGACGACGACCGAAAGCGGGAGCGACCCGCCGATGGCCTTCGAGAGCGTGACCGCGTCGGGGACGATATCGGCGTGCTGGAAGGCGTACAGCTCGCCGGTCCGGCCGAGGCCGGTCTGAATTTCGTCCACGACGAGCGGGATGTCGCGCTCGCGGGTCATCCGCCGAATCTCGCGGGTCCAGTCGTCGGGCGCGGGAATCGCGCCGCCCTCGCCCTGCACGAGTTCGACCACCATCCCGGCGGGGTCCGTGATGCCGCTTTCGGGGTCGTCGAGGGTGCGTTCGACGTACCGGGCGGCGAGTTCGTGACACTCCTCGCCGCCGACGCCGAACGGACACCGATACTCGTACGGATACGGCAGGTGGTGTACGTCGGGCATCAGTCCCGGCACGTCCTCCTTCGGGTCGGTGTCGCCCATCAGGCTCAGCGCGCCGTTGGTCATGCCGTGGTAGCCGCCCTGAAACCCGAGGACGCTCCGGTTGCCCGTCGCGGTCTTGACGAGTTTGAGCGCGGCCTCGACGGCGTCGGTCCCGGCGGGGCTACAGAACTGCACCCGCGCGTTGTCGGCGAACTCGTCGGGGAGGCTGTCGAACAGCGTGTCGACGAACCGCTCCTTGACGGGCGTCGTGATGTCGAGGGTGTGGAGCGGGCGGTCCTCTGCGAGGACGCGCTCCATCGATTCGATCACCTTCGGGTGGTTGTGCCCGAGGGCGAGCGTGCCGGCCCCCGCGAGGCAGTCGTAGTACTCCTCGCCGTCCATGTCGGTGACGGTGACGCCCGAGGCCTCCCGTATCGCGTGCGGGAGGTGCCGAGGGTAGGTCCGCGCGCTCGACTCGCGGGCGGCCTGCTGTTCGAGCAACGCCTCGTTGCCGGCCGTTGCGTCGGTCATCGGGCTGTCCTCCGTCGGTTCGTCGTCGGTCTGTCGCTGTCGAGCATACAGTTTTAGGCTAGCCTAAAAATACAAAAAGTTTACTGCAGGAACGACCTGTCTGAATAATAACGGGACAGCGCGGCCGCTACGCGGTCGCCGCGGAGCGTCCGCGACGAGCCGCCTTCCCCCGCTTTCGGCGGTTTTCGTCCGCACGCCGGCCGCGTCGGGTCGAGTCGGACGCTCGGGCTCGCGTCGGCCGCTCGCGTCGCCGCCGCGTTAGCTCAGCGCTCCCCGTCGAACGCCGTCACCAGCGGGTTGTCGACCTCGACGAAAAGCGGCGCGTCGTCGAGGGAGTCGTCCAGTTCGTCGATGTCGTGGAACCGCGTCAGGAGGTTCGACTGGCGGGTCAGCGTCGGCTCGGCGAGCAACTGGTCGAGGAGCGACGACCCCGGTGCGTCGACCTCGCGGAGCGATTCGAGTTCCTCGCGGAGCACCGCGAGCAGTCGCCGCTCGTCGACCAGCCCGCTCCGCCCGAGCGCGCTGACGACGCCGAGCGCGTTGTTGAGAACCGTCCAGTATATCATGCGCTGGTCCGCGATGTCGTCGCCGCAGACGGTGTCCGTGCGCTCGCCGACGCCGGGGAGGAAGTCGTCGAGTCGGTCGTACCGCGACTCGGGGAAGTAGTAGCCCTGATTGTCGCGGTAGCGGAACGCGGTCGGATAGCCGTCTTCCAACAGGACGACGCTGTTCTGCTGGTGGGCCTCGACGCCGAAGCCGTACCGGAGGTAGAGCCACAGCACCGGCCGGACCCCGACCGAGAGGTACCGCCGAAACCACGACTCGGCGACCGCGCCCGCCGACCGCCCCTCGCGTTCTGCGAGCGTCTCGACAATCGTCCCGAGTCGGGAGCGACCGCCGCCGATGGGGTTCTGACAGAGCGCCACTACGGGCGTCGCGTTCGTCGCCGCGTCGCCGCGGAAGGGGTTCTCGCGGAGGACGGTCTCGAAGCCGGACTCGCCGTCGCCGAGGTCGACGGTGACGTAGGCCGGGTCGTCGATGAGATCGAACTCGGGGAACTCGGCGTCGATAACGTCGCGGAGGCCGGCGTCGAGCAGCTCGCTGACGGCGACGCCGCGGACCAGTTCGTGCCGCTTGTTGACCCGCGCGGAGTTGGTGATTTTGACGTTCAGCGAGCCTTTGACCATGAACGGTGCGTCCGGCGAGTACAGCGTCCGAACCGAGGAGGTCGGGTAGAACTCCCTGCCGACCTCGCCGAGCGACTCGATACCGTCGCCGAGGCGCACTCGAACCGCCGGCTGTGCGAGGAGGTAGTCGGCCTGCCACGGATGGACCGGGACGAGTCCGTCGTCGGTGTCGCCGTCGACGTGTTCGGCGACGAACGACTCGGGCACCGACTCGTCCGCCCGGAGCGCGTCGGCTATCCACGCCGGGGCGCTCCGGTCGAGCGTCGAGTCGTGGTCGAGGAGGTCGGCCGCGACCCGGAAGTAGTGGAGCCGGAACGACCCGCGTAGCTCCGGGGCGAACCGCGGTTCGTCGTGCGGCGCGATGCCCTGCCTGCTCTTGGGCGTCGGGTGTCTGTGGTGGCCGAAGACGAGTGACTGCTCGGCGTCGCGGAACGTCGTCTCGAAGCCGTAGAGTCGCTCCTCGTCGCCGCGGCGGGCCTCGACCGCCCGGGCGGTGTTCCGACAGCTCTCGACGACCCGGAGGAGCAGTTCGTCCACCGCACCCGGCGCGTCGCGGGCGAGCGACAGCTCTTCGAGGAGCAATCGCGCAAGTCGGAGGTAGTCGAGGTCGACGGCCCGGCCGTCCGGGAGGACGGAGACGCCGGGGCCGCCGAACAGGTGTCGGTCCCCGGCGGAATAGTACGAAAGCGGCACGAACACCTCGATTCCCTGCTCCGGAAGCGGGAGTCGAACTCCTCGTTTACAGTCGGTCACAAGCGGCGTTTCGGCCGCGTTGACGACCTCGTGACCGCCGATTTCGTGGAGGTAGCAGTTGAGGAAACTGTGCAACGTCGCTGACGCGGCGCGGTCGTCCGGGGCCACGTCGGCATCCGGTGTCCGCCCGACATCTCGGCTTGTCGCCATGTGTTTTAGGCTAGCCTAAAAACATATAAGAATTCTGGCGGAATGCGCCGCTCGACGGCGGAGCGAAACGGGAAAAGCGGGGCCGCGAAGCGGGACCGAACTACAGGTCGCCGTTGACGATGTCGCTGACGCGCTGGGCGTCGAACAGGCGCTCGTCGGCGTCGTACAGCGTCTGCGCGAGGCGGTCAGTCACGACGAGGTTCGTGATAGGGCCCTGGTAGAGCGCGCCGGCGCGGTAGACGTCGTCGTTCTTGACCGCGGTGAGTTCGCTCGCGACTTCGTGGCTCTCCATGAACGAGATGACCGTGTTCTGGAACTCCTCGCGGGTCTTGGCCTCCTGTCCGCGCAGGAGAAGCACTTCGGGGTCGACCTCCAGGAGCGTCTCGAAGTCGACTGCGCCGCGGTTGCTGTAGAAGTCCTTCACGTCGGTCGTCGCGAGCGCGTCGTTGACCTTCAGGTCGTTGAGGTGCTTGAAGCTCGTCCCCTCGTCGATGATGTAGGGGTAGAACTCCTCGGGCTCGTCGCCGCCGCCCCAGACGACGGCGGCCGAGGGTCGTTCGCCCTGCGCGGGGACGACCGGCGCGAGGTTCGCCTGGAACTCCTCGTGGACCTGTTCGAACGCCTCGAAGCGGTCCTCGCGCTGGAACACCTGCGCGAGCTTCTCGAACGCCTCGTAGAGGCTGTAGTAGCGGTAGTCCTCGTGCCACGCGTAGCCGCGCGAGAAGATGCTGTTGCCGAAGAACGGACCGACTTGGGTGCTGATCTCCTCGATATCGCCCTCGCTCCACTGGCCGCGGTTCAGGAGGAAGTTCGGGTCGGCGATGTGCACGTCCGCGTTCATGTCGTAGAACTGCTCTTTGCCGACGCCGCTGTCGCCCCACAGCTGACGGATGGACGACTTGTCGACGCTCACGTCCGGAATCTCGTCGTAGTACTGCGTGTGGTACCGGCCGGGGAGCCAGACGCCCATCGGCGCGTCGAGGCCGAGCGCGACGCCCATGTCGGCCCAACTGCCGTTGTTCGCGACCCACGTCTCCGGGACCGAGTCGAACGTGACCTCGCCGACCGGCTCTATCGACACCGAGTAGGATTCCGACGCCTCGGTCGTCGTCTCGGTTTCCGTCTCCGTCTCTGTCGCCGTCTCGGTCGCCGTCGCCGTGGTCGTCTCGGACTCCGTCGTCGTCGTCTCCGACCCGCCGCCACCGGTACAGCCGGCGAGCAGACCGCCCGCGACGACCGCGCCGCCGTACTGCAGGTACTCGCGCCGCGTCGATTCTCGACCGCTGTGTCCGTCGTTTGCCATGTATTTTAGGCTTCCCTAAATGCTTAAAACGTCTTCGAAATTTAGGCGAGCCTAACTCCCCCGTGTGGGACGGCTCAGTCCGTCGCGTCGACGGGGGCCCTGACGGCGAGGACCGTGAGGTCCGAGTACGGCGTCGAGTCGGGGCCGCTCCCGCCGGCCGAGTCGCGCAGGTCGCCGAGCGTCGTTCGGGTGATTCGCTCGTCGTCGTGGGTCAGGCGTTCGAGCACGAGGGCGTCCAGCGATTCGTCCGCGCCCGAATCGAGGAGGAACTCCGCGATGTCGCCGGGCATCCAGTCGAACGGCCGCGGCAAGACGAGCAGGTGGCGTTCGCCCACCGCCTCGGCCAGTCGGTCGAGGTCGGCGTCGAGCGACCCGCTCTTGTGGAGCGTGACGAACCGCGTGTCCTCCATCGGCGTCCGGGCGCGACTCGCGGCTATCTGGAGCGACGAGATGCCCGGAATCACCCTGACCGGTGGCTCGACGGCCCGCTGGACCTTCCCGAGGAACTGGTAGCCCGAGTGGTTCGGATCGCCCATGAGGACCGCCGTCCCGCGCTCGCCGGCCGCGACGCGCCTCCCGAACTCGGACAGCGCCTCTGCTTCGTCGGCGTAGCCGCAGGTGAGCAGGTCGGCGTCGGTCTCGTCGGCGACGAAGTCGACGACCGTCTCGAAGCCGACGACCACGTCGGCCTCCCGAATCGCTCGCCGCCCGCGAGGCGTCAGATACTCCGAGTTGCCGGGGCCGATTCCGACCGCGTAGACCGGCGCGGCGGCGTCCTCGGCGTCCTCGCTGCCTCCACCAATTTCGCCGACGCTCGGTTCGGGCGCGGCCGCGGCGAACGTCGCCGGGTCCGCCCCCGAATCGAGGTCGTACGGGTCGTCCTCACTCATGGTCTTCGAGGTCGACGTCGCCGTTGCGAACGTCGCTCGCGACGTGAATCAACTCGTTCGTGAGCGCGGCCGCGAGGCCGCTCCCGCCGCGTTTTCCGACGTTCGTCACCGCGGGGATGTCGTACTCGTCGGCGATTTCGCGGACGCGTGTTCGGCTCTCTTCGGCCTTTACGAAGCCGACGGGCGTCGCGACGACGGCCGCCGGTCGGGTCCCGTTTTCGATGCAGTCGCAGAGCGCCAACGCGGCGGTCGGCGCGTTGCCGACGACCGCGATTGCGCCGTCGTAGACGCCCTGCTTGTCGAGTTCGAGCACCGCGGCCGCGGTCCGAGTCATGCCCGTCTCGGCGGCGAGTTCGGCGCCGTTGCCGATTGCCTTCCGCACCGGGCAGTCGTGGCCGCGGCCCGTGACGCCGGCCTTCGCCATCGTGATGTCGGTCACGATGGGTCGCTCGTCGAGGACGGCCCTCGCGCCCGCGACGACCGGGCCGTTCTGACAGCGAAGGAGGTGCTGGAACTCGATGTCGCCGGTCGAGTGGACCGCCTTCTGTCGCAGTCGGTCGTTCAGCGTCTCGTCGGGGACGAACGTCCGGACGATGTCCATGCTCGTCTCCGCGATGTCCATCGCGTCCCGCGTCGTCGCGCCGAGGTCGGCGTAGGCGTCTCGTTCAGTCATCTGATTGGGTTCCGGCCATGGCGTTCGTCGTGTTCGCTTCGAGGTCGCCCTCCACGGAGAGGTTGATGTCCTGCAACCGCTCTCTCACGTCGTCGTCGGCATCCCACAGGTCGCGGTCGATGGCTTCGAGGAACGTTGCGGTGATGCTTTCGAGCGCCCACGGGTTCACGTCGCGCAGCCACTCCTGTCGGTCCTCGTCGAAGGCGTAGGCGTCGGCGAGGCTTTCCCAGAGGGTGTCGCTGACGACGCCCGTCGTCGCGTCCCAGCCGAGCGCCACGTCGACCGTGGTCGAGAGGTCGCCCGCGCCCTTGTAGCCGTGTTCCTCCATGCTGTCGAGCCAGTCGGGGTTGAGGACGCGCGCCCGCATCGCCTTGCGGACCTTCTCCTCGTTCGTGTAGATGCTGACGTTGTCGGGGTCGCTGGAGTCCCCGACGTACGAGGCCGGGTCGCTCCCGGAAATCTCGCCGACAGCCGAGACGAACCCGCCGTGGAAGGCGTACCAGTCGGAGGAGTCGAACTCGTCCTGCTCGGCGGTGTCCTCGATTTTCACCGTGGCTTCGACCCCGCTCAAGCGGCGCTCGAAGGCGTCGTGGGCCTCGGTCACGCTACCGCGACTCCCGAGGGCGTAGCCGCCCCACTGGACGAACACGTCCGCGAGGTCGCTCCGGTCGTCCCACTCGCCCTCGTCGACGGCCTTGTTCGTCCCCGCGCCGTAGCCGCCGGGCGTCGTCGTGAACACGCGGTGTTTGGCCAGTTTCTCGGCCTCGTCGGCGGCGACGCCATCAGCCTCGAACTCGGCGGCGTCTTCCTCGACGTGCTTTTTCACGTAGTTCATCTCGTGGGGTTCGTCGAGTTCGACGACCGCGTCGACGGCGTCGTTGACGACGCTCGCGGCCTGCGGGAACGCGTCGCGGAACAGCCCCGAGACGCGGGTGGTCACGTCGATTCGCGGGCGGTCGAGTTCGTCCAGCGGAATCGGCTCCACGCCGTCGACGCGGCCCGCGTCGGTCCACACCGGTTCGACGCCCATGAACGCGAGCACCTGCGCGATGGTCTCGCCGCGGGTTCTGACCGTCGGCGTCCCCCACGCGACGACCCCGAACTCCTCGGGGTACTCGTCGTGGTCGCCGTAGTGGCGGTCGAGGACGCCCTCGGCGACCCGCCCGCCGACGCTCCACGCCGGCTTGGCCGGGACTTTCCGCGGGTCGAGCGTGTAGAAGTTCCGCCCGGTCGGCAGCAGGTCCACCCCGCCGCGGGTCGGCGCGCCGGAGCCGCCGGGGCGGACGTACTCGCCGGCCAGCGCGTCGGCGGTCTGCGGAATCTCGGCTTCCGCGGCCGCGACCCGCGGGGCCGCCTCGTCGCAGATGAACGCCAGCACTTCGCGGAGGTCGTCGTGCGCGCCGCGCTTGGCTCGCGCGTCGCCGAGTTGGTCGATATCGACCACGAGCAGGTTCATGTTCACCTCGTCGTCGGGGGCGGCGTCGACCTCCGACTCGGGCACGTCGAAGTCGCGTTCGGCGAGGGCCGACACCAGTTCGACGCACTGGTCGTAGACGTGGTCTGCGGCCTCCGAGAGGTACATCCCGAGGTCGTCGTCGTACGTCCCCGGTTCGTCTCGCATTCGGTCGTAATCGACGCCCATGACGCCCGCGACGCTCTCGCGGAGGCTCGGCGTGTCGGCGTTCGGGAGGCGCGTGAGCGCGACGAGGTACTCCACGAGGCGGTCGCTCTCGGGCGGTTCGCCCATCGTGTGGAGGCCCATCCGAATCTGCGTCGTCTTCACGTCGGTCAGGTACTCGTGGACGCGCTCGACGAGTTCGTCGAAATCGACGGCTTCGGGACCGACGTCGGCATCCGCGTCACCGATTGCGTCACCGACCGCGTCGGCGTCTTCGAACCCGAGTTCGACCGCGAGGTCGAGGTCGTCGACCGCGTCGAGGAGGAGTTCGCGGAGTTGGTCACCGCGCTCTGGGCGGGCCTCGTCCATGCCCGCCTCGCGGTGCTCGCGGGCGAGTTCTTCGAGGTCCGCGAGGTCGTCGTACGTTCCCGCGGTGTGCATAACCGGCGTGAGGTAGTCCACGATGGCCGCGTACGACCGGCGCTTGGCCTGCGTCCCCTCGCCGGGGTTGTTGATGATGTACGGGTAGACGTTCGGAAGGGCCGAGACCAGTTGGTCCGGGGCGCTCTCGCCGTTCAGCCCGACGGTCTTGCCGGGGAGCCATTCGAGACTGCCGTGGGTGCCGAGGTGGACCACGGCGTCGGCCTCGAACGCCTCGCGGAGCCACGCGTAGAACGCCACGTAGTCGTGCGGCGGCTGGAGGTCCGAATCGTGGTACACCTTCGAGGGGTCCATCCCGAACCCGCGCGGGGGCTGGACGGTCACGAGGACGTTCTCGAACTCGACGCCCGGAATCGCAAAGGGTCGCTCCGGCGGGTCGCCCCACTCGTCGACGACGTTGTCGCGGAAGCGGTCGTCGGCGTCGGCGAACCAGTCGGCGTACTGGTCGGGTGAGACCACGTCGACGCTCAGGTCCCGCACGTCTTCGGGCGCGACCCAGCGGTCGTCCAGCGTCAACTGCGAGGTGAGGTCGTCGATGAGCGCTTGCCCGTCCGCGGGGAGGTCGCCGACGGCGTAGCCCCGACTCCGGAGTTCGGACAGGAGGTTGACCGTGCTCGCGGGGCTGTCCATCCCGAAGGCCGTCCCGATGCCGTCGTCGCTCGGCGGGTAGTTGTGCAGGACGACCGCGACGCGCTTCTCGTCGTTCGGGAGGTGGCGGAGCCGCGCCCAGTTGACCGCGAGCCGGGCGACGTGGTCAACGCGGTCCTCGATGGGGAAGTGCTGTTTCGGCGCGCTCCCGACGCCCGCCTCGTCTTCCATCCGCTCTTTCCCGCTTATCGGGTGGGTGATGACGTTGCCGTCGAACTCGGGGAGCGCGACCGACAGCGCGAGTTCGAAGCCCATCACGCCCGTGTCGCTCGACTCGTACCGGCTTCGGGAGCGCATGGTCGTGATGGCCTGTAAGACGGGAACGCCGAGTTCGGTGAGGAACACGTCCTCGGCGTCCGCGCCCTCGTCGTCGGCGTCGCGGCCGCGCTCGCTCATCGACAGCGAGAACATGAAGGAGCTGACGACCGCGTCCACGACGGGGCCGTCGTCGTCTGAAAACCAGTTCCGCGCGACCCACTCGGCGTTCTCCTGTCCCTCCTCGTCGGTCGCGGGGTTGCAGAACGCGGGCAGGACGTTCGCGCCGAGCGATTCGAGTCGCTCCACGAGCGCGTCCACGTACCGAGTGTTCGCGTGCGTCCAGTGGGACTCGTAGAACCAGACGCCGATGGTCGGCTTGTCGGGGTCGTGAGTATCGAGCAGTTCGTCGTACTCGACGCCGGGGTAGTCCGGGTGGTAGACGCCCTCAGTCGGGAGTTCGACCGGGTCGTCGACTTCGGTCTCGACGCCGGCGTACTCGGCGGCGAGGAACCGACAGAGGTTCTCGACGTTCACCGCGCCGCCGCGGTCGAGATATTCGCAGACGCGCTCGCGGTCGGCGTCGGCGACGGTCGTGTCCTGCCGCGCGAAGGCGTCGCCGGTGGCCTCGACGACGAGCGGCACGCCCGCCGCTTCGAGTCGTTCGACCGCGTGGTCGTAGCCGGGCATGCTGTCTTCGGCTCCGTGGAGCCAGAAGACGGCCGCCGTCGTCGACTCCAACTCGTCGACGAAGGCGTCCGCGTCGGTCACGTCGTCCAAATCGCTCGCGGAGCGGACGACGAGGTCGATTCCGTCGAGTCGGCGCGCGGCCCGCTGGACCGCGCCCAACTCGTTTTCCGTCGCTGTGTACAGTCCGATTGTCGGTGTCATTGATAAAGTGTTATTGTCTTACTGCAAGTACGATTTCGTATTCGATGACGACTCAGACGCTGCCGTTTTCGGCTATCGTCGGGCAAGACGAACTGAAACGGGCGTTGTTGGCCGTCGGGGCCAACGACGACCTCGACGGACTCCTCGTTCGCGGCGAGAAGGGAACCGCGAAGTCGACCGCGGTCCGCGCCCTCGCCGACCTCCTGCCCGAACAGGAAGTCGTCGCTGGCTGTCCGTACGGCTGTCCGCCGGACCCGGACGACCCGGCCCGCCAGTGCGACTCGTGTCGCGGCCGCGACGACCCCGCGGTCGAGCGCCGGTCGGTCCCGCTCGTGACGCTCCCACTCGGCGCGACTCGCGACCGGGTCGCGGGCACGCTCTCCGTCGCCGACGCGCTCGACGGCGAGGCGTCGTTCGACCCCGGGCTCTTGGCCCGCGCGAACCGCGGTATCCTCTACGTGGACGAGGTGAACCTCCTCGACGACCACCTCGTCGACCTGCTTTTGGACGCGGCCGCGAGCGGCGTCAACCGTGTCGAGCGCGACGGGGTGAGCGTCGAACACCCCGCCGAGTTCACCCTCGTCGGGACGATGAACCCCGAGGAGGGCGACCTCCGACCTCAGCTCCGGGACCGCTTCGCCCTCCAGGCGACCGTCGTCGGCAGCCGCGACGTCGACGACCGCGTGGAGATTATCGACCGGGCGCTGGCGGGCGGCGACGACCCGGAGACGGTCGCCGACGCCCACCGCGAGGGGACCGCGGCGCTCGAAACCGCGCTCCGCGAGGCGACGGACCGCCTCGACTCGGTCGCGCTCCCGGTCGAGTTCAAGCGCGACATCGCCGAACTCTGCGTCGACGCCGGCGTCGAGGGCCACCGCGCCGACATCGCCATCGCCCGCGCGGCCCGTACCCTCGCGGCGCTCGACGGCCGGACGAAGGTGCTCGAAGGCGACGTGCGCGAAGCGGCCGCGCTCGCGCTCCCGCACCGACTCCAGAGCCGCCCGTTCGACGACGACCCGGACGTCGACGACGTGCTCGACGACCACTTCGACGAGGCGGACGGCCGGGACGACGGCGACGGAGAGCAGGACGGTGGCGGTGACGGGAGCGAAGGTGCCGGTGGCGACGGTGGAGGCGACGGCCGCAACGACGACGGTGGCGAGGAAGCCGGTTCCGACGCCGCGAGAGAGGGTTCCGATTCCGATGCTGGGGACGGCGATGACGGGGACGATGCCGGCGGCGACGACCGAGGTGGAGCGGTCGGCGGAGCCGACGAGAGCGGACCCGAAGACGGCGATTCGGAAGACGGGACTTCCGGAGACGGCGATACCGACGACTCCGCAGACGACGACCCCGACGAAGCAACGCCGCTTCTCCCCGGGCAGAGCCGGGCCGCCATCGGCGACGTCGAGCGGCCGCCGGTCGAGGACGCGGCCCTCGACGCGGAGACGCCGGGCGACGGGAGCCGCGCCGCAGTTCGGGAGTCGCGGCAGGGGCGAGGCTCGCGGGTGCGGACCGAACCGGCGACCGAGACCGACGACATCGACGTGCCGGCGTCGGTCCGGGCCGCCGCCTCGGCCGGTCGGTCCCGCGTCACCCGGTCTGACCTCAGAACCGCGGTCGCCCGCGGGTCGGCCGCGACGCTCGTCGTGTTCGTCGTGGACGCGAGCGCGTCGATGCGCGCCGCGATGCGGCGGGCGAAAGGCACCGTGCTGTCGCTCCTCGAAGACGCCTACGAACAGCGCGACGAGGTCTCGTTCGTCGCGGTCGCCGGCGACGACGCCGAGGTGTTGCTCCCGCCCACCGACAGCGTCACGCTGGCGGCGCGGCACCTGAAGGAACTCCCCACGGGCGACAGGACGCCGCTTCCGTCCGGGCTGGACGCCGCCCGTCGGGTCATCGACCGCTCGGACGCCGCCGGCGCGCTCGTCGTCGTCGTCACTGACGGCCGGGCCAACGTCGCGGACGGCAGTCCCACCGGACAGACCCGGTCGGCGGCGCGGAACCTCGCCACCGCCGACGCCTCGGTCGTCGTCGTCGATGCCGGCGACGGCGGTATCGGAGTGACCGACATCCTCGTCTCCGAGACGGGCGCGCGGCGCATCCCGCTGTCCGACCTGTCGGCCGAGCGGGTCGCCGAGGCCGCGCGCTCCGCGGACGGGCAGTAGCGGGGACTCGGTCGTCTCTTTTGGCATGGTGTGTTCCTATCGAATCGGTCGCGTGTGGAGTCGATACGCCCCGCGAGTGACGCCCTCGTCGTGGTACTCGACCGGCTCTTCGACCACCGCGAGGACGCCCCCGCCCGCGGCGACGGCGGTCGGGATTCCGGGGAGTCCCTCCGTTTCGACGTGTCCCGCGTCGGGGGCGAAAACGTGGACGCCGTGGCGCTCTGCCTCCCGCTCTCGGAAGTGCTGGGCGGACGGCACGAACACCCGCGAGTCGGTGGCGGCGGCCGCCCGTGCGAATCCGCCGGTGTCGCGGGTCCACAGACGGTCGCCTCCGGCGACTGAGACGCCGACCGCGGTGTGTTCGTCGGGGTGTCGCGCGTCCGGGTCGCGGGTCGACTCGGCGAACGTGTTCCCCGTGACGAAGACGGCGGTTCCGTCGGCGACGCAGACGTGGTTCGGGTAGGCGTAGACGGTCTCGTCGCCGACGCGGCGCTCGGTCGCGAGGTCGAGTCGCCACCGCGTCTCCCCGTCGAAATCGATGAGGTAGCCGCGTTTGTCGCCGTGGCTGGCGACGGCCAGCGCGTCGCCCGCGAAGGCCACGTCGCCGACGCGTCGGTCCCCGTCGGTGTCGGGGTCCCACGACGCGACCCGCGCCCCGGAGTGTGCGTCGAGGAGAATGAGGCCGTCCTGTTCGGGGTTCGGACAGCGGTTGTACGCGACGGCGACGCGGTCCCCCTCGGCAGCGACCGCGATGGGCGACGCGTGGACGTGTCTGCGCCACGCGAGTCGCCCGCCTCGGTCGAACCCGAGGACGACGCTCCGCCAGACCCTGTCCTCGCCGTCCCGCTCGTAGCGCCGGGCGGCGACGACGACCCTGTCGCCCGTCACCGCGAGGTCGACGACGTACGGTCGGAAGAACAGCGAGTCTTTCGTCGCCGTGCCCACGTCGTCAGCCGTCGCGTACGTCCAGCGGGTGACGCCCGTCTCGGCGTCGAGGACGCGAACCAGCCCGTCGCCGCCGCGCTCGCCGACGACGAGCAGCTCGTCGCTCCCGGCCATCGACACCACGGAGTGCTCGCCGCGCGTCCGCCAGCGCTCGCCGGCGTCGGGCGCGGCGTCGGAGGCACTGGCCGCGTCGGCAGTAGTCTCCAGCGCCATAACGCGGCCGTCCGCGGTCCCGACGAAGACGGCGTCGTCGGTCGCTTCGACCGCGGAGCGCGCCCAGTTGTGGCGACTGCTCGCGGGCTCGACTTCCCCGAGGTCGCGGCAGACCGTGAGTGGGGACGGTGCCATCGGGCTCAGTCCTCGACGGGAAAGGCGTCGTGGAGCGTGTGGTGCGCCTCTCCGAGGTCGTCGAGGAACGCATCGGCTCCCTCGCGGATGCGGCGAAGCGACCGCTCTGCGTCGCGGACGGCGACGAGCCGTCCCCGGAGGTAGCCCGATTGCGGGTCGTCGTCGTCGATTCGCGTCGCCTCTTCTTCGAGGTCGACGAGCGCGGCGTCGAGATGCCGCTGGGCCTCGTCGAGGGTAGTCGCGTTCGCGAGCGCCTGAATCGGGCCGGCGTCGTCGAGGTAGTCCTCGAGTTCGGCTTCCGCGTGTCGCTTCGCGTGTTCGTCGGTCGTTCCGGTGATGTTTAACAGCGCGAGTCGGAGCGCTTCGAGTTCTGCGCAGGCCATGATTAGAGTGATTGGTGGACGAGGTTCGAGACGATGCGGTCCCGTTCGAGGTGGGACGAGACGATGCGGTCGGTGTCGTCGGGCGTCACACCGCCGTACCAGACGCTGTCGGGGTAGACGGCGACGATCGGGCCGTCGCCGCACTGGCCGAGACACGAGCTTCGAGAGACGTGCACGTCGCAGTCATCGGCGTCGCGCACGCCCTGTCTGAGCTCTTCGAGGACGGTCGCCGCGCCGCTGGCGGCGCAGGTCTGGTTCGTGCAGACCGCGACGTGTTTCTCGGGGGCGTCGTGGACGTGCGGGTCGTCGTCCACGTCGGTTCGGTCGGCGTGTTCGGCCTGATGGACGAGCGAGCGGAGCATCGCGCGCGCGCCGCCCTCGTCGTCCTCGTAGCCGGTGAGTTCGACCTTGTACTTGCAGGTGTCGCAGGACATCTCGACGCTCCCGGTGCGGGCCTCTCGATACCGGTCGGCGAGCGTCTCGACCACCCGGTCGTCCGCGCCGAGCGGTCCCGACGCGCCGGCGTCGACGTAGGGGTACTCCTCGTCGAACGTCTCGGCCGTGTCCACGATTCGCCCCGTCAGCACGCCGTCGCCGAGCATGTACGGGAGGACGACGACCGCGTCCGGGCGGTCCTTGGCGACGGTGTGAAGCGTCTCCTCCAACCGGGGCGTGGTGACGCCGATGAACGCCGATTCGACGCGGGTGAACCCGCGGCCCTCGTACAGCAGGCGCGCCAGTTTGTGCACGTCGCCGTTCGAGTCGGGGTCGCTCGACCCGCGGGCGCAGAGCACGACCGCCACGTCGTCGTCCTCGCGGTCGACGCCGAGGTCGGACTCGACCGCCCGCGCCCGCTCGTCCAGCAGGTCGACGAGCGAGGGGTGGATGCCGAGGTGCGACCCGAACCGGAACTCGGTGTCGTCGTGGGTCGCGCGGGCCCGCTGGACCGCCAGCGGCACGTCGTTTTTCACGTGGCTCGCGGCGAAAAGCGAGAGCGGGACGACGGTCATCGTCCGGCAGGTCGGTGCCATCGTCTCGATTGCGTCGTCTATCGAGGGCTCGGCGAGTTCGATGTACGCCGCGTCGACCGGAACCGACAGCCGCGACTCCAACTTCGCGGCGAGCGTCCGCACCTGCTCGTTAGACTCCTCGCGGCGCGAGCCGTGGCCGACGAGGAGGACGGCGTCGTCGTCGAGCGCTGGGTCGGGCCGTTCGAGGCTCATGCGTTCTCGGCCTCTTCGAGACTGCGGACGAGCTTTCGGCGCCGCGTCGGCGCGAACAGGCTCGTCTCGTCGCTGCCCTCGTAGACCCACTCGCCGAAGCCGGCGGCCGCGTCGTCGTCGATACCGAACCAGTAGCCACCCGACGAGGTCTCCTGAATCGGGCCGGTCGGCGCGTCGACCGGACAGGCGTCGAGCAGTCGGTCCACGGTGTCGAGGAGCGCCCGGTCGTGGTGGACGAACGAGATGCCGACCGTCCCCGCCGAGGACTTGAAACAGACCGTCCCGCAGGATTCGAGGAGCCCCCGAAGGAGCTGTTTTCGCCGGTCTTCGAACACATCGAAGCGGTAGCCGCCGGCGTCGTCACCGACGGGGAGACCGAACGCGGCGCTCGCGCGTCTGACCACGTCGCCTTCGACCATGACGTGGTACTCGTCTTTGACGCGGGTGACGGCGGTGTTGTGCGCGTATTCTCGCTCCGTCTCTCGGCGGTCGATGTCGCCGCCGCCGGCGATGGCCGCGAGGCGGTTCGCGCAGGTCTCGTCGTTCGTCAGCGCCGTGAACTGCCCCCGCTCGACGCGGCCGCCGCCGGCGACGTGGCCCCACAGGTAGGCCGTCTCGGGCGCGCTCTTCAGGAGGTCGTCCGCAGGGTCGACGCCGGCGTCGCTCACGCGTCCACCTCCCGTACCGAAATCGCGCCGGGCGGACAGGCTCGCGCCGCGAGTGTCGCGTCGTCATCCGCCTCGGCGTCGCCTTCGAGGAGGGCGACGACGCGTTCGTCGCTGCGCTCGACGCGCACGACGCCGGCCGCGTCGGGGTCGATCGTGGCGAGCCCGTCGTCGTCCTCGACGAACCGCCCGTCGCGGGCGAGACAGGCGAAGATGCCGTCGCAGGCGTCTCGGTCGATTGCGATTTCGAACATCTCAGTACTCGTACTTCTGCTCGTAGCCCCGCGGCGTCACCATCCGGTCGTCCCAGACGTACGTCTCCTCGTTGCCGACCAGAAGCGTCGTCGTCATGTCCACGAGGTCGGTCTCGCCGAGGTCGGGCAGTTCGCGGAGTTCGACGATTTCGACTTCCTCGTCGTCGCGGCCCGCGTCGTGGACGATGCCGACCGGCGTGTCGGGCGCGCGGTGTTCGAGGAGAATCTCGCAGCACTTCTCGTAGTTCGCCCGGCGCTTGCGGCTCCACGGGTTGTAGATGGCGATGGTGAAGCCCTCCTTGGCGGCCGCGTGGAGGCGCGACTCGATGGTCGGCATCGAGGTCAAGTGGTCCGAGAGGCTGATGGTCACGGTGTCGTTGACGAGCGGCGCGCCCAGTCGGGCCGCGCAGGACTGCGCCGCCGGGACGCCGGCGACCACGTCGAAGTCGACCATGCTCGCGGTCGCGCCCTTCGATTCGAGGATTTCGAGCGCGAGCCCGGCCAGCGCGTACACGTTGGGGTCACCGCTCCCGACGATGGCCACGTCGTTGCCGGCGAGCGTTCGGTCGACCGCCTCCTCGGTCCGAGAGACCTCGCCGCACATCGGCGTCGAGTAGATGTCGTCTGCGCCCTCGACGATGTCGTCTGGGAGGAGTTCGATGTAAGTCGTGTAGCCGACGATGTGGTCGGCCTCGCGGAGGGTGTCTTTCGCCAGCGTGGTCATCTCGCTCGCGCGACCGGGACCGAGGCCGACGGCGACGAGTTGCCCCGGTTCGCCGTCGAAGTCCTCGATGGTCGCTTCGACCTTCTCGGCGGTCTGTCCCTTCTTCGAACCGCCCGAACTGCCGCCGCACTTCGAAGCAGCGTCGCCGTCGCCCTTCGAGGACGACGCGCCACACCTCGATTCTGAGTCGGCTGCGTCAGTCGATTCCGCCGTCGCTCCGCCGCACTTCGATTCGGATTCCGTGTCTGATTTGCTCATGCGTTAGAAGTCGTCGACGTCGCGCCCGCCGCGGGGCGTGACGAGATACGTTTCGTAGTCGTTGCTCCAGGGTTCGGTCTCGTGGGTGCCGATGAGAATCGAGGTTCCCATCCCGCCCACGTCGTCGTCGTGGGCTTTCGCGTCGCCGAGGGTCGTCACCGAGAACGTCTCGTCGTCCAGATTGCGGCCCGCCTCGCCGCGGCCGGCGTCGTTGAAGATGCCGACCGGTACGTCGTCGGCCCGCTCCTCGCGGACCACGTCGATGGCGCGTTCGTAGTTCCGCCAGCAGTTGTACAGGACGATGACGAAGCCGCTGATGGCGGCCGCGCGCAGTTTCTCTTCGATTTCGTCCCAGCCGCGCCACTTGTCGGACAGCGAGACCGTACAGAAGTCGTTCGACAGCGGCGCGCCCATCATGGCCGCGCCGCCGAGCGCCGCGGTGACGCCGGGGACGATTTCGATTGGCACGTCGGTCGCCTCGTCCGTCTCCGCCATCGTGAACACGAGGTCGGACTTCCCGTAGACGTTCGGGTCGCCGCCGGAGACGTGGACCACGTCCTCGCCGTCGCGGACGCGCCCGAACGCCTCGCGGGTCAGTTCGACTTGCTTTCCCATCGACGAGCGGACGACTTCCGGCCCCTCGTCGCTTTCTTCGGGTGGGAGCGTTCCGTCGTCGCGAAGGAACTCCTGATAGAGGTTCGAAGCGACCACGCAGTCCGAGGTCGAAACGAGTTCCTTCGCCCGCTGGGTCATGTGGTCCGGGAGGCCCGGGCCGATGCCGACGACGTAGAGCGTCCCGTAGTCGTCGGGCACCTCGTCGCGGCCGCTGGAGCCGGACGCCGGTTCGCCGCCGTCGCTCATCGTCCCACCGCCACGGTCACGGCGTCGTCGTAGCGCCGCTTTTCGACGACCAGTTCGTGGTCGCGGCCGCCGGCGATGGCGCTCGCCTCGGCGATGCCGGGCCAGCCGATGAGTTCCTTCGACCGCGAGGGCGTCGGCCCCTCGAACTCGGAGAGGGTCTCCTTTTCGAAGTAGACGACGCCCGCGCCGATTTCCTCGGCAGCGTCGAGCATACCGGGTTCGTCCGCCTTTCGCGTGCCGGTGGCGACGAACTCCACGTCGTCCCAGTCGCGGTCGGCGTCGTCGAGCGCCCGCTCCCACGCCGTCAGGAACTGCGCTTTCTTCGCGCCGGAGACGCTCCCGGTCCCGAGGACGACGCCGTCGTCGCCGTTGCGCTTCAGGACTGTCACGTCGTCGCCGACGAGGACCGCCTTCGGGCCGTCGAGTCGGGCGACCGGGCCGAGTTCGTCGTTGAGGACGGCGAGGTTCGTCGCCACGGTCGAATCGCCGTTGACGACGTGGGAGTCGAGCGCCTTCGCCTTGCTCTCGACGCCCTGTTTGCCCGCGGCCTCCGAGGCGGTCGTCATCGCCGGGACGGCCCCGAGTTTCGAGAGGTCGTAGGCGACTTGGTTCGCGCCGTGGTGGCCGCCGGTGAGCGGAATCGCCCACGTCAGTTCCTCGTCGACGACGACGACCGCCGGGTCCTCCCACTTGTCGTCGAGGAGGCCCGCGGTCTTCCGCATGGCGATGCCGCTGGCCATGAGGCCGACGAAGCAGTCGTACTCGCCCCAGTGGTCGGCGAACACGTCGCCGTGGTAGGTGAGCACGTCTATCCGGTCGTAGTCGTCCGCGAGGTCGCGCTTGATTTCTTCCGCCGTGTCGAGCTTTCGTTCGAAGCTGACGATGGCGATTTCGTCGGCGACCTCGCCGTCGCTGTCGGGAGTACTACAGTGGCCGCTTTCGGAGTCTGTCGAGTTGCCGCTCATTGTGTCTGCCCCTCTGTTTCAGAATCGGGTTCGTCGTTCGGCGCGTCGCCGCCGCGGGCCCAGTCGCCGTAGAGGAACGACCGCTCGTAGTTCGAGCCGTTCACCGCCTCGCCGATGATGACGAGCGCCGAGGCGCGGTAGCCCGCGTCTTCGACCCGCTGGCCGATGGTCTCGATGGTCCCCTCGATAACGTCTTCGTCAGGCCACGAGGCGTGGTAGACGACCGCGACGGGCGTGTCGGGGTCGTGGCCCTCGTCCAGTAGTCGGTCCATCGTCTCGGCGACGGCGTGGGTGCCGAGGTAGATGCAGACCGTGGTGTCGCCGAAGCCGACGAAGTCGCCGATGTGGTCTTCCTCGGGCGAGAGCGTCCGACCCCGCGGTCGAGTGAAGACGACGTGGTTCGAGACCTCGTTCAGCGTCAACTGGGTGCGGAGCGTCGCGCTCGCGGCGAACGCGGAGGTGACGCCGGGGACGAGGTAGCTCGGAACGCCCGCCTCGGCTAGCGCGTCCATCTGCTCCAAGGCGGCCCCGTAAATCGCCGGGTCGCCGCTGTGGAGTCGGACGACGGTCCGGCCCGACTCGTAGGCCTCCGCCATCAGGGGAATCAGCTCTTCGAGGTCCTTGCCGACGCTGTTGACTCGTTCGGCGTCGGCGCAGAACTCGTCTAAGAGCTCGCTGTTGACGAGCGACCCCGCGTGAACCACGAGGTCGGCGTCCTCGACGAGTTTTCTTCCGGCGACAGTGAGCAGGTCCGGGTCGCCCGGTCCCGCGCCGACGAAGGGGATTCCCTCCTCGTCGGTGAAGCCGGTGTCCGCGTCGCCGTCGACGCTCACGCCGACCCTCCCGATTCGACGCCGTCGAACGCGGCGGTCGCCACCTCGCGCTCGACGCCCTCGCGCTCCGCGTAGGCCAGCGTGTAGTAGTCGCGCTCCGCGAGTTCGTCGGGGTCGTCGGTGACGACCGTCTCGCCTTGCTCCATGAACAGGCGGCGGCCGAACCGAACGTCGTAGCCCGCCTCGGTCAGTTTCTCGTGGGTCGTCGGCGCGTCGGTGACCTTGAACAGCACCATGCGGTCGGGGCCGGTCGGCGCGGAGCCGTTCGCGGCCTCGCGGAGCGCGAGCCCTGTCCCGGACTCGATTTCGACGCCGAGCACGGTCGTGAAGGCCGTCATCGCGCTCACGCCGGGGACGACTTCGAGGTCGACCTCGGGGTGGAACGCGTCGAGGGTGCGGCGGAGGTGCCCGAACGTCGAGTAGACGTTGGGGTCGCCGAGGGTCACGAACGCCACGTCCTCGGACTCGGCGCGGGCGGCCACCTCGGCGGCCGCCTCCTTCCACGCGCGGCGGAGTTCGTCGGGGTCGCGCGTCATCGGGAAATCGAGGTCGCCGATACGCTCCTCGGGGACGTGGTTCAGCGCGACCGTCCGCGAGAGTCGGCCGGGCGAGTAGACCACCGCCGCCGATTCGAGCAGGCGTTTCCCCTTGACGGTCACGAGGTCGGCGTCGCCGGGGCCGAGACCGATGCCGTAGACGGTCATAACCCCTCCGCGTCGCGTCGGCCGACGACGACGTAGACCGGGTTGTTCGACCGGAAGCTCGTCGCGCCGGCGAGTTCGTAGCCGTGGCTCACCTGCAGCTGGACGACCTCCGAGAGCAGGTCGCGCTCGCGGAACGCCTCGATGGCGTCGCCGGCGGGCTCGACCCGCGAAACGTTCATCACGACCCGGTCCACGCCGGTCTCGACGGCGTGGTCGAGGACGGCCTCGAAGTTTCGACTGCCACCGATGAACATCGCGTCGGCGTCGGCCGGGAGGCCGTCGGGAGCCTCCGCGTCGCGGAGCGTCACGTCGGCGTCGTACTCGTTCGCCCCGAGGTTCTTCCGCGTCACGTCCAGCCGCTTCGGTTTCCGTTCGACGGCGGTCACGCGCTCGACCCGCCGGGCCGCCTCGATGGTGATCGAGCCGGTACAGGAGCCGACGTCGACGAAGTGGTCCGTCGGCCGCAAGCCGAGTTTGTCGAGCGTGACCGCTCTCACCTCCGGTTTCGTGGGTCCCGCCTTGGCGTCGTGCGGGAGCGTTACCTGTGACATTCGACTCGACAATCCGGGCGCGGTTTGAAAACAATTGTGCTTGGAGTACAGCAAATTAACTTTCATAAAATCGCCCCGCCGAGTTATTAAATCTAAGTTGTCGAAACACAATCTGGCTTGTCTTCGAAAGTTTTACAACCGGACTTGGTTTTCATCAATCTGAGTTTATCATGGCTACGGCGAACACCGTCAACGGCCGAATCGAACGCGCCCGAACCGAACTGTCTCCCACGCAGATGGCCGCGGGACTCCTCTTCATCGCCGCGTTGGGCTTTACGCTCCTGTTCGTGCAGGACCCGCTCGTCCACGACTCGCTGCACAACTTCCGCCACGCGGCCGGTATCGCCTGCCACTGACGATGTTCGCCGAGTACCTGACGCGGGGAGTGAAGGCGGGACTGGTCGCCGGACTGGTGTTCGGCTTGTTCATGGCCATCGTCGCCAACCCCCTCGTCGCCTACGCGGACGAACTGAACCACGCCGCCGTCGAGGAGAGCGCCCACAGCCACGAGGCGGAGAGCGCCCACAGCCACGACGCGGAGGGGACTCACAGCCACGAGTCCGACGGCGCTCACAGCCACAAGTCCGGAGGCACCCACGCCGGCGAAGGCGGCGGCCATCACGACACCGCGGTGTCGATGGCGGTCACGAAGGCCGTGAGCGTCGCGGCCGGCGGGCTGTGGGGCGTCGTGCTCGGCGGCGCGTTCTTCGGGGTCGCGTTCTTCTTCCTCGAACCGGCGATACCCGGTCCCAACGCCGCGAAGAGCTACCTGATGGGGTTCGCAGGGTTTGTCACCGTCTCGGGCGCGCCGTGGCTGGTCCTCCCGCCGGCCGCGCCGGGCGCGGAGCAGTCGCTTTCGGCGGCGACGCGGCTCCCGCTCTACGCTGGGATGATGCTCGCCGGGGCGCTCGCCTGTCTCTCGGCCGGCTACGCCTACGTCCGCCTGCGCGAGTCGAGCGGCCTCGTCGCGGCCGCCGTCGGTGCGGTCGTTCCGTTCGGTCTGCTCGCGGCCGTCGCCGTCGTCGCCCCCGATAACGCGGTTCACGGGGCGCTGTCGCCGACGCTCGAAACCGGACTCGCCGGACTGTTCGCCTTTGGACAGCTCCTCTTGTGGCTGGTCCTCGCGGCGGCGCACGCCCAGTTCCGGTCGTCGGGCGAGTCCGAGTCGGCGACCCCGATTGCGGGCCGGGACGCGGCTCCCGCGGCCGACTGATGCGCGACCGAACCGACGAGGTCCGCGAGCACGGCTTTACCGACCACGTGCTGGTCTGTACGAACAGCCGAGAGTCCGACTACGCCGACTGCGCCGAGGCCGACGGCACGGCGGTGTACGACGCGGTGACCTCGTGGTTGCGCGACCGTGGCGTCTTCTGGTCGCGGGTCCACGTCGCCGAAACGAGCTGTCTCGGGCTCTGTAGCACCGAGGGGGCCGCGGTCGCCATCCACCCGCGAAACCGGTGGTACTCCGACGTTCGTCCGGACGACGTGCCGGCGCTGTTGGCCGACGAGTTCGGTCCCGACGCGTCGAACCTCGGCGTTCGACCCAATCGCTGACCGTCTCGGCGACGAGCTCCGGCGTCTGCGCCGCGCCCGTCTCACCACCGTCTTGCCGCTATCTCCGTGACGAGGCCGGGATTGGACGCAGAACAATAATATCGTTGCACTTCTGATTACGGTTCATGGACGAGAAGGACCTTCGAATCCTCAAGGCTATCGGGACGCTCGAATCGGGGAGTCCCGACCGGATAACCGAGGAGACCGGCATCCCGAAGTCGACCGTTCACTACCGCCTCGAACGGCTCCAAGAGCAGGGAATCATCAAGAACGACATCTTCGACATCGACTTCGAGAAGGCCGGACTGAATCTCACGCTCATCACCGAGGTCTGGGCCGAGTACGGCTCGGAGTACCACAAGGAGGTCGGCGACAAACTCGGCGAGGTGCCCGGCGTCAACCAGGTGTATTTCACGCTCGGCGACACCGACTTCGTCCTGATTTCGCACCTCGCCTCGCGCGCGATGGTCGAGGACCTCATCTCGGAGTTCGAGGAGATAGACGAGATTTCGCGGACGAGTTCGACGTTCGTCATCACGACCATCAAGGACGAGCCGAACCCGCTGAACGACTACGAACTCGAAGAACTGAAAGACGCGCTGCTTCCCGACGTGTCGTAACGCGGTCCGCGTCGCATCCGAATTCTACCGCACCGCGCTTCGACCGCCGGAGGCGGCTTAGTCTTCGAGTTGCTGGGCGCTCAGGTGCGCCTTGGCCTCCGTCCGGGTCGGAAGCCCGCCGGCGACGGCCAACAGGACGACGCCGAGCAGGCACCAGCCGCCGACCATCGCCCACTCGTAGGGCCACGCCAGCGCCGAGGGCGAGCCGGGGAGGTAGAGGCCGACGAAGAACACCGTCAGCAGCAGGCCGAGAGCGCCGACCGCGTAGCCCGCCGGGAGCTTGAACGGCCGGTCGAAGTCGGGGTCGCGGTACCGGAGCACGAGGAACGAGACGACGACGAGGAACCACGCCGACACCATGCCGAGGCCCCCGGCGTTGACGACCCACACGAGCATCTGCTCGCCGAACAGGGGCGCGAGCGCCGCGAGGCCGCCGACGAGCACGATTGCGGTCGACGGCGTGTCGTGGTCGTCGTGAATCGTCGCGAGCCGCTCGGGGAGCATGTTCGAGTCGGCCATCGCGTAGATGGCGCGACTGGCTCCGAGGACGAAGCCGTTCCAGCTCGTGAGGATGCCCGCGAGGCCGGCCAGCGCCATGATGCGGCCGATGGTCACGCTGTCGAACGCGATTTCCATCGCCGTCGCCGCGGGGAGCGAGCTCTCGACGAGCGTCGCGCCCGTGGCGACCTGTCCGGCCGCCCAGATGACGGCGATGTAGAACGCGGCGGCGCAGGCGACCGAGAGGCCGATGAGCCCGCCGAGGAGCTTCGGCGACACGTCGGCCTCGCCCGCGGCCTGCGGAATCACGTCGAAGCCGACGAACATGAACGGCGTCATGATGGCGACCGTGAACACGCCGCCGATGCCGGCTCCCGCGAGCGGCGGCGACGACGGCGAGGTGCCGTTGAACAGCGCGCCGAGGAGGAGCGTCAGGCCGGACAGCGTGATGACGAGCGCGAGAATCGCCTGGAACTGCGCGGCCGGGCGGACCCCCCGGTAATTGAGGTACGTGATGACCACGGAGCCGATGACGCCCGTCGCCACCCACGTGCCGTAGACCGGCTGGCCGGCGACCGTCCAGAGTTCGAACACGTTGAAACCGGGGACGATGTACGCGAGGGCGCTCGGGAGCGCCACCGCCTCGAACGCGACGACGCTGATGTAGCCGAAGATTATCGCCCACGTGCAGACGAACGAGCCGGCCGGCCCCAACGCCCGCATGCTGTAGACGTGTTCGCCGCCGACGAAGGGCATCGCCGAGGCGAGTTCGCCGTAGATGAGCGAGACGACGAACACCATGAACCCACCGAGGACGAACGCCGAAATCGCGCCGGTGACGCCGCTCTGGTCGATGAAGTACCCCGTCTGTACGATCCAACCCCATCCGATCATCGCCCCGAGCGCGAGCACGAACACGTCGCGCTTCGAGAGGACGCGTGAGAGTTTTCCTGTCATGGTTATGATTGACATCACCACATTCTAACTTACTCACTATATATCTTACTGTGTTCAATTTTTAGAGGAAATAAGGAACACAGTTCAATAGAGAATCATGGTCTGGAACGACAAACTGGCCGACGATTCACCGGAAAATCGGCAAACGGCCGGCGGTTCGAATGGTAGTCAACTCGCAGAATCGAAAAAAAGCGTCCGCGTTCGATTCGGTTTGATTCGCCTTCCGGGCGTCGCCGCCGGTGTTGTCGCGGCTGTCGCGCCGAGTTCCTGTTCGGTTACTCGTCGGCGGGCGCGTCCTCGACCCAGACCGTCTTCGTGTTGACGAACTCTCGAATCCCGTGTCGGGAGAGTTCGGTCCCGTAGCCCGAGTTTTTCGTCCCGCTGAACGGGACCCGCGGGTCCGACGCGACGATGTGGTTGACGGCGACGTTGCCCGCGGTGAGCCTCGTCGTGAGCGCCTCGCCGCGTTCGGCGTCGGCCGTCCAGACGCTCGCGCCGAGGCCGAAGGGCGTGTCGTTCGCCACGCGGACCGCGTCCTCCTCGTCTTCGACCCTGATGACGGTGGCGACGGGACCGAACAGTTCCTCGGTCCTCGCGGGCGCGCCGTCGGGCACGTCGGTCAGCACCGTCGGCGGATAGTAGTGGCCGGGTCGGTCGAGCGGTTCGCCGCCGAGTCGGAGCGTCGCGCCGGCGTCGACGGACGCCGTGACCTGTTCGTGGAGCGTCTCCATGAGGTCTGCTCTCGCCTGTGGCCCCACATCAGTCTCGGGGTCCGTTGGGTCGCCGACGGTCAGCGCGCGCATCTCTTCCGTGAAGCGTTCGACGAACTCGTCGTAGACGCCCTCGTGGACGAGGAAGCGCTTCGCGGCGATACACGATTGGCCGTTGTTCTGGGTTCGTGCCCGCGCGGCCTGCTTCGCGGTCGCTTCGAGCGGCGCGTCGTCGAGGACGATGAACGGGTCGCTCCCGCCGAGTTCGAGCACCGTCGGCTTGAGTTCGCGGCCGCTCGTCTCCGCGACGGCCCGCCCGGCGCGGGTGCTTCCGGTCAGACTCACGCCCCGAACCCGGTCGTCTTCGATGACGCCGGCGACGCGCTCGGCGGGAATCTGCAGCGAGGTGAACACGTCGTCGGGATAGCCCGCCCGCTCGAAGACGGAGGCGATGGCGTCGGCACAGCCGAAGACGTTCGGCGCGTGCTTGAGCACGGCGACGTTGCCGGCGGTGATGTGCGGGGCCGCGAACCGGAACACCTGCCAGAACGGGAAGTTCCACGGCATCACCGCGAGCACCGGGCCGATGGGCTCGGAGGAGACGTACGTCTTCGACCCCGGCACGGTGCCGATGTGCTCGTCCTGCAGGAACTCGGAGGCGTGTTCGGCGTAGTAGTCGCAGACCCACGCGCACTTTTCGACCTCGGAGACCGCCTGCGCTATGGGCTTGCCCATCTCTTCTGTCATCAGGCTCGCGTACTCCTCGCTGTGCTCGCGCAGCACGTCGGCCGCGGACGCGAGCAACTTCTCGCGCCGCGAAATCGGGGTCTCGCGCCACGATTCGAACCGGTCCCACGCGGCGTCCAAGCGCGCGTCGACCGTCGCCTCGTCGTGTTCCTCGTGCGTCTCGATGACTTCCTCGGTTGCGGGGTTGATGGATTTCATGGTCGGCTCTCGGGAGCGCGGCGGTCGCTCGCGACTCCCGCTTGCCCCGACTGTCGTCCCATATATTGATAAATGTTCCAGTAGAGTGGGATTATTTGGACTGTGTTCAACACGTCCTCGGTGGCGAACGGAGTCGAGTACGAGGTATCCAGCCACGTTCGGGTTCCGCGCGACCGTTTCGTGACCGAAGCCGACGAGTAGATTTGAACTTTATCCCATACAGAATAATTTATTAGGATTCAGTTTAGACTTTGTGTTCATGAGAGAACGGGAGACGAACTCGTCGGTCGAGGCGGCGTACGACGACTACCTCATGCCGATTTGGAAATCGCTGAACGTCCCGGTCGAGCGGGCGTCCGGTTGCACCCTCGAGGACTTCGACGGCAACGAGTACCTCGACGTGTTCTCCGGCATCTCGGTGACGAACGTCGGACACAACAACGAGGCCGTCGTCGAGGCCGCGACCGAGCAGTTAGAGGAGTTCGTTCACGGCTGTTCGTACGTCCACCCGAACCGGCCGGTAGCCGACCTCGCGGAGACTATCGCCGAGGTGACGCCGGGCGACCTCCAGAAGTCCTTCTTCTGCAACTCCGGCACTGAGGCGGTCGAGGGGGCCATCAAGCTCGCCCGGAAGTACACCGGCTCCAAGGAGGTCATCTCGCTGGAGATGGGCTTCCACGGCCGAACCCTCGGAAGCCTCGCGCTCACCGGCAACAGGGCCTACAAGCAGGACATGGCCCCGACGATTAACGACGTGGCTCACACCGCGCCGCCGTACGCCTACCGCTGCCCCCGCTGCGACGGCGACACCTGCGGCGCGGACTGCGCCGACGCGCTCGAACGGGTCATCGGCTCGCACACCAGCGGCGACCTCGCGGCGGTCGTCGTCGAACCCGTCATGGGCGAGGCCGGCATCGTCGTCCCCTCGGAGGCGTGGCTCAAGCGCGTCCGGGACATCGCCCACGACCACGGCGCGCTCCTCATCGCCGACGAGGTCCAGACCGGCTACGGCCGCACCGGCGAACTGTTCGCCAGCGAGCACTTCGGGGTCGAACCGGACATCCTGACGCAGGCGAAGGGCATCGCCAACGGTCTGCCCCTCGGCGCGTTCACGGCCCCCGCGGAAATCGCCGACGCGTTCGGCTCCGGCGACCACCTCTCGACGTTCGGCGGCAACCCCGTCGCCTGCGCGGCCGCACTGGCGACTATCGAGGAACTGGAGAACGGTATCATCGACACCGCCCGCGAGAACGGCGAGTGGCTCTCGGCCGAACTCGCCACGCTCGAATCGGACTACGACGTGGTCGGCGAGGCCCGCGGCCTCGGACTGATGCAGGGAATCGAACTCGTCGACCCGGAGACGACCGGCCCGCAGCACGTCGCTCCCGCCCCCGACAAGGAACTCGCCGCCGCGGTCGGCGAGCACCTCCGCGAGGAGTCCAACGTCGTCATGGGCGTCGGCGGCTACTACAAGAACGTCATGCGCTTCCAGCCGCCGCTGACGATTTCGCAGGCGCAACTCGGCGAGGCCGTCGACGCGCTCCGAGTCGCGCTGGACGACCTGGCCTGAAAAGAGTCCTCCCTCCCGCGCTACCGACCGATTCAGGGGCGGTCCAGCTCTTTGTCCCACGCCTTCCACGTCTTCAGAAGCGGGATGATGGTGTAGTCGTCGACGATTTCCTCACCGTCGAAGAGGTCCCAGACGTACTCCTTCAGCGCGTTCAGGTCGGTGTGCCACGCGCTGAAGACGAGGTCGTACTCGCCGAGACAGGAACTCGTGTTGTAGACGAGTCCCTCGTCGATGAGCATCGTGATGAACTCGGTCCGCACGTCCGAAGAGACGTGCTGGTTGAACGAGACGAGCACCTGTGCGTCGGCGAGGTCGGCCTCCTGGAGGACGATGACCGCGAGGATTTCGAGCACGTCGCTCTCTTGAAGCTTCTCGCGGCGGCGACGAACCGCGGTCCGGGAGAGGCCGACGCGCTCGGCGAGCTCCGTGTCTGAGATGCGGCCGTTCTCGTTGAGCGCGCGGAATATCTCGTAGTCGTGCTCGTCGAGGTAGTTTTCGAGGACCGCCTCCGGCGTGTTCGGGTCGGACGGGGCGTCGGCGGACGTGAGGTCGGGGTTTTCCATGGTCGGATGTATTCGGGGGTGCGATTTGAAACTGCTGGTGGCGTAATCGAATCAAAACGACACGTAAGTTGTGCCGAATTGGCTAGTCAACGCGTCGGGGCGGGGTGGTGGTACGAGTTAGTTCGGTCGCGGGACGCCGCGCGAAACGCGGCGTCGAGGGCGATTCAGCGGTTCGGACGGCGGTGGGACTGCGGCGACTGCGTCGTCACCACCCGGTCTCGTCCCGCGGGAGTGGGTCGTAGGGGATCTCGTAGCCGAACGCTTCGGGGCCGATGACGTCGAGCGCCTCGGGCGTCGTGAGCAGTTCGGGCGCGGGCACGCCGAGGACGCGGACGCGCTGGCCGTACCGCAGGGCGTCGGTCATGACCGGCGCGCCGGTGTCGGTGTCGACGAGGCAGATGAGGTCGGGGACGGTCGTGAGAAGCTCGCCGTCGTCGTCCCGCGCGACGAGGAACTCGTTTTGGAACTCGATTTCGAGGGTCGCGTCCTCGTCCAACCCGGTGAGCGTGACGCTCCCGAGAGCGAAGCCGTCGCGGTTGCGACGGTGTACGTCCACGATTTTGCCGGCGAACAGCTCCTCGCCGCCGAGGAGTTCGCGGCCGGCGTCGACGGGGTCGGTGCCGGCGTCGCGGGCGCGTTCGACCGTCCGCCCGAGTTCGGTGGCGAGTGAGACGGTGTGGGGTACCGCGTACTCCGAGACGAACGCGCCGGTCATGAGCGGGAAGGCGTAGCCCGAGCGGCCGCCCATCTGAACGGTGATGGCCCGCGCGAGGTCTTCGAGGCGCTTGGCCGAGTCGATGTCTCGGTAGACGACCTGATTGCCGCGCTCGTCGGTCGTCGCCGCGTAGTTCACGGGCGTCCCGTAGATGAAGAACGTGTCCATCTGTAGCTCGGGGAACGCCCGGCCCATGCCGTCGGCGTCGACCACGGGGAGGTCGGTCATCGCCGCCACGCACAGCGGGGCCATGCTGTTCGCGCCGCCGATTTCGCCGGGGATGAGCGCGTCGACCGTCTCGCCGGAAAGCTCCTCGATGGCCCGAAGCGACTGCACTTCCTCGTCGCCGCCGGCGAACTTCTCGACGCTGATGGTGGGCGCGCCCATCCCGCCGACGCTCGCCACGGTGGCGTCGGCCGGCAGGTCCCGCGGGTCGACCAGTTCGACCGAGTCGGGGTAGGCGTCGTCTTCGAGGAGCGTCTGCAGGCGCAGTCGGCCGAGGCGGGGGTTGCCGCCGCCGCCGGTGCCGAGGATGCCCGCGCCGGTGCCGAGCGCTTCGAGGTCGTCGAGCGTTATCTCCGTCAGGTGTGGGATGTCGAAACTCATGGGTGGTCCGCGAGTGGTTCGTAGGTCGCGTCGAGGCCGAACGACGCCGGCCCCCACACGTCGAGCGCGGCGGGCGTCCGCATTATCTCGGGCGTCCTGATGCCGAGCACGCGGACTCGCGCCCCGTACCGGAGGCTCTCGGTCGGAATCGGACCGCCCGTCTCGCGGTCGAGGACGGTGATGAGGTCGGGGACGGTCGCCACGTAGCTCCCGTCGACCGCCGCGCCGAGATTCTCGTTTTGGAACTCGATGCGCATCGTCGAGCCCTCGTCGCCGTCGAGGCCGTCGATATCGACGTGGCCGAAGACGAACCCGCGTTCGGTGCGGCGCTGAACGTCTACGATTTTCCCCTCGAACAGCGACCGCGCCTCGCCGTAAATCGACTCGCGGGTCACCTCGCGGATGGCGCTCATCGCGTCGTCTTCGGCGAGTCGGAGCGCGCGACCGAGGTTCTTCGCGAGCGACATCGTGTCGGGGATGGCGGTCTCTTTGACCTGCGTCCCGGTCATCGGGTAGTCCGAGACGTAGGCGACGCCGCCCATCCTGACGGTGACGCCGCGGGCCAGCCACTCCAACTGGTCGTTGTCCTCCGTCTCGATGAGGCAGGTGCTCCCCTGCTCGTCGCTGACGGCCGCGGGCGTCCCGCTGACGCCGTAGATGTTGAACGTCTCGTGTTGGAGTTCGGGGAAGGCGCGTCCCATGCCGTCGGCGTCTACCACGGGAAGTCCGCGGCGGGCCGCGACGGCGAAGGGGAACGTCGAGTTGATGCCGCCGCACTCGATCGGCATCGTCGCGTCGGCGGTCTTCCCGAGTTCGCGCTCGATTCGCTCCATCGAGGCGACGGCCTCCCGCCCGCTCGGGAGCTTTTCGACCGAGACGGTCGGCGCGCCCATCTGGGCGGTCGGGATGACGAAGTCGTCCGCGTCCAGTTCGTCCGGGGGGAGGAGTTCGACGGGGCCGAACTCCTCGATGGCCTGCTTCGCGACGAGTTTGCCGACGTGGGGGTCGCCCCCGCCGCCGGTGCCGAGGACAGTCGCGCCGAGCGCGATGTCTTCTATCTCCTCGACGCCGATTTCGACCGTCATCAGTGGTCGAGCGCCCCGGCGGCCTTCACCTTGATTCGCACCGCGTTGCCGGGCAGGTACGAAAGCGGGACCTCCTCGACGTCGACGATGTCCACGCTGTCGGCGTCCGCGCCGGCGGCGAGCGCGTTGTCGGTGGCCTCGTCTTTCGCGTGCTGGATGGCCTCCTCGCGGTCCATCTCGTCGAGGCTGTAGATGCGGTCGACCTCGCCGGAGACCTGCGCGATGGCGACGCCGACGGCGTTGGCGACCTCGTAGTGGTCGGGCTTGTGGACCTCGCTCGCGCCCGCGATGTCGTCGGGGACGAGGATGCTCCCGCCGCCGACGATGACCACGGGGACGGGGTCGGCGCTCGTCTTCATGCGGTCGACCTCGCGCTCGACGCGCTCTCTGACGTACTCGCGGGCGGCCTCGACGATTTCACCGTCGACGTCCGGCGTCTCGGAGCCGATGTCGATGGTGCCGGCGGCGACTTCGAGGTCGGTCGCGGTCAGCGTCTCCCCGCCGAAACACTTCGCCTCCTCGGTCAGTTTGTAGCCGACGCTCTGGGGGCCGACGGTGACGCCGTCGTCGGTCGAGACGATGGAGCCGCCGCCGATGCCGATGGCGATGATGTCGGGCATGCGGAAGTTGGTCTTCACCTCGCCGATTTCGACGGCGACGCTGCTCTCGCGGGGGAAGCCCTCGGTGACCGCGCCCACGTCGGTGGTCGTGCCGCCCACGTCGACGATGATGCCGTTTTCGACCGCGGAGAGGTACGCCGCGCCCCGGACCGAGTTCGAGGGGCCGCTGGCGACCGTGAAGATGGGGTAGCGGATGGCGTAGTCGACGCTCATCAGCGTCCCGTCGTTCTGGCCGAAGTAGAGGTTCGCGTCGATGCCGCGTTCGTTCATCGCGTCGACGAAGGCGTTCGCGGCCTCCGAGGCGACGCTGGTGAGCGCGGCGTTGAGCGCTGTCGCGTTCTCACGTTCGAGCAGGCCGACGCTCCCGATCTCGTTCGAGACGGAGATGGGTACGTCGTCGCCGACCTCCTCGCGGATGAGTTCGGCGACCCGCGTCTCGTGGTCGTCGCGGACGGGCGAGAAGACGCTCGTCACGGCGAAGGCGTCCACGTCGGCGAACTCGCGAACCTGCGCTCTGACCTGCTCCTCGTCGAGGTCGTTGAGGAGGCGGCCGTCGAACTCGTGGCCGCCGTCGAGGATGGCGACGTTGTTGCCGATTGCCTCGGCGAGGTCGTCGGGCCACTCCAAGAGCGGCCGGATGCTCTGGGTCGCGGGCGCGCCGATGCGGATGACGCCGACCTCGTTGAGGCCGCGGCGCTCCGTGATGGCGTTCGTCGCGTGGGTGGTGCCGAGCATCACGTAGTCGAGTTCGTCCTCGGAGACACCGCTGTCGTCGAGGACCACGTCGAGGGCGTTGAGGATGCCCGACGTGATGTCTTCCGTGGTTGGGGTCTTCGTCTTCGCGAGGAGGTTGTCGTCGCCGTCCATGACGACGGCGTCCGTGTTGGTGCCGCCGACGTCGATTCCGATTCGGTAGTCAGTCATGTTTGGGTTGCTGGAGAGTTTCGATTGGTTCGTAGTCGATGCTGTAGTCGAAGTACCCCGGCCCGACGAGGTCGAGTCCCTCGTCGGTCCGCCACTTCGGCGAACACGGCATCCCGATGACCCGCACCCGGTGGCCGTAGGCGAGTCGCTCGGTGGTGACGGGGTCGCCCGTCTCGGCGTCCAGGACGGTAATCAGGTCGGGGGTGCTCGCCACGACGCCGCGCTCCGAGTCGCGGGCGACGAGGTTCTCGTTCTGGAAGTCGAGGGTGAACGTCCGGCCCTCGCAGTCGTCGATGCCGTCGAGGGTCGCCTCGCCGACCGCGAAGCCGCCTTCGGTCCGGCGCTCCACGTCAGTTATCTTCCCCGCGAACAGTTCGTAGCCGTCCGTGAGGTCGAGGACCGCCTCGACGGGGTCCTGCGAGCGGTGCTTGGCGGTGCGAATCGCCTCGCCGATGTCGTGGGCGAGGGACATCGAGTCGAGAATCGCGTGCTCGCGGACCTCCGAGCCGGAGAGCGCGTAGGTGCCTATCATGCACGCGCCGCCCATCTCGATGCTCGTCACGCGGGCGAACGCCTCGGCGTACTCGTTGCTGACGGTGTTCACGAGAAGCGAGTTGCCCTTCTCGTCGGCGATGCTCATCGGGGTGGCGCTGACGCCGCCCATCGTGAGCGTCACCATCTGCACCTCGGGGAACGCCCGGCCCATGCCGTCGGCGTCCACGAGGGGAAGCCCGAGCGCGGCGGCGACGGCGATGGGGACGGTGCTGTTCAGCCCGCCCGCCTCGATGCTCATCGTCGCGTAGGCCTCCTGTCCGAGGTGCGTTTCGAGCGCCTCGAAGGCGGCCAGCGCCTCGGTTCCCTTCGGCATCTTCTCGACCATCACGGTCGGTGCGCCGAGCATCGCGCTCGGGATGACGAGCGCGTCGTCGGGCACGTCCCGCGGGTCGATGAGGTCGACGGGGCCGTGCTCTTCGATTGCCTGCTGTGCCATCAGCTTCCCGATGTAGGGGTCGCCCCCGCCGCCGGTCCCGAGGACGGTCGCGCCGGTGGCGAAGTCGTCGATGTTGTCTGTGGTTATCTTCATGGTTCGTGGGTGTTCGATGCGACTGTCTCGTCGGCGACCGCCGCGACGGCCACCTCGGGCACGTCGTCGAACGCGTCGGCGTACGCCTCGTCGTAGATGTGACACCGGACGCTGGGTCCGGCGTCGACCGCGACGAACTGCGGTTCGTCGGTCGAACACGCGTCCGTCGCGTAGGGACACCGCGTGTGGAACCGACAGCCCGTGGGAACGTCCCGCGGGCTCGGGATTTCGCCCCGGAGCGGTTCGTGTCGCGGCTTGTACGCCTCTTCCTCGTCGGTCGTGACGGGAATCGCGGAGAGGAGCGCCCGCGAGTAGGGGTGTCGCGGCCGCTGGAAGACCTCCTCCGTGGGGCCGCGTTCTTGAATCTCGCCGAGGTACATCACGGCCGTCTCGTCGGCGAAGTTGCGGACCAGAGAGAGGTCGTGGGTGATGAACAGGTAAGTGAGTCCGAACTCCTCCTGTAAGTCCTCGAGGAGCGCGATAATCTTCGCCTGCACGCTCACGTCGAGGGCGCTCGTCGGCTCGTCGAGCAAGAGCAGTTCCGGCTCGACCGCGAGCGCGCGGGCGATGTTCACCCGCTGTTTCTGCCCGCCGGAGAGTTCGTGCGGGTACTTGTTCCAGTACTCGTCGTTCAACTCGACGCGTTCGAGCAGGTCGACCACGCGCTCCCGGAGGTCGGACGTCGCCACGCCGCGGGCCTTCAGCGGGACCGCGAGCGACTTGCCGATAGTCCGCCGTGGGTTCAGACTCGACGTGGGGTCCTGAAACACCATCTGGACGCGCGACCGGAGGCGAGCCAGTTGCTCGTCGGTCGCGTTCGTGATGTCCTCGCCGTCGAACCTGACGGTCCCGCCGGTCGCGCCGGTCAGGCCGATAATTGTCCGCGCGACGGTGCTCTTTCCGGACCCGGACTCGCCGATGAGCGCGAGGGTTTCGCCGCGCTCGATGTCGAACGAGACGCCGTCGACCGCCTTCACGTAGTCGGACGTGCGCTTGATGATGCCGCTTTTGACGGGGAAGTACTTCTCGAGGTCGTCGACTTCGAGCAGGGGTTCGGACACGTCAGTCACCCCCCTTCTGCTTGCCCGGTCGCCGGGTCATGTGGCTCCGGGTCTCTTCGACGGTCGGCCGCTCGGACGCCGGGACGGCCTCGTCGTAGAGAACGCACTCGACACCGGTCTGCGGGCCGCGCTCGTACATCTCCGGGCGGGCCTGCTCGCACTCGGCGGTGGCGTAGGGACACCGCGGCGCGAACCGACAGCCCGGCGGCGGGTCGAGGTACTCGGGAATCGAGCCGTCGATACCGGTCGCCATCTCGTCGCCCGTCAGGCGCGGAATCGACGCGATGAGCCCCTGCGTGTAGGGGTGTTTCGGGTTCTCGAACAGCTCGTCTGTCGGCGCGGTTTCGACGATGCGGCCGCCGTACATGACGTACACGCGGTCGCTCACCTGTCGAGCGACGCCGAGGTTGTGGGTGATCATCAGGACGCTCAGGTCGTGGTTCTCGATGAGGTCCTTCAGCAGGTCGAGAATCTGGTCGTGAATCGTCACGTCCAGCGCGGTACCGATTTCGTCGGCGATGAGCAGGTCCGGCTCGTTCAGCAGGGCCTGCGCGATGAGCGCGCGCTGACGCATCCCGCCGGACAGCTGCGACGGGTACGAGTCCATGATGTTCTCGGGGTCCGGCATCTGAACCTCGCGGAGCATCTCCAAGACGCGCTCGCGCGCCTCGTTGCGCTCGCCGCTGAAGCGGCGGCGGAAGAACTCCACGACGCCCGTGTCGCTGTCGCCGCCGAACTGCGCGGTGTCGGTGAGCTGTTCCCCGATGGTGAACGTCGGGTTCAGGCTCGACATCGGGTCCTGGAAGACGAGGCTCATCCGCTGGCCCTTGACGCGCTCGAACTCGCGGTCCGAAAGCGACAGCAGCTCCGTCCCGTCGAACGTGATTTCGCCGCTGACGCGGGCGGGCGGCTGGTTGAGCAGGCGGAGGATGGACTTCATCGTCACCGACTTGCCGCAGCCGGTCTCGCCGGCGATGGTGACGACCTCGCCCTTGCCGATAGAGAGGTTGACGCCGTCGATGACCTCCGCGAAGCCGTCGAACGACTCGAAGCCGACTTCGAGGTCCTCGACGGTCAAAAGCGGGTTCTCGGCGACCGGCTCGTCGAGTTTCATCGGTTCACCTCCACGTCGAAGAGGTCACGCAGCCCGTCGCCGAGCATGTTGAACCCCATCACGAGGACGAAGATGGCGAGCCCGGCGAAGACGCTTACCCACCACGAGTCGGGCAGGTAGGACGTTCCTTGGCTGACCATCGTCCCGAGGCCGGGCTGGGGCGGCTGGACGCCGACGCCGATGAACGACAGGCCCGCGCCGATGAGGATGACGAAGCCCGCGTCGAGGGTCACCTTGACCAGAATCGGTGACAGCGTGTTCGGGAGAATCTCCCGGAAGAGTATGTGCGGGGTGCTCGCGCCGGCGAGCTTCGCGGCCTGCACGTACTCCTCGCCGCGCTCGCTGGCGACGATACTCTGGACGAGGCGGGCGTGCCACGTCCACCACAGCGCCGCGATAGCTATCATCGCGTTCGTCAGCGTCGGCTCTAAGGCCGAGGTGATGGCCAACGCCATCACGAGCGGCGGTAAGGCGAGCGCCGTGTCGGTCGCCCGCATGATAATCGTCTCGACCCAGCCGCCGTAGTAGCCGGCGACGAGGCCGAGCAGCACGCCCACGGGGACGCCGAAGCCGAGGACGACGCCCACGAGCATGAGCGACAGCCGGTAGCCGAAGAGGATTCGCGAGAGCACGTCGCGGCCGACGTGGTCGGTCCCCAGCGGGTGGTCGAGGCTCGGCGGCTGGAGCGTGTTCGAGAAGTCGGTGAACTTCCCGGCGTGTTCGGGGTACGGCGCGACGACGGGCGCGAAGACGGCGAGCAAGATGATGGCGATGATGATTCCGAGACCGATGACGCTCATCGGCCTGCTCGTAAAGCGCTTCCACGACCGCTGCCAGAGTTCGCGGCGCTCGGCCGAGACGAACCGGTCGAGGACGCCCGCGGACTCGGCGCTCATGTCGCCTCCTCCATCGCCAGTCTGATGCGCGGGTCAACGCGACCCAGCAGCACGTCGACGAGGAAGTTGATGCTCACGAACGCGACGCCGATGGTCATCGTGACGCCGACGACGGCGTTGAAGTCGTTGTTCAGCACCGCGGTGACGCCGTAGGACGCGAGACCGGGCCACGAGTAGACGAGTTCGATGAGGAACGCGTTCCCCAGAAGCGAGGCGTACAACAGCCCCAGAATCGTGAGCGTCGGAATGAACGCGTTCTTGAGCGTGTACTTGTACGTGACGAGCCACGAGGGGAGGCCGAAGCCGCGTTCGGCCTCGACGTAGTCCTGGTCTTTCACGTCTATCATGCTCGACCGAGTGATGCGCATCACCTGTCCGATACCGGCGAGCGAGAGCGCAAGCGCCGGGAGGATGATGTGCGCCCACGCGTCGACGTGGGCCGCGAGGTTCCCGGACAGCAGGGTGTCCACGAGCAGGAAGCCCGTGAACCGCGAGACGCCCGAGCCGAACTCCGAGCCGAGCCGCCCCGTGATGGGGAGCCATTCGAGCAGGTAGCCGAACAGCAACTGGAACATGATTGCGATGAAGAAGCCGGGTACGCTCACGCTGAAGAACGCGACGAGCCGCGTCGCGTTGTCGGTGAGCCCGTCTTTGTTCTGCGCGGCGATGACGCCGAGCGGAATCCCGATGACGACGGTGAGGAACATCGACACCGTGATGAGTTCGAGCGTCGCCGGCAGGTAGTAGACGATGTCGGTGCTGACCGCGCGCTTGGTCTCGAGGCTCGTCCCGAGGTCGCCGACGAGCAGCCCTCGCATGTAGTCGAGGTACTGCAGGGGAATCGGCTTGTTCAGTCCCATCTCGGCGGCGAGCGCCTGCACCTGTTCTTCGGATGCGAGCGCGCCGAGGGCCATCCGCGCGGGGTTCCCGGGGAGCACTCGTGACGTGGTGAAGATGATTATCGACAGGCCGATGAGACTCACGAGGATGCCCGCGAGCCGGCGCACGAGGTACTGCCAGTACTTCATTCTTGGTAGAAGTCGGGGAACCAGTAGTCGAAACTCATCGACGGCCGGAACGTGTAGCCCTTCACGTCGTCCGCGAAGGCGTGCTTCTTCGACTGGACGAAGATGAACAGGGCGGGGAACTGGTTCGCGATGCGCTCTTGCACCTCGGCGTACAGTTCGGCGCGGGCGTCGGCGTCGACCGTCGAGCGCGCTTCGTCGATGAGGGAGTCGACCGCCTCGTCTTCGAGGTGTTCCATGCTCATCCACGTCGAGGCGGCTTCAGAGTGGTACTGGTTGTAGAACACCGTGTCCGGCGAGGGGTACACCGGACCGTAGAACACCTGGTTGATGTGCGGCGTCCCCTCGACGCTCGTCGCGAGTTCGGTCATCGTTCCCCACGTCTGGGGGTTCAACTCGACGTTGATGCCGATTTCGTCCATGTTCTGCTGGAAGAGCAGGCCCATCTTCTCTTCGAGGCCGTAGTCCTTCACGTAGGTGTTCTGGACGGTGATGTCGCCCTCCTCGTAGCCGGCGTCGGCGAGAATCTGCCGCGCCTTCTCGGGGTCGTAGGTCGGCTGGACGATGTCGTCGTTGTGGACGCCGAACGACGTCGGGAGCGGCCCCTGCGCGGGGAGCGACCCCGGCGCGATTTCGTTACGCGCCGTCTCGTAGTCGAAGCCGTAGGCCATCGCCTCGCGGACGGCGGGGTCGTCGGTCGGTGCCTTCTGGGTGTTGATTTTGAAGTAGAACGTCGTCACCGTCGGGACCGACTCGACGCGGATGTCGTCTTCGGCCGCGAGGGCCTCGTAGGTCTCCTCGCTTTGGTACTGGCTCGACATGTCGAGTTCGCCCGTCTTCATCAGCGAGCGAACCGTCGGGTCGTTGGTGATGATCTGGACGACGACGTTGTCGTACGCGCCGTCTTTGAACGAGCCCCAGTAGTCCGCGTAGCGGCTGAACGAGATCTGGGCCTGCCGCTCGAAGCCCGCGAGCTCGTACGGGCCGGAGCCGGCGTCGTTGTCGTTGAGGAACGACTGGGCGTAGTCGCCGCGGTCGCCGAAGTCGCCGTCCTCGGCGTTGTCGAGGACCTGCTGTTTGTCGACGACGAACAGTAACACGAGCGTCGCGAGGAACGGCGAGTGGACGCGGTCGAGCGTGAACGACACGGTCCGCTCGTCCTCGACGGTCACGTTCTCCTTCGAGAGCACGTTACCGAGCAGCGACGAGTAGCCCTGGTTGATATCGAGGAACCGCTCGGCAGAGAACTGCACGTCCTCCGCCGTGACGGGGTTGCCGCTGTGGAATGTCGCGCCCTCGCGGAGCGTGAACGTGTAGGTCCGGTTGTCGTCCGAGACGGTCCAGTCCTCGGCGAGGTGTCCCTGTAGGTTCCCCTCCGTGTCGGGGAACACGAGCGGGTCGTAGAGGTTGACCAACGCGAGCACCTGCGTGTAGTCCGTCCCCTTCGCGGGGTCGACGGTCCCGAAGCGCTGGGTCGCGCTCATGCGGAGCGTCGAACTACTCGAGTCACCGCCGGATGTCGTCTCCGTCCCCGTCCCCTCGCCGTCGCCGCCCGAGGCCGTCGTCTGCTCTTCACCGTTGTAGCTCTCACCGCCCCCGGAACAGCCGGCGAGGCCGGCGATGCCGGCCGTCCCGAGGACCTTGAGGAAGTTCCGACGACTCGCCGCGTCTCCGAACCGAGCGCGGATTGACTCCGATTTCGACCCCACCTGCGACCGCGTCTGTGTGATGTCCTTTCTCGACATACGTTACTCATTCTCACAGAGTTGCAATGGCACATAAAGGCACCGTATAGTAACCTAAAATAATATTCTAGGTTCAAAGTGGAATGCTGTATGAACAATATGGAACAACGTGGTTGTGTGTCTTCTAGCACACCACTCGGCTTGCGGTGGTAATCGACCGACACCGCCCACCTCTACGGAACCACGTCCTGTCGCGGGGAACGACCGGGGTCGGTTTCTCCGCCGTCGACTACTCTCTCACACGCGCATCCGCGATTCACCTTCGCCTCCGCGACGAGTCGCGATTTCCGAGGATATCGTTACCGGTTGGTGACTCACGAATTCTTATCAAAATACTATGTTAAAATCTTAATTGGTATTTCTATGCGAGACATATCTAAATCAGAATAAATACTTGCAAAAACAATATATTTGGAATACAAAACTGACTTAATATGGATAAAATAATTTAATTAAGGCCTATATGTGGGAAAATATTTCTAAAATATATTCCACTCGGAAAATCAACATGATGTATTTATGGTTGTTTTTGAAAATTATCAAGATATTTGTACTATTTTTCGGGTTCTGTTCTGTGACGGGATCCGGAATTCGGACAGTGCTGCGTCGATTTTGTTGCGACAGTTCTCCCCGTCTTGTTTCTAAAATTGGAATTAGAATTGACAAAATGGAACCCAACGACCGAGCGACCGACTTCGAGCCCGTCGGACGACGTTTAAGTCTCCGTGGAAAGAACGACCACTCGATGGCATGGGAGTTCGAGCGAGTCGCGGGTCCGTTCCGGGCGACTGAGGGTCCGATTTGGACCGGCGACGCGGTTCGATTCACGGAGATAACGGAGCATCAGGTCCTCGAATACGACCCCGAGACGGGGGAGACCGGCGTCTACATCGACTCGACCGCCGGCGCAGTCGGGCTTCACGAGGGCCTCGGCGGCGAGCTGTACGCCTGTGGGTCCGAGGGCCACCGCATCGCCGTGCTCGCCCCGGACGAGCCCGCGTCGGTCGTCGTCGACGAGTTCGAAGGAACGCCGCTCAACGGGCCGAACGACCTCGAAATCGACCGCGACGGCGACGTCTGGTTCACCGACCCCGACGACAAGGACCGGGGGTTGCTCGGCCACACTTCCGTCTTCCGGGCCGAGCGACCGGACCCGGGTGACGACTGGCGACTCGTCCAGCTCACCGACGAGATGGACCGTCCGAACGGTATCCTCCTCTCGCCGGACGAGACGCGACTGTACGTCGCAGAATGCACTTACGGCCCGGACCAAGAGACCGACCTGCGAGCCTACCCGATTCGGGACGACGGGTCGCTCGGCCCCCGCGAGATACTACACGACTTCGGCGACCACCGGGGTATCGACGGCATGACGCTCACGGCGTCGGGTGAAATCGTCGCCTGCGCCGGATGGGAAAAAAGCGGCCCGGGGCCATCGATTTACGTCTTCTCCCCGTCGGGCGAGGTGCTGGAACGCCACCCGTTCCCCGAGAACCGCCCGACGAACTGCACGCTCGGCGGTCCGGACGGTTCGACGCTCTACGTCGCGGACATGACGGGGTGTCTCTACGCGGCCGAGACCGACCGCTCGGCGTACGTTCGCTTCTGACCGAAACGGGACCGTGAGGACAGATACGCTGGATTGGGTGTCGTCGGAACCGAACCCGAACTCGGCGACTCCGACGCGGGCGTCTCAGCGGAGCGGTTCGAACGCCTCGAGCCCCGCTTGGGACGCTTCCATGTCTTCGGACACCGCTCCGCCGCTCGCACCGACCGCGCCGACGACGACGCCGTCGTGTTCGACGGGGAACCCGCCGCCGAAGACGACGACGCGACCGTTGTCGGTGGTGTGGAGGCCGTACACGTCGCCGCCGGGTTCGGCACCTTCCTTCAGTTCGTGGGTCGGCTTCTTGACCGCGGCCGCGGTGTAGGCCTTGTTCTGTGCGATGTTGCTCGCGACGAGCTTCGCGCCGTCCATCCGGCGGAACCCGAGGAGGTTCCCCTCGCTGTTCGTCACCGCGAGGTTCAGCGGGACGCCGAGTTCTTCGGCTTTCTCCTCCGCCGCGTCGAGAATCGTCTTGGCTTCGGCTAGCGTTAGCTCTTGAACCATCGACTCGACCGTCGACCGCTCGGGGCAAAAAACCACCGTTCACGGGGAGAACAGCCGTCTTAGCGGACACAGCCGGTGATACGGCTATCTGAACCGAATCGAACGCCGCGGACTCGCCTACGCGTTTTCGCGTTCGTCTATCGTTGTCGCGTCGGCTTGAACGTACGGGTTACCGCGGGAGGGCGTTCCCCGACCGCTCGAACGACTCCACGTCGCCGGCGTCGGCGGCGTCGATGAGGTCGTTGTTCACGAACAGGCGTTCGCCGTCCGTGTTCGAAAGCGAGAGGAACGTCTCGGTCCCCTCTGTCGCCCGGGAGTTCCGAACCGTGATGTCCGTCGTGTCGACGAGCGAAATCGCCGCCGCGTCGTCGTCGCGGTGGGCCTGTCGGCCGACGAAGCCGTCGACGAGCAGGCCGTCAACGTCCTCGCAGGCCAGCCCGCTCCGGTAGTAGTCGGGCAGGTCGCCGCTGTCGTCCCACTCGACGGTCACGTCGCGCATCGTCACGTCGCGGGCGTTCTCGACGTGGACGCCGGCGATGTCGTTGGCGAAGATTGGCGTGACGACAGAACTCGGCTGGAGGTCGAAGTTACCGCCCACCTCGTCGGCGTGCTCGCTCCCGGTGAGTTCGATACGGACGTTGTCGAACTCGACGGTCTCGATGTCGGAGCCCTCGGAGCCGTAGACGAGCGCCCCGTTCTCGCTGCGCGCGACGATGTTCGAAAAGCGCACGTTCCGAATCCCGCCGAGGTCGGTGTCGTCGTCGCGCGGAACCGACGTGACGTAGATTGGTTCGCCCTTGCCCCACCACGGGCCGGGGAGCATGTTGGAGTTGACGACGATGTCGGTGAAAAGCACGTTCTCGACGACGCCCGAGTCGCGGTGCTGGATGCCGAGGCCGCGGTTCGACTCCTGAACGACGATGTTCTGGAACAGGCAGTCGCGAATCGTGTCGTCGGTGCCCGACCCGAACTTGATGGCGCAGGCGCTCGACCGGAGCGTGCAGTTCGTCACGACGATGCCCTCGCAGGTCACCGGCTCGTCGGGTCGCGCGCCGAAGGTGATGCTGTCGTCGCACGACTGGATGGTGCAGTCGGAGATGTGGACGTTCTTCGTGTCGCCGAGCGCGATGCCGTCGCAGTTCGGGATGAGCAGGTGGTTGAGGATGTCGACGCCGCGGATGTCGACCTCCTCGGTCCCGTGGAACGACAGCGTCCACGCGGGCATGTCGCGGATGGTCACGTCGCGGATGCGGACGTTCGTACAGTTGTTGAACCGGAACATCGGACCGGGGCGGAAGTCGGGCTTCGCGACGGGCCAGCCCTCGGTCCCCTTCGTCCGCGAGAGGTAGGCGTCGCCCTGTCGCGCCTCGTGGGGACCGTTCGAGATGAGCGGGTGCGACGCGCTCTCGTTGGAGTGGCCCTGAATCGGCGTGTCCATCCGCATGAACTCGGTTCCGAGGCCGTCGAACTCGCCCTCGCCGGCGATGGTGACGTTCTCCACGTCCTCGGCGAGGAAGAAGATGCGCTCGTTGTCGGGGCCGATGAACTTGTCCGTGTACTCGGCTTCGTCCTTCGCGGGGCTGACGACCGCGCCGGCCTCCAGATAGAGCGTCACGTTGCTTCGGAGATGGACGGTTCCGACGGTGTACGTCCCGCTGGGGACGGTGACGGTTCCACCGCCGGACTCCGAGCAGTCGTCGATGGCCGTCTGGAACGCCTCGGTCTGGAGGTCGTCGGTCGAGTCGGCGTAGGCTGTCACGTCGAAGGCACTCGCTGCGGGTGGCATGTACCCGTACCGTCGCGGTGGCCTATCTTTATACTACTGGTGGTCGGAGTTCGGCCGTGAGTGATGCTCGCCCAAACGTCCTGTTCGTGATGACTGACCAGCAACGGTCGGACACGATTCAGGCGCTCGGAAACAGTCGAATCCACACCCCGAACATCGACCGACTCGTCGACCGCGGCGTCTCCTTTACCAACGCCTACTCGCCCGACCCAATCTGTATCCCAGCGCGACACACCATCCGAACCGGCTGCGAGGCCGTCTCGACGGGCTACCTCGGGAACGAAAAGCGCGACGCGCGACACCTCGAAGACCGGTGCGGCCCCTTCCTCGCCCGGAGCATGCGCGAGCGGGGTTACCGGACGTTCCTCGTCGGGAAGTATCACGCCCATCCCCGCGACATCGACCTCGGCTACGACCACCGCCTGAGCTTCGAGGCGTTCCGCGAGGAGACCGGCCACGAGGTCAAGACGACCGCCCGACAGGGCTCGATGGTCCACCTTCCCCAACAGAACCGGCTCCCGCCGGACGACAACTACGAGGCGTGGATGACCGACCGCGCGGTCGACCTCATCGGCCGCGACACCGACGAACCGTTCTTCGGCCTCGTCTCGTACGAACCGCCGCACCCGCCGTTCGCGCCGTCGCCGCCCTTCGACCGGATGTACGACCCCGAGCGGCTCGAAAACCCGGTGAAAGGCGACCTCGAAACCGACCACATGGACGAGAAGATTCCCACCCAGAACCACCACTTCTGGACGACCCGCGAAGGCGGCATCGACGACACCACCGTCCGGGTCATCAAGGCGTACTACTACGGGATGATATCGGAGGTCGACCGCCGCATCGGCCGCCTGCTCGACGCGGTCGAGGCCCGCGACGACGCCGACAACACCCTCATCTGTTTCTTCTCGGACCACGGCGAACTCCTCGGCGACCACCGCGGCTGGGAGAAGTCGTCGTTCTTCGAGTCGTCGTGTCGCGTCCCGTTCCTCGTGAGCTGGCCCGCGGAGCTTCCGGAGGGCGACCGCCGCGACGACCTCGTGGCGCTGACCGACCTGTTCGGCATCGCGACGACCGCCGCGGGCGACCAGGAACTCCGCGACGGCGTCGACGTGCTCGGGACGATTCGGGGCGACGCCGAGCCCCGCGAGCGGCTGTTCGGCTACCACCGGACGCCGCGGCTCCCCCCGAACTTCACCGGGATGGTCCGCGAGGGTCGCTGGAAGTACGTGTTCATGCGCAACGGCGGCCGCGAACAGCTGTTCGACCTCGCGGCCGACCCGAACGAACTCGACGAGTGCGCCGCCGACAACCCCGAGGTCGTCGCCGAACTCCGCGCCGCGCTGGCGGAGAAGCTGACCGACGCGGGCGCGAACGAGTTCGTCGAGAACGGGACGCTCCGGCGCGCGCCGTACCAGGAAATCGACATGGGTCGGCTCGTCCGCGAGCCGTACCCCGAGGAGCCGGCCGACGTGCTGGACTGACCGACCGGCGTCACTGGGTTCTCTCCCTCGCTCTCCGCGCCGTCCAGTCCCCGAAATCGCCGGTCCCGCCGTACTTTTATGAGCGTTCCGCGTAACCGACTATCACGAATGGAGATCAGCGACATCCGTACCATCCGGTTCAGCTGTGAGTCCCACATCGACCCCGACGAGAAGGGCCACGGCCACCCCGGCGAGCCGAGGGAGTCGACGCGGACCATCACGCACGTCGTCGTCGACGGCGGCCCCGACGGCTACTGCCGCGGCGGCCACGAGGCGGCCAACGAGTTCGCCAAGAAGCACCTCGTCGGCGAGAACCCGCTGTACCGCGAGAAGCTCTGGCAACTGCTCTGCCGGGCCGAGCGACTGAACAAGGGAACGCTCACCGACAAGCGCGTCGCGCCCATCGACTGCGCGCTCTGGGACATCGCCGGCAAGGACGCCGGTCTCCCGGTCTATCAACTCATCGGCGCGGCGCGGGACTCGGTCCCGGCCTACGGCAGTACGATGGTCGGTGACGACGACCCCGACGGACTCGGCTCGCCCGAGGCGTACGCCGACTTCGCCGAGGAACTCGTCGAGGAGGGCTATCAGGCCGTCAAGCTCCACACGTGGATGCCGCCGTTCGGCGACGACCCCGAACAGGACATCGCCGCCTGCCGGGCGGTCCGCGAGCGCGTCGGCGACGATATCGACCTCATGCTCGACGCCCACCACTTCTACAGCCGAAGCGAGGCCAAGAAGATCGGGAAGGCGCTCGAAGACCTCGACTTCCGCTGGATCGAGGAGCCGATGGACGAACACTCGATGTCCTCCTACGAGTGGCTCTCGAACGAACTCGATATCGCCGTCGTCGGCCCCGAGACCGCCGAGGGTCGGATGCACACCCGCGCCGAGTGGATAAAGCGGGATATCGCCGACATCATCCGCGTCGGCGTCTACGACGTGGGCGGCATCACGCCGGCGCTGAAGGCGGTCGGCCTCTGCGAGTCGTTCAACATCGAGTGCGAGATTCACGGCCGCGACGCGCCCAATCTCCAACTGCTCGGGACGATGGCGTTCCCCGGTCGGTACTACGAGCGCGGCCTCCTGCACCCGAAACACGACTACGAGACGTACTTCCCCGGCCTCGAACACCCGCCGGACGAAATCGACGAGAACGGCGTGGTCGAACTCCCGCAGACGCCGGGGCTCGGCTACGCGTTCGACTGGGACTACATCGACGCCAACCGCGTCGAGTAACCGCGCGAGAACGCGCGGCGAAACGGAGTACGGAACAACTGACGAGGGCCGCTACGAAACAGAATCGACGGCGGTCGCTGGCGCGGCGTTGCGCGCTGTTTTTCGGTGTGTTAGTTCGACGCTCGGTGCGGGTGGCGGACCTCCGCGGTCAATTGTACGAACCCCAGAGTCGGAGCAGTAGGAAGGCACCGATACCGACGCCGATGAGCGAGATTCCCCAGACGCCGAACATCCCCGCGAGCGTCCCGTCGAGGACGAAGCGCGCGAGGGCAATCATGAAGACGCCAGCGAGCACGGTCATGATGAAACTCCGGTTCGACGACGCGGCCTTCCGGAGCGAAGGCACGCGCGATGCGTTGACTGACATACGTACTCACACGGTAGCTCTCCGCACACAAATAGATACTGTTCGTGCGGGCGTCGTTCGCCCGGTTCGAACGGCTCTGCGGGTCGAAAACGGATAGTTGAAAACTGGGTCGCGGCGTCCCGAGCGGATGGCTCAGTCGTCGACGATGCTCGGACTGTCCCAGTACTCGTGGGTGTCGTCGGCGCGGAAGCACCGCGCGGCGTGGCCGTCCTCGTCTTCGAACGCGCCCGGGTCGTTGGTCTCACAGACCTCACGCGCCTTCGGACAGCGCGGATGGAAGTGACAGCCGCTCGGTCGGTTCGTCGGATCGGGGATGTCGATCTTCCGAATCGGGAGGTCGTCGTCGCCTTCTCCCTCGTAGAGGTTCGGCGTCGCCCACTTCAGCGCCTGCGTGTAGGGGTGTTGGGGATTGCCGATGACCTGCTCTATCGGTCCGACTTCGACGATGCGGCCGAGGTACATGACGGCGATGCGGCCGCCGGACTTCTCGGCGATGTACCGGGCGTTCGAGAGGTCGTGGCTGATGAAGACGTAGGAGGTGTTGAACAGGTCCTGCAGTTCGAGCATCAGGTCCATCATCTCCACCCGGAGGCTCACGTCGAGGGCGCTGATGGCCTCGTCGGCGAGGATAACGTCCGGGTTCAAGAGCAGCGACCGAACGAGTACGACGCGCTGTTTCTCGCCGCCCGAGAGCTGGTGGGGGAACCGCTCGACGAAGTCCTCGGCGGGCGTGAGCCCGACGCGTTCGAGGAGCGCGTAGACGCGCTTTCTGCGCTCTTCCTCGCCGAGGTTCGGATTCCACTTCTTCAGCGGGAGCATCAGCGAGGTGAGGATGCGCTGGTTCGGGTTCAGCGCGCTGCCGGGGTCCTGGTGGATAATCTGGAGGGACCGCCGAATCTCCGAGAACGGGATGTCCGGGTTGCGGCTGTTCTTGGCCTCCCAGATGTCCTGTCCGCGGTAGGTAATCGAGCCGTGGGTCGGCTCCTGCGCGCCGATGATGGCCTTTCCGAGCGTCGACTTGCCGCAGCCGGACTCTCCGATGAGCGTGACCACGTCGTTCTCGCCGATGTCGAGCGAGATGCCGTCGACGGCGCGGACCGTCTGCCGCTCGCCGAACAGGCCGAGGAAGCCGCCGCTATCGGTGAAGTGGACCGACACGTCGTCCACCGAGAGGATGGAGTTATCGACGCTCATTCGCCCTCACCGCCCTCTTCGGCCGCTTCCATCGCGGGAATCGGAATTTCGTCGGACACGTCGTCGTGGTAGAAACACGCGGTTCGGTGGCCGTTGCCGCGGTCCGCCATCGGCGGTTCCGCCTCCGCGCAGGACTCGTCGGCCATCGGGCACCGCGGCCGGTACGAACAGCCCGGGATGTTAGTCACCGGGTCGGGCTTCGAGCCCGAAATCGACTGCATCTCCTCGATGGGGGCGTTCAAGTCCGGCGTCGCGTTGAGGAGCGACCGGGTGTACGGGTGCGCCGCGTCGTAGAGAATCTCTTCGGTCGAGCCGACCTCGACGATGTCGAACGCGTACATCACGACGAGCCGGTCCGCGAGCTTAGTGAGAAGCGGCAGGTCGTGCGTGATGAAGATGATAGTCAGGTCGTACTCCTCTTTGAGGTCCTTGAGCAGCGAAACGATAGAGCGCTGCATCAGGAGGTCGAGCGCGGCGGTCGGCTCGTCCATCACGAGCACCTCCGGTTCGAGGATGAGCGCGAGCGCGACGAGCGCGCGCTGTTTCATCCCGCCGGACAGCTCGTAGGGGTACGAGTCGAGGACGCGGTCGGGGTCTAAGTAGAGGTCGCCCAGAATCTGGCGAGCGCGTTCGAGCCCAGCCTCAACGTCGCGGTTGTGGTCTTCGAGGGTCTCCTTGAAGTGGCCGCGGACCTTCTTGACGGGGTTGAACGAACTCATCGCGCCCTGGAACACCATGGCGACTTCGCCCCAGCGGAACTTCCGAAGCTCCTCTTCGTCGAGGTCGAGCACGGAAATCGGCTCGCCGCCGTCCGGCGGGTAGTAGGTGACCTCACCGGAGGTCTCGCCCGGGCTGACGACCGCGTTCATCAACGCGGAGGACGTCATCGACTTCCCGCTGCCGCTTTCGCCGACCATGCCGAGCGTCTCGTTGCGGTAGATGTCGAAGTCGACGTTGCGGACGACTCTCGATTCGCCTCGGTTGGTCCCGAAGGTGACCTCCAGGTCGCGGACTTCGAACACGACGTCTTGGTCCGGGTCCGAGTCGTTCTGATTCGACGTTCGCATTGTTTGATTGGTAGTCATCGTCTGGTAATAGGTGTTGGCACGGGGTCAGTCCCCGCCGGTCGCCTGCGATTGGTTGTTCTTCGAGGTGCCTTTCTTCTTCGAGGTTTTCGCGTGGCGTGCCCGGAGGCGGACGTTGAACAGGCTGTCGAGCCCTTGCGATAGCAGGACGAGCCCGAACGACAGCAGGAAGATACAGACCATGGGCGCGACCATCCACGGGAGCATATCCGGTCGGGTGAGCGCGTTGCCCTCGTACGCGAGGTTCATCATCACGCCCCAGTTGAACGTGGTGAAGGGCAGGATGCCGAGGAAGTACAGGCCCACGGACTCGAAGATGATGCGTCGAGAGGTGAGCGCCCCGTTAATCATCACGTACGGCATGAGCTGCGAGAGGATGTCCCGCCGGAGAATCGACGACAGCGGGATGCCCATGATTTCGGACGCCTCGACGTAGGACTCTTCGCGGATGCTCAGCACCTGCGAGCGGACGGTCCGCGCCAGTCCCGGCCAGTTGTCGATGCCGAGGAACACCCCGACGATGTAGGGGTTCTCGGGCTGGAAGATGGCCGTGATGACGATGATGAGCGGCAGGCCCGGAATCGTGATGACAACGTCGGTGACGGTCATCAGGAACGAGTCGATGCGCGTGCCGTGTTCGAAGCCGGCGACGACGCCCACGAGGGCGGCGAAGCCGACGCTCACGACCGCGCCCGCGAAGATCATCTTGAACATGCCCGGCGTCGCGTGGATGAGCTGGGCGTGAATCGGCTGGCCGAACACGTCGGTACCGAGCGGGTACGCGAGCGATTCGAACGGCGCGGCGAGAACAGGAGCGTCACCGCTTGTCGGCCGCTCGACGAGCCAGACGCCGACGCTTCCCATGAGGAGGAAGAACGCGAGAATCGCGCCGCCGACGAGCGCGCGCCAGTCGGCGACTGCGATGCGCGCGGGGGCGACGACGTTCATCTCGAGGAACCGCTTTGCGCGGTCGGCCCGCGATTCGGGGTCCGGGTCGATGTCCTCGTCGTAGAGGTCCTTCAGGTCGAACGAGTCGGAATGTGTTTCGCTCATAGTTACTCCTCACCCACCGAGATGCGCGGGTCGATGAGCGTGTACGTGAGGTCGGCGATGAAGATGGCGGTCAGCGAAATCGCCGTGAACACGAGGAGCGTGCCCATCAACAGCGGGTAGTCTTGCGTCTTGACCGCCTCGAACATCAGGAGACCCATGCCCGGGTACGCGAAGACCTCCTCGACGATGACGGCGCTGCTGAAGACGCCGGCGATGCCGATCATAAACTGCGTGTACATCGGGAGGATGGAGTTGTGCCCGAGGTACTGCGTGGCGATGCGGGTCTCGCGGAGCCCGCGGAGCTGCGCCACGCGGATGTAGTCCTCGCCGAGGACGCGAATCGCGTTGCCGCGCATGGCGAGCGCCCCGGAGGTCGCGAGCGCGCCCATCGAAATCGCCGGGAGCGCCGCGTGCTTCACGAGGCTAAGCATGAACTCGGGGTTGTACCCCGCCGCGATTCCCGAGCCGATTCGGCCGCCCGTCGGGAAGTAGTTGTTCTGGATGGCGAGGAAGTAGATGAGCACGACGCCGACGATGTAGTACGGAATCGAGTTGAGTCCGATGATGAGAGATGACACCGTGGAGTCGAACCGCGACTTCTCTCGGTAGGCCGTCATCACGCCGAGGAAGATACTCAGCGAGTAGCCCAGTGCGAGCGCGTAGACGCTGATGAACATCGACCACGGGATGCGCTGCATGATGAGCGTCGTGACCTTCTCGTTCTTGAAGAACGAAGTGCCCAGGTCCTGCCGGAGAATCACGTCAGACGCGTAGTTGAAGTACTGTACGTGCATCGGCTGGTCCGGATTCACGTTCGTGTAGAGCTGTATCATCCTGTTCAGTCGGTCGATGTCGACGCTCCCGCCGCTCTGCGAGAGAATCACGCTCCGCATCGCCTCCGTCGGACCACCCGGCATGGCTTGGTACAGCAGAAACGAGACCGTCATCGTGACGAGAAACGTCAGTATCGCTTGCCCGAGACGTTTCAACAAATACTTTGGTGTCATTATTAATAGTTTGGCTTCTAGCGTGAGAGGGCTTAATTGTGGTGGTTAAGCCCGTTGGGGGTGCCGTCTTACTCCGAGTTCGAGCTAATCCATCCGTTCTTGAACGAGAACTCGCCCGGCCGGTTGGTGTTGAGTTCGTAGTCGTCGCCCGTCGGCATGGAGAAGTCCTGCGTGTCGCCCCAGTAGCCGGAGTCTTCCTCGACGAAGACGAAGTCCGGAAGCGCGTAGTTGAACCACTGGACGAGGTCGCGGGTCCGCTCTTTGACCTGTTCTGCCGACTCGGAGTTCGGCAGGTCGTTCATGAGCTGTGCGGGCTGGATCTCCTTGCCGCTGCCCGAAACCTCGGTCGCGCCGACCTCGCTCGGGATGGTCGTCGTGAACGGCTTGCCCGTCGGGCCGGTCTCGTTCCCGCTGGACGGGTCGCCGACCTCGATGCCGTAGAAGTTGTTCGAGAAGTACGCCGTCGGGTGCCACAGCGCCTTCGCGACGTGCCATATCCAGAAGATGTCCGCCTCGTACGTTTGGAGGCGCTGGTAGTAGTCGGTCGAGCTGACCGTGCTAATCTTCGTCTGGATGCCGAACGCGTTGAGCTGGTCGTTGAAGACCTTCGTCGCCTGCACCTGGGTGTTGTTGTTCTGCGTGAGGACGGTGAACGTGAAGGACTCGCCGTCAGGGTCGACCCACGTCCCGTTCTCCTTGGTGTAGCCGGCGTCTTCGAGCAGCTGCGTCGCGGTTTCGAGGTCCTTGCCGACCGGGTAGTCGATGAGCTGGTCGACGAAGTCCGAGCCGAGGTACTCCTCGTGAATCGTCGAGCGCAGCGCCGTCTGGTTCTCGGCGGGCGCGCCGACGGTTCCGGCCTGCCGCATCGCGGCGACCATCGATTCGAAGTCCACCGCGTTGACGATGGCGCGTCGGACGGGAAGCCTCGCGATGTGCTCGTTCTTGAAGTTGAACGTGAACTTCTGGGTGCGGAACCAGTTGAGCCGGTAGACGTTCTCGATGTTGTCCGGGTACCGGGACTGCTGGGACTCCGACATGAGCACGTCGGGGTTCATGTCGAGTTGGTCGTTCACCGACAGCGACTCCACGTCGGAGGTCGTCTCGGGGATGATGCGGACGTTCGGGATGTCCGTGCGGCTCGCGTACGGGTGGTCTTCGAACTTCTCGAGGATGGTCTCCGAGGAGTTGAAGCCGGTGACGCGGTACAGCGCGTTGCCGAGTCCCTCGTCGATGAGCTGTTGGGTCGTGATGCTCATGTCGAGGAGGTCGCTCGTCACGCTCTCACGTTCGCTGTCACTCGATGCCTCCTCGTAGCGCGTGAGGTATTCGCGGTAGATCGACCGCGGGGTGTTGACGAACGTCTCGGCGACGTTCGCCTTCATGAGGTTGGGCGAGACGGCCGTCTTGAACGTCCGCTCGATGGTGTAGTCGTCCACCAGCGTGTTGCTCTCGATGGGCGACTGCTCGGGCGACTGCAGGCGGTCGATTTCGAGGCCGATGTAGTAGTCCTCGGCCGTCAGGTCGTCGCCGTTCCACCACTTGAACCCCTCGGGGAACGTCAGCGTGAGCGTCCGCCCGTCGACGGTCATGTCTTCGAGCAGGTCGGGTCGGACCGTCCCGTCGGCGTAGCCGCGCGCGACTTCCTCGAACAGTTGGTCCTGCAGGGTGTGCGCGTAGTTGCCGAGGCTGTAGCGGTTGAACTGCACGTCCGTCGCGGGTCGGCCCGCGGGGTAGTCGAGCGTGTCGTCGGCGAGGGTCGCCCCGCCCTCGGTGCTCGTTCCGCCGTCCGTGCCGCCTTCGGTGCTCTCCTCGGTCGTCGTCTGCCCTGAGCTATCGAAACAGCCTGCCAGACCCGCTGTGCCAGCGACTGCCCCGTATTTGATAAGGTCTCGTCTACTCCAGTTGGTTGAACGCTTTCCAGCCATGCGGTATCATCTATCATGATACTCCCGGTTAATATAGATACTGGATTTGTCCATACTGGCCGTGCCAGAGAAAATAACTATCATAGTTGTGATTCCTGACTTTCAGGGTTCGATGAACGTCCCTCACGCGCTTCTGGCCGTCCACAGGAGGAGTCCGAGCATCAGGACCGCCAACCCGCCGAACGTCGTCAGCTGGAGGTAGACGAGCGCGTGGGTCGTCGTTCCCGGTTCGATAGACGGGAGCGAGATGAGTAGCAGGACGATAGAGGCCAGCGAGATGACGAGGACGAACTTCATCCGGGTCTCGTAGTCGCGGAGCACGTCGGCGAGACTCGTTTCGGGCATGCCTACGTAGAGTACCGCGGTGTATTTCAGTATACTGCCCCGCCAGGTGACGAGTCGCGCGTCGCACGCGGGGGAGAGGAGCGCGGTCCGGTGGCGCGCACTCCCGCCACCCCCGCCCGCGCCGTCCGTTCCTGCGGTAGACTTAGATAAGACGAGACGAAATGCAGGTGCATGGACAGAGGATTAGTACTCATCGAGAACACTGACTTACACGCGGACCTCCTCCGGGAGGCCAGAGAACACGCGCTCGGCGCGGACGCCGACCTCGTCCTCCTCGTCACGCTCACCGAAGACGAGTTCGAGGAGACCCAGGAGGTCCTCGACACCATCGGCGACGTCGAGCACACGTCGTACACGGAACAGGACGCGTTCAAGGGCGCGATGAACGACGCCGAGGAAGTCGCCCGAGAGGTCTTCGGGGCCGACGACGAGGTGTCCTACGAAATCGTCCCGCGAATCGCTAGTGAGAAAGAGCGCGCCGAGACGGTCATCGAAGTCGCAGAAGAGGAGGGCGCAGACCACGTGTTCATCCTCGGTCGGAACCGCTCGCCGACCGGGAAGGCGCTGTTCGGCGACCTCGCGCAGTTCGTGATTCTCAACTTCGACGGCTACGTGACGCTTCACACCGAGTGAGCGTCGTCGAGGCGGCCTGACCCGTCACCTGTTTTTTCGGATTTATCGACCCGCGCAGTCGTTCGTCATCAGCCGTCGGCAGTCGTCTACGTCGGCCGTCAGCCGCCGAGTGCGACGGCCGCTTCAGCGCGTCTTGTCCACGACGTAGTCGAGCGTCACGTCGACGCCGGGGTCGGTGCGCCACTCGAAGACGAGGTCCCAACTCCCGGCCGAACCGTTCCACTCCACGTAGCTCTCCCACGCGTACGTCTCCGACGACCCCGTCGTCGCGGGCTTCGCGCGGACCGAGAGCGCCGACGCCTCGAAGTCCTCCGGTTCGTCGACGCTCCCCGGGATGGTCACGTCGGGGAACTCGCTGATTCCCTCGACGCGGGCCGCGGGCGACTCGCCCGCCGAGAGCGTCACCTCGCCGTCGGTGAAGCCGCCGCCGACGTTGTCCCGAACGACCGTCGTGTTCGAGAAAATCCCGATGTTCCGGGTCGTCCCGCCGCCCCGAACGTCGTTGTTGACGATGCGGTTGTGGTTGCACGCCGGGCCGGTTTCGAGGATGCCCCACGTCTGTTTCGGCTCGTCGCGGTCGTCGTAGACCCGGAGATTGCTGATGGAGATACCCTCCGCGGGAAGCTGTTCGCCGTCGTTCCGCGAGTCGATGCGGACGCCGTCGCCGTTCGTGTTCTTGACGACGCCGCCCTGCACGGTGAAGTCCCGGCAGTTCTGGATGAGAATACCCTGGTCCTCCGCGCCCTCGATGTTGACGTGGCCGATGGTGATGTCGTAACACTCGGAGACGCCGAAGACGCCCCGATTTCCGCCGCGGCTGACGACCTCGCCGACCGTCACGTCGTGCGCGCCGTTGGCGACGCGGAACGTCGCGTAGCCCGCGGGCCCGCCGGGTTCGAGGCCGACGACGCTGTTCACCGTCGCGTCGACGGTGTCATTGAGGAGGACGACGCAGCTCGCGGGGTCGTTGCCGACGACCTGCTCGATTTGGATGCGGTCGACGCCGTAGGTCTCGACGCCGTGGTGGCCGTTCCCTTCGATGTATATCTGTCCCATCTGGATGTCGGTCGACCGGGGCGCGTCGCCCCGCCCGTCGATACGGATGCCGTCGCTCGTCACGCCCGTGATGCGGATGTCGCCGAGTCGGACGTTCGAACAACTGGTGAGTCGGATACCCATCGCCGCGGGCCCGTCGACGACGAGGGATTCTACCTCGACGTGTTCCGCGCCGACGGCCCTGACGACCGGCGGCACCGACTCCCCGTCCGGAATCGAGAGCGTGGCCGGCGCGTCGAGGGTCGTGTAACTCGGGAGTTCGAGGTTGCCGTCCGCGCCAGTAATCTCGCCGGGCGAGGCGATGAGCACTTTCTCGTTCCACGTCCGCCCCTCGGTGAGGCTGTCGACGGCCGCCTGCGCGACCGGTACGACGCCGTCTCCCGACGCGACTTCGCCGTCCGCGCCGTCCGCGTGGAACGTCCCGTCGTCGTCCTTCCAGACGATGACGTCGGCGTCGCGCGCCGAGGTGTAGAGGTGGTCCACGTCGAGCGACGCGAGGTTATACAGGCCGTTCCCGTTCGCGTCGACGTCTCGATTCCACGGCTTTCCGTCGTTTCCGCGACCGTTCCCGTGACTCTCGTCGCCCTCGCGTTCGTCGTCGGACTGGGCGGCCGCGGTGCCGGACAGCGCCGCGACACCCGTGCCCCCGAGGAGCGCGAGTGCGGTTCGTCTGGTGAGCGAGGCTCGGTTCGAATCGCTGGCTGTGGGTGTGTCTTTCATACCCATGACTCTGTTTTTAACAAATACACATAAAGTTAATTGCAGAATCAGATTCGCTTGCGTCAGCGTCGACGCGTCGGCAGAAGAATCGAAAATGGGACAGACGGGACAGACAGCGGGACGTGGCTCGGACGTTCGGGACTACTCCGGCGGGCTATCCCACTCCTCGCCGTCGTCCTGCGGGTGGTACCCGATCTGCGAGCGGGCGTGTTCGAGGTCGTACCACCGGCGCTGGTTGTCGCTCACGCCGCTGAAGATGCCGAACTCGACGTTGTCGTCCTGCAGACAGCAGTCGATTTCGTGGGCGAAGTCGCGGCGGGATTGCCACATCGCCTTCATGCGCCCGACAGTCTCTTCGTACTCGGCGCTCCCGCGCTCGAACTCGCCGTTCTCGACGGCCTGCTCGGCGTCGCCGTAGGGGTGGTCGTACTCCGGCATCCGGACGCTGCACACCCGGAGGGCGTAGAACTGCTTGGGGTATTCGTAGTTCTCGACGTAGTATCGGCCCATGTCCTCGCCGTAGGCCTTCGACGCGCCGTAGAACGAGTCGGGGCGGACGGGGTCGTCGTGGCCGACGACGAGGCCGTGACCCGGCTCGTAAATCTCGGGGGAGAACTCGTCCTCGTAGCCGCCCATGACGTGGTTGGTCGAGAGGAAGACGAACGACTCGATTTCGTTCTCGCGGGCGACTTCGAGCGCGTTGTACATCCCGATGATGTTGGGCTCGAAGATGTCTTCCCACGTGCCGTCGGTGTAGGGGTACGCCGCCATGTGGATCATGGCGTCCTGTCCCTCCGCGGCGTCGTTGAGGGCGTCGTAGTCGGACACGTCGCCGACGACGGTGTCGTAGCCACCGTAGGGGTGGTCGTCGGGACGGTCGGAGCGGTTGAAGTACGTGAAGTCGTAGTCGTCGTCGTCGTGCAGGTGGTCTATGACTGCGGTGCCGCACCGGCCATAGACGCCGGTCATCAAGACGTCCATACGAATCTACTCTGACCAAATCGTAATAAATTGATGGGTGACCGCGAAATCCGACTTCGAGCCGGCGTCTCTCGCCCACCGGGAATCGACCCCCGACCGTTTCGATAGTTCACAACGCCTGACTGTTGACTCGCGGATGGACCACTCGCGGGCGCTCTCGCGCGCGAACATCGGATTCAGGGGTTGACGATGCCTTTATCACGGTTGACTCAGATTGACTGTACCATGCCACTCGCAGACGACCGTGTACGTAGTCGTCTCCGTGGCGTCGCCGTCGGCTTGCTCACGCCGTTCGACGACGACCTGGAGATCGAACACGACAAACTCGAAGCTAACGCGAAGTCGCTTTCCGGCGACGGTATCTCGTCGTTCCTCGCGGCCGCGAACATCAGCGAATACCACTCGCTGTCCCAACAGGAGCGCGTCGACGTGACGGAGACGAGCGTCGAAGCGCTCCCCGACAGCGCCTGCGTCCTCGCCGGCGTCGGCGGGTCGACGAAGGCCGCGACCGACCTGATGGAAGCCTACGACCGCATCGGCGTGGACGCGATGATGGTCATGCCGCCGGACCACACCTACGTCCACGAGCGCGGACTGCTCCGCTACTACGAGAAGCTCGATGCCGCGACCGACACGCCGCTCGTTCCCTACGTCCGCGGCTTCGACCCCTCGGTCTCCTTCCTCCGCGACCTCTCGCGCATCGAGGGCGTCGTCGGCGTCAAGTACGCCATCGAGGACCCGGTCAAACTCGGCTCCGCCGTCGCCGCCGCGGACGACGACGTGGTCTGGGTGGACGGCCTCGCGGAACCGTACGCCGTCTCGTTCTGGAACGAGGGTATCGAGGGATTCTCCGCGGGCGTCAGTAACTTCCGGCCGGAAATCGGCCTCGCGCTGTTCGAGGCACTCACCGAGGAGAACTGGGAGCACGCCCGCGAGATTCGCGACCTGACGCTTCCGTTCCAGGACTTCCGCGGCGAGACGGGCGAGGACAACGACCTCCCCGGCGCGATCAGCGTCTCCGCGGTGAAGAAAGGCCTCGAACTGGCCGGCCTGCACGGCGGGAACGTCCGCGAGCCGATTCGGTCGCTGTCGGCCGCCGACGAGCGCCGCGCCGAGGAACTGTACGAGGAACTCGACGACGGTATCGCCCGCGTCATCGACTGAACCGACGACTGCGACCGGAGCGCGAACCGACGGCTCCGACCGCACCGACACCGACTGACCACGCTCACCACACCTGTCTGACGCACCCGGCCGCATCGGTCGGACGCACCCCACCACCACTTTTCGTCGTCTCGCCGTCATCACTCCGCTGCCGAGCCGTTTTCACGGCTCACCGGTCCGTTTGTAACCACCGGCTCTCGACCCGTGACAACTGCGTTACTCCTCACTTCGGGCAGCCGAGCGGACAGTCCTCCGGAGACTGAGCGCCGCGCGGTCCGCGTCCCACCCAATTTTGTTCGCCACTAGCGAACGAACAATCGCCGAATTGTGCCTCATTGTTCACTCTCGATGGGTTCCCCGTTCCCTGCTTGCGAACGGGTCGTTTCGAGCCTCTAACTGCGTTGAATCGGGGGTGTAGCTGGTTTGCGGTTCTTTTTGGCTCGCCGCTCCGAACGGCGAACGCGCGAATTCGGCGCTATAGCCACTGATAAATTACAAACATATGTCTGTAATTTTCCCGCCTCGGGAACCCGACTGCCGGACGAGGGCTCGTCTCGCGCCGAATCTCGCCGCGCTCGCCGCCGCGTGTCGGTCGCTGGAGGTAGCGATAAGTAGGTGCGGCGTGTGCGAGACTCACACGGTATGCAGCACGACGATATCCAGCACGACGACATTCAGTTCCACAACGTCAGGGCGCTCCAACGGGTTCGGCCCCGCGAGGGACTTCGATTGCTCCGCGTTCCGGAGGCAGTCAGGAGCGGCCTGAACACCGGCGCGCAGACGCGGATGTCTCATCCGGCGGGGACCGAGATTCGGTTCGTCCCGGAGGAGACGGTCCGTATCACGCTCTCCTCCGAGGAGCGAAACAGCCTCGTTCGTCCGTTCTGGGGGGATTTTCAGGCGACAGGCGAGGAGTTCACGCTCGGGCCGGAACCGAAGACGGTCGAACTGTCTCCCCCGGAGTCGCTTTCCGACCTCGACCCCGAAGCGACCGGCGAGATGCGCTACGCGCCCGACGTGTGTCGACTCGTCTTCCCCGGCGACCACCGCGGCGGCCACATCTACTACCACGACGTCGAGGGCACGCGGCGGCCGCCGACCGCCGACGAGGTGCCGAGCCTCCGATACCTCGCGTACGGCACGTCGATTACCGAGGGCGAAGCCCCCTCTGCGGAGATGCTCACGTACGTCAATCAGACGGCGCGGCGACTCGGCGCGGACCCGATAAACCTCGGCTCCTGCGGGACCGCCTACTGCGACCCCGCGATGGCCGAGCACATCGCCGCCCGCGACGACTGGGACGTGGCGACGCTCTCGCTTTCGGTGAACATGGTCGGTCGGTTCTCGCCCGACGAGTTCCGCGACCGGGCCGCGGATATGGTCGAGACCGTCGCCGCGGCGAACCCGACGAAACCCGTCGCCTGCATCACGCTGTTCCCGCACGTGCGCGAATACAAACGGAACCACGAGGAAGCGACGCTCTCCGAGACGTTCCGCCAGCACCTTCGCGACGTGGTCGCCGAGTGCGGCTACGACAACGTCCACCTCGTGGAGGGTCCCGACCTCCTGCCGACCGCCAGCGGGATGACGACCGACCTCGTTCACCCCGGCGACGACGCGATGGTTCGCATCGGTGAGCGCCTCGCGCGCGAGCTCGAATCTCTCATGGACGATTGACCGGGATATGCGCGACTCAGACGCTCTCGTAGTCGAATTTTCCGAACGAAATCTCCGCGAGCGTAACACGGAAGGACCCCCCTGTTCGATGGGAGGGTATGACCGTCGCCGCAAATCTGGGCTACATGCTCGGGGTGCTCTGCCTCGGGGCGCTAGCGAAGCGTCTCGGCCTCCTCGACAGTAGCCGCCGCGACAAGCTCACGTTCTTCGCGTTCGCCTTCGCGCTCCCCGCGCTCGTGTTCACCTCGACGTACGACCAGCCGATTCGCGAGGTCATCGAGCCGACGCTCCTTCTGGGCTTCTGGCTCGTCCTCTTCACCATGCTCGCCGTCGGCTGGGTCGTCCACCGCCGGGTGTCGCCGGACTCGGTTCGGAGCGTCGCCATCGTCCAGTCGTACTACTCTAACCTCGGCTTCCTCGGCCTCCCGCTCGTCGCTTCGACGTTCGGCTCGCTGACGACGGCGAAGGCGAGCGTCATCCTCGGCGTCGGCGCGCTCACCCACGTCCCGCTCTCCATCACCGTTCTCGTCCTCGTCAACGGCGCTGACGTGTCGTTCAAAGAGGAGTTTATCGGCGTGCTCAAGACGCCGGTCATCCCGGCGCTCGTGTTGGGGCTCTCCTTTTCCGGGCTCGGTCTCGGCGTCCCCGGGGTTCTCGTGACGGGCCTCGACGCGCTCGCCTCGCTCGCGCTCCCCGTGGCGCTGCTCTCCATCGGCGCGTCGCTCACTGTCTCCGCCGAGTCGCTCGACCTCCGCACCGTCGGGGCCGTCGTCGGTAGCAAGGTCATCTTGATGCCGCTCGTCGCCTTCGCGGTGTTCTCGACGCTCGCGTCGAGTTGGACGACGGTCCAAGCCGGCGTGACGATGCTCGCGACGCCGACTGCCGTCTCGTCGTTCATCTACGCGAACGAACTCGGCGGCGACGCCGACCTCGCGTCGATAAACGTGTTCGCCACCACCGCCGTCTCGGTCGTGACGCTCTTCGTCGTCCTCCAGTTCCTTCTCTGAGGTGGCGGCTCGTGGGTAGCTCTTCCGAACGCCCGAATTCGATTCTCTCGCGCCTTGTGACGGTCACGAACGCGTGGCGGCCACCGCCGCCGGCATGAGAAGCTTACTTAGTGATGGGTGTGCATGGCTAGGTCGAATGTCGAGAACCTACGGTAACTTCATCGACGGCGAATGGACAGACTCCCAGTCGGGAGAGACGTTCGAAGTCACGAACCCCGCGGCGGCCGGCGAAGTCGTCAGCGTCCACCCGGCGTCCTCCGAAGCGGACGTCGAGGCGGCGCTCGACGCGGCCGTCGCCGCACAGGACGAGTGGGCGTCGACGCCCGGCCCGTCCCGCGGCGCGATTCTCCGCGAGGCCGGCAACAACCTCGAAGCGCGCAAGGAAGAGGCGACCGAGGTGCTCGTCCGCGAGGAGGGCAAGACGCGCTCCGAGGCGGGCGGCGAGGTACAGCGCGCCATCGACATCTTCCACTACTACGGCGCGAAGGCGCGGGACTTCGGCGGCACCGTCAAGTCCGCGAGCGCCCCCGGCAAGGACCTCTACACGAAGCACGAACCCCTCGGGACGGTCGCGCTCATCACGCCGTGGAACTACCCCATCGCCATCCCGGTCTGGAAGCTCGCCCCGGCGCTCGCGGCCGGTAACACCGTCGTCCTCAAGCCGGCGTCCGAAGCTCCGGGCGTCGTCTCCATCGTCCTCGAATGTCTCGACGACGCGGGACTCCCGGCCGGCGTGGCGAACACCATCACCGGCTCCGGCAGCGAGGTCGGCGGTCCGCTCATCGAGAGCGAGCGCATCGACGGCGTCTCGTTTACCGGCAGCACCGCCGTGGGGACGATGGTCGCCGAGACGGCCGCGGTCGACCTCAAGCGCGTCCAGTGTGAGATGGGCGGCAAGAACCCGACCGTCGTGATGCCCAGCGCGGACATCGAGGCGGCCGCCGAGACCGTCGGCGTCGGCGCGTTCGGCACGACCGGCCAGTCGTGTACGGCCACCTCGCGCGCCATCGTCCACGAGGACGTGTACGACGAGTTCGTCGCGGCCGTCTCCGACTACGCCGAGTCGCTCGTCGTCGGCGACGGACTCGACGACCCCGACATGGGCCCGCACGTCTCCGAGAACGAACTGTCCTCGACGCTCGAATACATCGACATCGGCTCCTCGGAGGGCGCGACGCTCGAAGCCGGTGGCAGCCGACTCTCCGGCGACGACTACGACGACGGCTACTTCGTCGAGCCGACCGTGTTCTCCGGCGTCGAAAACGACGCTCGTATCGCTCAAGAGGAGATTTTCGGTCCCGTCCTCGCGGTCGTCAAGGCCGACTCCTTCGAGGACGCGCTCGACCTCGCCAACGACGTTGACTACGGGCTGTCGGCCAGCATCGTCACGCAGGACCTCAGCGAGGGCAAGCGCTTCGTCAACGAGGTCGAAGCGGGCGTCGCGAAAATCAACGAGAAGACGACCGGTCTCGAACTCCACGTCCCCTTCGGCGGCTACAAGGACTCGTCCACTAACACGTACCGCGAGCAGGGCGACGCCGGCCTCGACTTCTTCTCGTCGGTGAAGACCATCTACGAGAACTACTGAGCCGCGGGCCCCCGCGCGCTCAGGAGAACTTCGTGTTCAGTTCGATGACGTTCGCGGCGCTTCGGACGTAGTCCGCGAGTTCGCCGTGCAGGCGGTCCTCGGTGAACCGGCTCGACGGGCCGGTGATGCTAATCGCGCCGAGGATTGTCTCGTCGTTCTTGACCGGCGCGGAGACGCAGCGCAGGCCGTTGATATTCTCCTCGTCGTCGATACCGTACCCCTGCTCGCGGATGGTTTCGAGTTCCTCGAACAGCTCCTCGGGCCCGGTGATGGTGTTCGCCGTCTTGGGTTCGTACTCCATCGCCGCCGCGATTTCCTCGATGCGCTCGGGTGGGAGGTACGCGAGAATCGTCTTGCCGAGCGACGTGGAGTACATCGGCTGTTGGGTTCCCACCCGCGACAGCGTCTCGACGGCGTGTTCGCCCTGCGCCTTGTGGAGGTACGAGACCATCCCGTACTCCTCGACGCCGAACTGGACGATTTCACCCGTCTCCTCGGCCAGCGAGTCGACCTCCTTTTGGACGATGTCGAAGTTGCCTATCTGGTCGCGGACGTGCGAGGCGACGTCGAGGAAGCGCAGACCGAGGCGGTAACCGTCGCCCTCTCGGACGATGACGCGCCGCTCTTCGAGCGTTCGGAGGTGGCTGTGGACCGTGCTCTTCGAGTGGCCGAGTTCGTCGGCGATTCGCGTCACCCCGATGCCAGCCTCCTCCTGGAGGAGGTCGATGATATTGAACGCTATCTGGACCGAGCGGATTGTTCGGCCGGGGCGTTTGTTCGGTTGGGGGCTCATGGTGTGACAGTCGAACCCGAGCCGTATATATTTGTTCCCGCCTGGGGAACGAGTCTGCTGCGACGAACGAGCGCTCCTCGGTTTCCGACCGGCTGACCGACTGGCGCGCACGGCCGCCGTCCGGTGGTGGCGCGATGCCATGGGATACATTTTTCATCCTCGCACGTATTCGTGTGGGTACTGTACCCATGCCAGCAGACGAGCTTACACCAGTCCAGCGCGCCGCGTCGTATCTCCGGTCGTTGGACATCGACGGTCAATCGTGGATTACCGGCGTCGCCATCAACGGCCTGCTCGCCGAGGGCGGAGACGAGTCGGTCGAGCGCGCGAAGCACTTCGTCGACACCGCGGTGGCGACCCAGAACGACGCCGGGCAGTTGAGCTACGGCCCGAGCTACCCGATTGAGGTTTTCAGCCACGGCCGCGAGTACGAGGCGAGCTGGGAGCTGACCGTCAAGAAGTGCATGAACACGAACAACAGCACCGCCATCGGTCACGGCGTCCTCGACTTCTACGACCGCACGGGCGAGGACCGCTACCTCGACGCGGCCGAGCGCGCCTACGAATCGCTTCTCTCCTTCGAGCGGACCGAAGACGGCGGCATCCCCCACCACGACCCCGAACTCGCGGGCATCAAGTCGCTGTGGATCGACTCCGTCTACATGATGTGCCCGTTCCTCGCGCGCTACGGCGCGGCCGCGGGCGACGACGACGCCTTCGACGAGGCGGTCGAGCAGATTCTGATTCACGCGGCGCACCTCCGCGACAGTCACACGGGCCTGTTCCGACACATCTGGGTCGAACAGCCGAACCACTACCCGCAGGGCGCGTTCTGGGCCCGAGGCAACGGCTGGGCCGCCGCCGCGTCGGCTGACGTGCTCGAACGGCTCCCCGAAGACCACCCGAAGCGCGACGACCTCCTCGACCTGTTCCGGTCGCACTGCGAGGCGCTCCTCCCGTTGCAGGACGGCAGCGGCTTCTGGCACAACCTCGTCGACGACCCCCACACGCCGCTGGAGTCGTCGGGGACGCTCATGTTCGCCTACGCCTTCGCCCGCGGCATCGACCTCGGCATCCTCGACGAGGAGACCTACCGCCAATCCGCCGAAGACGGGCTCGCGGCCGTCTCCCGCGTCGTCGGCGAAGAGGGCGCGGTCAACCGCGTCGCAGGGCCGCCGGGCGGTCCCGAAGCACCCCTGACGGACACGCCTTACGGGCAGGGCTGGTTCCTCATGGCCGCGGCCGCGCTCGACTGAACCTCTCGACCCCCGGTATCCTTCTCGGCGCTTTCGGAGCCGGCACCACAGTTATGCGCTCCGGCGAACATTGACGAACGAACGCGAGCGACAGAAGACACATGACCTACCACGCAGGCATCATCGGCACGGGCGGCATCGCAGGGATGGGCATCCTCGGCATGCACGACGAGGAGGCCATCGGCAGAGAGAAAATCGACGCGAGCCACGCGGGCGGGTACGCCGCGACCGACGACATCGAACTCGTCGCCGTCGCCGACGTGGACGAGTCGAAGCTGGACACCTTCGGCGAGGCGTGGGACATCCCCGCGGACCGCCGGTACGTCGGCCACGAGGCGATGCTCGAAGCCGAGGACCTCGACGCGGTGTCGGTCTGCACGCCGTCGTTCCTCCACCGCGACCACGTCGTCGACGCCGCGCGCTCCGTGGCCGACCCCTCGGTCATCTGGTGCGAGAAACCCATCGCGTCGTCCGTCAGCGACGCCGAGGAGATGGTCGCCGTCTGTGAGGAGACCGACACGGAACTCGTCATCAACCACTCCTTCCGGTTCACGGACAAGCTTCGCCGACTCCGCGACCTCGTCCGCGATGAGGGTATCCTCGGCGACGTGAAGTCCGTGAGCGCGCAGTACCGCATGGAACTCATGCGGAACTCCACGCACGTCCTCGACACGCTCGTCTACCTCCTCGACGCGCGGGCGTCGCGGGTGAGCGGCCACATCACCGGCGAGAACGAGGTGCTCGACGCGCTGGACGCCACGGAGTCGGTCGTCGACGCCGGCGGCGGCGGACACGTCGTCATGGACGACGGCACGTTCGTCACCGTGGACTGCACGATTCCGCGGGACATCTCCTCGATGACGCTGAGTTTCATCGGCACCGAGGGCAAACTCTACATGAACAACGACGACGGCGAGTGGCGCTACTGGTCGCTCGAAGACGGCGAACACGTCGAGCGACCGCTCCCCGGCATCGAGGGCGCGTGGACGTGGGAATCGGACTACAAGGGGTCGTTCGCCAACGCGGCGGCCCACGTGCAGGACCTCCTCGACGGGACGGCGGAGAACTACTCGCCCGGCGTCGCGGCGACCCGCTCGCTCGAAATCATCGTCGGGTTCTACCTCTCGCACTACACCGATTCGACGGTCGATATCCCGCTTCCGGGGCCGCTCCGGGAGGTCCCTATCACGTCGTGGTGAGCCGCGGTCGGTCGGTCAGTCGCTCACGCCGGACAGTCTTCCGGCATGGCCGGAAGAGCTTCTGGCACCGGGGATCGAGCTGAATCGGACGTATATCGAGGATAGAGGCCCAAATAGTGCAGTATCGGGTTTTCTATTGCTCTCTCCCGCAGTGGTCTTCTCGTCTGGCCGGTCGAATCTGTGCTCCAACATATATCCGTGACACTCCGCATAGAAATAATTCCAAATTACAATTCTATGGTAGTAATGATTAGGGGCGTGCAACCCGTTTGGACGGCAATCGCGTACATCGAGCCGTCGTACCACTCGGTTAGCGGGTGACGCTCCACGGTCGATTCGAGCCTCACCGGGTTTCCGCCAGTGGCGGATACGTATCCGGAAGGACCGGAGCGAACGGTTATTCCGGGAGACGGCCATTTGTGCGCCGCTACTCCGGGGTAAATTCGACTTTGGGGTAATTCGTCCAGTACTATTCTCGGTGAGAAATTCGTTGTGGATGGCGGGCGCTCCGCCATGGCCGGACAACTGTCTCCTTCGAGCGTCAGATCATCCGGTAGACTTCGTCCATCCAACTGTCGTCGGTCTCGACAGTGATGCCGCTCATGACCTCTGCCCAGTCGGCTTGCGCCTCGCTGTTGTCCATTACCTCTTGGATGGCCTCTGGGTCGTCGACCTCCATGAAGCCGAAGACGTGGCCGTCCTTCTCGAAGACGCTGTAGGTCTGTAGCCCGGCGTCGGAGTCCAGATAGGCGGATTCGAGCGCCTCGGGGACGTTCTCGTGTTTCGTTCGGTACTCCTCTCGCTTGCCGTCCTTTATCTCAAGGTGGAACGCGATTCGCGCCATACGACCCCCGATTCGACGGCACCCGTCTTAGCTCTTCGGCGGGTAAGATTTAGTACGGGGTCGCCCGTCATCGACTGTAATGATAGATACCCACACCCACGCGTGGGGAGCCGCGAGCCCGGAGCACCCGTGGACCAACGGCCCCATCTTGGACCTCGTGGACAGCTTCGACGTGCACACCGTCTACACCGCCGAGCGCCTGCTCGCCGACATGGACCGAAACGGCGTGGACGAGGCGGTCGTCGTGGGCTACCCTATCTGCGACTGGACGGACAACTGGTACACCCGACGGGTCGCCGCCGAGTACGACCGACTCCACGGCATCGTGATGCTCGACCCGTTCGCCGACGACGCCGTCGAGCGCCTCGACCGCTGCATGGAGACCGACGGCGTCCTCGGCTTCCGACTCGGCGCGGCCTGCCCGTACGACCGGATGTGGGAGACGTTCGACTCGAGCGTGACGTGGCTCCGAGAGAGCATCGAGGAGACCGCCTTTTGGGAGGCCGCGGTCGAACACGACGCCGCCGTCCAGATTCTCTGCGACCACGGCCAACTCGACCAGGCGCTCGAACTCGTCGAGGCGTATCCCGAACTCACTTACCTGTTCGACCACTTCGCTCACGCCGGTCCCGAGACGCCCACCGACGAGGGCACGTTCAGCCGGTTCGCCGACCTCGCGGAACACGACTCGGTCGCGGTGAAGGTCTCGGAAATCGTCCACATGTCGGACTCGGCGTTTCCCTACGCCGACATGCATGACCACGTCCGGTGGCTCCTCGACACCTTCGGGCGCGAGCGGGTCGTCTGGGGCTCGGACTACCCCAACGTCAGCGACGTTGCCAGCTACGCCGAGGCGTGTAACTGGCTCAAGCAGATCGACTCGCTGTCGGAGGCCGACCGGTCGTGGCTGACCGGGAAGTCGTTCCGGCGGCACGTCGACCTCGGGTGAGTGTCGTCGTCGCTCTGTCGCGTGTTTTCACCGTCTTTCCGGCGACTAGGTCCCCCGGCCTCTCGGATTGCACCGGTATATTTATTATAATGAATATATTGGTTTGTAATGGCACACCATGACAGGCAGTAGTTCATCGAACCGGCTCAGCAGGCGGCGCTATGTGACTGGGCTCGGAGCGGGTCTCACCGCGGCGCTGGCAGGTTGTATGGGTGGCGGAAACGACGGTGGCAACGGCGGAGGTGGCGGCGGTTCGGGCTCCCAGTCGCTCGACTTCTGGCTATTCGGCGGCATCCCTGCCGAACGGGAGTACATCAGTAACCACTACAGCGGTTACGGCGAACACGACGTCACCTACCAGCACCAAGAGTGGGGACAGAAGTACCAAATTATCGCGTCCGCGGCGGCCAACAACAACCTCCCGGACGTGATGGCCGGCCAGACGCAGCAGATTCCGGACTACGTCGGTGCGAGCGCCATCCAGCCGCTCGACCAAGAGCAGTTTGCCGACCAGTTGGAGGAGATAAACAGCCGGTTCATCCAGGCGAACGTCGACACGCAGATTTACGACAGCCTCGGCGACACCGAAGGGGAGCGGCAGTGGGGCCTCCCCGGCGGCTACGCCGACCTCGGTCCGTTCGTGGACATCCGAACCGACTACCTCGAACAGACGAGCTTCGACAGCCCGCCGCGCAACTGGGAGGAACTTATCCAACTCGGCGAGGAGATGCAGGAGCTAGACGAGGTGTCGGCGGCGATTACCGCTCCGGGGACCGACTTCGGCCTGACGACCGGGTATTTCATCGGCTTCGTCTACGCCAACGGCGGTCGGTACTTCGACCCCGAGACGCTGGAGGCGACGGTCGACCAACCCGGCTTTGTCGACGCCGTCAGGCTCTATCAGGACATCGCCGAGGCCGGGCTGTTCCCCGACTCGATGGCCGAGAACGACCACATCGGAGCTGGACGGCTCCTCCGCGAGGGCGAGTCCGGCATCTTCATCACGTACTCCCACGCCAACGCGGTCTACCAGACGACCGGCGCGCCGCAGGCGTGGCTCGACGGCGAGGGTCACACCGTCACCCGCGCGCCGCTGCCGGACAGCCCGTCGGGGAGCTTCGAACCCCGCGACCTGCTCCTGCAGAACGCGCAGGGGTTCATGCTCGGCAACGGCACCGACTCGGAGGCCGAACTGCAGGCCGCCTTCGACTTCACCGAGTGGTGGAACTCCGAAGAACAGCTCGCGCCGTGGACCTACGACGCGGAGAACGACGTGGGCATCCGCGGGCGCGTCCCGACGCTCGAAAGCGCCTTCGAGGACCCGAGTGACCTCTTCCGGAGCCAGTTCGGCGACCTCGTGACGCTGTACGAGAACGACGACCTGTTCACGCGCACCTCGCGGTTCCCGTCGTTCTCGGGCATCGCGTCGGTCCAGAGCATCATCAACACCGAGGTCATCCAGCCAGTCGTCCTCGGCAACGCGACGGCCGAAGAGGCCTGTAGCGCCGCCAACGAATCGGTTCAGGAAGTCATCGACGAGGAGCTGGCCTGACCATGCGACTCGAACCGTCGCTCGAACGACCGCGGGCCCGTGGTGGTGAGACGAGGCCATGAGCTACTCGAAGCAGGCGAGAGGGTCGTTCGAGAGCGTCTCCGAGCGGATTCCGGATGGGGTCAAGGTGTACCTCCCGGTCCTGCCGGTGACGGCGCTCGTCGGGCTGTTCATCCTCTACCCCATCGCGCAGGCAATCTACTCGAGCTTCTTCAACAAAGACCTGCTCGCGCCCAGTGAGGCCGAGTTCATCGGACTGGCGAACTACGCCGAAATCTGGTCGAGTCCGACCATCCATCAGGTCCTGTGGAACACGCTCGTGTGGGTCGTCGTCGGCAGCTCCGCCGCTATCGTCCTCGGCTTCCTGATGGGCTGGCTCCTCCACGAGAAGCTCCCGTACACGAGCGTCGCGAGCGCAATCGTGCTCATCCCGTGGGTCCTCCCGCGGGTCGTCGGCGCGTCCATCTGGCAGTTCATGTTCGGCGGGTCGCAGGGCATCATCAACGAACTACTCGTCCAACTCGGCGTCGTCGACGAGTACATCGTCATGCTCGGCTCGACGGAGCTCTCGCTGTGGCCGCCCATCATCGGGATGATTTGGCGGCTCGCACCGCTTTTCGCGCTGTTGACGCTCACGTCCTTGCAGGGTATCGACGAGCACCTCTACGAGGCCGCGCGGATGGACGGCGCGACGCCGTGGGAGCAGTTCCGGTTCATCACCATCCCGATGATGCGGTACAACCTCGCAATCGGGTTCCTCCTGATGCTCATCTACAACATCAGGAATTTCTCGATGATTTGGGTGATGACGAAGGGCGGCCCCGGCGTCTCCAGCAGTACGCTCCCGGTCATGATCTACCGGACGGCGTTCGTCGACTTCGACGTGGGGCTGGCGTCGGCGCTCTCGCTCATCCTGTTCGTCGTCCTGCTGGTGTTCTCGTACTACTACATCCAGGTGTACGACCAAGTGCGGGGTGACGTCTGATGGCGGCGCAAGACTCCGACCCGGCCGCCGAGTTCCGGCGGAACGAGTCGTGGCTGTTCGACACCACGGCGGGCACGTACGTCCGTAAGACGGCGGTCGCGCTACTCACGCTCGTCGTCTTCGCGTTCGTCCTCTTCCCGCTGTACTGGATGGTCGTGACGGCGTTCAAAACCACCGCGGAGATTCAACAGATTCCGCCGACGGTCTTCCCGAACCAGTTCTCGTTGGAGGGCTTCCGGCTCGTCGTCGAGTCGTCGATTCAGGCGGGCGGCTACACCTCGCTATTCGCCAACCTGTTCGGCTGGCAGGCGTCGTCGGCTATCGACATCGACATCCTGTCGCTCGTGCTGAACAGCCTGAAAGTCGCCGTCGGCGCGGGCGCAATCGCGCTCGTCCTCGGGACGGCCGCGTCGTACGTGCTCTCGCGCCGCGACTTCGTCGGGAAGAACGCGCTCATGAGTATCTTCCTCGCGTCGCTGATGTTCCCGGGAACTGCCATCATGGTCCCCGAGTGGGAACTCGTCTCGGCGCTCGGCCTGTTCAACACGCACCTCGTGTTGATCCTCATCTACGGCGCGATGACCGCGCCGTTCGTCGTCTGGCTGATGAAGGGCTTCTTCGACGACTTCCCGGACTCGATTATCGAGGCCTCCCGCATCGACCAGTGTAGCTCGATAGAGACGTTCTGGTACGTCATCGTGCCGATGGCGCGGAACTCGCTCATCGCGTCGTTCATCTTCGCGTTCCTCCTCGCGTGGAACGAGTTGGTGTTCGCGCTGACGCTCCTCGACAACTCGCGGTATACGGTTCCCCCGGGGCTCCTGACGTTCGTGCAGGGGTTCAACACCCAGTGGAACGTCGTTGCCGCGGCCTCGATTATCATCTCGCTTCCCGTCCTGCTCGGACTGGCCTACATCCAGCGCTACTTCGTGCAGGGACTCACCGGCGGCGCTATCAAGGGATAACACCCTTTCCGTCCGCCGTCTCTCGGTGCCGCACAACGCGGTCAATTTTCGACCTCAGTCGCTAGGTTTAAGGGGCGCACTACGGTAATGTTTTACAATGACACACCTCACAGTAGACGGTGTCACGAAGATTTTCGGCGACCCCGACAAGGACGGTGTCGTCGCGGTCGACAGCCTCGACATCGACGTCGAAGACGGGGAGTTCCTCGTTCTGCTCGGACCGAGCGGTTGCGGGAAGACGACGACGCTCCGGATGATCGGCGGACTGGAGACGCCGACCTCCGGAGAGATTCGCTTCGACGACGTCGTCGTCAACGACGTCAAAGCCCGAAACCGCGACGTGGCGATGGTGTTCCAGGACTTCGCGCTCTATCCGCACATGACTGTCCGGGAGAACCTCGGGTTCGGCCTCAAGCGGGAGGACAACGGAATGTCGAAAGCGGACATCGACGAGCGCGTCGAGGAGGTCGCGACGATGCTCGAAATCGAACAGCTCCTGAACAACAAGCCTGCACAGCTCTCTGGTGGGCAGAAACAGCGCGTCGCTCTCGGCCGGGCTATCATCCGCGAGCCGCGGCTGTTCCTGTTCGACGAGCCGCTGGCGAACCTCGACGCCAAGCTCCGCAAGACGATGCGGACCGAAATCGACGAACTGCAGTCTGAGGTCGGAATCACGTCCGCGTACGTGACCCACAACCAGGAGGAGGCGATGACTATCGCCGACAAAATCGCCGTTCTCAACGACGGTGCGCTCCAGCAACTGGGGCGTCCGGAAGAGGTGTTCAACGAGCCCGCGAACCTCTTCGTCGCGCAGTTCGTCGGCAGTCCGGACATGAATATCTACGACGGCGTCGTCGCCGACGCCGACGACGGCGTTCGCGTCGAACTCGATGGCGTGAGCTTCGAACTGCCGAGCGACGTCCTCGACACGGAGGTGCCGCCCGGACGCGTCAACGTCGGGTTCCGTCCGCAGGACTTCTACCAGACGAGCAAGCGCCGCGCCGACGGGCTGACGTTCGACGTGGAGGTCCGCGTCGTCGAGCCGGTCGGCACGAAAGCAGTCGTCCACGGGAACGGACCGATGGGCGACGTCACAGCTGAAATCGGCGATTTCCATGGGCTGTCGTCCGGTGACACGCTGTCGCTCTCTATCGCGCCCGAACACGTCTACCTGTTCGACGCCGAGACGGAAGCGCTGCGCAAGGGGCGGCGCATCGAGAACCGCGCGTCTGTCCAGTCGCAGTCCCAGTCGTCCGAGTCTGACGGCGTCGAAATCTGAGTTGAACGTCTGGAGACACCAGTCTCGCGTGAATAGTACGGGCTTTCGAAGCCCACTTAGCCGCGGCTTCAGCCGCGCCATCACCGAAATTCTCCGCCCGCACCCAAACATATTAATCGGTGTGTTCACATGGTGTAAACGAGACGAACCCACACAGTTATTCGCAACTATGAAAGCCATTATTCAGACCGGGCCGCGCTCGGTAGAGACACAGGAGCGAGAGGTCCCCACCCCCAGTGCAGACGAACTGCTCATCAAGGTCCACACGGCGGGCCTCTGCGGCAGTGACGCCCACGCCTACAAGTACGACGGCGGCTACGAGTGGATTCCCATCCCGCGTATCATGGGCCACGAGTACTCCGGGACGGTCACGGAAGTCGGTGAGAACGTCGAGACGTTCGAGGTCGGCGACAAGGTCGTCGAGGAGCCGATTCACGACTGCGGCCACTGTTTCCAGTGTCAGAACGGCCAGCCCAACGTCTGCCAGAATTTCTCTATTACGGGCATGCACCGCGACGGCGCGTACACGGAGTACGTCACCGTCACGCCCGAGCACGTCCACGCGGTGCCCGAGGGCGTTCCCCTCCGGCACGCCGCCATCACCGAGCCGACGAGCATCGCCACGCGCGCGGTCCTCGACCAGTCGGTGACGACGCCCGGCGACAACGTCCTCGTCGAGGGGCCGGGCCCCATCGGCATGCTCGTCGCCGCCGTCGCCGACTCCCTCGGCGCGAACGTCGTCGTCTCCGGGCTCGGACAGGACGCGGCGTATCGCCTCCCGCTGCTCGAAGACCTCGGCATCGACACGGTGAACCTCCAGGAGGAAGGCGGCCTCGACGAGCGGGTCGAGAGCCAGACCGACGGCATCGGCTTCGACGTGGTCTTCGACGCGACGGGCCACCACAGCGGCGTCGTCTCCGGGAACGACGTGGTCCGTAAGGGCGGCCAAATCGTCGTCGTCGGCATCCCGAACTCCCCGAGCGAACTCAGCCTCACGTCGACCGTCCGCGGTGAAGTCGACATCAACACCTCCTACGGCTCGACGTGGACCAACTTCGAGCAGGCGCTTCGCCTGATGGAGCGCGGTGAAATCGCGGTCGACAAGATTATCGACACCTCCTACAGCGTCGACGACCCGGCCGAGGCGTTCGAGGCGTTCCTCGACTCGGAGACCTGCAAGCCGGTCTTCCAGTTCGACGGCTGAAGCGACACGACAGCAGGCATCCCACCGAGGCGGCGCCGCCGCGTCACCGACCGATTCGAGTCTCACCGACCGACTGACGGCGGGCCGACCGACCGACGAACCAGCGGCCTCTCCGGGCCACAGGTCGCCCAACGACAGAAACTATTTTACCCGTGCCGATTGGATGTGAAGTCGTACCAAACAAATCATGGAGATTACAGACATCTCAGCGACGAAAATCAGTAACGAGTCGTGGGGCGAGTTCATCGAATTCCCGCTCGTCACCATCATGTCCAAGTACGACGAGTACCGCAACGTCGACGGCGAGAACCCGCAGGCCCGCCGCAAGTGGATGGGCCCCGTGGGTGACGTGGTCGTCGAGGTCGAGACGGACGCGGGCATCACCGGCGTCGGCGTCGGCAACTGGGGAACCGGTGCCATCGCCACCGTCGTCGAGGAGACGCTCTCGAAAATCGTCGTCGGCGAGGACCCGATGCAGCGCGAACTGCTCTGGGAACAGATGTACCGCGCCACGCTCCCGTTCGGCCGGAAGGGGGTCGCGGTCATGGCCATCAGCGCGGTCGACCAGGCGCTGTGGGACATCGCCGGGAAGGACGCCGGCAAGCCGGTGTACGAACTGCTCGGCGGCCCCACCAAAGACGAGATTCCCGCCTACGCGTCGAACCTCCACCCCGTCGACATGGAGAAACTCGAGCGCGAGGCAATCCAGTACGTCGAGGAAGGATTCGACGCGATGAAGCTCCGCTTCCTCCACGGCCCCGAGGACGGCCGCGCGGGCATGAAGAAGAATGAGGAAATCGTCGCGACCGTCCGCGACGCCGTCGGCGACGAAATCGAAATCGCGGGCGACGCCTACATGGGCTGGTCGGTCAAGTACGCTAAGGAGATGACCCAGCGCCTCGGTAAGTACGATATGGCGTGGGTCGAGGAGCCGGTCATCGCCGACGACATCTCCGGCTACGCCGAGGTCCGCGAGGCCGCGCCGATGCCGATTTCCGGCGGCGAGCACGAGTTCACCCGCTGGGGCCACGAGGACCTCCTCGAGGAGGGCGCGGTCGACATCCTCCAGCCCGACGTGGGTCGCGTCGGCGGCATCACGGAACTGCAGAAAGTCGCCGACATGGCCGAAGTCCACGACGTGCCCGTCATCCCGCACGCCGGTACGAACCCGACGCTCCACGCCATCGCCGGGCACACGAACATGCCGATGGCGGAGTACTTCCCGACCCCCGAGTGGTTCGAGGAGCGTCAGGAGAAACGCGAGTCGACCTACGCCGACGCCATCTTCCAGAACCCGCCGTCGCCCGAAAACGGGTCGATTCCGCTCCCTGACGAACCCGGTGTCAGCACCCAACTGAACCGCGAAGCGCTCGAACACTTCGCCATCGAGTAACGATGTCTGACATCAGCTTCGAGTACAACGTCCCCGTCTTCGCCGGCGCGCCCGACGAGGGGACCGAGCCGACGCACCGCGACACCCCGGAGTACGAGGCGCTCGACTGGGAGACGACCAAGATGGGCGTCCAGAAGGCGGAGGAACTCGGCTTCGACGCGGTGTGGGCACCCGACCACCTGCTGTTGGGCCGCGACCACGCCGAGTACGAGTGCTGGACGCTGCTGTCGGCCATCGCCGGTTTCACCGAGGACATCAACCTCGGCTCGCTCGTCCTCTGTAACGACTACCGCAACCCGGCGCTCGTCGCCAAGATGGCGGCCACGCTCGACGTGATTTCCGACGGGCGGCTGGAACTTGGCCTCGGCGCGGGCTGGCACGAGCCGGAGTACGACGCCTACGGTTGGGAGTACCGCGACGGCTTCGAGCGCCTGATGCGGCTCGACGAGTCCATCCGCCTCATGAAGCGCATGTGGGCCGCCGGGACCGACGGCGCGAGCTTCGACGGGAAGCACTACCAGATCGAGGACGCCTACTGTGTCCCCGGGCCCGTACAGGACCCCCACCCGCCCATCCTCGTCGGCGGGCAGGGTGAGGAGGTCACGCTCAAACTCGTCGCCAAGCACGCCGACGTGTGGAACACCGACGTGTTCAACGGCGACGTGGAGACGCTCGAACACAAAATCGGCGTCATCGAAGACCACTGCGAGACCGTCGGCCGCGACCCCGACGAAATCGAGTACTCGTGGGACGGCCACGTCATCTGCACCCGCGACGAGGAGAAGTTCGACCGCCTGCTCGATCTGATGACGCCCATCCAGTTCGAAGCGGAGTATCAGGACCAAGCGCCCATCGTGACCGAGGAAGACGCTCGGGAGTACTTCATCATGGGAACGCCCGAGGAGTGCGCGGAGGCCATCGAGCGCCGCATCGACGCGGGCGTGACGAAGTTCCAAGGCTGGTTCATCGACTTCCCCGACACCGACGGGATGGAGCTGTTCGCGGACGAAGTCATCCCGCAGTTCAGCTGAGACGCCCCGCGGGTCGCGCTCGCGTCTCCCTCGGGCACTCGTTTTCTTTTTGCCACCCTCGCGTCATACGTCTACCTGACTACCCACAATATCTGAATTATCTAAATGATTCAGATAATTCAGATATTCCTCACATCGGCTCGTCGCTCGTAACGGCTACGCTATTTCCGGCCATAGCGGAAAGACATTTCAGGGATGAGGATTCATAACCAACTATGGCGAAGGACGTTCCGGTCAACGCGGTCAAAATCTCGCTCGAACTCGTCGACCTCCTGCGGGAACTCGACGGGGCGGGCGTCTCGGAGGTAGCCAAGCGGCTCGATAAGCCGACCAGCACGATTCACGACCACCTGCGGACCCTGGAGCAACAGGAGTACCTCGTCAAGGAGGGCGACACGTACTACGTCAGCACGCGGTTCCTCCAGTTGGGCGCTCACGCGCGGTCCCGCCAGAAGGTGTTCAAAATCGCCCGTCCCGAAATAAACGAACTCGCGCAGGTGACCGGCGAGCACGCGAACCTGATGATAGAGGAACACGGTGTCGGCGTCTTCCTGTACCGGTCGCGGGGCCCCGACGCCGTCCGGCTAGACACCCATTCGGGGATGCGTGTCCCCCTGCAGACGACGGCCCTCGGAAAGTCTATCATGGCGAACCGGCCGCGGGAGGAAGTCGAGCGAATCCTCGACCGCCACGGGTTAGAGGCGGTGACGGACCGCTCTATCACGGACCGCGAGGAGCTGTTCGACGTGCTGGAGCAGGTCCGCGAGCGCGGCTACTCGTACGACGACGAAGAGCGCGTCAAGGGCATGCGCTGTGTGGCCGCGCCGATACTCAACGAGGACGACTACGCCATCGCCGCCGTGAGCGTCTCGGGGCCGAAAAGCCGGATGCGCGAGGAGCGGTTCACCGAGGAACTGCCGAACCAGATCCTCAAGAGCGCGAACGTCATCGAGGTGAACCTGACGTACTCGTAGTCGGCGGGCCGCGGACCCATCCCCGCCGTCGCAATGCTGCGTAGAGCGCAACAGTTACGTATCACGGTGTGGCAGAGTGTAACGATGCAACTCGTTCGATACACCGCGGGCGGTGCCCCCGAATGGGGCGTCCACCGCGACGACGACGTCGTCCCGCTTTCCGGCCTCCGCGAAGACGTCACCGTCCAGAACCTGAACAGCCCCGGCTTCCTCACCGTCGTCGAGGACGCCGCGGACGCCGCCGAGGACCAGTCGGTCCCCGTCGAGGACGTAAAGCTCCTCGCGCCCGTCCCGCGCCCCGGAAAAATCGTCTGCGTCGGGCTCAACTATCACGACCACGCCGAAGAACAGGACGAAGAGGTGCCCGAACGTCCGCTTCTGTTCGGTAAGGCCGGCACGTCCGTCACGAACCCCGGCGACCCCATCGTCCACCCGGCGGCCATCGACGAGGTCGACTACGAGGTCGAACTCGGCGTCGTCATCGGCCAGACGGCCAAGAACGTGGACGCCGAGAACGCCTTCGACTACGTCGCGGGCTACACCGCCATCAACGACGTGAGCGGCCGCGACGCCCAGTTCGACGACGGACAGTTCTTCCGCGGCAAGAGCTACGACACGTTCGCCCCGATGGGGCCGACGTTCGTTCCCGAGGCCGACCTCGACCCGCACAACCTCGACGTCGCCTGCCGCGTCAACGGCGAGACGAAACAGGAGTCAAACACCTCCGAGTTCATCTTCGGCGTCGACGAGGTCGTCGAGTACATCAGTAACATCACCACGCTCCGACCCGGCGACGTGATCTCTACCGGCACGCCCGGCGGCGTCGGCATCTTCCGCGACCCGCCGGAACTGCTCGCGCCGGGCGACAGCGTCGACGTGGAAATCGAGGGCATCGGCACGCTTACCAACCCGGTCGTCGCCGAGCGCGACGAGTAACCGGCCGCCGTACAGCGCAATTATTTATACGATATCCCGGTACTACCGACTATGAGCACGCACACAGACACCCGATTGAGAGATAGGCATATCGTCGTCACCGGCGGCGCGCGTGGCATCGGCCGCGGTATCGCGGTCCGCTGCGCCCGCGCGGGAGCCGACGTATCGATTTTCGACACGAAGCCCGAGGTGGCCGCGGAGACGGCCGAACTCGTCCGCGAGGCGGGCGGTGAGGCCGAGGTGTACGAGGTCGACGTGACCGACGCCGAGGGCGTCGAAACCGCCGTCGACGCCGCGGTCGAGTCGCTCGGCGACATCCACGGCCTCGTGAACAACGCGGGCGTTCAGCAGGCCATCCCGCTTCTCGAAACGACCGAAGACGACTGGGACCTCCACTTCGAGGTGAACGCCAAGGGGACGTTTCTCGTCTCCAAGGCCGTCGCCGCCCGGATGGTCGACCGCGAAATCGAGGGGAGCATCGTCAACATCTCGTCGGTCGGCGCGGAGCGGCCCTTCGCCGGACAGGGCGCGTACGGCGCGTCCAAGGCGGCCGTTCTCGCCTTCACGACCGTGCTGGCGAAGGAACTGAGCGACCACGGCATCACCGTCAACGCGCTCAAGCCCGGCACCGTCGAGACGCCGATGGTCGAGGCGTGGCTCGACGAACACGCCGAGCAGTCGGGCAAGTCGCCGGACGAAATCCTCGCGGAGACGCTCGACGTGCACATCCTCGACCGAATCGGCCAGCCTGAAGAAGTCGGTCACGTCGCGGTCTTGCTCCTCTCCGAGGAGGGTGACTGGATAACCGGCGAGTCAATCGCCATCGACGGCGGCTACCTCAAGCAATAGCGCGCATTTCGACGGGTTTCGAGGCGTTTCACCGCCACCACCACCACCACCACCACCATCACCGCCCGCGTCCCGTTTCACCCGCTTCGATACGTCCCCTTCGTCGACTGCTGTCCGGGACACTGGTACGGCCGAGATCGGTGCTTTAGCTTTCAACACGTCGGTTTCACATCGGCGGTCACTACGGGCGATTCTCATCCGGCATCGTCGGACGTCTTTTGCGTAGTACCCCCCGGCAGTCAGTCGCTCCGGAGGCCCGACGCGAACTGACGCGACGGCGCGGAGCCGGGGTGCTCGAAATATCCGTGCCGAGCAGTATCGACCCGCCCGCGGAACGTCGCCGACGCCGCGGTGTCTCCCGGTCGCCTTCGAGCATCGGCGTCGAACCGGCGGATTCGGGCGGGGATTCACACCCGATTCACAACGGTTGCCAAGTACATAATTATTATATAGGTGTGATTCATAGTAGCACATGGTCGGAGCAATCTGACCCATGTGTGATCAGCATCCCGTGCAACCAGCACGATAGCCATCAGTACGTCAGTCATACTGTACGCGCGGTAGCCCCCACCGAGTACGCCTGCCCAACTGGTACTCATGAACGCGTGGGGTGGCTACCTCATCGAGCACAACGTCCCATTGATGCTCCATTTTTCGGCTGTTTCCCGTCGGTTACGTAGCATCTGCATTCTCGACTCACGTTTCACGCTACTGCTCGGTCTCGCGTGAGTCGCCCAATCCGATCCCATCTCATCCGACATTACCGGACATGTCCGGCTCAATTCTGACGAACGCGCCTCACCGAGTGTGGCGAATCGCTCTCCAAACCTGAAGATATTTTACGTTACCGTGTGAATCACGGGTAATGGGTACCGACCAAAGCACGAACCGTCGCCTAAGCAAGGTAGAACGGGTCATCGAGACGTACGACTTGGACGGATTCGGCGAGCGCCTCGCCGACCGCTGGACGGCTCCCGAGGACAGCGACAGCCTCCGTGACCTCGCGGACCTGATGAACGAGAAGGTGCTCGACGCCGCGCTCCGCGAGGCGGGCGAGGACGTTCTCGAAGGTGAGGTAGAGAACCTCTACACGCTCCTCACCGGGGACGAGACTACTGAAGGGATGCGCGTTCAGGCGAAGAACACACTCCAATCTCGCGGCGTCGACGTCGACCAACTGCTCTCCGATTTCGTCTCTCACCAGGCGGTCTACACCTATCTGACGGAGATTCGCGGCGTCTCGAAAGAGTCCTCGTCCGGGAACAGAATCGACAACGTCGTCGAGTCCATCCAGCGGCTCCGCGGTCGACTGGTCGCGGTCATCGAACAGAGCCTGAGTTCGCTCCGTAACACGAGCAAGCTCCGGCTCGGCGACTTCGACGTCCTCGTGGACACGCAGGTGTACTGCCGCGACTGCGGGACGCAGTACGAGGTCATCGAACTGCTCCGGCGGGGTGGATGCGACTGCGACGAGGACGTGTCGAACTAGCGGCTTACATAATTAGTTCTGTCACATTCTGTTCGATTCAACGGATGATTTTATATTGGTGTACCTATTGGGTCAAGGTATGAGTTCAGAACAAGTGTCGAAATCCAAAGTCCACCTTTCGGTCGAGAACATCGGTGGCATCGACAACCTGTCAACGTCGTTTGAGCCGGGCGTGACGGTCTTGGCGGGTCGAAACGCTACGAACCGAACGTCGCTTTTGCGGTCTATCATGGCCGCCCACGGCAGCGACGACGTGGCGCTCAAGGGCGACGCCGACGAGGGGTCGGTCGAACTCACCATCGGTGACGAGACGTACACCCGAACGTTCGAGCGACAGGGCGACACGGTCATCTCCGGCGGGAACCCCGTCCTCGACGACCCGGACCTCGCGGACCTGTTCGCATTCCTGCTCGAGACGAACGACGCACGACAGGCCGTCGCCCGTGGCGACGACCTCCGCGACCTCATCATGCGTCCGGTGGACGTCGAGTCCATCAACGAGCAGATCGAATCGCTCCAGCAGGAGAAACGCGACATCGCCGACGAGCTCTCGACGCTCAGCAACCTCTCGGACCGCCTGCCGCAACTCGAACGCCGGCGGACGAAACTCGAAGACCAAATCGAAGAGAAGGAAGACGAACTCGCCGAGAAGGAACAGGAAGTCGAAGAGTACGACGCCAGCGTGAGCGAGCGGCAGGAAGTCGAGAGCGAGCTCGAATCTAAGCTCGGCGACCTCCGGAGCAAGCGCCGCGACATCAACGACGTGGACCGCCGCATCGAGACGGAAAAACAGAGCCTCGACGCGCTCGAATCGGAAGAGGACGAACTCGAGGACGACGCCGAGGACCTCCCCGAAGTCGCGGGCGGCAGAATCGACGAAATCGAGTCCGAAATCAGCCGCCTCCGGACACGTCGCCAGCAGATTCAGTCGACCGTCAACGAGCTCCAGTCCGTGATTCAGTTCAACGAGGAGATGCTCTCTGGCACCTCCTCGGACGTCGTGGACGCGCTCCGCGACGCCGACGACTCCGGCGGCAGCGTCACCGACCAACTGCTCGGCGACGACCAGGTCGTCTGCTGGACGTGCGGTTCCGAGGTCGATAAGTCCGAAATCGAGGGCACGCTCGAACGCCTCCGAACGCTCCGCGAGGACAAACTCGAGGACAACCGCGAACACCGGGAACAGCTCTCCGAACTCGAAGACGAGAAGTCCACCTACGAGCGTCGCCAGCGCGAGCGCGACCGCATCGAGCGCCGCCTGTCCGAAATCGAAAGCGAGCGCGAGACGCGCCAAGAGCGCATCGAGGAGCTCAAATCCGACCGCTCGGACCTCGAAGACGAAATCGACTCGCTCGAACAGACCGTCGACGAACTCGAAAGCGAGGAACACGGCGACCTGCTCGACCTCCACCGCGAGGCGAACCAGCTCGAATACGACCTCGGTCGCCTCCGCAGCGACCTCGAGGACGTCGAAGACGAAATCGCTGACATCGAGCGCAAACTCGACGAGCGCGACGAACTCGAAGCGGCCCGCGAGGACATCGAAGACGAACTCGCGGAGCTTCGGACGCGCATCAAGCGCCTCGAATCCGAGGCCGTCGAGGAGTTCAACACCCACATGGACGACGTGCTCGACGTGCTCGAGTACGACAACCTCGACCGCATCTGGATCGAGCGCACCGAAAAGCGGGTTCGGGAGGGCCGAAAGAAGGTCAAGAAGTCGGTGTTCGACCTCCACGTCATCCGGACGAACGAAGACGGCGTGAGCTACGAGGACTCCGTCGCCCACCTCTCCGAGTCCGAGCGCGAGGTGACCGGCCTCGTGTTCGCGCTCGCGGGCTACCTCATCCACGACGTCTACGAGACGGTTCCGTTCATGGTCCTCGACTCGCTGGAGGCCATCGACTCGAACCGCATCTCGCGGCTCGTCGACTACTTCGCGGACTACGCCGACTACCTCGCCGTCGCCCTCCTCGAAGAGGACGCGCAGGCCGTCGACAGCGACTACCCGCGCTACTCACCGGCGTAACGTCGCCGCCGCCGGGTTTATCTCTCGTTTTTTCGCACCCGCGTCGAGACGCACTCCGAGCGGAGCGCCCTGTTTCGATTTACACTATTAGGTGTGTCACGAGTCGGGTGAATCCGAAGGCCGCGGACCGCGCTCAAGAGAGCGCGATGCTCAGTTCGAGTTCCTCGGCGATGCCGAGGAGGACTTCGGTGAGACGGTCGAACTGCTCGCCTTTCATCCGATTGGACGGGCCGGCGACGCTCAGCGCGCCGAACACGTCGCCGTCCGGCCCCATGACCGGGGCTCCGACCGCGCGGACGCCGTCAATCTGTTCTTCGACGTTCAGCGCGTAGCCACGCTCTCTGATTTCGGCGAGTTCGTCGAACAGCGCCTCCTCGTCGTGAATCGTCTGGTCGGTTTCCTTCGGAAGTCCGACTCGCTCGACGATTTCGCGGACCCGCTCTGTCGGCATGTTGGCGAGGATAGCCTTCCCGCTCGCCGTCGAGTGGAGGTAGACGCGCTTTCCCACGGTCGACTGCGTCCAGACGCCGTGTTTTCCGGGCGAGGTGTGGACGTACACTCCTCGGCCGTGCTCTTCGACGGTGAAGATGGAGCGCCGCTCGGACTCCTCGGCGAGCACGTTGGTGTAGTGTTCGGCTTTCCCGAAACGGCGTTTCCGCGTCCGGACGAAGTTCCCGAGACCGAGGAAGCGAAGCCCGAGATGGTAGGTATCGCCCTCTTTGACCACGTATTCCTGTGCTTCGAGGGTCGTCACGTGGGTGTGTGCGGTACTCGGAGCGATGTCGAGTTCACGGGCGATTTCGGTCACGCCGGCACCGTCGCGTTCCCGGAGTAATTCGACGATTCTGAGGGTTGTAACCGTCGTTTTGAGCGAGCGGTCGTTCGCGTTTGTGGTCATTACCTGCGGGTCGTCACCACGACACATAGTATTTTCGGCTCTCCCGAATGATATTTTCTAGATGACGAATCTGGGGCGTACCGACGCCGGAACGAGTCGTTTGTGAACGATACGCACGATATGTGCTCGATTCGGCGGATATCACCCCGTCGTTGGTTCGGCGAGCGAGACAATCGAAACCGGGGGACAGCGGCTCGAACGTTCCGGATATCCGGTGCTACGCCGCTTTCTCGGTTTCGGCGTCTCCCACCGTTTACATTCGCTCCTCGTGAATCACAATCTCTAACCCGAATATGGCGCCTGAACGTCCACCGCTCCGGAAGTGTTATTATGGTTTCTCCAGTCGAAGCACACGAGACGCAATGAATCACAACGAGACGTTCGAGACGGTCGAGTCGCTGGAGGCGGAACTCGTCTCGCTCACCGAGTCGCTCTGGGAGACGCCCGAACTCGGGCTTCACGAGACCGAGTCAGCCGAGTTGCTCTCGTCGGTTCTCCGCGACGCCGGGTTCGACGTCACCGAGGGTCTCGGTGGGATGCCGACGGCGTTCAGCGCGACCTACGGCGAGGGCGAACCGCACGTCGGCATCCTCGGCGAGTACGACGCCCTCCCCGGACTGTCGCAGACGGTGTCGTCGAGCAGGGAACCTGTCGAGGCCGGCGCGCCGGGCCACGGCTGCGGACACAACCTCTTCGGAGTCGCCGGCGTCGGTGCTGCCCTCGCCGCGAAGCGCGCCATCGACGATGGCCGGGCCGAGGGGACGGTCACGTTCTTCGGCTGTCCTGCCGAGGAGATACTCGTCGGCAAGGTGTTCATGGCCCGCGACGGGGCGTTCGACGACCTCGACGCCGCGCTCACGTGGCACCCGAGCCACCTCAGCGCCCCGTTCATGGCTCAGACGCTCGCGATGAACTCCGTCGAGTACACGTTTCACGGCGAGTCGGCCCACGCCGCCGACAGCCCCCAGTCGGGTCGGAGCGCGCTCGACGCGGTCGAACTGCTGAACACCGGGTCAGAGTTCATGCGCGAGCACGTCTCCGACGACGCCCGCATCCACTACACCATCCCCGACGGCGGCGGCGCGCCGAACGTCGTCCCCGCGGAGGCGACGGCGTGGTTCTACGTTCGCGCGCCGACCCGCGGCGAGGTGGACCGTATCACCGACTGGCTCGACGACGTGGCCGAGGGCGCGGCGCTCATGACCCAGACGACGGTGTCGCGGCGGTTCCACACCGGCTGTTACGACTACGTGGCGAATCACGCGCTGTCGGATACACTGCTGGAGAATATGCGACTTGCCGGTCCCATCCCGTACACCGACGAGGACCGCGAGTTCGCGGCGGAGCTTCAGGAGACGCTCTCGGCCGAGACCATCGAGGCGCGGACGACGCAACTTCCGGAGGACCGACGCGAGGCGGCGCGCTCGTCGGTGCTGTATCCCGACGCCCAACCCTCCTACGACGTGGGGACAGTGCTCAACGGCTCCACGGACGTCGGCGACGTGAGCTGGATTACGCCGACCGCGCAGTTCTGGGCGGCGTCGTGGCCGGTTGGGACGCCGTCGCACACGTGGCAGGCGGTCGCCGCAAACGGGAGCTTCGGGTCGAAGGCGGCCGTGTACGCCGCGAAAGTCCTCGCGGCGACGACGCTCGACCTCTTTTCGGACGAGGCGTTGGTGGCGTCGGCCCGCGAGGAGTTCGAGGCATCGGTGCCCGGTGAGTACGAGTCGGCGCTTCCGGAGGGGACGGAACCGCCGTTCCACCTCACGCTGTAAGCGGTAGTCGTCGGGAAAATCAGCTCTCGTTTCGGTTCGCATTTTCGCTCGCTACAGTCCGTCTCCTCGCCGCCGAGGTTCGCGTCACTCCAATTCCGACTGGAGATGCGTCAGGATGCGCTCGGTCGTCGCCTCGATGACCTCTTCGAGGAACTCGGGGTCGGACTGCGTCGGGTCGCCGAGGCCACCCTCGACGGTCAGGTCGTCGAAGTGGACGTACTGGCGGACCTCGTAGCGGTTCTTCTTCGTCTGCGGCGTCTTGCGGTCGCCGTGGACGAGTTCGGGGCGGTAGTGTTCGATGACGCTCGTCTCGTACTCGCCGGCGTGACCCCACTCGGTGCCGAACCGCTCTTCTAACTGGTCGCGGGCGAAGTCGGTCCAGTGGGCGTAGTACGAGTCGAGTCCGTGGTCGCGCTGGAGTCGGTCGAGCGCGAGCTTGTGCGGCTCGATGTTGCCACCGTGGAAGTTGGCGACGAGAAACCGGGTCGCGCCGTGGCGCTGGACCGACCGGCCCACGTCGATGATTATCTCCTGGTACGTGTCGGCTCCGAGCGAGACGGTCCCCGCGTAGTTGATGTGGTGCTCCGAGTAGCCGTACGGGAGGACCGGCAGAACGAGGAGATTCAGGTCGTGTTCCGGGGCCGCCGCGGCGAGTTCCGCGGTCAGGTTCTCCGCCCGGATGGAGTCGACTGAGGTCGGGAGGTGCGTCGAGTGCTGTTCGGTTGCTCCGCAGGGGAGCACGACGAAGTCCGCCTCGTCGAACGCGGTTTCGGCTTCCTGCCACGTCATCTCCGCTAGGAGTGACTGTGACTCCGTTGAGTCCATACGGAGATACGCACAGTTGCCGTATATAATACTTCACGAAGCGGCAGTATGAGGGGACAAGAGGAAACGAATGTACAGTATGCAAATGCTTATGATGGTGATGCCGAAATGATTCGGCGTCAATGATGAGAGAGAGTGTCTCGCGTAGAAACATACTGAAAGCGACGGGTGCGTCGATACCCGTCTTACTCGCCGGCTGTACGTCCGACTCCGGTTCCGAAACGACGACCGAGGGCGACGGCGGCGGCGGAACGACCACGAGCGGCGGGACGGAGACGACCTCCGGGAGCCCCGACGCGACGATAAACATCGGACAGTCGCTGAACCCCGTCCGATTCGACCCGATAACGCAGCTTTCGAACCCCGACGCGCTCGTCGCGAACCGGGTGTTCAGTCAGCTGTACACCTACGGCGAGGGGACAGACGTGGTTCCGAACCTCGCGACGAGCATGCCGACCATCGAGCGGGACAACACCCGCTACGTCGTCGAAATCGTCGACAACGCGATGTTCCACAACGGCGACCCGGTCACCGCCGAGGACGTGGCCTACTCGTTCCGCGCGCCGATAGAAGAGGAGACGCCCCTCTTGGGCATCTTTAGCGTCATCGATTCGGTCGAGGCCATCGACGAGACGACGGTCCAGTTCGACCTCTCGAACCCCTACGCGATGTTCCAGCACGTCCTCACCCACCAGGTCGTGCCGGAGGCCGTCCGCGAGGAGGACAAAGAGGCGTTCAGCACCCAACAGCCCATCGGTTCGGGGCCGTTCAAGTTCGTCGAGTGGGAAGAGAGCAACTACGTCACGCTCGAACGCTGGGACGACTACTGGGGCGACGAACTGCCCAACGTCGCGGGCGTCGAGTTCACGCCCATCACGGAGTCGACGACGCGCGTCACCAACCTCCGGACGGGCGACGTGGACGTCATCGAGACGATTCCGCCCCGGCTCTGGGACACCGTCGAGAGCACCGAAGACACGAGCATCTCCGAAATCGAGAGCGTCGGGTACTTCTACGTCGCGTTCAACTGCAACGAGGGCCCGACCGCCGACAAGCGCGTCCGCGAGGCCATCGACTACAGCTTCTCGATGGACGACGCGGTCGACCGCTACATCGACCCGGCCGGACTCCGCCAGTACGGCCCGCTTCCGGGGCCGATGGTCGAAGAGTGGGACATGCCGCTCGAAGAGTGGATGGAGATTCCGAACGACAAAGACGTCGAGCAGGCGACGGCGCTGTTCGAGGAGGCGGGCGTCCCCGCCGACTGGGACGCGAAGATTATCGTCCCGCCGGACGACAACCGCGAGAACATCGGCCTCTCCATCGCCAACGGCATCAAGGAGGCCGGCTACGAGGCCCACGTCGAACGGCTCGACTGGGGCGCGATGCTCAGCCGCGCGTACACCGGCAACGCCTCGGACTACAACATCTACGTCCTCGGGTGGGTCCGCTACCCCGACCCCGACGACTTCATGTTCAACCTGTTCCACGAGGAGTCCGAGGGCGTGAACCAGGGCGTCTACTACAAGAACGACGAGGTGATGGAGCAGATTAAGGGCGCGCGCGAATCGACCGACCGCGACGAGCGCCAACAGCTCTACCAGTCCGCCATCTCGACGCTTCTGGAGGACAAAGTTCACCTCCCCGCGTTCAACTACAAGAACTCTTACGGCGTGAAGTCCGCCGTCAGCGACTTCCAGGTCCACCCGGTCTCGCCGCAGAATCCGCGGCTCCTCACCGGCTACAACAACGTCTCGGTCGACAGATGATGTTGTACTGTCGGTAACAGTTACCAAACGTTATATGCTCACTCCCCATCCACTCCACCCATGACGACAACCGGTTACATCGGACGGCGATTACTCCAAATCGTTCCGGTCTTGCTGTTCGTCGTTACGGTCACGTTCGTCCTCATCAACTCGATACCCGGCGACCCGGTTCGCATCCTCGTCGGGCCGGCCGCCGACGCGGCGGCTATCGAGGCCGCCCGCGCGAAGTACGGCCTCGACCAACCGCTGTACGTCCGGTACGTCAGGTACCTCGCGGCGGTTGCGACGGGCGACTTCGGGACGAGCATCCACTACGGTGGGGTCGCGGTGACGGAGAAAATCTTCGAGCGGCTCCCGGTGACGCTGCTGCTGCTCGCGTCGAGTTTCACCCTCGCAATCGGCACCGCGATTCCGCTGGGCATCTTCGCCGCCAAGAACCGTAACAACGGCTACGACCACCTCGCCCGCGTCACGTCGCTCATCGGCGTCAGCACCCCGAGCTTCTGGGTCGGCCTGCTGCTCATCATCGTGTTCGCGTACTACGGCGACCTCCTGCCGCCGAGCGGGCTCATCATGCCGTGGGCCGACCCCGCGTCGGTCGACGGGGCGACGTCGAGACTGGACGTGCTCGTGACTGCGGCGTCGCATCTGGTACTCCCCTCTATCACGCTGGGGACGCTCCAGATGGCGGCCATCACGCGCATCGAGCGGTCGTCGATGCTCGAAGTGCTCAACAAGGACTACGTCCAACTCGCCCGCGCCTACGGCGTCTCAGAGCGGACGATTCTCCGGCGACAGGCGTTCAAAAACGCGCAACTGCCGGTGCTCACCGTCATCGGCATCCAGATGACGACCGCCCTCGGCGGCGCGGTGCTGACCGAGACGGTCTTCAACATCAACGGGATGGGGAACCTCATCATCACCGCGGTTCGGGCGCAGGACTACCAGCTCATCATGGGAACGACGATATTCTTCGCCATCGTGTTCGTCCTCGGCGTGCTCGTCGTGGACGTGCTGTACGCGGTTATCGACCCGCGCATCTCCTACGGGGGTGGTGCCGGTGAGTGATTCGACGGCCGCCGTCGGCGACTCGGCCCGCACGGGCGGCGTCGCGGACGCCGACGAGCGCTCGGCCGTCTCGCGCACCTCGCAGGTGCTTCGACAGCTCAAGCGCAACTCGGCGTCGCGCGTCGGTCTCTACGTCATCGGGCTCGTGACGCTCGTCGCGCTGTTGACGACTATCGACGCTGACCTGTTCGACTACCAGTTCGCGGCGACGTTCTGGTACCACCCGGAGAACGACCCGGCGGGAAGCACCATCCTGCTTCCGCCGGTTGGCATCGAAAACAGCTTCGGGACGGGGTCGTGGGCGCATCCGCTCGGGACGGACCACCGCGGCCGCGACATCCTCGTCAGGCTGGTCTACGGCACCCGCATCGCCGTCCAGGTCGGTCTCATCGCGACGGGCATCGGGATGACCATCGGGACGGTCGTCGGTGCGGTCTCCGGCTACTACGGCGGCTGGGTGGACGACGTGCTTCAGCGGTTCGTCGAATCGCTGTACGCGATTCCGTTCCTCATCCTCGTCATCGCAATCATGTCCGCGTTCGGCAAGGAACTCGGCATCGCTATCGTCGGCGTCTCCATCACGACGATTCCGGTGTTCACGCGACTGATTCGCTCGCAGGTGCTGAGCGTCCGGGAGATGGAGTACGTCGAGGCCGCGAAGGCCGCCGGCGTGCGCGACCGCCACATCATCTTCCGCCACATCATCCCCAACAGTTTCGCGCCGGTGCTCGTCCAGTCGACGCTGCAGGTCGGCGTGAACATCCTCATCGTCGCGTCGCTGTCGTTCCTCGGGTTCGGGGTCCAACCCCCGACGCCGTCGTGGGGGCAGATGCTCGCCCACTCGCGGCAGTACATGATCGTCAACCCGTGGTTCAGTATCTGGCCGGGCCTCGCGATTCTCGCGACGGTCATCGGCTTCAACCTGCTGGGCGACGGCCTGCGCGACGCAATCGACCCGCGGTCGAACGACTGACGATGAACGGACCACACGTCTCACCGACCGTCCGCCGCGGGGCCGGGAGTAGCCCGGTCTCCGCCGCTCGCTCGCCCGCCGAACTATCGCTCCCTCCCCGGGACGGCGTCGGAACTCGCTCTCGCGGCTCTGCAGAGGCACCCATCTCACGCACCGACGCCCCCCACCACTCCACGACCAATGTCTGATACGCTACTCACCGTCCGCGACCTGCACACCCACTTCCGCACCGACGCGGGGACCGTCCGGGCCGTCGACGGTATCTCGTTCGAGGTACAGCGCGGCGAAGTGCTCGGCCTAGTCGGCGAGAGCGGCGCCGGAAAGAGCGTCGCGGCGCGGAGCATCATGCGCCTCATCGACTCGCCGGGCGTCATCGCCAACGGCGAGGTCCGGTTCGAAGACGACCTGCTCGTCGGCGTCGAGCGCGGCGACGACCCCGACGACGAACCGCGGCAGGACCCCGAGATGCTGTCGAGCCGCGAGATTCGCGAGCGCATTCGGGGCCGCGAAATCGCGATGATATTTCAGGACCCCACGGAGAGCCTCAACCCGGTGTTCACCGTCGGCGAGCAGTTGAGCGAGATTATCGGGCTCAACCGCGACGTGTCGGCGGCCGAGGCCGAGGCCATCGCCGTCGAGCGCCTCCGCGAGGTCGGTATCCCCGAGGCCGAACGCCGGATGGACGACTACCCCCACGAGTTCTCCGGCGGGATGCGCCAGCGCGTCCTCATCGCGATGGCGTTCGCGTGCGAACCGAGCCTCGTCATCGCCGACGAGCCGACCACCGCGCTCGACGTGACCGTCGAGGCGCAGATTCTCGACCTCGTGAAGGACCTCGCGGCCCGCTACGACACGTCGTTCGTCTGGGTCACCCACGACATGGGCGTCGTCGCCGAGATATGCGACCGCGTGGCCGTGATGTACCTCGGCGAAATCGTCGAGCAGGCGACCGTCGACGACCTCTTTCACGACACGAAACACCCCTACACCGAGGCGCTCCTCGGGTCGATTCCGCGGCCCGACCGCGACGTGGACGGTCTGTCGCCCATCGAGGGCATCATGCCGGAAGCCATCAACCCGCCGAGCGGCTGTCGCTTCCACACGCGGTGTCCGCACGCCCGAGAGGCGTGTCTGCAGGTCCACCCCGACGCCCGACTCGTCGTCGAGGGCGGCGAGGGAGACGGTGACGTGGCGATACAGGCCGGCGACGGAACCGCCGTCACCGAAGTCGCCGCCGCGCCGCACCGGGCGGCGTGCCTGCGCAACGACTCGTTCGCCGAGGCGGGCTACTGGGAGAGCGTCCCGCTCGACGACGCCGCGCCCGCCTCCGGGTCGGCCGCCGCCGAGTCGGATTCCGCTTCGGCCGACGACGCCGCCGACACCGGTACCGGTTCCACCTTCGACCCCGACGCCGACCCACTGCTCAGCGTGCGCGACCTGCGGAAGTACTTCGACGCGAGCGACGGCTTCCTCGACCGCCTCCGGTTCGACCGCGACGCGGGACTGCTTCCCTTCTCGGTCGACCGCGAGTACGTTCGCGCGGTCGACGGCGTCTCGTTCGACATCCTGCCCGGCGAGACGCTCGGCCTCGTCGGCGAGTCCGGCTGCGGGAAGTCGACGCTCGCGCGGACGCTCCTTCGGCTGGTCGACCCGACCTCCGGCGACATCGTCTTCGACGGGGAGAACCTCGCCGAACTGTCGAAAGAGGAGCTTCGCAAGCGCCGCAAGCGCATGCAGTTCGTCTTTCAGGACCCGCAGGCGTCGCTCGACCCGCGGATGACCGTCGGCGAAATCGTCGAGGAGCCGATGCAGGCCCACGGGCTCTACGAGGGCGAACGCGAGGCGCGGGCGCGCGAACTGCTGGAGACGGTCGGCCTCGACGCCGACCACTACAACCGCTACCCGCACCAGTTCTCCGGCGGCCAGCGCCAGCGGGTCAACCTCGCGCGGGCGCTCTCGGTCGACCCCGACTTCATCGTCTGCGACGAGCCGACCTCGGCGCTCGACGCGTCGGTGCAGGCGCAGGTGCTCAACACGATGAAAGAGCTTCAGGACGAGTTCGGGCTGACGTACCTCTTCATCAGCCACGACCTGAGCGTCATCCGCCACGTCTGCGACCGCGTGGCCGTGATGTACCTCGGCGAACTGGTCGAACTCGCCGACAAGGACGACCTGTTCGAGTCGCCGAAACACCCCTACACGCGGGCGTTACTCTCGTCGATTCCGGTTCCTGACCCCCGGGTGTCCCGCGAGACCGTCCCGCTGTCCGGCGACGTTCCGTCGCCGATTCACCCGCCGAGCGGCTGCCGGTTCCACACCCGGTGTCCGAGCCTCGTCGCCCCGGCGGAACTCGACCTCGGCGACGAGGAGTGGGACCGCGTGCGCCGGTTCGTCAGAGCCGTCCAGCGCGAGTCCCCGGATGTCGTCGCCGACGATGCTCGCGCGACCTACTTCCCAGACGGCCTCCCCGCCGGCGACGCCGGTACGACCGTGGAGCGCGCGCTCTCGCTCGCGGCCGACGGCGCGTGGCGCGACGCCGCGTCGCTCCTAACCGAGGCGTTCGTCGAGCCCAGCGTCTGTACCTCCGAGGTGCCGGCGCTGGACTCGCCCGACGAACTCGACCGTATCGTCAGCTGTCACCACTACTCCTGAAAAAGCGCCGCCGTCTTTATCTCGCCCTCACGCCGACCCGAATCGGTCGGCGACTTCGTCCACGGTTTCGAAGGCGACGCCCGGCGCGTCGGCGACGTGTTCGACGAACGATTCGAGCCGGGCGAGCCGATGGGACTGCCCGATGACCTGCGGGTGCATCGTGAGGACGAACACGCCGCCGTCGACGTTGTCGACCATCCAGTCGAACTGCTCGCGCCACTGGCGGAACACCGCTTTCTCGTTCGCGTAGCCCCGCTCGCGGTTGAAGGCGAACGCCGGGAAGTCGTCGCGTTGCCACGAGACGGGCACCTCGACGATGTCGGTCTCGGTGCCGCGTTCGAACGGCGCGTCGGCGGGCGCGGCCCACTCCTCGCGGACGCGGTACGGCTCGAAGTCGGTCGCCATCTGGCTTGAGTCCCACTCGAAGCCGAGTTCGTCGAGGATGCCGAGCGTGTGAGTCGAAAAGTCCCACGACGGCGAGCGGTAGCCGGTCGGCCGCCGACCCGTGAGGTCCACGATGCTCTCGACGCCGCGTTTCACGTCGTTGTACTCGGCCTCTCGCGACTCGTACTGTCGCGGGCGGGTGTGCGACCAGCCGTGGTGTTGGACGTCGTGGCCGCGGCTCCACACCTCCTCGGCGGCCTCGGGGAAGCTATCGATGGTGTGGCCCGGCGTGAACCAGGTGGTCTCGACGCCGAACTCGTCCAAGAGGTCGAGGACGCGGGGCGCGCCCACGTCGACGCCGAAGAGTCCTCTCGACAGTTTCGTCGGACTGTCCGGCGATTCGAACGAGTGTATCCACGACGAGACGCCGTCGAAGTCGAAGGTGAGGCAGACGCTGTGGTGAGTCACGCTTCGACGTACGAAAATAGATGTGATAGCTGTTTCCATGCCGCACTCTCGGGGTGCGACCCGCGCGGAGCGCTTCGGGGACTCCCGACCCGCAGTTTACCGGAACGCCGGCGCGACGCGCTCGGCGAACAGCTCGGCGCTCGTGGTCTCGGGGAAGTCCACGAACTCCACGACGACCTCGCCGAAGCCCATCTCGTCGAACGTCTCCAGTCGCTCGCGGACCTGCTCCGGCGTGCCGACGAGCGGGTACTCGCTGTCGGCGACGTTCTCGGGTTTGAACCGCGGGAAGTGCTCGTCGAGCAGGGCGTCGAGTTCCGCCTCGTCCTCGCGGAGCAGACACCGCGCGAACCACGAGCGCTCTATCTCCTCGAACGGCCGGCCGTAGCCCTCGCAGTGGCGTTCGAGCACGTCCAGTTTGTGTTGCATCACCTCCGGCGGCCCCCAGAAGTTCCACGAGTCGGCGAACTGTGCGGTGATTCGGAGCGTGAACGACTCGCCGCCGCCGCCGACCATGATGGGCGGATGCGGGTCTCGGACGGGGTGGGGCCGGCACATCGCCTCGTCGAGGGTGTAGTAGTCGCCGTCGAAACTGACCGTCTCCTCGGTCCACAGGCGCTTGAGCATCCGAATCGACTCCTCGAGCATCCGGAGGCGGGTCGGCGCGTCCGGCCAGTCGTAGCCGTAGGCCCGCGCCTCGCTCTCCTTCCAGCCGGCACCCATGCCGAGTTTCAGTCGGCCGTCGCTCACGGCGTCGAGCGTCGCGGCCTGCTTGGCGAGGAGCGCGGGGTTTCGGAAGTGGTTGTTCACCGTCTTCGGGTAGAGGTACACGTTCTCCGTCTCGCGGGCGATGGCGGCCAGCGTGACGAAACACTCCGTCGTGGGGCCGCTGCCGGTCATGACGTGGTCGGGGACGGCGACGCCGTCGAAGCCGAGGTTCTCCATCGCCACGGCGAACTCGACCTGCGCGTCCCACGAAATCTCGTCGCAGAACGCCAACTGAGAGTGAACGGAGTCGCCGGCGCTGGTCGGAACGTTGACTGCGAACTGCATACGAACGGCTCACGCGCAACCACGAAAACAGTTACCACTCCACTCGCCTCGACCACGTCGCTCGAACCACTCTCGACCGCGACAGTACCGCTCGCCGCCACCCCAACACGTACTACGGTTCGCGTCCTCCCGAACCACATGACGGACAATCAGCGCGCGGCAGTCGTGACCGGCGCGTCCAGCGGTATCGGTCGGGCGGTCGTCGAGCGACTCCGAGCGGAGTACGACTACGTCGCTTGCTTCGATATCGAGGCCGGCGAGACGGACTGGGGCGACGAGCGCGTCCACGAGTTCGCGGTCGACGTTCGCGACCCCGACGCGGTCGCGGACGCCGTGGCGGCGGTCGAATCGGTTGCCGACGTGGCGGCGCTCGTGAACAACGCGGGCATCTCGCGGGCCGTCTCTCTCGCGGACCTCGGCCCAGACGAGTGGGACCGCGTCCTCGACGTGAATCTCAAGGGGCAGTACGTCGTCGCCCGCGCCGTCGCGCCGGCCATGGTCGAGCGCGGCGAGGGCGCCATCGTCAACGTGTCGAGCGTCGCTGGCCTCCGCGGAAGCGCGACCGGCGGCGTCCACTACTCCTCGTCGAAGGCGGGCGTCTTCGGGCTCACGAAGGGGCTGGCGAAACAGCTCGGCCCCGAGGTGCGCGTCAACTGCGTCGCGCCGGGGCTCGTCGAGACGCCGCTTCTCACCGAGTCGAACCTCTGGACCGAAGAGGCGCTCGCCGAGTACGCCGCCGATCTCCCGCTCGAACGCATCGGGACGCCCGAGGAGGTCGCCGACGTGGTCGCGTTCCTCTGCGACGGCGCGGGCTACGTGACGGGCACGGTGCTGACGGTCGACGGCGGGTCGATGCTCCGGTGACGCGCCGGCCGACCGCGGTCACGGACAGTGCCGAGTTGCACCGGGCCGAACCGAGTTGGTGGTCAAATATGACAAAAACAAATATATATCAAATAACAGAATTAACGTCGCTCGTCCGAATACCTTCGAGCGATTCGCCGTCGGTCGGTCTCTCCGTCGGTTCGACACGCCTCGCCCGTCGGTCGCGATAATGCTGCCCCGCGAGAAAACGCGTTATTTCGCCTCTGTGACGGATTCTCCCCACTTTCTGTGCGTCCGAGACGACGACCGGACGAGCGCGGTCGGATTGGTTGTCGTGTCCGTGGTCATCCGCGATTTCGACGACCACTCCGCCGACCGAATCTGTCTATTCGAGAGCGAGACCGTCTATTACGGGCCGGTACTCTGGGGATACTGGCGAATAGGAAGGGGGCCGCGGTCATCGATTTGGTGTGAAAGTGGGCGGGCGGGAGTCGAGAACGAGACTCGACTAACATACGTCTGAACCGACTATTCTTGTGATTATCCGGACGTCTAACAATTTGGAACCCCGTTCGTCCCGCAACGTTGAGCCTTTCAAAACATATTACGCCGCCGGCCCTGTACCGGACGCTCGGGCACAACCATGGACTACGTCAAAGAAGACGACACGGTCGTCGTCAGGCTGGACCCCGGCGAACAGGTCCTCGACTCGCTCGCGACGGTGCGCGACGAGTTCGACATCGAACACGGCTTTCTCACGGGTATCGGCGCGGTCGACTCCGTCACGCTCGGCCACTACGACGTGGGCGACCAGGAGTACCTCGAAGAGGAGTTCACGGGCCAGTTCGAGGTGACGAGCTTCCTCGGCAACATCGGCCCCGACAAGATTCACACGCACATTCAGGTCGGCACGCGCGACTTCGAGACGCTCGGCGGCCACTGTTCCGGCGCGCGCGTCTCCGGGACGTTCGAGGTCGTCATCCACCTCGGCGAGACGCCGCTGACCCACCACCTCGACGAGCGGACCGGTCTCGACGTGTTCGACATCTGAACCGGGCCGGACCGAACTGAACCGGCCTGACCCGCGTGAATCGCGGTGCGGACACTCGGTCGTTTTTTGTGCGCCCGCCGCGGGTCGAGAGCGCCGCGCTCGTCGGGCGACGAGTGAGGTTCGGAGAAAAAGACGGTGCTGTCGGGGCGTCGGCCGGCGGTGGAGGGCCGAAGCGAGGGGGCTGGAGGGCGCGTGGTCGGCGGACTGGCCGACGCCCCGAGCGCACCGAACGAGGGTTTCGGGGGGTCGTCCGCCGACGCGGGGTCCGCCGCGGGGACGCGACCGGGGACCGGTGGTCGCGCCGCCGTCGGCGGGTCGCAACCGCCGGTCCGTTGGAGCGCGGCCGGCGGCAACTATTCGTAGTCGACAACCCATATTGGCGGTTCCCCAGTAACTACCGTAAGTTACGTGAGTAGCATGAATAGCGTGTATTGTTCGCCATTCGGCGTTTATGGGCGCTCTATCGTTCACTTACGGGTGAATCTCCCAACCGAATGACTTTCGACGCGGGGGGTCGTGGCCGAGAGTGACAGATGAAACGACACCTCCGCGTTCACATCGTCCCCCTGTGGCGCGAACACGACCGCATCGTCGGCCCCATCGAGGACGACCGGCCGGACAAGGTCTACCTCCTCGAACACGAGGACCCCGCGGTCGAGCGCCCGACCTACCACGATGCGGTCGTCGACCGCATCGCCGACGTGGTCGGCACCCCGCCCGACGTCGAGTACCTCGACCTCTTCGACATGTACGAGGTGATGGGCGCGATTACGACAATCGCCGATTGGCACCCCGACGACTTCGTCCGCGTCAACGTCACCGCCGGCACCAAACGCGCGGCGGTCGGCGCGACGATGGCCTGCATGGACGAACGCACCGACGCCGAACCGTACGTCGTCGACCCGGAGGTCCGGCCGCACGGCCTCGACGCGCCGGTCACCGAGGGCTTCGCGCAGGCGTCGCTCCTGACGACCTACCAAATCGACTCGCCCTCTCCCGACCAGGTCGCCGCGCTCGCCATCATCGAGGCCCACGACACCGACGCCAAACACGCGAAGAAGAAGACGCTCATCACCGAGGCGGCCCGCTACGGCCTCGAGTTCATGCGCGGCCGCGTCGACGGCGAGGCGGCCGACTACGAACCCGTCACCGGCGACTACAACGTCCTCGACAACCGCGTCACCGCGACGCTCGAACATCAGGGCTACGTCACCGTCACCCAGCGCGGAACCCGCCGCTACCTCGAACTCACGGAGGAGGGCAGACAGACGCTCCGCGCGTTCCGCCACCGCGCCGAGTCGGTCGTCTCGGACCTCGAAGCCCGGACCGACGACCCGTCCGAGAACGTCGACTTCGCCCTCGACAACCCGGTCGACGCACTCGTCGAGAATCGGTAGGACGAGTCGCGACTCCCGCCGTCACCGCCCCCGACGCCACCGCCTATCCCTGTCGCTCCAAGGGCAACTGTTAGTACGGTAGCGACGGGACGCAGACATGTATGCCCTCCAACATGCACACGCGCAGAGCCGTCCTCGCGGCCGGCTGCGCGACCGCCCTCGCGTCGCTCTCAGGCTGTGTCGCCCGCGCAATCGGTGCCCTCGATGTCGAGCGCGACTACCGACGTGACGCGCCGGTCGGCGACGTGACTGGTGCGTGGCCGACCTACCAGCGCGACTTCGCCAACACCGGTTACACCACCGACTCCGGCCCCTCGGCGGACGCGAGCGTCGAGCGAATCGCGTCCGGCGACGCGGCGCTCGCCACCTCGGTCGCGCTCGCCGGCGGGCGCGGCGTCCTCGGATACAGCGACGGCGACGGTGAGGACGGCGTGTATCGCGCGCTCGACCTCGACGCCGAGGCCGCTCCCGCGGACTCCGACGACGCGTGGACCGTCGACTACGCCCACGGGAAATCCACGCCCACGCTCGCCGGCGACGCGATGTTCGTCTCGACCGCGGAGTTCGTCGCGGCCTACGACGCCCGGACCGGCGAGCGGTGCTGGCGGACGAGCGAGGGCGGGTACGGGACCTCCGCGAACGCGCCGATACTCGCCGCGGGGACGCTCGTCGATGGTGGGAGCGCGCCCGTCTTCGGGCGCGACCCTGCGACCGGAGAGGAGCGGTGGACGTACGACCCGGGTGAGGTGTCTACCGTTCTCGCCGCTGGCGAAGGCGTCGTCTACACGACCGTTGGTGCCGACCACGAGCAGACCGGCGTCGCCGCACTCGACGCCGCGACCGGCGAGGAGCGGTGGCGGCGCGAGGACCTCCCGCAGACCGGCGTCCCGCTCGCGATAGGCGACTCTCACCTCTACTACAACGCCCACCGCGGGAACGTGTTCGCCCTCGCTCTCGAAGACGGGTCGACGCAGTGGCGGGCGTCGGTTCCGCTCCCGGAGAACGGAAGCCCGCAGACCGCCGTCGCGGGCGACACGGTCCACGTCCAGTCCTCGCGGGGGAGCCTCGCCGCGTTCGACGCCGCCGACGGCGCGACGAAGTGGACGCTGTCGCTCGACGCCGACACGTTCGCCCGGCCGCCGGTCGTCGCCGGCGATACTCGCTTCGTGGCGAGCGACGACCGACTCTACGCCGTCTCGGCGGCGTCCGGCGACGAACTGTGGGTGACGGCGCTCGACGCCCGACCCACCGGCGGTCTGTCGGTCCGCGGGTCGGAACTCTACTTCGCCGGGACGGGAAGGAACCCCGGCGTGTTCCGCGTAGCGGACTGAGGCCAGCGGGCCGTCGCCGCGGTTGCCGACGTGACGCCGAGTTCATACCTCACGACGCGCTCGCCGTCACTCGAACGTGTACGTCCGGTACCGTCGAACCGCGTACCGGTACGAACCGTAGGAGACGCCGACGGTCACGAGGAGGTACAGTCCGAGCCCGGCGGCGAGAAGCGGCGTCGCGGAGAGGTGCCCGGTGACGCCGAACCACGTGGCGACGAGGCCGATGACGGTGCCGGGGCCGACGACGAACATGAACGCCATCAACACGAGCGTCGAGGGGACGACGGTCGTCGCGCCCCAGAACTCGCGTTCCTCGTATATCGGGTACGCCGCGCCGATGCCGACCGAGAAGGCCGCCGCGGCGACGCACATGAGGGCGCCGACGAGCGCGAACCCGACCGCTGACAGCGGCGATGTGCCGAGGGCGACGGCCGCCAGCGGGAGCGCCGCGGCGACCGGCACGCCGAGAATCACGCCGGCGAGCACGCGACCGCGAACCAGTTCCCGCGGCGCAGTCGGAGTCAACAGCAACATCGGGAACTGCGGTCGGTCGTCGCCGATGGGGTTGAGACCGAACGTCGCGCCCGCGAGGTAAGTGCCGAGGCCGGCCCCGCTCGCGGCGAGCAGCGGGCCGAGGCCGTCGGCGGAGGACTGGACGATGGTCGTGCCGAGCGGGCCGAGGAAGAACGCCAGCATCACGAGGTGCGTGAACTTCTGGGGGTGGCGGACGCCGCGGACGAGCAGGCCCCACGCGACGTGGCCGCCGCTCGTCGCCGCCAGCGGTTTCGGCGTCGAGAAGCCGCCGGGCGAGCCGTTCGCCTCCGCGCTCGCCGCCGACGAACCCTGGTCGCCCCCGGTCGCGCGGTCGGTGAACCAGAGGGCGCTCGCCTGTCGGGTGGCGACGACGAGGCCGACGGGCGTGAGCGCGACGATGGCCGCGAAGGTGACGACGGCGGCCGCCGAGAACGGTCGGGCGAGCGGGGTCCCGACGAATGCGAGCGCGAGGTAGTCTGCGAGCGGGCCGAACGTCAGCGTCGCCGCCAGCCACTCGAGCGGGAGCGACCCCTCGGCCAGCAACCGACCGAACGACTGCGAGACGAGGACGAGTCCAACCATCGCGACGAAGCCGACGACCTTGAGCGTGCGCCGGACGCCGGGCAGGCGCTTGAACGCGCGGAGTACGGCGACGCCGGCCGCGTAGCCCCAGACGGTCGTACAGCACGCCAGCGGGGCCACGACGACGGCCGTCGTGAACAACAGCGACGGCGCGCCGAGGCCGGCCGTGAACGTCGCGGCGACGACCGCGAGCGGGAGCCCGAACCAGAGTCCAATTCGAGCGATCTCGGCGGTAATGAGCCCGATAACGACAGCCTGCGGATGGACCGTCGTGAGCACGAGCGACTCGTTTTCGACGCGGCCGATGCGTTCGAGCGTTCGGAACGTCGCGAGGAGCGCGAGCCCCACCGGTATCGCGGTGGCGACGAGGTCGAAGAAGGGAATCTCGGTCACGGACTGCGCGCCCCGGCCGACGACGTAGACGGCCGGGAGCGAAAACAGGAGGCTGCCGCCGAAGAACAGCAAGAGCAACAGAAGACCGATGATTCGGCGCGTCTCGGAGGCGTACCCTCGGAGGCTTCGCACGAACTCGGCGCGCCCGATTCGCAGGCCGTGGCGAACGTCTCGTCGGAGGCTCATTCGTCGGCGACACCCGACAGTTGCGTCTCGTCGCTCGTGACCGCGAGGAACGCGTCTTCGAGCGAGCCCTCGCCGCCCGTCTGGGCGCGCGATTTCACCTCGTCGGGCGTCCCTTCGGCGACGACGCGGCCGTCGAACAGGACGCCGACCTCGTCGGCGACGGCCTCGACCACGGGGAGGATGTGCGTCGAGAGGAAGACCGTCGCCCCCGAGTCGGCCACGTCGCCGATGGAGGTCCGAATCTGTCTCGCCGCGCGGGGGTCGAGCCCGGAGGTCGGCTCGTCGAGAAACAGCACGTCCGGCTCGTGGAGCACGCTCTGGATGAACGCGGTCTTCTGTTTCATCCCCTTCGAGTACGTGCCGATGCGCTTGTTCGCGTCGCCGACGAGGCCGAACCGGTCGAGCAGGTCGTCGATGCGCGCCTCGGCGGTCTCCGACGGGATGTCGCGGAGATCGGCGACGTAATCGAGCTGCTCGCGGGCGCTGAACTCGTCGTACAGCGGCGGCGTCTCCGGGAGGTAGCCGACGTGCGGCGCGAGTTTCCTGCGGTCGCTCACGTCGAGCCCGCAGATGCGGACCGACCCCGAGGTGGGCTGTGAGAGCCCCGTCAGGATGCGCATCGTCGTCGTCTTCCCCGCGCCGTTCGGCCCGAGGAATCCGTACACCGTTCCGCTCGGAATCGACAGCGAAACGCCGTCGAGCGCGACCTCGGAGCCGTAGGACTTCCTGAGGTCAGTCGCTTCGACGGCGACGTCCGCGTTGGTGGAGGGCATGGGACGGCCCGCGTTTCGCCCCCCGGACGCCTAACGGTTGCGAATTGATACACGACCGACAGAAATGGCGGCGGTTCGCAGCGTCGTCAGGCGTTTACTCCCTCGGAGTTCGCCGGTCGAATCGACCGGTAGAACGCGGTCGAGTAGGCGGCGAAGAAACCGCCGACGAGACCACTGACGAGCACGAGTCCGACCGCGATGGCGACCATGCCGACGACGCCGACGGTCGGGAGTCCCGAAAACGCCGACGCGGCGGTCGCGCCGGGTTCCGACCCTGCCACTGCGGCCCCCTGATGCTGGAGCGACGGGGTGAGTAGGAGCGAGGCCACGCCGCCGACCACGCCGGCCAGAAGGCCCCCGAGTCCGACGATGACCGAGTAGCCGAAGACCGACACGAGGTTGTTCCTGACGCATGAGATGCTGCGCTTGACGCCGTCGACCGCGCCGAGGTCGTCGATAACGATGGCGTGGCCGAAGAACTGCGAGACGAACACCACGGCGAGGTAGGTGAGAGTCACGGCGAGGACGATGACGCCCAGAATCGCGAGCGTGGCGGTCCCCGGTTGGCTGCCACTCCCGATGACGAGGAGGCCAAAGAACAGCGTTGCGAAGACGCCGATGAATGCCAACACGAGGTTGACCGCGAGCAGGCTGAAGTAGACCGCGAGCAGCGAGACGTAGTGCGACTTCCCCTCGTTGACGAGCGTCCCGAGCGAGGTGTGACCGTCGATGGCCTCGTTGGCCATGCCGAGGACGCCACCGAGGAAGAACGGGACGACGAACACGGTGAGGCCGCTGAATCCCAGCGAGACGATGCTTCCGATGAGCGGGCTGACCGTCTGCGCGAACAGCGACGGGAGTTGGACGAGGCTGAACGCCGCGGCGACGACGAACAGTATCGGGTTCCGTCTGAGGGACCCGGCGGCTGTGCCGATGGATTGGAGGGCTGCCATACCGACCACGTCTCCGCACCGAGCAAAGAATGTTGGGTTGACAGGTCGTCTCGCGCGTCCGGTCTCAGACCCGAGATTCGGTCGCGAACGAACGCGAGACGGCTCGTATCGCCGAGACTGTGATTACACCTGTACCCGTGTAATCGATGTTTTCACGCGTGACTGCCCCTGTCTCGGAGGAACGAATCGACCGCGGCCGCGACCCGTTTGGGGTCGTCACCGGGGCCGCCGTGGCCGAGCGCGTCGAACTCGACGAACCGGCTGGTCGGCAGAGCGTCGTGGACGTTTCGGGCGCTCTCGCGGAGGAAGTCCGGACCCCCGGTGCCGGCCATGACCACGGTGGGTGCGTCAACGTCCAAGCGGGCCGGAAGCCGGTAGCGTTCGACGGCGCGGTTCATCCGGACGACCTCCTCGGCGAGGGCCACGCAGTCGGGCCAGACGGGCCACTCGTCGAGCCACGCGTCGAGGTCGTCGATGCCGTCGGGGTGGAGTACCTGCTCGACGTAGCGTTTGACCGCCTCGCGCCGCTCTCCCGCCTCGACGAGCGCGGCCATGCGCTCCGAGAGGTCCGCCTCTCTCCGGTACGCCTCCGGGAGCACCGCCGGCTCGTAGGCGGCGACGGCGGCCACCCGCGCGTCGGTCGCCGCTTCGAGAGCCGTGAGCGCGCCGTAGGAGTGACCGAACAGCGCCGGGTCGCGTCCGGTCGCCTCGCGAATCTCGTCGACGACTTCCCGGACGTACTCGACCTCGCGCTCCAGCACCGCCTCGGCGGGCGTCGTCTCGGCGTCGTCCAGGCAGGTACCGAAGCCGGGTCGCTCCGGGACGACGACCTCGTAGCCGTCGAGGTGCGGGACGACCGCGTCCCAGTACGCCGGCGGTGCCATCCCGCCGTGGCAGCACAGAAGCGGCGCGCCGCTCCCGAATCGTTCGTCGGACAGTTCTGTTCCGCGTTCGAATCGAATCGGTTGCATCGCGGCCTCGCTTGTCGCCGGCGGCAGCTAAGTCGCACTCTCAGGCGTGCGGTCGTTTAAGTGGCCTCCGAGGGCGGGCGACCGTCTCGGCCGCTTCGACACGCCCATGACCGACCGCCGAGACGGCGGACGTATGGGTCTCATCGCCGAGTTCGACATCGACTGCGACGCGCTCCCGCTGACAGGGGTCGCGGCGGCGGTTCCGGAGGCGACGCTCGCGTTGGAACTCCAGTACAACCACGGCGAGCGGCCGATGTTCATCGTGACGGCCACCGGCGGGGCACACCAGGCACTCGAAACCGCTATGGACGACGCCGTCGACGTGGCCGACTGGACACGAATCGGCGAGTCGGGCGAGACCCGCCGGTATCAGGCCGTCCCGGCGCTGAGCTTCGAAGAACAGCTCGGGGACAGCCTCGACGACCTCGCCGGACTGGAGGCCCTCGCCACCGCCGACGCCATCATCGAGCGCATCGAGGCCCAACCGGGTGGTTGGCGGCAGACCGGCTGGTTCGCGGACCGCGACGCATTCGGGCGATTCGCATCGTTCTGGCGGCGGAACGCCGGCTTCGGACTCCGGCGCCTCGCCCGCGACGGCGACCCCGAACCACCGGGGGAGGGGCTCACCGACCGACAGGACGAAGCGCTCCGGACGGCGTACGAACTTGGCTACTTCGACATCCCCCGCGGGGCAACCCTGCGGGAGGTCGCCGACGAACTCGGCATCGCCGCTTCTTCGACCTCCGAGCGACTCCGACGGGCGCAGACCCGGCTCATCGCCGAGACGGTGGCGACGACGTGGCCGCCGCTTCCGAACTGACGGGTCGACGAACCGGAACTGACGAGCCGGAACTGACGAACTCGACGAACCACTCGGGTCGGTCACGCCCGAAGACCGCCCTAACTGAGTCGGACGACGGCGCTCCGGCCGGCGAAGTAGACGCCGCCTTCGGCGATGCACGGACCGATGTCGAAGCGCTGGCGTTTGCCCGCGGCCAGCTCTTGTCGCGTGTTTCCGGTGGGGGCGTCGAGGACGGTTACCGCTCCCCCGCTGTCGTCGTGCGTCGGGACGAACACGTTCCCCGCGCCGACGGCGATGCCGCTCGCGTAGCTTCCGGCGTAGTTTCGGTTGTCCCAGCAGCGGGTCCCGTCGGCCAACGCGAGCGTGACCAACCGGTCGTCGGTCGCGACGTACACCCGGCTACCGTCGGTCGCGATGGTCTCGGGCTGCCTCGGTCGACTCTCGCCGCCCGCTCGCTGCGGTTCGAGTCGATAGCGCCAGCGCTCCTCACCCGTCTCGGCGTCGAGTCCGAGCACGCTCCCGGCACCGGTCCCGACGAGGACGGTCCCCTCGACCACCGAGACGTTGCACGCGATTCGGGCGCTCGTCTTCGCACGCCAGCGCTCCGTCCCATCGGCCGCCGCCAGTGCCCGGACGTAGGTGTCGTCGCCGGCGGTGTAGACGGTGTCGTCGGCGACGGCAGGCGTCGAGTCGGAGGGGAACCCGGTCGCGGCCCGCCAGCGGGTCTCGCCGGTCGAACGTGACAGCGCGTGAGTCGCGACGCCCGCTTGGACGTAGACGGTGTCGCCCGCGACGATGGGGCTCGCACCGAAGATGCCGCCGCCGAGTCCCTCCCGTTTCCAGCGTCGGTCACCCGTCGCCGCGTCGAAGGCGTGGGTCTCCTCGCGGGTCACGACGACGAGCGTTCCGTCGCCGACTGCGGGCGCGGGTTCGGGGTCGGTGAGCGGTCTGGTCCACACTCGCTCGCCCGTGTCGGCGTCGACCGCGGAGAGTTCGTCGTCCATGTCGTGGACGTAGACGGTGCCGTCGGCGACAACCGGGACGTGGTGGCCCACGTGGGTCTCCACGGGCACCGTCCAATCGACAGTGAGGTCACCTTCGGGGACAGCCTCGGACGCGACGGCCCCGGTGTTCGTCGTCGGACCCATTACGCCGCGCCAGTCCGCGGTCGCCGGCTCGACGGGGTCGTACTCGGGACACTCCCCGCTCGTCGGGTTGTGCTCCGACCGCGTTCCGAGACAGCCCGCCGCGCCGACGGCGGCGCTTCCGAGACTCGCCAAGAGTCGCCGCCGAGTCGGTCGCTGGCCGGTGTCGGTCATGCGACCTTCACCACCCCGCGGTGCGCGTGGGTCAGATACATCGCCTCCTCGGTGATGACCGGCGACGCCATCGGCCGCCTGTAGTACGGTTCGGCGAAGTAGTTCCCCGACTGGAGCCACTCGTCGGCGTCGCCGCCCCACAGCCGCGTCCCGTCGGCGGCGTCGACGGCTCCGGTTCGGAGGTAGACTCGCCCGTCGGCGACGGGCGGGCGAGCGAGATACGGGAGGGTCGTCGGGTCGCGGTCGTGGCTCGGCGGCGCTTCGTTCACCACGCGCCAGCGCTCGACGCCATCGGTCCGGGAGAGCGCGTAGAGGTTCTTCGCGCCGACGTAGACTCGCTCGCCGTCGACCGTCGGCGGGCCGGCGGCCTCTGAGCCGGTCACGAACCGCCAGCGCTCCTTGCCGGTGTCGGGGGCGAGCGCGTAGACGGTTCCGCCGACGGTCGCGTACAGCGCGTCGTCGGTGACGGCGAGGCCGTTGGGCGACCGGCCGTACCGACCGTCGAGCACCGTCCGCCAGCGCCGCCCGCCGCCGTGGTCGTAGCCGAGGACGACGACCGCCTCGCGCTCCCGCTCGAACGGCGTGAAGGCGGCGTAGACGCCGCGGTCGTCGGCGACGGGCATCGTCGTCTCGACCGGCTCGTCCGGGCCGACGAGGAGTTCGAGCGCCCCCGGCCGGTCGGCGGCCCACAGCCGACTCCCGTCGCTTCCGACGGCGTGCAGGCGGCCGCTCCCGCTTTCGACGTACAGTCTGTTCCCGTACGCCGTCGGGGTTCCCAGCCGGCCGCCGAGGTCCGCAGTCCACTCGCTCGACCCGTCGGCACCGACGGCGTGGAGCGTGCCGTCGTAACTGCCGACGACGACGGTTTCGTGGTCGTCGCCGACGACCGCGGGGCCGCCGCCGAGCCCGTCCGCGAAGCCTTCGACCCAGCGGACCGACCCGGACGCGGCGTCAATCGCGGCCAGCGGGCTCACGAAGTCGTCCGGCCTGTAATAGTGGGTAGCGACTCCGGTGACGTAGACGGTGCCGTCGGCGACGACCGGCGGGACGAGCGCGCCGTAGAGCGGCGGGTCGAGGCTCCCCCGCGAGACGCTCCACGAGACGGTTCCCTCGGACGGGCCGGCCGGTGCGTGGCCCGTCGCCTGTGGGTCGTAGCCGGTGGTCGGCCACGCCGTCGTCGGCGCGTCGAACGTCGCGTCCGGAGCCGGTGGGGAGCCGCCGCACCCGGCGACTCCGCCCGCGAGTGCGACTCCGCCGGCGGCCAGTACCTCGCGTCTGGAGAGCATACGACCGCCGTCTCGGCGCGAGATAAAAACCTTCGTGGCTCCCCGCTCGGAGACCCGCCCTCGCGACCGGTCCCGCCTCCGTCCGAACCAACAGGAGTATTATCAGCCGGACCACACGTCCTCGCTGATGCCCTCCTATTCGCGACGCGACGCGCTGAAGACGATTCCGGCGCTCGCCGCCGGCCTCGCCGGCTGTGCGAGCCTCACGGGCCACGACGACTCGCTCCCGATGCCGACCGCGTGGACGGCGGGCGTGCGAACTCCGACCCGCGCCCTGCGCCCGTCGTCCGGCCCCTTGCTCGTCGGGACTGGAAGTCCGTTTCACGCCGACCCGATGGTGTCCGCGCTCGACCCCGAGACCGGCGAGGAGCGCTGGACGGTGACCGGCCGGAAGGGCTACCGCTCACCCCTCGGCGTCGACGACCGGCACGCGTACCTGTTCTCGAAGGCGGGGCGAGCCACGGCGGTCGATTACGAGGCGGGCGAGCGAGTGTGGGACACCGGACTGACGGGCGTCGACAGAGCCGACCCGGGCGTCGTTCAGTACCCGCCGGTCGTCGCCGACGACACTGTCGTCTTCCCCATCTCGGGCACCGAAAACGACGTTGTAGACCGACTGCTCGGGCTGTCCCGCGAGGACGGCGAGCGGCGTTTTCGCGCCGAACTTCCGGCGTCGCTCGCCGGCGCGCCCGCCTCCGTACCCGCCGGAGACGGTTCCCAAGCCGGCGTCGTCGCGCCCGTCCTCGACGGAACGCTTCGCCGGTTCGCCACGGATGGCTCCGAATCGTGGCGCGTCGACGTGGGTCCGTCGCCGTCGTCGGTGGCAGTCGCCGGGGACACCGTCTTCGTCGGGAGCGCGACCGAGGAGCTACTGGCGCTCGACGCGGCGACCGGCGAGGTTCGCTGGCGTGGGTCGCTCCGAAACACCGTGTTCGCCCGGCCGCTCGTCTCCGACGGCCGCGTGTACGTCGGGGGTGCGGACTACTTCCTGTACGCCTTCGACGCCGAGACGGGAACCCGACTGTGGCGGCGCGAACTGGCTGGCCCCGTGACCTGCGGACCGACCCGCGTCGGCGACCGACTGGTGACCGTCGTGGGGGCGGACATCCTCGTCCGGGGGCACAGCGGGACCGTCCCGTTCGACCCGACCGCGCTGTACGTCCACGCGACCGACGGCGCTCTCCTCGGTGAATACCGGTTCGAGGGCTACCTCGACGGCGGCACGGTGAACTGGGTCGTCGCCGCGGGCGACGGCGTCTACGTCGGACAGGAATGGCAACTCGCTCGCCTCGACGCGGAGGTGCTCGATGCCGAGTGAGCCTCCGGAGCGGACGGGTTCGGCCGGAAGCCGGGAGCAAACCGTCACCCGCCGCGAGGTGCTCGGGACGCTCGCGGCCGTCAGCTCGCTCTCCGTCGCCGGCTGTAGCTCGATTCCGGGGCTCGGCGGGCCACGACCGGTCTGGCGACGCGATATCGACGGGGCGTTCATGGCCGGCCCGCCCGCCGTCACCGACGGACTGGTCCTCGCCGGGATGCAGGACAAGGCGTTGTACGGCCTGCGGCGCGAGGACGGGTCGACCGCCGTCCGGTTCGAGACCGGCGGCCCGATAGAGACGCGACCCGTCGCCCCGGCGTCCGGCGGCCCGTACCACGTCCACAGCACCGACGGCGACCTCTACGCGGTCGATTCTTCGGGCGACGAACTGTGGCGCGACGAGGGTACGGCCCATCGAGCGAGACTCGTCCGCACCGGGTCACTCGTCGCCGAACTCGACTTCGCCGGCCCCGAGAGCACGCTCACCGGATACGACCCACAGACTGGCGACCGACGCTTCGAACGGGCGGTTTCGTCGTACTCCCTCGACGGTGTCGCCGACGACTCGGTCGTGGTTCGCGTACCGGTGAGCGAGACCGAATCGCGCGTCGTCTCGCTCTCGCCGGCGGACGGGAGCGTCCGGTGGCGGACCGACACCCAGCGGTGGTACCCGAGGGCCGTCGCGGACTCCCAGCTCGTCGTCGCCGCGTGGGACGGGACGCTGACGGCCTACGGACCGTCGGACGGGAGTGTTCGGTGGCGAATTTCCATCGGTGACGTGGGACGTACGCTTGTCCTCGGGTCGCAGGTGTATCTCTCCCACGACCGACCGGACGGCCGTCAGGGACTGCTCGCGTTCGACCGCGAGACGGGCAAGAAGCGGTGGGCGAACCCCGTGGGCTATCAGATTCGGGCGGTCGAGGCCACGGACGACGCGGTGTTCGTCGGGAGCCGTGTCGACGACCCCGACGGCGGGATTCTCGGCCGAATCGACCGATTCGACCTCGACGGCACGCGGCGGTGGCAGACCGTAACCGGACTCCCGTCGCTGGACTCGCTCGCCGTCACGGGTTCCCGCGTCGTCGCCGTCTGGGACCGGGGCTTCGAGGTGCTTTCCCGGAAGACGGGCGAGACGCGGTGGTCGTACGAACCCGAATCGCACAGCCGGCTTTCCCTCCGCGTCGAGCCGGCGTCGGTGTTCGTCTCGTACGTCGACGACGGCGCAGTCGCGCGGTTCCCGCTGGAGTGACCGCGAGGACGACGTGGTTCGTTGCCTCGCGTCGCTTCGACTCGACTACCCGGCCACCGCGGCACGCCGGTAGTGGACGAGTGCCGCCGCACCGGCGACCAGCCCAACAGCGATAGTCACGCCGTGGAACGCCACCGGAGGGACCGCCTCGACGACCCCAGCCGAGGACGTGGCGACCAGCGTTGTTCGGACGGCGTCGAGTCCCACTTCGGCCGCGAGAAGTGGCGCGAGCAGGAACGTCGCTCCGACCTCCGCGCTCCACCTCGTCGGGTTTCGGTCGCGGCGTCTCGCGTGTCGATACGTCGCGGCCGCGGCCACACTCCCAAGGAGCGCCGCCGCGGCAAGCGTAATCGGGCTCACGGTTCTGTCGTCGCTCCGCGAAAATGTAGTCTTTTTGTCTGTTCTGTTCGGTGTCGACGACGCGGTCTCCCACCAACTTATTGACGTACCGAGGAGATACTTCGCTAACGAGGAGCACGAACCGATGGACGACACACGTCACGCGCCCCCGCTGGAGCGCCTCGTCGAAGCAGTCGAAAACCGCGCCTACGAGGCGGTGAGCGGGTCGCTCGGGGAGCTCCGAACGGCGTCGACCGAGGACCGAAAACGGGCGCTCCGAGAGCTTCGACGCCTCGCCGACGACCGGCCGACTGCGTTCGGGTCGCTCCTCCCCGCTGTCACGCCGTTTCTCACCGACGACGACCGCGCCGCCCGGCTGTTGACCGCGAAAGCGCTCGTCGCGGTCGCGGAGGCCGCTCCCGACGCGGTCGCTCCCGCCGTTCCGTCGCTCGCCGAGCGACTCGCCGACGAGGACGAGTTCTACTACGTCCGCGCCCGGTCGGCCGAGGCGCTGGGCTACGTCGCGCTCGAACACTCCGATGCGGTCGCCTCGCCGGAGGTGCTCGCGGACCTCCGCGTCGGTCTCTCGTTCGACGAACCCGAGGTGAAACAGAAGCTGGCCAAGGCGCTCGAATGCGTGGCGCTCGGCGACCCCGGTCGACTTCGCCACCGCGTCTCGACGCTCGCAGACCACCTCGACGACCGGGACGAACTCGTTCGCTACCACCTCTGTACGGCGGTGGCGGTCGTCGGCTGCGACGCGCCGGATTCGCTCGCCGAGGCTCGGGCGGCGCTCTCGGCTCGACTCGCCGACGAGAACGCCTTCGTCCGGGGCCGCGCCGCCGAGGCGCTCGGACTGTCGGCCCGCGGGAGCGGCGAGGCGGTTCGCGTACCGGATTCGGTTCTCGACGCGGAATCCGACGAAGCGGCCGAGTTCGTCGCCGAACGGGTCCGATTTCTCCGGGCGGCGTCGGAGGGAGAATCACTGGAGTCACCGGCCGAAGGCGTTGGGTCGCTGGCCGGCGTTCGGAGCACGACCGACGACGCAGTCGACGAGATGACGTCGCCAGACGTGGACGGGGAGTGCCCCCATTGCGGTATCGACCTTCCCGAGGGCGCGCCGCCGATGTGTCCGAGCTGTGGCGCTCCGTACTGAGTCGAGCGCGCGGTTACTTCCGGTAGCCTCCGGGAGTTACTGCGTCTCGCCGTCGCCGACGGCGAGGTTGCCGGGTCGCTTCAGTCGTCTGCGTCGGCCGTCGTCTCGGTCTCTAACTCGGCTGAAACGGGGGGGAGGCCGTGGACGAGTGCGTTTCCTGACGCCGTATCGAAGAGGTGGACGTTCCCCCGGTCTATCACCACTTCGACGGCCGTGTCTTCTCGAATCGTCGAGTCGGGCTCAACGCTCATCAGCAACTGGTCATCAGCCCCTGACTGGTCCATCGAGGTTCGGCCTTCGCCCAACAGCATGTACGCGAATATCTCGTCGCCCATCGGTTCGAGAATATCGACGCGCGTGGCGATGAGCGAAGAGGGGTCTTCGACTTCGACGCGCGCTCCGCTGGGATAGATGTCTTCGGGACGAATCCCGATGGTTACCTCGTCACCCACGTCCACAGCCTCGACAGACGCCGGATCGAACGCGAGCGAGAAGTTCGCCGTCGAAAGCGAGTCTTCTGTGACTGTCGCCTCAGCGAAGTTCATCGACGGCGAGCCGATGAAGCCGGCGACGAACAGGTTCGCCGGCTCGTTGTAACAGACGAGCGGCGGGTCGATCTGCTGGAGCTGGCCGGCGTCGATGACCGCGATACGGTCCGAGAGCGTCATCGCTTCCTCCTGGTCGTGGGTGACGTAGATGATGGTCGTGTCCAGTTCCTTGTGCAGGCGCTGGAGTTCAGTCCGCATGTGCACCTTGAGCTTCGCGTCGAGGTTCGCTAGCGGCTCGTCCATGAGGAAGACATCGGGCTCACGGACGATGGCGCGGGCGATGGCGACGCGCTGTCGCTGCCCGCCGGACATCTCGTCGGGCATGCGTTCGAGCATTCCCTCCAGTTGGACGATTTCGGCGGCGCGCTCGACGCGGCGCTCGATTTCCTCCTTGTCGTAGTTGCGGAGGCGAAGCCCGAAGGAAATGTTGTCGTAGACGTCCATGTGGGGAAACAGCGCGATGTTCTGGAACACCATCGCGACCCCGCGGTCCTTCGGCGGGAGGTTCGTCACCTCGCGGTCGCCGATGTGGATTTCGCCCTCACTCGGCTTCGTAAGTCCAGCGATGCTTTCCATCGTCGTCGACTTCCCACACCCCGATGGGCCGACAAAGCAGATGAATTCGCCGTGGTCGATGTCGAGGTTCATGTCGTCGACCGCCGTTACGTCGTCGTAGTGCTTGCTTACGTGTTCGAGTCGTAGTCGTGCCATTGTTATTCTTTAAGTGCTCCTGCGGTCAGTCCGCTGACGATGCGTTCCTGTGCGATGATGACGAGGACGACGACCGGGATGACCCCCACAACGCTCGCTGCGGCCATGAGGTTGTACTGCGTCGTGTACTGGGTCTGGTAGCTGAGAATCCCGCCGACGATTGGCGACCACTTGGACGCTTCGGGCGACGTCGCCATAATCGAGCTGAAAAAGTACTCGTTGTAGACGCTGATGAACGTGAGGACGCCCGCGGTCGCCACGCCGGGTGCCGAAAGCGGCACGATGACGCGGAACAGCGCGCCCAGTCGGGTCGTTCCCTCCACCCGCGCCGCGTCCTCCAACCCGTCGGGAATCTGCCCGTAGAAGGTCGTGAGGATGAATATCGACAGCGGCAGGAACAGCGCGCTGAACGGCATGACCATCGACCCCGGGGTGTTCAGCAGTCGGGGTGGTGTGAAGAGCGGGATACCCACGAACGGAATCGTTATCGGGGCGTTACCGGCGAACGCCTGAAACAGCGGGATGACGAACGCTGCCGGCGGGAAGTAACTGATGGCGAGGATACCGAGCATCAACAGCGCGCGCCCGGGAAACTCGATCCGTCCGAACACGTAACCTGCGAGGCTCGCGACGACGAGGACGATAACTGTCGTCGTGGCAGCTAGCACGAAGCTATTCAGCACGTACAGATGGAACGGAACCTGCTCGAAGACGGTAACGAACGCTGTCGGATTGAATCCCTTCGGAACGGGGAGCGGAAACGTACCGCTGACGCCGAACAGGTCGACAGTTGGGAGGAAACTCCCGGAAAGTAGATTCTCTTGTGGTGTCACCGCGAGGACGAGTAACCAGTAGAACGGGAACACTGTCGTGACCATAAAAAACGCCATCGCGACGTAGAACAACGCTCGGTACACGCGTCGTGGGTTGTGGATCGCATTCCGCGCCCACCGTGCGAGCGGCCCGGTATCGTCTGACGTATCCTCGATTTCGCTGGACATTATATCGCGTCCTCCCCCTGCCACAGGATGATTCCCATCACGACGACGCCGATGATGGCCGCCGTAACGAACGCGATGGCGGCCGACGTCCCCTCGTGCGTGTTGAACGTCGAGACGACCATGCAGGAGAGTGAGGGGACGACGGTACAACTCGAGACAGTATCGATGATACCGTACACGCGCATCGCCTGCACCGAGCGGAATAACACCGCAACCCCGATGGTCGGCAGGATGAGCGGGAGCGTGATGTATCTGAACTGCTGCCACTTGCTCGCACCGGCGACACGAGCCACGTCGTACAGGCTACGATTGATGCTCTGGAGCCCGGCAAGGATGAGTAGCGCCATGAACGCCGAGGTCTTCCAGATGTCGGCGACGATAATGATGAACGTCGCGCTGACCGTGTCGTTCAATGTGTTGGTCGGCGCCACTACTCCGAGGTCGGCGAGAATCGGCGTGGCGAACCCGACGTTTGAGTCGAACATTAAAAAGAACATCATCCCCTGAATGACGATTGGGACGGCCCACGGAATGATAATCGCCGCACGGACCCACCGCCGGCCATAGAAGTCTTGATCTAAGACGAGCGCTTGCCCCAGTCCGATGAGGGTCTCGAACAGTACGCTGGCCACGGCGAAGATGAGGGTAATTACGAGGGCGCTATCGAGGAGACTCGCGGCGTCGAACCCAGTCGGGAGGAACGTCGTCCCACCGGGAAGGAACCGGTTTTTCTCCCCGGTGAACAGCGCGACGTAGTTGTCGAGACCGACGAAACGGACACTAGAGAGGTCGGTCGAGACGGCGTATAGTGACAGCTCGAACGTCCGCAAGAGCGGGTAGATGGCCACGATACCGAGCAGGACGAATACCGGGGTCAACAGCAGGTACGCGTACTGCGTGTCGCTCAGGTTCTCCAGCCACCGCAAGAAGGCGACGACTGGCCCCGACTGCCGTGACTCGCGTACCGACTTTGCAGTCGTATCGGCGCTCATACTACCCCTCTGAGAGGTGTGGAACTCATGATTTGATCTGTTGAGTGTAAAGCTCTCAGCTCGTCAGTTGTCTCTCTCAGTCTCTTCGAGACTGGACTGGAGCGTCGCCATCGCCTCGGACGAAGACACCTCTTGTCCGACCGCGCGATTGGCCTGCTCCGCGATTTTACTCGATTGGTTGTTCCAGACTGCCGTCACCGGTCGAGCCATTGTGTTCTCACCGGCGACGCGGAGCGTGTCCATGTAGTCACCGGCCGGTTCGAGCTCCGCAGCCGTCTCGGAGTTAAACAGACTCGCCCGCGGCGGTAGCCACCCCTCGACCTCCAGAAGGAACAATTGGAATTCCTCGCGCATCGACGCTTGGATGACCTGTGTGACTGCGTCGAGCTTCTGACTGTTCGGGTTGACAGTAATGTGCCAGCCACCGAGTGCGGAGGTGGACCCACCGGTCCCGGGGAACTGCGCCTCGCTTTCAGGGACACCGTAGGGAAGCGGCATCGTCCCGAGGTCGTCGCCGAACTCCGACGCTGCTTGATTAATCGCGTACGGCCAGTTGCGGTGGAACACGGCGTTCCCGTCGACGAACGGTGCGAGTGAACTGTCTTCGATCCACCCGAGGATGTTCGTCGGCGTGAAGCCGCCGCCGTAGTCGCTAAACTGCCCGTCGAAGCTCTCGTCGTGGACGAACTTTCGCATCATATTCAACGAGTTGACGACCGGGTCCGAGTCGACGGTGACGGGTCGTTCGCCGACGGGGCCGAATAGGTTCTCTCGACCACCGAAGTAGGCGCCGCCCCACGAGGACAGCACCTCGTTGAAGGTACAGCAGGCGGTGCCGACGTAGATATCCCACTGGGTGGTGAAGCCGTAATCGACGCCCGAGACGTCCTGTGTTTCGGCGGCGATGTTCGACCACCGTTTCCACGTCATCGGCTCGGTGGCCCAGTTCTCCTCGGTCGGATTGTAGCCGGCCTCTTCGACGAGGTCTTTCCGGTACAACATCGTCGGGTAGTCGGGGTACAGCGGAACACCGAACAGGTCCCCGCTGGCGGGGTCGATGGCCGTCTCAGTGAACCCGCCGAAGTACTCGCTTTCGATGGTCGAAAGCGCACTCTCGGGGAGCACCTCCGAGAGGTTAGCGAGCTGTCCCCGCTGGATGAAGATGTTCACCCAGCCGTTGTCCATCATGAACATGTCCGGCGTCGTCTCCTGAGAGCTCAAGAGCCGGTTGTACGTCGAGCGACGCTTCCCGCTGTCCGGCTGGCCCGGCTGGAACTCGACGCGGATGTCGTCCGAGAGTCCCCCTTTCTCGTGTAGCGCAGTACGGAGCTGGTCCGCGTGGTCCTGTGCGACAGTCGCGTCAAAGCCCCAGACGACGGTCGTTCCGCCGCTTTCGGACTCACCGACCTGTCCACCGGTGTCGGAGCCGTTGCCGAACATACTCGCACAGCCGGAGAGGCCCGCTGTGACTCCCGTCGCACCTGCAGCGGCGATAAACCGCCGTCGTGAGACGCTCTTCTTCGCCGTCTTGCTCGTCTCTGGGTTCGCTGTCATCGTCCAAATTGTTCATCAAAATAGGGTCACTTATAATTTAGGGATTAGCTTTGAGATATCACAAGAACTTTATCTGGACTCTGTGGCCAGTAGGTGTATGGGACTCCGACGGTCACTCGACGATTACAAGCAGAACGAAGACGCGACCGACGTATTTCCGGGCGAACGGCGCACGCGGCGAGGCAGATTCAGCGGGTCGGACCAACGCCTCGTTCACGTGTCACCGGCCGGGTCACTACGGGACTACTCGTACCCACTTTCGGGATTCGGCGGCATCGTGTCCTCGCGTTTCGGCATCCGTTTCGGTGACACCATCGAGTGGTTCGATGCGCTCGACACGGGGATTCAGACGTACCGAGCGGGTCGGTCGCTCGTCGAGACGACGCACCGTCTCGATGGGTTCGACGTGGTACAACGCGACGTTACCGACGGGCTCGCCCACACGACGGCGTTTGAGCTTGGCGACGGTGCACCGGAGGATATCGAACTGGCCGCGTTCATCGAGATCAGCCCGGAGGGGCGAGATGGGCGCGTCGGGCAGCTAGTCCACGACGACGCCATCGAGGTGTACCACAACCGAGAACACGACTACCTCGGCGCCTCGACTGAGTTCGTGGAGTGTACGCCCCAAGTACTCGAGCGGTTCGACGAGATACTCGCCGCGGAATCGCGGTCGTTTCCGGAGTTCGGTGCGTCCGAAGAGTACGAGGAGAGTCGCCTCACCGGTGGTGTTGGCGTCCGCGTCGCTTTCGAGGACGGTGAGACCAGTCTCGTCACCCTGCTGTCGGACATCGAAACGCAGTCGCGCTCGGATGCGCTCTCTGCGGTCGCGACCCGGACGCGACGAACCAACAGCGCTTCAGCCGCGCTCCTCGCGACGGCACGGCAGGCAGGACAGTATCCCACGGTCACGGACCGACTCGTCGCGACTGACCTTTCGGTCCTTGAGTTGCTCTCCGCACCGACTGGGGCCCGAATTGCGGGGCCGGATTTCGACCCATACTACCAGTACTCCGGCGGCTATGGCTACACGTGGTTTCGAGACGACGGAGAAGTTTCGACGTTTCTCTTGGAAGCCGACGAATCGCTCGGGTTCGGCGCAGCCGAGGCACACCGACAGAGCGCCGAGTTTTACTTGCAGACGCAGTTACCTGACGGCCGGTGGCCTCATCGGGTGTGGCCGATGAACGGCCGGCTTGCGCCGGGGTGGGCGAACGGCCACATCGAGGGCACGGAAACGCAGTACCAAGCCGACCAGACTGCGAGTGTCCTCGTCTTCCTCGCCGAGTACCTCTCGACATACCGACAGTCGCTCCGAAACGTCACGGTCGAGGCCATCGAGAACGCGTTACAGTCGGGAGTCGATGGGCTCGACAGTTCGCTGAAAGACGATGGCTTTCCGACGGTATGCGAAAACGCGTGGGAGAATACGAATGGTCGTTTCACGCACACCGCCGCGAAGTTCGTTCAGGCCTACAGTACGATTGCGTCGGTCACGTACGATACCGCCACCAGCGAGCGCGCAGCGACGCGGGCAACGGAGGTCTTTGACGCGCTCGACATGGCGTGGGCCGCCGACAAGGGTATCTACGCGCTCCGATTAGACGACGGGGACGGTGACTTGGACGACCGAGTCGACAGCACGACGTTCTCGCTCGTCGACGCCTACCTCGCCTACCGAGCCATCGAGGATATCGGCGACACGCGATTGCGGCGACTCGAGTGTCACCTCCAAACCGCGTTCTCCAGGCTCTGGAAAGAGACCGGCGACATCTCCGGACTCACGCGATTCGAGGGCGATACGTGGCGGCGGCGGGGGCAGGGAAGCGAGAAGGTTTGGACCGTCTCGACTGGCTGGGGCGCGTACGCGGCCGAGAAGTCGATTCGACTCTTCTCGTCGACTGACGAGTACGACCCCGAAACGTGGGCGGATCGGTTGTTCGACGAAATAGATCTCGACGGTAGTCTGTGCCTTCCATCGGGCTACCTCCCAGAGCAGTTCTTCGACACCGGTGCGCCGGACAGCGCAACGCCGTTGGGTTGGTCTCACGCCATTCGACTAGCCACGCACGCGTCCCGTGTCACCCGAGGTACTTGCACCGAGTAGAGAGTTATCGTTCGAAACGGGTTCGGGGCGGTCACGCGTCGGACAGCTCCCTGCCTGTCCTCTCATCTTTCTGTAGTGAGGGGACCCCGCCGTTTACGCCGGGGAGGAATCACGTTCATCATACTGGTCTGTCGGCCTACAATGGCCTCTCGGTGTCCAACGCTTTACTAAGATTTATCCCCCGCCTTGGCCGAACACTTGGATATGGTGGAAGACGAGGTGGTGGACAGCCTCATGCGGATTGGGCTCTCGGACAAGGAGTCGCGGGCGTACGTGACGATACTCCGTAACGGGGCGACGACAATCCGAGTCGTCTCTGAAGAGGCTGACATCTCTAAGAGTTACGCGTACGATATCGTCGGAAAACTCGAGGAGCGCGACCTCATCGAAATCGACGACCACGTCCAACCGACGCAGTTGCGAGCGATTCCGCCCGCAGAGGGCATCGACAACCTCGTTTCCCAACTACAGACCGTCGAGTCCCAGTTAGAGGACCTGTTTGACTCCGAGAGCTACGAACAGCAGAAGTTCAGTATCATCAAATCTCGACGGACGATACTCGCTCAGCTCAATAAGCTGATCGACGCCGCCGAATCGGAACTCGTTCTCGCACTTCCCGCATCGGTGCTTCATCGGGTCGAAGACTCGCTCAGAGAGGCGCGGAGTCGGGGCGTATTTTGTATGCTTCTCGTCACGGAGTATGACGGCACGAGTTCGATCGACGGTGCGACCGCGAGTATCATCCAGACGTGGAGCGCCCCGGCCCCGGTGACGCTTACTGTTGACCGGGGTGACGGTATCATCGCCTCGGCAGATGCGATACTGAACTCGAACTCCGATGAATATGCCATCTACCACGCTGAGGAGCATATCGTCTCCTCGTTGTTCGACTCGTTTATCGCGAACTACTGGCCGATGGGCGAGCAGGTGCATGTCGGGTCAAAAAGTCAACTTCCGGCGACGTTCACGAGTTTCCGCCACGCGGTGTTCGACGCGACGCTACATCTGATGGACGGATCTGTCGTCACGGCCGAGATGGACATCCGTCCCACCCAGAGTAACGCGGCGTTCGAGACGACGACTGGGACGATCGTGGCGGTGAAACAGAGCCTCGTTCGGCCCTTCTCGAACGACTTCCCGACCCAGGAGTCGTTCGTCGTTGAGACGCCTGACGACACGTTTACCGTCGGTGGCTCGAAGGCGTTCTTGGAGGATTTCGAGGCCCGGCGCGTCGTCTTCCGGTCGGTCAGCGATACAGAACAGGAATAGCGTTTCCTGCACGTACTCACCGACCAGTCGCAGTGGACTGCCCCGCGTGGGACTCCTCGGTTATCCTTCCGTCGGCTCGAGCCGACCTCCTTCGACGTCACTCGATTAGCACTAACGTCCGGTTTGCTCGTCCACGAACGAGACTCACCCTTCAGAACGCAGCTTTGACGCCGGCTGCTCCGCCGTCGGACTCCGGGACTGGTACTTATCTCACTCGCCTCGAAACACCCCCGTATGAGTAACAGCTCGCTTGGCCAACGGCCCGATTTCCAGGACCTGTTCGACCAGCTTGATGGGGTCGCGCTTTGGACGGTATCCGCGCCCGGCGAGTTCGACTACATTAGCGCTGGCTTCGAAGACATCTGGGGGATTCCCCCCGAGGCGGTCATGGACGACATCACACGGCTGCTCGACGCCATCCATCCCGAAGACCGCGACCGGGTGCGACAGAATATCGAGGCCTCAGCCCAGGGGGCCCACGACGAGGCGTACGAGGGTCGCGTCGTCCGACCCGATGGGTCGGTTCGCTGGGTGCTGACGCGGCAGGTGCTCCTCCGCGATGACGACGGTGACGTCTCGGAGGTCGTCGGTATCTGTACGGACATCACGGAGCAGAAACGCCGGGAGCGAGAACTCGAACTGCTGAACCGAATCGTCCGCCACGATATCCGCAACGATATGGGGGTCGTACTCGGGTGGGCAGAGATGCTCGAAGACCACGTCGATGATGACAGGAGCGAGTACCTCCAGAAAATCCTCGACAGCGGTGAGCACGTCGTCGAACTGACCGAGGTCGCACGCGACTACGTGGAGACGATTGCATCGAACGAGAGTGTCACTATCGCGTCGGTACCGATTCGCTCGATTCTCGAAACCGAGCTATCGATTCGCAAGGAGTCTTTCCCGGAGGCCGCGTTCGTGGTGGCGGGAGCGCTCCCCGATGTCGAGGTCGCCGGAAATAGCATGCTCAGTTCGGTGTTTCGGAACCTCCTGAACAACGCCGTCCAACACAACGACAAGGACGCGCCTCGCGTCGAGATCTCGTGTACGGCCCGAGACGACGATGTCGAGATTCGAATCGCCGACAACGGGCCGGGCATCCCGGACGACAGGAAAGAACTCGCGTTCGGAAAAGGTGAGCGAGGTCTCGGGAGCCCCGGCACGGGTATCGGACTCTACCTCGTCGACACCCTGGTCACGCGGTACGGCGGTTCGGTCCGGGTCGAAGACAACGAACCGACGGGTGCCGTCTTCGTCGTCGAACTCCCGCGCACCGACTGACTCGACTGCGGTTTCTGTGGTACAGTACGACATCGCCGTTGAATGGGAGCGCCGCGCGACGTCGCCTGTGGGGCAGAAGAGTTCGGTGACGAGTTGGAGAGTTACTCACCGCCGAGGCGCGCCGGTGGGACGACGCCCGGCCGGCCGAGTCGGAAGCGGTCGCCGACTTCGACCTCCTCGATCACGTGCGGGTACTCGAACGTCGTCGCGGCCTTCGAGAGCGCGCCGGGGTCCGCGTGAATCGACCGCCAGCGCCGCCAGTGCTCGGGAATCAGGCGGTCGATGCCGAGCGCGTTCGTGGCCTCGATGATTTCGTCCGCGTCGTTGTAGAGCTTGCGCGTGATGACCTCGCCGTCTTGGACGACGCGGGCGTCGGTTCCGTAGGAGAGCATCCCGAGGTCGATGTCGAACTCCGCACCGATCTCGTGGAACGCCTCGCAGGGCCGGTTGTCGCCGCCGTGGAAGATGGTTCCCGTCTCGTGCTCGATAACGTACGTCACCGTGCCGGTCGCGTCCGGGTCGTACCCGCCTCTGACGTGGACGGTGAGGTCGCCGACCTCGTAGCTGTCGCCGGGTTCGACGGCCGTCCGCTTGTCCTCGTCGATCGCGCTCACGTCGAAGTTCTCGTAGCACTCGACGGGCGCGTGGACGTCGCCGCCGTGGTCGAGAAGCGGGCCGAACGAGGGCGGCCAGAAGTGGTCGCGGTGGTCGTGGGTGCAGAAGACCGCGTCGCAGGCGTCCGCCCACTGCGGCTCCATCGGCACCGGCGACATCCGAGCGACGTACTCGCGGTCCCGCTCGGTACTGAAGTAGGGGTCGATGTAGATGGCGGTCTCCGGCGTCCGTATCGCCCAGCCGGCGACGCCGAGATACCACAGCGAGACTCCCTCCTCGACGTCGACGCCGTTGAGTTCCTCCCGGGCCCACCATTCGCCCCAATCGCTCGTAATCGTCATCGTACGCTCCGCGCCGCGCTGCCGGATTCGCCGTGATAGTACATGTGACAGCGGTCCGCACGGGGCCTGTAAAAGCTTCCGGCGTGGGGCTCAGTCGTCGACATCAGCGAACGTGACTCCCGTAATCTCGAATCGTGCCCCGCCGGCGTCAGAGTCGGCGACGCTAACGTCCCATCCGTGGGCCTCGGCGACCTGCTTGACGATTGCGAGCCCGAATCCGGTACCCGTACGCGAGGTTGTGCGGCCGGCTTCGAAGATGGTGTCGCGGCGCTCGGCTGGGATGCCGACACCGTCGTCCTCGACGTAGAAGCCGTCCGGAAGTTCACCAACTGTCACCGCCACGCCGTCTCCACCGTGTTCGATGCTGTTCCTGACGAGGTTCTCGACGAGCTGTTGGAGCCGACTTCGGTCAGCGATGACCGTCGCCGTCACGTCCGTCTGGAGTTCAGCGCCGGCCGTTTCGATGGTCTCCCAGCAGTCGGAGACGAGCGGACCCAAGGACACCGGTTCCAGTTCACCGACGTTGTCGCCCTTTCGGGCGAGCGTGAGCAGGTCTTCGATGAGGTCGTCGATGCGGTTCAACGCCCGCGCGGCGGTCGCAAGACGGTCGCTTTCGTGGTCTTGGCGGGCCAGTTCCACGTTCCCAGCAGCCACGTTCAGCGGGTTCCGGAGGTCGTGGCTGACGACGCTCGCAAACTCGCTCAGCCGCTCGTTTTGGCGCTGGAGCTGTTGCTCTCGCTTTCGCTGTTCGGTCGTGTCGCGATACATCCAGAGGTGGCCGGTCCCCTCGGGGAGTTCGATCGGTTCGTAGCTTCGGTTGAGCGTCCGACCGTTCGTCAGAGCGACTGTCTCGTTGTGGATCGACTCTGTCCCGGCGATCAGTTCGTCGACGCGCTCGACGAAGCCCTCCGAGTCAACCGCGAGTTCGCTGGCCATCTGCGCCAGTTCCCGACAGTCTGCGCCGATGAGTTCCGTCGACGGTTCCGAGACATCGAACAGTTCGAGCAGTCGCTCGTTAATGGCGAGGACGGTTCGGTCGCTGTTTTCGGCGAGGACGCCGACCGGGAGCGACCGAATGAGCGTCGAGAGCAGGGCGTTGGTCCGTTCGAGTTCGTCCTCACGGTGGGTTCGTTCGGTCACGTCCTGGAACAACGAGATGATGCCGACGACCGCACCGTCGTCGTTAGTGATGGTTCGGTTGTGCCACTCACAGCGGATGTGTTCGCCGTCCTTTCGGACGTTCTCGTCGATGCTGTGGTAGCCGCCCTCCGCGACTGCAAGCTGGTCTGTCACGGCGTCGACGTTGTCGTAACTATCGTCCGCGACGATGAGTTCCCAGCTGTGGCCGCGGAGTTCCGCTTCGGTATAGCCCAGAATCTCCTCGCCGCGCTCGTTGAGCCCGACGATTTGGAAGTCGCTGTCGTACTCGAGGACGCCGAGCGGAGACTGTTCGATGAACAGGGAGAGGCGTTGTTCGCTCGTCTCGAGCGCGCGCTGTGAGCGGTACTGCTCGACCGCGTTTTCGATACGGTTGGCGAGTACGGTGTACTGGCTGGTCCCGTGTTCCTTCTGGAGGTACTCGGTGACGCCCGCGGAGATTGCGTCGCTCGCGACCTCCTCGCTTCCCTTGCCAGTAAAGAGGATGAAGGGGAGGTCCGGCGCGTCCTCGCGGAGGGCTTCGAGGAAATCCAATCCGTCGCGCTCGGGCATGTCGTAGTCCGAGACGACGCAGTCGAACTCCGTGTCTGCCACGCGGTCGAGCCCCTCGGCGACCGAGGTGGCCGTCTCGACCCGGAACCGGTCGTGTTCCCGTTCGAGGAACGTCGCCGTTAGTTCGGTGAAGTCCTCGTCGTCGTCGACGTACAAGACGACCACCTCATCCACTAACTCGCTCATATCTATCCCGCTTGAATGTTCGCTAAGTAGATACTTAAGGGTGGGCGCGGTCGGAGGAACACGACTCTCCCGTGTCGGAGTAGTTGACCTCCACGCTCAGCGTGACCCGACGAGTCCCAAGAGGGTGATGAGCGCCCGGACATCGAGAAGTGGAACGCAAGTAAACTAGTGTCATTTCACCTCGCTTTTCACGACCGCCAGTAGGACGGCGTCAGTAACACCAGCACCGGAATGATTTCGATCCGACCGACCCACATGAGGAAGGTCATCACGATCTTCGTCGACTGCGGGAACGGCTCGTAGCTCTCGAGTGGTCCCGCGATTCCGAACGCCGGCCCGACATTGAAGAACGTGGCTGCCGCAGCGCTCATGGCCTCGAATTCGGTGACTGACAGCTGTACTCGGGATGCGTCGACGACGACGAAGATTGTCGCGACGATGAAGAACACGAGACTAACCAGTGTGTAGGCGTAGATGTCCCGAACCGTCTCTTCGTCGACGACGTTCCCACTGTGGCGGACTGGTCGGACCGCGCTCGGATTCGAGGCGGTAAACAGGTCTCGACTGAACGCTTTCACAACGACGAGCCACCGGAGCGTCTTGATCGAACAGGTCGTACTACCGGCCATCCCACCGATGAACATACAGACGAACAGGAGATGTTTGGCCGCTGCCGACCAGAGGTTGAAATCCGTACTCGCGTAACCTGTCGTCGTCATTATCGAAACGACCTGAAAGAGTGCGTGCCGAGCTATCTGTTCGAGGCTTGTATAGGGAGCACCGTCAACCAACAACACCCCCCCGACACCGACCGTGAAGAACCCGAGCAGTCCGACGTAAAAGCGGAATTCGTCACTATTGCGGAGTCGGTCGAAGTTCCCCTGAAAGGCGAAGTACAGTAGAATGAAACTCGTGGCACCGATTGCCATGAACGGGATAATCGCCCACTGAACGGCGGGCGAGAAGGCAGCGATGCTGTCGCCACGGGGTGAAAAGCCACTCGTCGAGATGGTCGTAAACGCATGCGCTACAGCGTCGTACAGCGTCATCTCCGGCGCGTATCCGATCAAATGGAGTCCGTAGAGAACTGCCACCTGGAGCCCGGTCAGGCCGATATAGATCTTCCAGAGAAGGGCTGCTGTTTCCGAAATTCGGGGCGTGAGCTTGTTGACGTCCTGAATCTGGGTTTCGGTCTCCATGAGCTGTGCACCACCGACGGACAGTTGGGAGAGGACAGCCGTCGCCAGAACCAGAATTCCGAGTCCACCGAGCCATTGCAGGACCGCTCGCCACATGAGGATGGCCCGTGAGTGGCGTTCGAAATCCACGATGACCGTCGCTCCGGTCGTCGTGATTCCGCTCATACTCTCGAATAGGGCGTTCACCGGCGTTACAAGCATTCCCTCGCCGGCAAGAACAAATGGGACCGCACCGACGAGCGCAATGCTCAACCACGTCAGCGAGACCATCAGAAACGCTTCCCGCGCTCGGAGGTCACGCTTGTCGGTGAGCTGTTCGAGCCCGACCCCGAGGAGTGCTGTCCCAAGTATCGGGAAGATGAACGGGAGCAGCGCCGTTCCGTCGTAGAGGGCGATTCCAAGCGGAAGGAGGAGTGGTACCCACAGCCATTTGAGAATCGTCCCGACCAGTCGACAGCTAACCCGCCAATCGACGCGAATTCTCATACGAGCTCCATAACGGGAGAGAGGACATCTGCAGCTACGAAGAGAACGACGTGGTCACCTGCTTTGATCACGGTCTCGCCACGGGGAACGATGAACTCCTGATTGCGAGTGATCGCACCGATAACCACACCGGATGGAAGCTCAGTAATGCTCTCGTGGATGGGGCGTCCTGCGAGGACGCTTGCCTCGTCGACCTCGATCTCTAGCACTTCTGCCTGGCGACCTTCGATGAGCGAGAGGTTTTCGACCTGTCCCTCCTGTGTGAAGCGGACGATTTCCTCCGCGGTCGCTTCACGGGGGTTGATCGCGACGTCGGTTCCGACCGCTTCGAATAAGCTTGCGTACTGCCCTTGTTCGACGACGGCGACCGTACGAGCGACACCGATGTTCTTTGCGAGCAACGAGACCAAGAGATTCTTTTCGTCGCTGTCGGTCGCTGCGATGACTGCGTCCGCCCGGTCGATGTGTTCACCGACAAGGAAGTCCACGTCCGTCGCGTCGTGTACCATCACGATTGTTCCGGGAAGGTCTTCGGCGAGTTGACGGCCGCGATCCGCGTCTTGTTCGATCAGACGAGGTTCGAGGCCGCGCTCTTCGAGCAACCTAGCCGTGTGGTACCCGATGTCACTCCCACCAACGACGACGATATCACGAGCCTCATCTGAGGTTTCAGCTGAGGCAACAGTTTTCGAAAACGCTTGGACGCTCTCTGGACTGCCGATGACGATCACTCTGTTTCCGGCTTCGATTCGTGTCTGTCCACGGGCGATTACGACATCGCCCTCCTGAACTAGTGCTGCGAACGTGAGCGCATCGAACTTGTCCGCCTCTTCGACGGTCTGTCCTACGATTTCACAATCTGCCGCCACCTCGAACTCGGCCATCTGGACGAGTCCACCGGCGAACGGGTCGACGTCGACGGCGGCCGGAAGCCCGACGACGCGGACGATATCGTTGGCCGTCAGTAGGTTCGTCGAGACCATGAAATCAACCCCGAACGCCCTCTCTGATCGCGTCCACGTATCGAGGAAGTTCGCGTTCCGGACCCGAGCAATAGTGAAGACATCGCCCGTTGTCTTCGCCGTCCCGCAGGTGACTAAGTTCGTCTCGTCGTCGTCCGTGCTGGCGATGAGCATATCTGCCTCGGCGATGCCTGCCTCTTCGAGTATTCTCAGCGAGGTCCCATCCCCTTTAATCGCCAATATATCACTCGAATACGTGAGGTCCTCGACTTTCTCTGGATCAATATCGATGACGATGACGTCGTGACTCTCAGCGAGACTGACCGCAATGTTCGCTCCGACTTCACCGGCCCCGACGACGATCACGCGCATGGCTGTCCTCTCGACGTAACCATTGGGATACCTAACGGATGGGGCCTACTAAAAGCCGTTCACGACATTTCGGGTCTGGTCTTCTGAGATGGAACATTCTTGGGTACTGTCCAGATAAGGAATGGGCGAGTAGTCTTGGTTGTGAGACACAATAGGCCTCTCACAAAAGTGAGTGTCGACGTCGCGCTGTTCAAGCACTACGGGGCTGTTCCGGCGACTGTGCTTCTGGCTGATGTCTCTGGTTATCGGACTGCATTCTTTCGATTATCGTTGACCGGTCGGGTTGGCTACGTAGACCGGTCACATATCAACGGTCAGTATTTATGTCCATTCGGCACTGTCTAGTTAGTAACCTCCTCGACTGGCGTTCGTCCATCGAGCGCTTGATGCGGTCTCTGAACTGTGATCGATTCCGACAGCAGCCTCCTCGACACAACCCAATTTGGCGTTTGCTCAGGCGGTTTGAGATATGTTTCTGACAGAACGAATGCTATCGATAGACTGCTTGATGAGAGTGTCCTATGTCGAGAGTTCGAGGCAGTTGTGTTGTTTCTCTTAGTAGATACGCGATCCCGTAGAGGTGGACGACAAACGCCCCGAGCGGTGTCCACAGAACGTAGTGCATTTCGGTGTCTCGGAAGCTGTCCGACCCCGACGAGTCCGCGGGCCCTTCGGTCCGGCGAGGTGCGAACCAGACGTGAGGCTTCTTCTTTAACTAGACAGTGCCGTCTGGTGAAGTGCCATCGCTGTTCCACCCGAGGAGGGTGTCTTACCGACGTCCCTCGCCAACCAACCTGAAGGAATTATCTCGTTCAACGACCGAGTGCTGATATGCAGCTGTTCGACGAGCTTGCGAGAGCAGCGAGGTGCGACGTGGTGAGGGACCGGAGCGAGAACCCGAGGAAGGTGTCGGCGACGTGACCGAAGAGCCGCGTCCCGCCGGGCACCTCTCACCGCTCGCCACGCTCGTCGACGAGGTTCTCGCGGGCGTCGGTTACGAGATGGCAGCCGCCACCGACATCATCGACGACGCCGTCCCCGGCTACGGCGGCCTGTTCGACCCCGCGACGACCTCGGGCGAGTTGCGGCGTGCGCTCGATGATCTACTGTCGTCGGAACTCACTCACCCGCCAGTCCTCGCACCGACCGACGATTCGTTCATCCTGTACGTCGATGGCAGTTCGCGCGGCAACCCCGGTCCGGCGGGCGCGGGCGCGGTCATCATGGACGCAGAAGAGAACCAACTCGCACGGCTCGGCCGTCCCGTCGGGTCTCGGACGGGGAACAACACCGCCGAGTACGGCGCCCTCCAACTCGGACTATCCGAACTGGTGTCACGCTACGAGCCACACAGCCTCGAAGTCCGAATCGACTCGATGACAGTCATTCGCGATGTTTGGGGAGGTAACGACCCGACAGAACCGGGCGTCGAGACGTACAGCGAGGCTATCGCCGCAGCGCTATCGAGCGTTCCGAACCACCGGTACACGCATCTGGCTGACTGCGACCCGAACCCCGCCGATGCGCTGGCGACAGTCGGTGCCGACATCGCAGCCTTGGGGCCGGGATAGCTCGTCTCGTCGCGGGTGTGCCGAATTCCCGTCGGTGACGTGTCCATTCCGCTCGTGCGAGTCGCAACCCATCCGGTCACCGTGTGCCATCTCGTTTCGAACCGACGCCAGTGGGTGGTCGTGGCTTTTACCCGCATCGAGACATCACCTCCGGTATGGACCTTCAGATTGCTGGACTGGAGGATCTCGAGGAACGAGTCGGGAACGCCCTCAACCGAATCGGCGAACTGCAAGCGGGTACCCGGGTCCACTCGGACGTCTTCTTCTCGCAACCGTTCATGCGCGACCACACCGAGTTCGACTCGTTTGCCGCGTTCTGCGATCAGAGCCCGTGGGCGTTCGACGACGTTGCCGACGCACGGGACATCTCGCGTGCCCGACTCGACGAGTACGTCGCCGACAGAACTGATTTCGAGACGTGGGAGGAGATGAAGACTCGGGCCGCCGAAGAAGAGATTATCGACCAAATCGTCTCCTGATCACCCCACGCCCGGAACCGCGTTCAACAGATTGTACAGGCCGTAGCTGATGACGCCTGCACCCGGTATCGACCCGAGCCACGACCCGAGCGCGATGCCGACTTTCCGCGGTGAGACGCCGCTTCCGTCCGACGAGCTGGCGGCGAGACCACTCCCGACGATGCTCGCGATCATCACTTTGTTGAACGAGATCGGGATTCCCAGTACGATTGCGAGCTGTGCGATCAGGAAGGTGGGAATCAGGGCGGCGATCGACCGTCTCGCCCCGAGCGTGGCGTATTCGTTCGAGACGGCTCGGACGAGCCGCGGCCCTCTGATCCACGCCCCGAGGAGAATCCCACCGCCGCCGAGTGCGAGCAGGGAAATCGACGAGAGCTGGAGGTCCGTTTCGAACACGGCCTCTAGCGGGCCGGTCGCCAAGCCGATCTGCGTGCCACCGCTCGTGAACACGACGATGAGTCCCAGCGTGACCAGAAACTGATTGATACCGGCGGTCTCGTCGCGGCGGGTTCGTCGACTGCAACTCGATATGGTTCGTCTCACGCGGGACGCGTCCGTCGTCAACCACCCGATGCCCCCAGTACCGAATGTCTGGTGAGAGCGTTCAACGCCGTGCAATCGAGAGACCTGAACACAACGTTTATTCATGCGTTACTTGTTGTCAGCTATCATGAAACACACCGCAGCAGTCTGGGGACCGACCCTCGACGACGGCCGGTATCGGAACCCGATCATCTACGCGGATTACTCCGACCCCGACGTGGTTCGCGTGGGTGATGACTTCTTCATGACCGCTTCGAGCTTCAACGCCGTCCCGGGGCTTCCGATACTCCACTCGCGCGACCTCGTGAACTGGCGACTCATCAATCACGCCATCGACGAGTTACCACCAGATTTCGACCGTCCGCAGCACGGGAACGGTGTCTGGGCGCCCTCGATCAACTACCACGAGGGGACGTTCTACATCTTCTACGGCGACCCCGACCGCGGCGTCTACATGACCAAGACCGACGACCCCCGGGGTCGGTGGTCCGATCTGACGCTCGTGCACGAGGTCGAGGGGTGGATCGACACGGCACCGCTGTGGGACGACGACGGGAACGCGTATCTCGCTCACGCGTTCGCGAAGAGCCGTGCCGGATTCAACAGCGTGCTCAACATCGCCCCGATGGCACCCGACGGGACACACATCACCGGCGAAAGCCGACAGGTGTTCGACGGCCACGACGACCACCCGACAATCGAGGGGCCGAAGCTGTACAAGCGGGGCGGGAGTTATTACATCTTCGCGCCCGCCGGCGGCGTTAGCGATGGGTGGCAGACGGTCCTGCGCTCGGACGACATCTACGGCCCGTACGACGACCGAATCGTCCTCGCCCAGGGGGAGACACCGATTAACGGGCCGCACCAGGGAGCACTGGTGGGCTTGGACAGCGGCGAGGACTGGTTCGTCCACTTCCAAGAGGTCGACCCGTACGGCCGCATCGTCCACCTCCAGCCGGTCGCTTGGGCCGACGGGTGGCCCGTCATCGGTCGTGACGAGGACGGCGATGGGACCGGCGAGCCGGTCCGAACGCACGAAAAGCCCGACGTCGCCGCTGAGACGCTTCCGACGATGGTCCCGCAGACCTCCGACGACTTCGAAGCGGCCCGCTTAGGGCTCCAGTGGCAGTGGCACGGGAACCCGAAGTTCGGTTGGCACTCGCTTACTGACCGCCCCGACGCACTCCGTTTATTCCAACAGCGTGTCGATGCGTCTGAGAATCTGTGGTCCGTCCCGAGCCTCCTCCTCCAGAAGTTCCCCGCCCCGGCGTTCACGGCGACGACGGAAGTCCGGTGCGGCCTCGAAGAAGGAACCGGACACGGAGGGCTTCTCGTCATGGGCTCCGAGTACGCCTACCTCAGTGTCCGTAAGACCACGGACGGAGTCAATCTGATACAGGCTCGTAACACCAGCCCATCAGAGGGTGACCTTGACACGGTCGTTGAACGAGTACCCCTCCGGGGCTCGTCCGCACGACTGCGGGCGACTGTCGAAGACGGGGGGCGCGTCCAGTTCGCGTACGCGACCGACGATGCCGGCTTCGAGTCGATTGGAGAGCCGTTCCAAGCCCAGCAGGGACGCTGGATCGGTGCCAAAATCGGTTTGTTCGTCGCGCAGTCGAGCGAATCTGCGGTCGACGGTGGGTACTGCGACTTCGAGTACTTCGAGGTCAGCGAGTCAGCGACCCACGACTGAAGTCGTGGGCTTGTAGGCTTGCTACCGAATTGTGTACGAGAACTGTACAGCGTTGACGAGACGCTTTGCGAGTGGACACCCGGTCACGTAGTGCTGGACCGCGAACACCTGATAGGCGCTCCCAGAACGCACAGCGTTCTGGTGTCTTGGAACCCATTTCATGTTGATTTAAATAACATATACGAAATAGATTCATTCTGTTAAATTTATAAATATTTTGTGATATAAGGCAGTTACTCTAAGACATCCCGGGCCGTTCCCTCACACTCTCTCATATATCGTTGAGACGTGCTCTACGACAGATTATAGATTTCGTATTTTGTACGTTCTACGTTCATAATAGGCGATTGGGACGATATATGCCTTCTATTCTATACTATCCCTATTTCTCGCCCACTACTTCTTCGCTCGCCATGCGATCTCACTCGCAAGCTGAGAGCGTTCTTGTCTGCGTGCGCTCGTCACCAAGCGCCTGGTACTGTTCGCGTTCGCTGTCTCGCCGGTGGTCTCGAAAATAGGTTGTTATTCTTATACTTACGAGGTAAGTTCAATATTATTTTATTATCTACTCAGCCAATGATTCGAGTCACGGTCGGCGTCTCGTCGCGTGAACGTTAGGTCGTGACGCCCGCTGGCAGACCGCCGTCGATTTCAGAGCCGAGTACCACTTCATTTATACCACGCGGAAGGCACTTATACCGTATCTTCGACCGACGCATGACGTTCTCTACTCCCTCCCATCTCACTCGGACTCGACAGGCGCTCGTCGTACTCGTCGTCGCGGCGCTGTTCGTCCCCCTCGCCGGCCCGGTCGCGGCCGTCGAAAACGAGACCAGCACGACGTTCGTGGAATCGGACATCGCCGCGGACACGACGTGGACGCCGGAGGATGGCCCCTACCGAATCATCCAGAGCGTCCACATCGACCCCGGGACGACGCTGACGATACGACCCGGGACCGACGTTCAACTCGCCGAGGGAATCACGCTCTCCGTCGACGGCTCACTCGTCGTCGACGGCACGGCGGCCCGACCGGTGACGGTTTCGCGGTCCGCGGGTGCCGCGGCCGACCGCCGGTGGGCGAGCATCCGCTACAACGGGACGAGTGAGTCCCGACTCGTCGTGCGCAACACGACCCTGCAGGGCGGGACGAGCGGCGTCACCGTGTCCCGCGCAGACGGGTCGATTACGATTACCGACTCGACGTTCCGAGACTTCTCGAAGGCCGGGCTGTCTGTCGACGACGCCGCGGAGACGCCGCGGATCACCATCGAGCGGTCGGCGTTCCGACGCATCGACGGGCACGCGATTCGGGCGACGCCCCTGTCGGGCGCGACCGGCGAGACCTCGATTACGGCGTCACCCGCGGAGCGCGAAGAGCGGTCGGTCCACACGCTGTCGCTCGATGCCGGCGTCGGTGTGACCTTCGACGCGGTGGAACTCCGGTACGCCGATGCCGGCTCCGTCGACGACGTCGACGCGGAGAGCATCGAACGCATCGGTCTCGATAGCAACCGAAACGGAACGATAGAGCGGTCGTTCGACTCGTTCGTCACGGACGTCTCGGCGCGGGACGGTCGCGTGCGAATCTCGCTGTCGAGGCCGGTCAGCATTCCGAGCGACGGCCGACTCCTCGTGGAGTACGAGGACGTCGTCAACCCGGAGACACGCGGGTTCTATCCCGTTGCGGTCGACCTCCGCAAGGGGACAGTCTCACAGCTCTCGGACGGCGTTCGGGGCTCGCTCACCGTCGGAAACGTCACGTCGCCGGTCGACGAGCGCGCCGCGTCTACGACGCGCGTGCGACAGCTCACCGTTCGCGAGTCGTCGTTCCGCGATATCAACGGGAACGGGGTCTTCGTCGCCGCCGACGGTATCGGCCGGCTCTGGCTGTTGAACAACGAGATTTCGGCGACCGCGGGCAGCGGAATCGCGGTTCGTGCGGCCCGGAGCGACACGACGCTGCTGCACAACGAAATCACCGCCGGTGACGCCGGCATCCAACTCGACGCTCGCGACGAAACGACGGCGACCGTGGTCGGAAACGAGGTTCGCGGCGCTCAGACCGGCATCCGTATCCGCCAGTCTGGGACCCAACTCCCGCAACCCGGCGCGGTCACCATCCGTGACAACACGCTGGCGGACAACGTCGGCCACGGCGTCGACCTCACCGCTCGCAGTCTCGAACTGAATCTGCAACTCACCGACAACGCGATTCGCGGTAACGGCGGGGACGCCGTCCACGTCGATAACTGGCTGACGCGGGGGAGCGACGTTCGCGGGAACCGCCTCGTCGAGAACGGCGGCGACGGCTTCGCCCTCGATGGGACCGTCGTATCGGGTCTCACACTGGCGGATAACGCTGTCCGGGACAACGGAGGAGCGGGACTGGAGCTCCGGACGGGAGCGGCGGCACGCGGGGTCGCCGTCCGGAATAACACCGTCCGCGATAACGGGGGCCACGCCGTTTCGGTCCGCTCGGACCTGATTATTCACCGGACGAACGTCAGCGAGAACCGACTGGCGAACAACGCCGGCGCGGGGCTGCTCGTCGCCAGCCCGATAACGCACCGCGGCGAGCTTTCGGTCGCCAACAACACTATCGCCGCCAACTCCTACGGCGTCGTCGTCCGCGGGGTCGTCGAGACCGACGTTCGAGACAACGACATCGTGTTCAACACGAACGCCTTTGCGGACCCGGTTCCCGTTTCGGGAGTGACGCCGGGAACGGGGGTGTACGTCGCGGAGGGGGCGTCCGGTGCGATCATCAACCAAGCAGAGTCGACGGTTCCGCTGGAAGAACTCGTCGCCAATCCCGAGTTGACACAGCGGCTCACGGTCGCTCGGCTCTGGGACGACACGGTCGTCGTCCTACGGACGGACGGCGAGAGTGAGACGCGGAGCGCGGAAGCCAGCGCCCTGACGATTCGTCGCGTGAGCGGCGCGCTTCCGACCGGCATCGGGGTCCAAACGGCCGGCGAGGGAACCAGGACCCACCACGTCGTCAACAACAGTATCTACGGCCAAGACCGGGGTCTGACGGTCGACATCGAGCGGCTGGTCAGCGCGAACGCGACCGCCCGAATCGTGGTGGACCCGATTCGGACCGTCGACGCCGAGTCCAACTACTGGGGCGCTGCCAGCGGTCCGTATCACTCGTCGATTCTTCCGTCCGGAGAGGGGAACCCCGTCGTCACCGAGCGCGGCTGGGTCGATTTCACGCCGTTCCGAACCGCAGCACCCGACGAGTTGTACACTCGGCCGACTGCCCGAATCGACGCCCCGGCGACAGCGACAGCCGCGGACGAACTCCGACTGTCCGGGGCCGGCTCGACGAGCGACACCTCCCCAGTCGGTCGCTATCACTTCTTCGTGAACGGGACCGAGCGAGCGGTGCAGTCGACCCCCGAACTCAGCGTCACGATGAGCGAACAGCCTCTCGACGTCGGGTTAGCCGTCGAGAGTCGGCTCGGTATCGACAGCGACACCGTCAGGGCGACGGTTGGTGTCGCGCCGCCCGAAGCGACTCCATCGGTGACGACAGCGACCTCGCCGAACACGGCGGGGGCGACGACCACGTCTCACTCGCCGACGAACGATTCGACCGACGACGGGTTCCTCGGCGGACTGGCCTCGGTGTGGGGGCTTCTCGGAAGCGGGCTCTACGTGGGTGCGCTGGGTCTCGGCGGCTACGGGATGGCGCTGACCCTTCAGCGTCGGTCGCCCCCGGTGAGCGGCCTTCGAATACAGCTGTTGGCGGGCGCGGCCGTCCTCGTCTGGCTCATCGGCGGCCTCGTCGGCACCGCTTCGCTGATCGGCGTCGGCCTCGCCGCGGGTGTCGCGTGGGCCGGCCTCACCGGCGTCGCGTACGTCTTGGCGATGCGAGGATGAACGCCCAACGCGCCCCACGACGACCGCCGCGGGGAGAGTCCCGCCACGCGACGGCGTATCGTGACGTTCGGCCCCGCGGCCGAGGGCGTGTCGCGCCGTGGTTCTGTCGTGTGTTCCACCTCTATCAGTGTAAAACCGTAGCGGTAATGGGCCGATATTAGTGTTCAAATTGAACAATTCTGACACTCGGGTCCTCGTTGGGTTGTTAGAACTAATTCTGTTTGAAATTCATATCTGCTATTTTGTGGAGGTATAGTCCTCAAAGTCGGATATAGTATATGAATAATAAATAACTCAAATAATTCAGATTATAGTCTCTACGTGAAGATGTGCGTTTATAGAACGATAGCAGGATTAGTCTGTCTCTGTTAACTATCCTCTGAGAGGGCGAACTCACCGGTCGAGCGCGGTGAATACGCTCCACGCTATCGCCCATCGTGACCCACGCGGCAAAAGGAATATAACCGTAATTCTCTTCGGTACAAGCATGCGAACCTGCGAGCTCACAGCTGTTAGTGAATTCACACTTGTCGAGCGAGACCTCCCGACAATCGCCCCCGACGAAGTTCTGGTTCGAATCGACCGCGTCGGCATCTGCGGGTCCGACTTACACTACTACCAACACGGGGAAAACGGGGGCAACGTCGTCGAGTTCCCCCACGTCCTCGGTCACGAGGCCGCCGGTACCGTCGTCGAGGTTGGCGACGGGGTCTCCCGCGTCGGTCCCGACGACCGCGTGGCAATCGAACCCGGTCTCCCGTGCGGAGAGTGCGGGTACTGCGCCGGCGACGACACCTACCACCTCTGTGAGGATATGGAGTACATGTCTTCGCCGCCGGTCGAGGGCGCGCTGACCGAGTACGTCGCGTGGCCCGCCGAATACCTGTACGCGCTTCCGGACTCGGTGTCGCTCCGCGAAGGGGCGCTCGCGGAACCGCTGAGCGTCGCGATGCACGCCTGTCAGCGCGGCGGCGTCTCCGACGGGGACACGGTGTTGGTCACCGGCGGCGGCCCCATCGGTCAGCTCGTCTCGGAAGTCGCGATGGCCCGCGGGGCCGAGACGGTCGTCCTGACCGACGTCGTCCCCGAAAAGCTCGCACTGGCCGAGTCCCGCGGCGTCGACTACGCGGTCGACGTGACGGAGTCCGACCCCGTCGAGACGATTCGCGAACACGTCGACGAACGCGGCGTCGACGTGGTCCTCGAGAGTTCCGGCTTCGGCGGCGCCATCGAGACGACGACCGAGGCCGTCAAACGCGGCGGCACCGTCGTCTTCGTCGGTATCCCCCTCGAACCCGAGTTCCCCACCGACATCGTCGAGACCATCGGGCAAGAGTACGACCTGAAGGGCTCGTTCAGATTCAGTAACACGTACCCGAAGGCCATCGAGGGAATCGAGACGGGTCGGTTCGACGTCGACAGTATCGTGACCTTCGAGTCGTCGTTCGAGGACACGCAGGCCGCGTTTGACCGCGCGGCCGAGCCCGAAGAAGTAAAAGGCGTAATCCGCGTCAGCGACGAGCTATAACGCGTTGTCGTTGTAGCCGCCGTCGACGGTGATGACCGCGCCCGTCGTGAACGACGCCGCGTCGCTGGCGAGGTAGACGGCCGCGCCCGCGATTTCGTCCGGCGTCGCGACGCGTTCCATCGGCGTTCCCTCGTCTATCTTCTTTCGCAGTTCGGTTCCCTCGTTGAAGCCGTCGCCCGCGAGCGGGGTATTGACGAACCCCGGCTCGATTGCGTTGACGCGCACGTCGGGCGCGAGGTCGGCCGCCGCGGCGCGCGTGAGCCCGTTCACGCCGCTCTTCGCGGCGCAGTAGGCCGGGCGCTCCTCGCGGGCCTGCCGTGCTGACATCGAGGAGATGTTCACGATGCTCCCGGACTCCATCTCGCGGCCGAAGACGCGGCACGCCCGAAAGACGCCCGACAGGTTCACGTCGATGTCTTGACTCCACTGGTCGTCGCTCATCTCCGAGACGGACGCTCTCGCGACCGACCCCGCCGAGTTCACGAGGATGTCGACGTCTCCGATGGCGTCGCTGGCGACCTCGTAGAGGTTCTCTATCGACTCGTCGTCTCGGACGTCACACGTCACCTCGGCGGTCTTCGCGCCGCGGTCGCGGAGCTCCTCGGCGGTCTCCTCGACGGCGTCCGCGCTGCGACTCGTCGCCACAACGTCGGCACCGTCGTCGGCGAAGGCGAGCGCGATGGCCCGACCGATGCCGCTCGTGCCGCCGATGACGACCGCAGCGCTATCCGATACGGTAACCGTGGGTGATTTCTCCACCATATCCGATTCCACCGACTACGACATGCTAACTCTTGCGGTCGACAGACGAACTCGCGAAGCGAATCGCTCCCGGACCGTCATCTACGCGCCGGCGGTAGCCGTTGTAAAAAGAGATTGGAGCGCCGCTCAGGCGAGCCCTATCGCGCGCGGCAGCCAGAGGACGAGCTCCGGGAAGACGATAATCGACAGGAGGGTCAACAGAAGCGGCAGGTAGAACGGGACCATGTGCCGAGTAATCCGTTCGAGCGAGACGCCGGTGACGGCGTTGAGCACGAACAGGATGACGCCGAACGGCGGCGTGAGCAGGCCGATCATCAGCGTGACGATCATCACGACGCCGAAGTGAATCGGGCTGATAGCGGTCTGCTCGACGATGGGGAGGAACACCGGCGTGAGGATGGTTATCGCCGCAATCGTCTCCAACATCAGCCCGACGATGAACAGAACGCCCGCGATGAGCAACATGAGCACGAGCGGGTCCGTCGAGACGCCCGTGATGGCCTGTGCGAGAATCTCCGGGAGCTGTGCGCGACGGATGAGAAAGCCGTACAGGGACGCCGCCGCGACGATGAACGTGAGCGTCGCGGTGTGGGTCATCCCCTCGTCGAACGACGCGACGAGTTCCTCCCGAGAGAGGCCGTCGTAGAAGACGGTCCCGATGATGAGCGTGTAGAACAGCGCGACTGCGCCCGCCTCGGTCGCGGTGAACCAGCCGCCCAGAATCCCGCCGATGATGAGCGCCGGGGTGCCGAGCGCGGGCAGCGCCCGGTAACAGGTCCGGCCGAGTTCGCCGAGCGACCACCAGTCGCCCTTCTCGTAGCCGTTCCGATGGGCGTAGAAACTACACAGCGCCATCAGTCCGACGCCCATCACCAGCCCCGGGACGAGTCCGGCGATGAACAGCGTGCCAATGGAGACCTGCGCGAGAATCCCGTAGATGATGAGCGGGACGCTCGGCGGGATAATCGGGCCGATGATGGACGACGACCCGGTGACGGCGACGCTGAATCCCTGGTCGTATCCTTCCTCGCGCATCGCGCGGTACTCGATAGCGCCGAGGCCCGCGGCGTCCGCTGCGGCGGTCCCCGTCATTCCGGAGAAGATGATACTGGCGACGATGTTGACGTGAGCGAGCCCGCCGCGAATCGGGCCGACGATGGCCTTCGCGAAGTCGAAGATGACGTCCGTCAGGCCGAGCTTGTTCATCAACAGCCCCGTCTGGAGGAACAGCGGAATCGCCAACAGCACGAACGAGTTGGTCCCGGAGACCATCGTCTGGGCGACCAGAAGCGGCTCGAACGGAATCGACGTGGTCCACATGAGGATGAGACTCGTCAGCCCCAGCGCGTACACGACGGGGACTTCGAACAGGTACAGGACGAGCAGGACGCCGATGAACAGTCCGAGCAGAACGACATCGGCCATTATCGGGTCCCTCCCTGAAGCGGACGCGTCTCGGCGCGGAGGCGGTGCTCACTCTGCATTTTCGTCTTCTCCTTTGATGTCCTCGATAATCGTTTCTGGCGCGACGGCGACGAGCCACAGGTCGCGAAGCGCGTAGATCGCGATACAGACACCGCCGACGACGGCGGGAACGTACAGCCACGCTTCGGTGAACGGCGGGTGCGACGGGAGCGCTCCCATCCCGAATCCCCGGTTCTGTAGGTACAACGGGTACGCTCCGGAGACCATGACGCCGACGAACGCGAGGATGAGGAGCGTCCGAAGACCGGTTAGCACCCGGATGACGCCGTCGGAGAGCCGCGAGACGAGGAGGTCGAGCGAGATGTGCTGTCGCTTTCGACTGGCGACCGCCGCGCCGAAGAACGTGATGTACACGAGCAGCATCTGCGAGAGATTGACCGTCCACGGGAGACTCGACCCGAGTATCGAACCCAGGACCCAGCGGGTCAGAATCTGTAACCCGACGACGAGTATCATCAGCACGTAGAGTGCTAACGCGATGGATGTGACCAACCCGTCGAAAAGCCGGCCGAGTTTCGTTGCGAGATTTACTTCTTCCATGGGTGCTCTACGAGTAAGCGTCCGCTCAAATGTTTCGCACTTCTTCGAGCGACGGTTCCCAGTTCTCCTCGAACTGCGTTTGGAGCGGCTCTTTCGCCGCCTCTAACCACGCGTCTCGGTCGGGTTCGACCACGTTCATTCCCTGTTCTTTCAGCGCTTCGATGGCCTGTGACTCCGATTCAGCGATGCTGCTGCTGAGCTCTTGGATGCTGGACGTCAACGAGTCGACCATCGTCGTCTGGTCCTCGTCGGAGATGTTCGACAGCGCCTGGGTGCCGAGCGTGAACCACCCCGTCGACGCGAGGTGCTTGGTCAGCGTGTAGTAGTCCTGCACCTCGTACAGCGAGGACGACCGGACGGTCTCGGCGGGGTTCTCTTGAGCGTCGACGACGCCCTGCTGCAGCGCGCTGTAGAGTTCGTCGAAGGCGACGGTGGTCGGACTCGCGCCGATGCCGCTCCAGATGTTCACCCACGGGGTGAGGTCGGGCACCCGCAGGTTGGTTCCCTGAATGTCCTCGGGCGTCTCGAAGGCCTTGTTCCCGGTCGTGTGTCGGTAGCCGCGGTACACCGGTTCGTTCACGAGCATCTGTTTACCCTGCTCGCGGAGGCGCTGTCGGCCGTCGTCGAAGAACTCCGTCTGGAAGGCGCGCCGCTGCTGTTCCCAGCCCTCGAAGACGAACGGCGACTCGACCCAGAAGTTCTTGGGGTCGTAGTCGATGACCCAGCGCGTCCCGATGATGGTCCCGTCGATGGAGCCGATTTGCGTCTGTTCCATGACCTCCTTTTCGCCACCGAAGGACTCCTCGATGGTGATCGCCACTCGCCCCTCGGTCTCCGCTTCGACGGAAGAGGCCCACTCCTTGGCCATCTCGTTGATGACGTGCCCGCTGGGGAAGACGCTCCCGATGATGAGCGATTGGCTCTGACCGCCGCCACCGCTCTCCGTCGTATCGGTGTCTGAGTCGTCCGAACCGGTCGTGCCGTCGGTTCCGGAGCCGGAACCGCCGCCCATGCAGCCAGCCATCGATGCGATTGCCCCGGTGCCAGTGAGTAGCCCGAGCTGTTCCATGAAGCTCCGTCGGCTTTGTCTACGCATACCATTCACAACGATTCTACACTGGCACTTATATCTATCGCAATAATTCATTTTAATAATATATCATAGGGTAGATGTCATCTGCTCCGGGTAGTTCGACTCGTCACTCGCCGCAGTCGCCGGCAGTCACCGATCGAGTCGAGGCGAGGCCGACCGGTCGGGCTACAGCGTTACTGTCCGCGTTCGATGAGGCCCTTCATGTAGCCGATTGCGAACAGCCGGCCCATGTCGGTGTACCCCGCGTGGGCTTCCGCTCGGTCCTCCTCGCCGAGCATCTTGGGGACGTGGTCGGGGCGAATCGCCCCGTCGAAGCCGATGTCTTGGTACGCTTCCATCGCCGCCGCCATGTCGGTGGGCCCGTCGTCGTGCCACGTCTCCACGAACGACTCGGGCGTCCCTTCGACGTCGCGGAAGTGGACGAAGTGAATCCGCTCTCCGAGACGTCGAATCGCCGACGGGACGTCTTCGCCCATCGCGGCGAAGTTCCCCTGGCAGAACGTGACGCCGTGGTTGGGGCTCTCGTGGAGTTCCAAGACGCGCTCGTACCGTTCGAGCGATGTGACGAGGCGGGGAACTCCCCGAAGCTCCTCGACCGGCGGGTCGTCCGGGTGGAGCGCCATCTTGACGCCCGCCTCCTCGGCGACCGGCACGACCTCGTCCAGGAAGTACTGGAGGTTGTCCCACAGTTCCTCCTCGGTGATACCCGCCGCAGGGTGGTCCTCGGCGCGCTCTATCCACTCGTGGTCGTACCCGGTGACGAGCGAGTCACCGCGGTCCGGAATCGAATCGGAGGTTCTGAGGACGCCGACGGGGTTTTCGGTCCACACCCAGCAGTACACGTCGATGCCGAGGCGTCCCATGTTCCGAAGCAGCCGTTTCACCGTCTCGATCTCCTCGTCTCGACCCTCCTGACCGAGGACCGTTCGCTCCATGGGCGGGCGGTCCTCGACGACGTCCAGTGAGAATCCGTGGTCTGCGAACCGGTTTCGGGTTTCGAGTAACGTCTCGTACTCCCACCAGTCGTCGACGCCCCAGAACCGTACGACGGCGCTTTCGACGCCGAGTTGCTTGGCGAGGGTCCACCGTCTGTCCGGGGAGGGAGGCAGCATCACTGCTGGATTCATACACTCACATCCCAGACTCACTCCAAGTAAAAGCGTTTCGCACAGATGTCGGCGTCGTCGTCCGGCGAACCACCGAATCAGCCTCTAGAGCCACTCTATAGCCAGTTTCGAATCCATAACGTATCTTCGTGAAGTTGTAATCCACTCATAGTGGAACGGTTTCGTTCGACTCGATGAAACGACCGGGGGATGGCGCTCAGTCGTACGCGTACTTGACCTCGATGACGTTCTTCCGGTCTCTGAGTGCCGGGAACAGTTCGTCTACGATTCGGTCGTCGTTGAACCGCTCTTTCGGTCCGGAAAGCGACACCGCGCCGATGACCGACCCGTCGCTGACCAGCGGAACCGCGATGGACCGAATCCCGTCTCTCCGCTCTTCGTCTTCGAGCGCGTACCCTCGCTCCCGTATCGTCTCGAGTTCTTCGAGGAGCGCGTCCCGGTCGCTGATCGTGTGGTCGGTCTTCGTCGGGAGCCCGTACTCGTCGACGATTTCGGTCACCCGCTCGCCGGGGAGTTCCGCGAGAATCGCCTTTCCGAGCGCGGTCCAATGCATGTGGGTGAACTCACCGATCGGCGCGTTGTCGTACACCGCCTTGTCGCCCTCAGCCTGGTAGACGATGACCCGCTGTCCGTTCTCCTCGACGCCGAGATTCGCCACCTCACCGGTCGACTCCGCGAGGTCCTTGATTTCGGACCGCGACGCGCCGTACACGTCCAAGCGCCCCCGGGTGATGCTTCCGTCGCGGAGGAACCGAAGGCCGAGTCGGTACCCGTGTTCGTCCTTGACGACGTACCCCGCCGCCTCGAGCGTTTTCAGATGCACGTGCGCGGTACTGGTCGGCACCCCGAGCGCGTCCGCGACGTCGTTAATCCGCACCGTTCCCTGCTCTCGCAGAACGCCGATTACCCGGTACGAGCGCATGACCGCCTTCACGCGCTTGCCGCCGCCTTCGCTTTCGTTAGGTGCCATGGTTCGCCTTTCGGAGCGGGACAGATAAATTCTACTGATGGTGGAAGCGTCCCACGAAGTCGGGAGCGACCGCGACCGACGCCGTCGCACGCGGGTTTGCCCTCGCTGCCGTCGTACCGATACCGTGGGGTGGCTCTCTGGCGATTGACGAATGTTCATAATTAATCCAAATCGGTGAGTGATTCGATACGTGAGGTTCGATTCCCGTTCAATTAGTCACGTGTGCCCACGCGCCACACCGAGAACAGAGGCGCTCGTCCGCGTCACTTGACTCTACTATTAGTAGAATCGCGATCCGTCGCGAACAACCAGGCTCTGTCGCCGATTCCCGTTTCGGACGGGTTCACCAGCACGAAACGAGCCGACGGGGCGCGCGAACTCCGCCGCTCGCGTCCCGGCTACATGCGGTCCCTGTGATGTTGCTTCGGATGGGGACCTGCCGTGCATAACAGGCCTACCCGTGTAACTCTTGGTGGGCTCGGGTACCTCCTCGAGCAATTCGGTTTTATCGGATTGTAATTACAGAGCTATGTCTGTCACAGACGGGTCGTTTCGGACCGCAACTCGTGGTCACGGAGCCCGAAGTCGTCGGTACGAGTCCGGGAGACCCTGCGCGTTCTCTCCGGACAGGCCGACGACGACGTAGTCGGCATCCCGACCGACGTAGGCGAGGAGCCTGCGAACGTGCTCGGCGTCGATGGCCTCGACCGAGTCGAGAACGAAGAACGGGACCTCGTCGGACACCTCGTGGACGAGGTAGCCGGCGACGGCGAACACGAGACCGATAAGCTCGCGCTCGGAGGCCGGGAGGTGGTCGATAACGTCCTCGTAGACGGTACCATCGTCCGTCCGGCGCTCGATGTGCGGGACGAACCGCCCCGCGGGAGCCGCGTCCGCGTCATCGAGAGAGTCTCCGTCGTTCCGTCGCTCGATCCAGAGACGGGCGAGGCGGTCGTATTCGAGGGCGTCGAGAACGTCCGCCATTCGGTCGTTGAACGCCGAGACGGCCGCGCGTTCGAGTCGTTCGATACGACCGCGAAGCTCGCCGATTCGGTCGTCAATTCCGTCCTGCCGCGCTTCGAGGTCCGCCCGTCGGTCGAGTTGGGCTTCGAGGGAATCGAGGTCATCGACGACGGCGGCGCGCTCCTCGCGTCGCCGTTCCAACTCGAACTCGACCCGGGTGACCTCCCGGTGGGCAGCGAGGACCGCGGCGCGGTCGTCCGCCTCCGCGGCCCCGGCGTCACGTCTCAGGTCGGCGATATCCGATTCGAGGTCGTCGCGTCGGGCTTCGAGGTCCTCGACTCGCGCCCGGCGCTCGGTGCGCTCGCGGCGTAACTCCTCGCGTCGTGTTTCGAGGTCGCGTCGCCGTCGTCGCTGGTCTTCGAGTTCCGACCGGCGTTCTTGCAGTCGTTCGAGACGCTCGGTGAGTTCGGCGCGCTCCTCGCGACGGTCGTCGCGGAGCGTCCGGAGTTGGTCGAGCGTCGATTCGATGCTCGCTTCGGGGACGGAGGTCCCGCACGTCCAGCAGACGACCCGGCCGTCGCCGTCGGGCCCGCCGTCTTCGCCCGCGCTCGTGGCGACGGGCGATGTCCCCGACGTGAGGAACTGCTCGTTGAACCGTAGCGTTCGCTGAACGTCGGTGATATCCGCGTCTAACCGTCGTTTTCGCACGCGCGACTCGGAGAGTTCGTCGGTCAGACCGTCGAGTTCGCCGGCGGGGTCGGCGGGACACGACGCGAGTTCCGATTCGACCTCGCCGAGTTCGGCGTCGAGCGCGTCAAGTGACTCCCGCTGGGCCTCGAGTTCGAACTGGGCGTTGTCGAGCGTCGCGTTCAACTCCCGTAATCGGTCCGCTCGCGCCTCCGCGTCCGGCGTATCGGTGTCGGTTTCCCTCCGCGCGTCAGCGTCGGCGTCGACCGCCGACGGCTCGATGCGAGCGAGCGCTTCTCGTCGGTCTGCCAACTCGGCTTCCAAGCGCTCGACAGCCGCGTTCAGTTCGTCGCGGCGCTCGCGGAGTCGCGGGCGCTCGGATTCGAGCGCGGACAGCTCCGCGATTCGGTCGTCTAACTCGGCGCGCTCGGCGCGGAGGTCGGCGATTTCCTCGCTGACGGCGTCGGTGTCGACCGAGTGCGTGACGAACTCCCGCAGGTCGCGGTCGCCGGTCACCGCCTGCCGGGTCTCGTTGGAACCGAGCAGGAACGCGAACAGGTCTGCGGTCGTCGAGTCTTCGAGATACGGGTCGCCGGACGCGACGACGCGGTCTCCCTCCCTCACGAACGCCCGCGTGCACACCTCGCTCCCGACGGCGAGTTCGACCCGACCGCCGTCAGCACTCTCCTCGAACGGAGGTTCATCGCTTCCCAGCGCGGCCGCGAGACCCCACATGAGCGGTGTTCGGTCGGCCGCGTTCCGTCCCGCGACGACGGAGACGCCGGGCTCGAACTCGACGGTCGCGTCGTCGAGACCGGCGAATCGCGTGACGGTCAGGCGGGCCGGTCCGTTCGTCGTGGCCATACGATGTTCGACACGGGGGTCCGTGAAAACAGTTGGTGACGCTTCCAAAACTCGTTCCATTACTATCATTGGAACGTGTCTCTTGTCCCGGGTGCCACAAACACGTTCCAAAGCTATCGATGGAACGCTTTTCGACCCGAGAGCTCGCGAGAGTTCGGTCGTCACTGGTCGCTCCATACCGCGGTTCGGAAAGCGCGAAACGGACTACTCGCAGTCGCAACCGCCCCGGTCGATGAGGTCGTCGACCGTGTACTGGGAGTTACAGCCCGGGCAATGGACGCGAACGTCGACGTACACCTCGGCGGTCTCGGGGTCGACGTCGAGTTCGCCGGCGGCCGCGAGGTCGGACAGCGACCTGTCGGTGACGCGCTCGACGCGACCCAGCAGGCGTCGAATGGTTTGGGACCGGCGCTCGCTGAGGTCACCGTTGTCGCGGTCGGTCTCCGACGGCGGCGTCACGCCGCGGTACGAGGTGAGATACGTCCGCATCGCCCGGTGCGAGACGAAATCGGTCTCGAGTCGCTCTACGTCGACGCCGGCGCGTTCGAGTCGGCGGACCGCCTCCGTTCGCGCCCCGCTCGAAACGCCGTCGTCGGTGAGCACGCGGTACAGATTCTCGACCTCGCCGTCGATGACGCGCTCGTTCCGCTCGTCGAGCGCCGCGCGGAGGAGCCGTCGGTTGAACGCGTCGGCGAGGTCACGGAGGCTCGACCGCGCGTCCGCCTCGGCGGTCCACCGCCGTTCGAGCTCCGCGCCGAACCCGTCGAGGTCGCGCTCGCGGAGTAGTCGGCTGACCTTGCTCTCGGGGCCGCGCTTTCCACCCGGGGAGTCGTGTGAGTCGCTCACTGCCGACTGCTATTCGGGGAGTACACATATGCTTGACGCGCGGTGAGACGGGGTACCGGATGAGGGCCTAAAGAGGGTACAACGGCGAGTTGAGATGGGTGGTCAGTAGTTAGCGGCGTCGCCGCGGCCGGTCGACGCCCCCCGACCGGCCGGCGATTCGCGGTCCGAGTGCACGGCGGCGAAGTCCTCTCGGTCGTCCGCGTCGACGTCCGTCACCGGGCGCGACGCCGAGGACGAGGATTCGGTGTCACTGACCCCCTCAGTGACTCGGTCGGCGGGGGAGGTCGCGGCGTGTTCGGCGAGTTTGAGCCTGACGGCGACGGTGACACCGCCGTCGGGGTCGTTTTCGACCGCGACGGTTCCGTCGAACTGCTCGACGAGCGCGGCGACGAGCGAGAGACCGGACCGAGACTCGGGAGAGCCCGCGACGGTCTCGCCCGCGTCCGGGAAGGCGTCTTCCGGGAACGGCGGGCCGTCGTCGGAGATGCGAACAGTCACGGTCTCCGCGCCGCGCTCGGCGCGCAGGCGGATTCGCGGACGCTCGGCGTCCGCCCGCTCAACGGCCGTGACGAGGAGGTTTCGGAAGACCGCGGAGAGCATGCTGTGGGCGAGGACGTCCACGTCGGGGAGGTCTCCGGAGACGACCACGTCGGCGTCGTGCGCGGCGCGAGCCTTCCGAAGCTCCGTCTCGATGGTCTCAGCCAGCGGCTTCGGTTCGAGGTCGGCGGTCCGCTCCGAGGTGAGCACGTCGGTGAACTGCGCCGTACTCTCGGTGAGGTCGATGATGCCGTTGCTCGCGGCGACGATGTTCTCCAGCCGCTCGTCGGCCGCCGACCCCGCCTCCTTCCGAACGACCGACGCCCACCCGCGGATGACCAGCGCGTCGTTTCGGATGTCGTGGTGGAGGACACGGTTGAGGACGGCGAGCTGTTCGCGCTGTTGGCGGAGTTCGGTCTCCCGTCGCTGACGCGCGACGGTCCACCGGTAGATGCCGAACACGAGGAGCGCCGCGCCGACCGCCTGTGCACCGTCTTCGAACAGATAGCTGAACCAGACGGGCTGTTCGACGAACTCGTCGAGGAAGTCGGTCAGCGCGAACAGGTACGAGGCCGCGACGCCGCCCGCCAGCGGGTAGAAGACAGACGGTGCGTGTACTCGTCGGACCACGAATAGGCACGCGAAGAGGACGGCGACGACGACGCCCTCGCCGACGAGGTCGAGCGCTGTCGTCGTCGGGTCCGGCGGGAGCACCACGACCTGCGCGCCGACCGGGATAACCGACCCGACGGCGACTACCCACGGGAGGAATCGCTGTGCTGCTCCGATGGGTTTCTCGCCCGTCGATTCCGGTTCGGTAGCGGGTATTCTCTCCGTCCGAGCTTCGGAGTTCATCTCGGGACACCACGCCCCGAGCGCCTCCCGCGGACGACCGTCGGCTTCTGTTTCGTTCGCATACTCTCGTCGACGGCGATGACCGACGAAGTGGTTGCTATGTGGATTGTCTGCCTCACTTTCCGTTCGGTAGCGACACACTGTGTTCGGTAGTCGTACGGAGCCGTACAGAGTCGAAAATAGTCCGGGGTCGCCGAGCGTCGGTCAGGTAAACACCCAGACTGCGGCGACGAACAGCAGCGATCCGAAGACGAAGGTGACGTCTCGCGTCCGAACCATCATGCCCTCGGTCCGGAGGGACTGACTCTGTTCGTCGCCCAGCGAGCGCGAGAACCCCTTCGTCTCCATCGCCTCCACGGTGACCCGCGCGCGCTTCGCCACGTTGAAAATCAGCGGGTAGAACGCCTTGACGGAGAGCGTCAGCAGGTAGTAGAAGTAGCGCCACCTGAACAGCCCCTGCTTTTCGGGTACCTTACTTCGAAGGCGGAAGGAGTTGATGAGCGCGTGGTACTCCTCGACGAGAAGCGGCATCATCCGGTAGCCGTACGCGATTGCGAACGTGAGCTGTCGGGGGACGCCCAAGCGCAACATCCCCTTGCTGAGTTTCTGCGGGCTCATCGCCGAGAAGACGGCGAGGCTGATGACCGAGATAATCGTGAGCTTGAGGAAGAACGGGACGAGCGCCCCGACGGCGTCGATGCCGACCTCCTGGCTGGTCGTGGCGGTATGGATACCCCGGCCGACCGCGGCCGCGACGATGGTCCCGGTCTCGGCGAACACGCTCGCGTCGCCCGCCATGACGCCCGCGACGACCCGACCGGCGTTCTCACCCAAGTGACCGACCGCCCGAATCGTCCCGCCGATGAGCGGGACCAACACCACGAAAAAGCCGACGTTGGTGACTTGGCCGAACAGGAGCAACGCGAGCAGGTACTTGCTGACCTGCGAGAGCGCGGCGAGCACGAAGGCCGCCGCGAGCAGGATGGCCAGCGGAAGCGTGTCGTAGAACAGCCACGGGATAATCATGAACAGTACGGTCCACAGCAGGACGACTCGCGGGTCGAAGCTGTTCAACAGCGCGTCCTCGTTGTCGTAGGCGGTCCGCATCAAGTCGACCTTGATGTCGGCGACCGAGATGTCGGTGAGCGCGTCGACGTACTTCATCGCGTCCCTCCGCTCGACTCGCCTCCGGGGCTGACATCGGCGACACCGCCGTCGGCGAGTGCGTCGTCCTCGAACGACCGGGCTAGCGTCTCACACATCGATTCGGTGCTAAGCGCGGGGGATTTCAGCCCGAGTCGCCGGCTCAGTTCGACCACCTGCGGCTGTCGCAAATCGGTCGCTGCGAGGAGGTTCGGGTCGGAGAACACAGCCTCCGGCGGTGCGTCCGCGAGCACTTCGCCCTCGCCCATGACGAGGACGCGATTGGCCCACGCCGCGACCAGTTGCAGGTCGTGGGAGGCGACGACGACAGTTTCGACGCGGCTCTCGGCCTTCCGGAGCATTCCGGTCACCTCGCGGCGGCTCTGGAGGTCGAGACTGCCCGTGGGCTCGTCCAAGAGGACGACCGTCGGGTCGGTCGCAAGCCCGATTCCCAGCGACGCGCGGCGCTGTTGGCCGAGGCTCATCAGGCGGCCGTCGCGGTCCGCGAGGTGTTCGAGGTCCAGATACGCGAGAATCTCGTCGACGCGTTCGTCCACGTTCGGGGCGTCGCGGTTCTCGAGGTAGTAGGCGACGTCCTTGCGGACGGTGTCCTCGACGAACATCTCCTCGGGGTTCTGGTGGATGTAGACGGTGTCGTCGGCCAGTTGCTCGGGGAGCGTCTCGCTCGTGTCGCGCCCGAGGACCGTCACCGTCCCTCGGTCCGGGGACGCTAACCCCGTAATCAACCGCAACAGCGTCGACTTCCCGGACCCGTTGGCACCGACCAATGCGACCCGGTCGCCCTCGTACAGTTCGAGGTCCAGCCCGTCGAGCACGCGATTGTACCCCTCGCGAAGCGTCGGGTAGCCGTGACCGACGTCCCGCATCGTCACTACCGCGTCCCCGTCCCGCTCGCGCTCGGTCAGCTCGGCGGCGTCTGTACCTGTTGCCACCGCGCCGCCGTCGACGGCGGCCCGAGAGCCGCGCGTCGCCGCGGGTTGAAACGCCGTTTCCGCCTCGTCGACGGTCACGGGATACCGACCGCTGGGCAGGGTTCCCACTTCGGTCGGCAGGCCGTCGGCGATTTGTGTGACCTGCGGCGGGTGGATATCGTGGGCGAGCAGGTCGTCGAGCCTGTTGAGCCCGACCTCGACCGGCTCTTTCCAGGCGACCCCGCCGTCGGAGACGAGCACCATCTCGTCGCAGTAGTCGGCGATGAACTCGGAGTGGTGTTCGATGACGATCACCGTCTTGTCCTGCTTCTCGTTGAGTCGTCGGAGCTGTTCGTACGTTTCGCGGGCGTTTCGGGGGTCGAGCTGTGCGGCGGGCTCGTCGACGAAGATGAACTCGGGATCCATCGCGAGCACCCCCGCGAGCGCGACGAGGTGTTGTTGGCCGCCGCTCAGTTCCCAGATGAACCGGTCTTCGAGGTGGTCGAGACCGAGGGTTTCGAGGGCGCGGGTCGCCCGTTCGGCGTAGTCGTCGAGGCCGTAGTTGAGCGGTGCGAACTCCACGTCGTCGCGGACCGTCTCCTGGACGAGTTGGTTCTCGAAGTCCTGGAAGACGTAGCCGACCGTCTTCGAGAGTTCGGCGACGTCCGACTCGCGGGTGTCGGTGCCGGCGACGGTGACCCGCCCGTCGAACGTCCCCTCGAAGAAGTGTGGGATGAGGCCGTTGAACGTCTTACACAGGGTCGTCTTTCCGCTGCCGTTGCCACCGACGACGGCCGTGAACTCGCCCGGCTCAATCGTCACGCTCGCGTCGCGCAGTACCGCCTCGTTGCCGCCGGGATACTGAAACGTCAGGTTCTCGACGACGATGTTGTTGCTGCTCATAAAAACAAAGCGATGGGGTTCAGTCCTGCAGGCCGCCGACCTTGCGCTGGCGGTAGGCGACGAGCCCGAACGAGATGACCGCCGCGATGGCAATCGGCACGAACAGGAACGCTTGGCCGTACGTTTCGACGAACTCCGGCGTGAACGTGATGAGCCCGCCGCTGGTCTCGCTCAGCGTCTCGAACGCGAACGCGACGGGAATCAGCGCCACCCACGCAATGAGTCGCTTCAGGGACGTGCGCGTGAACATCGGGCCGTCGCGCCCCTCGACGGGACTCATGCCGAGTAGCGGTTCGATCTTCCCGCGGAGCCGCGGGTAGAGGAACAGGGTCGGAATCGCCCCGAAGACGACGCCGGCGATGATAATCTGAAGCAGGGCACCGATTCCCTCGGTGGCCCACACGGTCTCGGGGAGCCACGAAATCGCTTCGAGCTCTTCGACGCCGATGTAGAACTTCCCGACGTCGATGAACCACGCCGCGGTCTCTTCCATCGCCTTCGCGAGGAAGCCCAGCGCCGCGATTTGCTTGACGTCTTTCGGGTCCGTGATGAGCGACATCACGAAGAACCACGACAGCGTGACGACGATTAGCCCTTCGACCGCTCCGAGCGCGCTGAAGTCACCGATGAGAATCTCTCCGAAGACGATGCCGCCGACCGGAATCGCGAGACAGGCCCAAAACGAGCGGAACAGGAGGACGACCGACATCGCAACGAACCAGAACGGTCCGATAGAGACGCCTAACCCGCCTATCGAGAACTCCGGGAGAAGTTCCGTAATCATGCTCTGCAGACCGTGTAGCGACATGACGAGGATGAACGCCATCATGTCCCTATGGTCGAAACTGAACGCACTACTCGAGTTGTTGGACGTTGTCACCATCCGGGTGGTGGTGGTTAAGCAACCTGTTTAACGCTTGGTATGAGTATGACGTACGACTGTATATCGGACTGTACTCTGTGGAGTGGTCGGTGGCAGTACATAGCAATCGCGTCGATATATTGCGCTCTGGATTCCCTCCGGACGTACTTCGGACGCTCTGCGGTTGCGGCGCTCGCGGACCGATTCGGGTGCTCCTGAGTGACTGTTCGCGTCGAAAAATGAACTGAGCGGTGGCGACGCCGACACCAACATCGACACCGACGCCGACCGTCAGGCGTCGGTCGCGCCCACGCAGCGCTCGACGTCTGCGCGGGACTTCATCTCCAAGACGTTGTACGGGGCGTCGATGTCCGCGGCCACCGACCGGAAGGACGGAAGCGGTTCGTGCGCGTCTTCCGTCCCGTCGTTGTCGTGGAGGTGCGCGACTTGGATTCGGTCGCCGAACCGCTCGACGAACCGTCGGTAGTCGACGCCGGTCGCCTTCGCGTGGCCCACGTCGAGCGTCAGCTTCAGGAACTCGTCGCCGACGCCGACGTCGTCGAGGAACGCTGCGAGTCGGTCCGGAGTCGCCGTGTGCCGACGCGTTCCCGGTTTGTCGCGCTGGTTTTCGAGACAGACCGGAACGCCCGCCTCGGCGGCGAATTCGGCGCACTCGCGGAGCGTCTGGACCGCCTGCGCGCGGGTGTGCTCGCGGACGTGTTCGGGGTACCGAGCCCGAACCGAGCCCCCGTGGACGATGACGCCGCCGGCGTCGATTGCCGCGGCGAGCTCGATTGCCTCTTTGGTCGCCGCGACCGCGGCTTTCCGAAGGCGCTCGTTGACGTTCCCGGGGGCGACGTCGAGGTGCGGGCCGTGGACCGTGTAGCTCACGTCGAACTCCTCGGCGACCGCCCGCAGGCGCTCGGCGTCTCGCTCGTCCGCCCGAACGTCCAGATAGCCCGCACGGAGTTCGACGTGATTCAGGTCGAATCTGCGGAGGAACTCGGCGAACGACGCGACGTTGGCCGCATAGCGGATGTCCATCGACGCGCCGAACCGCGGTCGCTGGACGGGCGTCGCCTCAGACATCGACTTGGCTTGCGGGAACGAGGCGGTCGCCGCGGAGGACGGGCACGACCGAGCGAGAGTCGATGGCCGTCTCGAACTCGTGGAGGTCGCGCCGCCGAATCTCGTGTTTCTGCTCGTATCGCGGCCCTTTCGCCGTCACGAGGAGGCGCGCGTACCGCTCGCGGTCGCGGTCGGTGAGGCCGTCGCCGTGGAGGTAGTCGTCGATGAGCGCCGCGCCGAGCGTGTCGTCGGACGTCGGCTGGCCGCTCGACCCGCTAGCGACGATGGTGACCGGCCGCCCGCGGTCTTCGAGCAGGTCCGCGACCGCCGCGGCGTTCGTGTAGCCGCCGACGAACACCTCGACATCGGGACCTCCGCGCTCGCGGAGCGTCGAGACGGCGCGCCCGCCGTTCGTGGAGGTCATCGCGGCCGGTCGCCCGTCGAGGTCCAGTCGCTGGACGTAGCTCGGCGAGTTGAAGAAGTCGTAGCCGGGGTTCGGCTCGTAGTCGTCGGTCTTGCCGCCGCCGATGAGACACTCGGGGTGGTCCTCCTGATACGCCGGTTCGTCGCCGCGTTCGTCGGTCACGTGGACGTACTCCGCACCGAGCGCGAGCAGTTCCGCCACGGTCGCCGAGAAGTGGGTCACGTCGACCACGACGTAGTCGCCCGGAGCCGGTTCTGCCGGGATGTTCTCACAGCCCTCTATCAATGTCTCTGCGAACACCGCTGTCTGTCGTCCATCTGCGGACATAGCCCACGTTCTCTACAACACCTACAAGTCAATTGCTAGTAGCGATATATATCGAACCGTACTGTCCGTAGTTCGCTTCGCCCGCCGGTAGTTCCCCGGCAATACGACTCGTCACTCGCGCGTACCGCGTCGTTCGGTCGTGTAGAACCGTGTTCGAATCGACGGATAGCGGGCTCGCGACTATCGCTTCGATAAAAATTATCAGAAAGTAAGACTAAAATATAACTGAAGAATTACATATCTAACTCACCAGTTCTATCCCGAAATTAGGCACCGAACGTGCCGTCACTCGAGAGCTACCCGAGCCGCTTCGGTTGCGTTCTCGCACCACGACTGCGAGTTCGACCCACTTGATAGTATCTGCGGGAAACGGCTTAACTACGGCCCAAGAATACGTTTTCAAGTACAAGCGTCGTCGGTAGGTTACTCGCACTCGGTAGCGCGGTTCTTCGGGGCGAGCGTTACAGACATTCTCCCGGTTAAACGTGTGAAGCTGCTGAAAAGACTGGTTACGACGAATGGGAGGGGTTCAATTGCGAACGTCTCGCGTCCGTCACGGCGGGTCGGGAAGCGCGTCCGAGTGGTGTCGCAATCTCACAACGGCAGTCCTCAGGCTCAGTGACAAATATATCAGATATCATGTATTATTACTATACAAGTATTGATTTTCGAAAGCTGCGGTTTCGGTCTCCGGTTCGGTACCAACGCCGGCCGACGCCGACAGCGTCTTTGACCGCCGGTCCAACGTTGATTCGAAATGGTTCTCGCCGCCGAACGACTCCGCCGGTTCAAGACGCCGCTCCGCTACGTGATGGGCGCGCTCTACGTCCTCGCCGGAGTGATGCACTTCGTCGTGCCGAACGCGTACGCGCAGGTCGTCCCGCCGGTCTTCCCGGCGGCGCTCGCGCTCGTTTACATCTCGGGCGTCGCCGAAATCGTCCTCGGCGTCGGCGTCGTCTTCCGCCGCACCCAACGCATCGCCGCGTGGGGACTCATCGCGCTACTTGTCGCGGTCTTCCCCGCGAACGTCTACATGGCGACGAGCGATATCGTGCTCGAAGGTGTTCCGGCGTCACTTCGGGAGCCCTCCGACGCCGCCCTGTGGCTCCGACTGCCGCTTCAGGGCGTGCTCGTCGCGTGGGCGTGGTGGTACACTCGCCCGGAGTCCGACGGCGGCGTCGACTCGTCGTCGAACCGGTGACAGTCATCGAGTGGATTGGTGTCTACCCCCACGCTGTCCGGCTGTTTTCGGAACCGAACGGAACTGATTCAAGCGCGCCGGTGCGAGCCGTAGCCGATGACCGAAGACGACACTCACGACCACGTCGTCCCCGGGAGCGACGAGGCCATCGATTCGGCCGACGTTCGGGGCTACGACTTCGACGGCGCGTTCGACTTCGACGAGTTCCTCGACGCGTACGCGACGACCGGCTTTCAGGCGACGCAGCTCGCCGAAGCCATCGACATCGCCGAAGAGATGCAAGACGCGGACGCGACCGTCTACCTGACGTTCACCTCGAACATCATCTCGTCGGGGCTGCGCGAGGCCGTCGCCTACCTCGTCCGCGAGGGCTTCGTCGACGTGCTCATCACCACCTCCGGCTCGCTGACCGAGGACGTCATCAAGACCGCGAAACCGTTCAAGATGGGCTCGTGGGACGCCGACGAGGGCGAACTCCGCGAGCGTGGCATCAACCGCCTCGGCAACATCTATGTCCCCTCCGACCGGTACGTCTGGCTCGAAGAGTATCTCTACGACTTCTTCGAGGACTTTTTCGCCGAAGAGAAGGTGCGGACGCCGACGGCGTTCGCCCGCGAGCTGGGCGAGACGCTCGACGACGAGCACTCGGTGTTGAAGCAGGCGGCCGAAAACGACGTGCCGGTCTACTGCCCGGCGCTCACCGACGCCGAGGTGGGCAACTTCCTGTACTACTACCGGCAGGGCTACGACAAGGACGTCGGCATCGAGATTCTCGACGACTACGACTCGCTCATCCAGAACGGCCTCCTCGCTGACGAAACCGGTCTTATCGCCGTCGGCGGGGGCGTCCCCAAGCACCACGCCATCATGACGAACCTCTTCCGCGGCGGCGCGGACTACGTCGTCTACATCTCGACGGGGATGGAGGGCGACGGCTCGCTGTCGGGCGCGCCCCCGAACGAGGCCGTGTCGTGGGGGAAAATCAAGGACCACGACACGAACTACACGCAAATCGAAGCCGAGGCGACGCTCGTCTTCCCGCTTCTTGTTGCGGGCGCGTTCAAGAACTAGCGGGACTCCGTATCTATTGTCTCCTTTGTAGCGCTATGTTGGTGTCCCAACCGTCGAAACGGCTACGTTAGGCTCATAGCAATTCCCTTTAGCGGCCGGTCGTGTTGCCCGAGTGATGGTATCAACCAGGAGAAGTTTCATCGGGGGTTCTGCCGCGGCGTTGGCGGGTCTCGCCGGCTGTCTGACAACGAGTAATTCCGAACGTGACGCCTCTTCGACTGGCTCCGGCGGCGGCGACGCGGAGACGTACGAGGTCGGGTATCAGGACTTCCAGACGAACATCGAGGCCACCGCGTTCCCCGATACGCTGTACTTCTACTGCGTGCAGTCCGGGTGGATGAACTGGCCGTCGCTGATGCAGTCGTTCGAGGATTCCTACGGCGTGGCGGTCCACGACGACGATCGCTCGTCGGGCGAGGCGCTCCAACACATGCGCTCACACTCGAACAACATGACTCACTCCGGGTACAACGGCGGCTACACCTACGGCATCGTCGCCCGGAACGAGGGCTTTACACAGGCGTACAAGCCGCAGGGGTGGGACAAAGTGCCGGACACGCTCAAGACCGACGACGGGCACGTCACGGCGACCCGCCGGGTAACGACGGCCGTGACCTACCGGAAGGACATCTACGAGGAACGCGGCCTCGACGAGCCAACCACGTGGGAGGACCTGCTCCAGCCCGAAATCATGCAGGACCTCGCACTCCAGACCCCGCAGGCGGCGGTCGGACTCGCGGCGGCGCTGTCGGTCAACAACGCCCGCGGCGGTAGCATGAACGACCTCCAGCCCGTCGTCGACTACTACGAACGGATTCAGGAGGGCGGCGCTGAGTTCACCGACAACTTCCTCGCGCAGTTCTCCCGCGGGGAGTACGCGACGTTCGTCCGGTACGACTACTCCGGCCTCGACCTCAAGTACAACAACGACGAGGTCGCAGAGGAGAACGTCGGCGTCGCGCTCTTGGGCGGCGAAAACGGCAATAAGGGCGCGCTCAACATGCCGTACGGCTACGCGCTCTTGGAGGGCGCGCCGAATCCGGCGGCGGGCAAACTGTTTATGGACTACGTCCTCTCGCTGGAGGGCCAACAGCAGTTCCTCGACGCCTACGTCAGGCCGATTCGCTCCTCGGAGCTGGAGCTTCCCGACGAGTTCATCGACCCGGCCGAGTACGACCGGACGGAGTTCCAAGTCGACTACAGTCAGTTGGTCGACCGGCAGGAGGACATCATCCGAGAGATAACGCGCGGCGCGAACATCTGAGGATGTCCGACCGACACGCCGAGAACAGTCCACTCTCGACGCTCCAGGCGCTCACGGCGCGGGTGGTCGGCGCGTTCGAGACCGTCGCGAACCCCGTCACCGAGCGAGAGCGCGAGTACCGCCGCATCGTCGCGCTGTGCGCGCCGTTTTCGGTGCTTCTGCTCGTCGCGGGCCTGTATCCCCTCTCCGAAGTCGTTCGCATCAGCGTCTCGACGGCCCAGTACCGGTCGGTCGGGTTCTCGCTCGACGCCTACGCGACGCTGTTCGGCGACCCCTACTACCGACAGGTGGCGTTCAACTCCCTGTGGCTGGCCACCGGGACGACGCTCGTCTCGGTCGGACTCGCCGTCCCCATCGCGCACGCCCTCGAAAAATATGACCTCCCCGGCGAGGACCTCCTCGTCACGCTCGTCTCGTTTCCCATCAGTCTCCCCGGCATCGTCGCCGCGTTCATGATTCTGGTGCTGTTCGGGAACAACGGCGTCGTCACCGCGGTCACGGCCGCCCTCACCGGGGCTCGACCCACCGACCTTGCGTTCGCGGTCAGCGTCCCGGGACTGTTCGTCGCCTTCGTGTACTCGATGGTGCCGCGCGCGACGCTCATCCTCCGCGGGACGTACGCCGAGGTCGACTCGGCCGCCGAGGAGGCAGCCCAGGCGCTCGGTGCGACGCCGTTCGAGACGTTTCGGTACGTCACGCTCCCGCAGATTCGACCGGGCATCACCGGCGCGCTGATTCTCACGTTCCGGACGGGACTAGCGATTTTCGGGACGCTCGTCGTCATCCAGACGCTCGTCGTTTGGACGCTCCAGCTCTCGCGGGAACTCGGCGTCGGCTACGACGTCCAGGTCGCCGGCGCGATGGCGACCGTCTACTTCGCGTTCACGTTCCTGTTCACCGTTCTCGGACTTCGGTACACCAGCGCGGAGGTCGGGATATGACGTTGTCCCTCTCGCGTCGATTCGGGCGGTCTATCGTGACGCTGGCCCTGTTCGCGACGGTCGCGTTCCTCATCGCACCCATCGTCCTCACCGTCGTCGCCTCGTTCGCGACGAGTTGGACCGGTGTCCTCCCATCGGGGTTCGTCACCTTCGAGAACTGGCGGGCGGTGCTGGGGCTCGCGGACACGATTGGCTCACAGCGCAGCATGGGATGGAGCCCCCTGTTCAGCCTCCCGCTCGGCGGCGAGAGGCTGACGGTGTTGGTTCCGGCGGAGTTGGCGTTCAGCATCGGGCTGGCGCTCGGCGGCGTCCTCATCAACCTCGTCGTCGGCGTTCCCATCGCGTACGCGGTCTCCCGCTACGAGTTCCCGGGCAAAGAGTGGGTCAACGCCGTCTCCGTGCTCCCGCTCGTGCCGGGCGTCATCTTGGGTGTCGCGTTCCTCCGAGCGTACCCGGACCTCTCGGCGACGAGTTTTGGACTTATCATCGGCTACTCGCTCTTGAAAGCGCCGTTCATGGTGATGGCAGTCCAAAGCGAGTTCGAGTCGATGCCGCTGCGGCAACTGGAGGAATCGGCTCGCTCGCTGGGCGCGTCGTGGCCGCGGACGTTTCTGACGGTCATCGTACCGAACGCCCGCTCGGGTATCGTCTCGGGAGCCATTATCTGTTGGGCGCTCGCGGCCGCGGAGTTCAACTTCTCGTACATCGTCTGGGCGAAAGGTACCCAGCCGCTGGCGCTCTTCTTGCAGCGACACATCTCGAACAGCTCGTTCACCAAGGCGGCGGCAGCCGTGTCGATGTTCTTTTTCATCATCGTCGCGGTCACCCTCCTCCTACAGCGGGTCGGTCGCCGCGGATTCGACACCAGAGGTAGCTAATGGCAGACGTGACACTAAACGCGGTCCGAAAGGACTACGACGACACGACGGCGCTGGACGGCGTTTCGCTCACCGTCTCGGACGGCGAGATTCTGGGCGTGCTCGGCCCCTCGGGGTGTGGGAAGACGACGACGCTTCGAACCGTCGCCGGCTTCGAGACGCCGACCGACGGGACGGTCAGGTTCGACGGCGAGGACGTGACGAACGTCCCCCCGGAGAACCGAAACGTCGGGTTGGTGTTCCAAGAGTACGCCCTGTTCGACAACATGACCGTCGCCGAGAACGTCGCGTTCGGGCTGAAGATGCGAGGCGTCGGGAAGCGCGAGCGGCGGAATCGGGCCGAGGAACTGCTCGAAATGCTCGACATCGGCGAGATGGGCGACCGCGACCCGACGACGCTCTCCGGCGGCCAGCAACAGCGCGTCGGGCTGGCGCGCGCGCTCGCTATCGAGCCGAACATCCTCCTGTTGGACGAGCCGATGACGGGGCTCGACGCCCAACTGAAGGCGCGCCTGCGGACGGAAATCGGCGCGCTACTGGCGGAGTTGGACGTCACCGGACTCTACGTCACCCACGACCAGGAGGAGGCGATGGTGATGTGCGACCGGGTCGCCGTATTGAACGAGGGTCGCGTCGAGCAGGTCGGAACGCCCCGTGAGATATACGAGTCGCCGGCGAACGAGTTCGTCTCGGAGTTCGTCGCGCTCGACGCGCCGGACCTTCCGTTCGTTAGGTGGTGATTCGCGGGGGCAAGAGACGCGGTTGTGGACGGCGAAAAGCCGAGGACACGGTCACCTCGGTCCGACCGCGGCACCGACCCGCTAGCGCTAGCTTCGAATCGCTTCGACCGGGCGCTTGTTGGCGGCTTTCCACGCCGGATAGATGCCGCTGAGAACGCTCGCGAACGCGCCGAACCCGAAGCCGATGAGCAGGTATCTTGCGCTCGCCCACCGGAACACGAGCATCGGCGAGCTGTAGAGCGCGTTGTACAGGACCGCGCCGATGAGCGCCGACAGCGCGGCACCGACCGCGCCGCCGATGAGTCCCAGCAGCGTCGCCTCCGTGAGAATCATCCGGAGAACGTCCTGTCGGCGGACGCCGACCGCGCGGAGCACGCCGATTTCGCTCCGGCGTTCGATAGTGCTCATCAGCATGATGTTCAGGATGCTCACGCCGGCGACGACGAGCGATATCGAGCCGATGCCGAGAAGCACCAGGTTCAGAGTGCTGAACAGCGAGCCGACGCGCTGATTGAGGCCACCGAACGACGACGTTCGGACGACTTCCTCGCCGGTGTTGAACCGGGCCTCCGTCGCGTTGGCAAGGTGCTGGGCCGCGTCGCCGTCCTCGGCGATAATCGTCACCGAGGAGTAGCCCTGTTTGTCGAGCGCCGGCGGCGAGACCACGACGCCGCTGGAGCGGAAGCCGATGCCGCCCTCCGCGAGAATCGCGCGGACCTTGTACGACTGGTCTCCGACGATGACGAGGTCGCCGACCGTGACGTTCAGCTGCGCCGCCGTCTCGTTGTTCAACAGAACGCCCGTGCGGAACGGCTGTGGAATCGTCCCTCGGTGGGCGCTATACAGGTCGCTCGGATGGGTCACCTGCTCGACTCTCGTATAGGTCTCGGCGGTGTGCGACGAGGCTTGGAGGCTCCCTTCCTTGATGGGAATCACCGTCGCGTTCGAGGCGACCTCCCTGATGGCGCTGACCTGCGCTTCCGTCAGGTGTCGCTGGTCGGCGTCCTCTCCGGGCATGACCGTCGCCTGGTTCGTGATGTCGCTGAACTGCTGGGCCGTCCCGTACCTGAGCGCCGAGCCGGTGATACCGAGTCCGGCGATGGCGACCACACCGATGACGATTCCGAGCGCCGCTAAGACGGTCCGAAGCCTGTTACGCCACAGGTTCCGCCAGGCCATGACGACGCTCGGGAATCTCTGTCTGGGGTCCATTCAGCTCACCGCCTGACTCCGTCGACCAGCTCGACCGTCCGGTCGGCGTAGTTCGTCAACTGTTCGTCGTGCGTGACCGCCGCGATGGCGACGTTCTCCTCGTTTTTCATTCGGGTCAGTTCGTCGAGGATGGTCGCACCGGTGTCTTGGTCGAGGTTGCCCGTCGGCTCGTCCGCGAGGATGATGTGCGGTTCGTTCACGAGGGCGCGAGCGATGGCGACACGCTGCTGTTGGCCGCCCGAGAGCTGATTCGGCTTGTGCGAGAGGCGCTCACCGAGACCGACGCGGTCGAGCAGTTCTCTCGCTCGGTCCGTCCGGTCGACGGTCGAGTCCCACATCGAGGGGACAGTAACGTTCTCTACCGCGGTGAAAATCGGAAGCAGGTGGTACGCCTGAAACACGAAGCCGATACTCTCCCGACGGTGGTCGGTGAGTCCGTCGGTCCCGAGGTCCGTCACGTCTTGACCGTCGAGGGTGACTGTGCCCTCAGTCGGCGTGTCGAGTAGGCCGATGACGTTCAACAGCGTGCTCTTCCCGGACCCGGAGGGGCCGATAATCGCGACCATCTCACCGCGGTTGACCGCGAGGTCAACGCCTTTCAGCGCCGCTATCTCCTCGTCCCCGTTATTGTATCGTTTCACGACGTCGGAGAGTTCGATGACGCTCATCGTCGCTTCCAGAGGACGTACGCGCCGCCGCCGAGCGCGACAACGGCGACGAGAGGCAGGACAAGCCCGCCGAGACCGCCGAGCGCACCACCCGACCGGGGCTGTGGCTGTGAACGTCTGTCGGAAGGGCCAGCCCCTGCCTGATTCGGACCGCCCATGTTCGGAGCCGGTCCCGCCGCGGCTCTCGCGCCGGCGCTCGTCGAACTGAGGTTGACTGTCACGGTGTCGGTCCGGCGCTCGCCGTCGACGAGATACCGAACGCGAATCGGGACCTCCGTCGCGTCGCTCTTCGTTCGCGTTATCAGCTCGAACGTATCGAACTTACTGTCGTTGACCGCGCCGACGAAGTACTCGCCGGACGCGCCCATCGGACTCACCGACGCCGTGTCCTCGACGCGCAACAGGACGGACTTGACGTTCGTCCCGCCGACGTTGGCGGCGTCGCCCTGGATCGTGACGATGCCGTCACCCGACGTCTCGACGCCGACGAGTTGGATTCTCCCTTCGAGTTGGTCCTCGTCGGACTCGTTGACCACGCTGAACACGGTTTCGTCGGAGACTGTCTTCGGAGACCCGTCGTTCGTGGTGTAGGTCGCCGTCGCGTTGAGCGTCTTCGGTCCGGCCTCTTCGAACGTCACGTTGTATCGGAACGTCCGGTCGACACCGGGGTCGATAGAACCGGTCACTCGTTCGGGGTCCACGACGGACCCGTTGCCGGAGAGCTGCAGCCGAACGGTCGAAATCGCGTTGGAATCGCCGTTGGCAACCGTCACGTTGACCGGCGTGTCGGTGTTGGCCGTCGGCTCGGACGCCTGCACCGAGACCATGACCGAACTCCGCTTCGTGACGGTGATCAAAAGCGGGTACTTCAGATGCTGGGTGTCACCGCTGTCGGACCTGACGACGGCGTGAACCCGGAGATTGTGGGTACCGACGTCCGAAAGCGACAGCGAGAGGGGCACGGAGAGCGTGTTCCCGGGTGATATCGACCCAACATCCTCGACCCGAGCGTGTTCTTCCGTGCCGCTGACGGAGCGCACGTACATGTCGGTCAGCGTGATGCTATCGGAACTCGTCGCGACGTTCGTGACGTTCGTCGTCACGGTGAACTGCTGTCCCGGCGAAGGGTTCTCCGTCGAGACGTAAGCGCCGGATATCGACGCCTTCGCCTGCTCGGCCGAGGTGAGACCGACGGAGGCGACGCCGGCGTTCACGACGACGGCGAGCAGCAGCGCGAGCGAAACGACTCGTGTTCGTCTCATACACTCCCTCTCGATGAGGGGTAGTTCGGGGACTCAGCGGTCGATGCGACTAACGCGGCACCCTGTTTCGTACGGTGCCGTTTGGAGTTGTGGTGGAGGGCTACGTTCCGCATTCGTGTAACCAAAAAATGTCTACTGTTAATTATTTTCTGGTTGACTAATCTACTTCACCCCCGACCCTCGTTCCCCGCGTGCGGTTTCGAGGGCTCCGACACCAAGCGGAACTCTCGGGCGACACTCGGCGACTGCCCGCCAATTCCCGCGGCGTCCGGCGGGAGGTGGGGAAGTCGGTACTCTCGACCGTCGCGTTCCACCCGGAGCGTCTCGGTTCCGAACAGTCGGTCGGTGACGGTCCGAGCGCGCTCCATCTCGGCGCGCGACTCGCGGGAGAGTCGCCATTGTGGCCCGAGCAGTCGGTCGTAGCCGACGAGTTTCTCACCCCCGATTTCTTCGCTGGCGGTGCGGTACTCCATCGCCAGATACCGGAACGACCAGTCGAAGACGCCCAGCGCGGTGAACGCCCCAGCGACTACCACCGCTCCACCGAGCAGTTCGACCGCGACGCCGTCGGTCGTCGCGGTACTGAGCAGGCCGAACAGCGTCAGCGCCCCGCCCAGTACGAGCGCGAGCGGGGAGCGGAGCCCGCGGACGACCCCGCCCACGACGACGGCCGCGGGCTTCGGTCGGACGATTTCGGACCCGTCCCGCGAGCTCTCGATTCGCTCCCACTCGGGAGTGTCGGGAGCGAATCCGAGTTCGACCGACGTGCGCTCGTCGAACGCCTCCAGTCGGTCGCGGTAGACGCCGACGATGTCGGCGAGCAGTTTCACCGCGAGCACAAACGCCAGCACGAACGGCGGGGGTGCACCCGCGATGACGAACCCCCCGCCGATGAGGAGCGCCGAGCCGGTCCCGGCCATCGACGTGAGCGCCGACCGAAGCGGCTGCTGCGGCGGGACCGACGCGTAGGTTCCACCGAGTAAGTACCGACCCACGTCGACGGCTCGGCCGAAGACGACGGCGATGACTCCCAGGCCGACGGAGAGTGTTTCGGCGTCGGTCATCGCCGTGCCCGTGGTCTCCCCGACACCCCCGACACCGATTGCACCGAAGAGGGCCCAGCCCACGCTGCCGACGGCGAGGGTCATCAGGATGGCCGGGAGATTCGCGACCTGAATCGACAGCGGTAGGACGGGGAGACTGATTCGCCCGCGCTTTTCCGACAGGGCACCGAACACGAGCCACGAGAAGCCGTCCGCGTTGTAAGTCGGCTTGCCCTCCGCGAACAGCGCTTTCACCGCGGCACCGACGAGGCACGCGCCGAGTTCGACCCAGTAGACCGCCAACAGCGCCACGAGCGACCAGTCGAGCGCGAGCACGCCGACGAGCGGGACGGCGTTGACCGCCATCAACACCGCCACCTTCGCTCGTCGTCTCTCGCTGGGTGTGAGCATTGTTGATAGAGAGACATTTCCCTCGGGGCAGTTAGGTGGTCTGACTCGCGTCGGGCGGTCGGAACCGCGTTTCCGCGCCCGGAAAAAAGATTGATGTTGTCAACAAATTATCTAGAACGCGTGCGTCCCTCCATTCGATACCTCGCCTCCCTCGTCGTCGGCCTCGTTGTCGCCGGTGTGGCCGTCTCGGCCCCCGACGCGCCGGGATTGTTTCCCGTGGCAATCGCTCCGCTGTACGCGGCGACGACCGCGCTCGTCCTCCGTCACCGCGACGGGTGGAAGCGACTCTTCCGGTTCGGAGACCAACGCTGGAGCGACCGAAAGCGGGGTGCGCTCGGGGGCGGCATCGGCGCGCTCAGTTTCTCGCTGCTGCTCTCCCTCTCGGTCCCGGCTGGAATCACCGGAATCGGTCTGATGTTCTTCGGACAGGCGCTCACGGTCGCCGACTACGAGTCGCTCCCCGAGTAGTGGCGCGCCGTCGAGGCGGTTGGAGGACGGGTTTCATCAGATATATGACCGGATGACCGAAACGACACATCCGATGGCCCCTCCACGGTACGGCGACGCCCCGACTTCGTCTCTATCCGCCGGCATCGGGTTCCTCCCGGTGCTCTCGGCAAATCTCCTCCCGCTCGCCGGTGTGCTGTGGTTCGGCTGGAATCCCGGGACGCTCCTCGCGGTCTACGTCCTCGAACTGCTGTTTTTGTTCCCGCTTTCGGGCGTGAAGGCGCTGTTCGCCGGCCGGCCGCCGACCTCGTCCCGCGAGGACGGCGTCTTCAGCCTGTCGGAAAACGACCTCATCGACAAGCGCGGAAGCGTCACCATCCACGACCGGCTCCCGCCGGTGTACCCGCGTAACGTCCCCTTTGCGACCGCCGTCATCGGCGGCGGCGCGTGGGTCGGCGTCTTCCTCCTCGCGCCGCTCTCGGAGGTCATCTCGGTGCTCGACGTACTCGCCCGCCCGGAGGCGGTCGTCAGCGTCGCCGCGCTCGTCGTCGGGCAGGCCGGCGAGACCACCGCCACGTTCCTCCGGGGGAACCGATACGCGGAGCGCTCTCCGTACGCCCTCGTCGAGATTCCCGCCCGGCAAGCGATGTTTCTCGCATGTTTCCTGTTCGTCGTCATCCTCGGCGGCGCGACAGTCGCGCTCGTGGGGTTCGTGTTCGTGAAAGTACTCTTTGAGTGGTCTGGCTTCCGCGCAGAGCAGGGCGGCGGCGGCCGGCTTACGAGTTGGCTCTCCGGCCCCGACAGCGACGCGACCCGCGACGAGGTCGACGTTCCCAGCGGCCGCCCCTCGGTCGCAATCGACGCGGACCGTCGCGCGGTGGTCGCGGCCGCGGTCTGGCGCGCAGTCACCACGACGGGACCGTTCTACGTCACCATGGCCGCGATGGTCTGGATCGGCGGGACCGCGTTCGTCGTCGAGGGGACCACCTCGCTCGCGGTCTGGGTCGGGTTCGGTCTCTTCGGGCTCTGCCTCCTCGCGTTCATGCTCGTCGGCGATATCGTCGAGAGCGTGCTCGCGAGCGGGTGGCTGACCTACCGACGTTTCGGCGACCGCCTCGTCGTTCACGACCGCCTGACGAACGAGTCGCAGTGGGCGACGGCGGTCGGCGACCTCCGCGACGCCGAGGTCGTGGCGACTCGACCCACCGACCGCTACCTCGGAACGCGAACCATCGCGGCGACGGTCGGCTGGGGCGACGACGAGACGGAACGCACGCTCGGGCCTGTTGCTGACGCCGGGGCGTTCGTCGAAGCGCTCGACCTCCCGGTCGGCTCGACCGACCTCCCGCCGCTCGACCGCCGGTTCGTCGGGGCCGCCATCGCTTCGGTCGTCCTCACCGCGATCGGCGTCGTCACCGTGATTGTCACCCCGCTCGGTCCGTCCACGAGTTGGTTGCCCGCGCTGTTCCTGTTCCCGGTTTTCGCCATCGTCCCCAAGGGGTTCTGGAAGCTCGCGCACTCGTGAGGCGAGACGACCAGAGCGGTTTGTGAGCGAACCAAAAAGTGCGGAGAAGAAGACGCGTGAGTGAACGAGTAGAGCCCCGACGAGGCCGCCCGAGACGACCCGGGGACGGACTACCCTCGCGAATGTAACGAGTAGGCGATGAGCACGACGCCACAGAACTGAAACAGCCGCGTGACGAGCGTGAGCGGCTGTTGGTACTGGAGGCCGATGTAGCCCTCGCGCAGGAGCACCGACCCGACGAAGGCGACGCCGAACGCGACGGCCGTGAGGAGGAACAGACCCGCGGAGAGCGACCGCATCGTCCGGCTGTCGTGACGGCGGTAGCCGCGATAGGCCTGATAGCCGACGTAGCTCCCGACGAGCGTCGACCCGAGAGCGAGCGAGACGATGAGCCAGTCGAGGACCGCGGATAGCGTCGTCATCTCAGAGGTCCTCCCACATCCGTTTGAACCGGTCTGCGGTGTCGGTCTCCACCTGGCCGGGGAACGACTCGTCGTCGGTGCGCGTCAGCGACGACTCGAACGACCCGTCGTCTAGTTCCACGGAGAACTCGGAGAGCGTGGCGGCGTAGACGCTGTAGTGGTTGTTACTGGTTCGAATCTCGGTCTGTTCGTCGAGGAGTCCGTACGCTTGTAATCGTTCCACCCGACGGTAGACCGTCGGTTTGGACATCTCACACTCGTCGGCAAGCTCTTGTGCGGACATTGGTTTGGTACTCGTCGCTGCGAGGATGTCCCGGGCGTACTCGTCGCTGAGGAGGTCGAGAATATCGCCCAGCGCCGGTTCCTCACTCACGGTGGTCGAATGACTGCTCGTCGGACTAATAGGCCCATGGGTTTCCACCCCTGTTGGTCGCGGCGACCGATTCGGGACGGGTGTACGATGGGGCTGTCGGGATAGCACGGTGGGGCTGCGGGTTAGCGCGGGGATACTGCGGGGCAGTACGGCGATGCTGTGGAGGGACTGTCGCGTCAGCGATGACCGCGATGGGTGCCGGAGTGCTGTCAGAGGGCACAGAACGGTACTGCTCGGGAGGGCAGTACGGTGTCGGTTCGGCGGGGCCCATCGCAGTTCAACCGATGCGCCGGGAGATAATATAAAAAGGGGGCCAGTTTCTGACCCAGAAACTCGCGCGGTTTCAGGCGGGACAGCCGACCGAGCGACCGACTTCGACGAGGCGGTCCGTCTCGACGCCGGTCCCGCGAACGGTGTAGCCGTAGCCGTCGCAGTTCCACGACACCGAGGTGGTCGGACCGTAGTCGATAGTCGCCGGCCGGCCGCCCACCGTCGCGTCGCGCTCGTCGGCGTCGATGTCCAGCGTGTAGTTGAACTTCGCGACCGTGAGTTCGCGGCCGCCGGCGGCGTAGCGGAGTCCGACCCCGTCGATGCGACCGGTGGTCCGCGTGGCGTAGACCAGTTCGAACGCGGGCGGGACCGTCGGCTCGGGGACCGAAACCGAACTCCGCGCTTCCAGGTCGGCCCTGCTCCGGAACCACTCCGTGTTCGGCGTGTTCGGTCGCTCGACGGTCGTGTTCGCACCGATTTCCGGCCGGAACGCGTCCGCCGACACGGCTGCATCGAACGTGACGTTCGTGTACGTGGTCGTCACAGAGCGTCGGGACCCGTCTGCCGTCCACGACGTCTGTTTGCGAAGCGGGTAGAACCGCTCGGCGTCGAGCCACAGCCGCTGGTGGTAGCCCGCCTCGCTTCGATTCGCCTCGGGCGCGATATCGATGACGTACGCCTCGCGCCCGTCGACGGTGTCGGTCTCGACGAATTCGACGACGTAGCTGTGATTCGCGTCAGCCTGCGGGGCGGCACCGGCATGTCGCGGTACGACGGGTAGCGGCGACACGCCGATTGACTGCGGGCGACCGGCGTCGTCGGTCAGCCCCGCGGCCGCGACGAGGAGTTGGAGTCGCTCGGCCGTCCGCGACTCGGTCGGTGGGCCCGTCAGCTCGATGGCGGTCACGGTGTCCCGGTCAGTGTCGTGAAGCCAGAGCGTCGAGCCGTTCGAGACCTGCCGGTCGTACTGTCGGTTCGCCGCGTTCCGAAAGTGAACGCGCTTCCGTTCCGTCTCCGGGACGAGCGTCACGTCGGCGACGGTGCGAGACGTGACCGTTCCATCGGTTCGAATCTCGACCGTCTGCGTTCCGGTGAGCGCGTCGGTTGCGCGGTAGCGCTCGGTTACGTTCGCGTCGACCGAGGGGCTCGCGTCGCCTATCGCGCCGCCCGTCGTCCAGAGGACCGCGGGGAGCGCGACGGCGACGAGCACGAACACGGCGAGTGTACGTCGGTTGGGTCGGAGTGGAGGGCGAGTCATACTGGGAGCACTCTGACAGGGAGTTCGACTGCGTGTCGGGGGGCCGACGGCTAAATACTTCTGGACGACGGGGGCGTTCGAAACCCGAGCGGACCGATAGCTACTCCCTTCGCGGGTGAGATGGCCGGGACATGTCGCCCTCCACTAGCTCCGCAACCCGAAGGCAGGCGTGGCTCTGCGCCTTCCAGTGGGGACTCGTCCAAGCGTTCGTCCTCGACACGCTCGGCCGATTCCTTCGGAACTACTACCGCGCGACGACGGGTGTCGCGTTCCCACCCGACTGGGTGGTCTCGATTCAGTTCGCCGCCCCACTCGGCCTCCTCGTCGGCGGCTTCGGCGGCTATCGCTGGGTGACGAGTGGACGATCGGCCGCGTCGGCGTCGGCACACCGCAAGCGGGTCGTTTTCGTCGGGGCGCTGTTCGTCGGCTGGGCGCTGGCTATCGTCCCGACCGCTGTGTTTCAGTTGGTCCTCGACGAGCGTCTGTTCACGGTCCCGTACTTCGTCCTCCCGACGCTCACGGCGCTTTCGGTCTTCGCGGGCGCGTCGCTCCTCGCCTACCGCGCCGAGGCGGGGTGGTACCGAAAGCGGCGAAACCGACTCGTCGGCGGGGCCGCGGGCGGCTGTACCGGCGTGCTGGTCGGGGTGTTCGGCTTCGTCGTCTACTCGTGGTATCTTCTGGCGACGCAGACGAACTACAGTCTCAATGGCGGTGCCGGAATCGTCGCGGCCGCGTGCGTCGGTGCCGCCGCCGGCTACGCCCGGACAGAAGGCGACCGCGCGGGCGACCGAGCGCGCGAGTACCTCGTCCTGCTCCTGGTGTCGGCGCTCTCGCTGTCGCTCGCGGTTGGACTTGTGACGCTCGCCCTCGCCGTCGTCGGCGTCTCGGTGTTCCTCGGCTCGTCGGTCGTCGTGCCGGCGATTCCCGTCGTCGGGTCGGTCGCGCTCGCTGGCTATCTGGCGTTCGTCGCCGAGACGACGCTCGTCGGTCGGTTCGTTGACGGGTGACTCACCGCCCGAGCAGCGACGCTCTCTCGTCCGTTCGCCGTCCGAATCGCCGAGCAGTTTATCAGCATGTGGATGGTACTCAACCAGTAATGTCATGTGAGCGGAGCGAACTGTTCGAACACATCGAGTCCGACCTCATTCTTCGAGAGTTCTTTCAGGAGGTGACCGAATACGCGATATTTCTCCTCGATGCGGACGGGTTCGTGGCGACGTGGAACGAGGGTGCGAGACGGATAAAGGGCTACGAGCGAGACGAGATTATCGGTCGTCACCTGTCTGTCTTTTATCCCACCGACGGGGACGGCGAGTCTCCCGAGACGGTGCTCTCAATCGCCGAGTCCGAGGGAAGCTACGAGGAACGCGGGTGGCGGGTCCGGAAGGACGGGTCGCGCATCCTCGCGCACGTAATCGTCCGCGCGCTGAGCGGCGACGACGGGGAGCTCAGAGGCTTCACGAAAATCGTCCGAGACGTCACCGAGACCTACGAGTACCGACAGGAGTTAGAGCGGAACCGCGACCGCCTCGAACGCACCGAACAACTGGCCGACATCGGCGGATGGGAGGTCGACTACGAGACCGGCGAGCTACGACTGACTGATGGGACCAAACGGCTGGTCGATATCCCGTCCGACGCGGAGGTGACGCTCGACGGACTCGGGGACTTCTTTCACGAGGACGACCGCGCTGTCATCGACGAGGCCATCGAGAGTGCGCGGGTCAACGGCGACCCCTTTGACGTCGAAATGCGGGTAGTAACGGCCACGGGGCGAACGCGATGGGTGCAAGTTCGCGGTGAGCCGACTGACAGCGGCGCCAACGTCCGCGGCGCGGTGCGCGACATCTCGGACAGGAAAGAGCGCGAAGAGCGGCTCATGGTGTTGAACCGAGTGCTTCGCCACAACCTTCGGAACAACCTCAACGTCGTCAGCGGGTACGCGAGCGAGCTGAAACGGGACCTCGAAGCGCTCGACAGCCCGTCGATAGACGAAGACGACTACGAGCGGTTGCACGAGACGCTGGCGAAACTCAGCGAGACGACCAGAGGTATCGATTCGGAACTGCGGACGCTCGACACGCTGGTCGCCGCGGCGAGCCGATTCTCGACGGAGGCGATGGTCTCGAAGACGGACCGAATCATCGAGAACGCCGACAGCCTCGTGTCGACCGGCGAGAAAGCCCGGCAGTTCGAGAACGCCGTGGAGGGGAGCACGGACAGACACCCGGTCGGCGTCAGCGACGTCTTCGCCGATCTCAAACGGACGTACGAACGGAAGCACCCCGAGGCGGAGGTTCAAATCGGACCGAGCGAACAGACCGTGCTCGCGAGCACGCACTCGCTGTACCTCGCGCTCGACGAACTCGTACAGAACGCCATCGTCCACAACGACAGGGACCGCCCCGTCGTCGCGGTCTGGTCGCGACGCCTCTCAGGCGAGCGGGTCGCAATCGCGGTCGAGGACAACGGCCCCGGTATCCCGCAGACCGAGCGGGAGATTCTGAAACGCGGGAAAGAGACCCCCCTGACGCACGGAAGCGGAATGGGGCTGTGGACCGTCCACTGGTTCGTCACGCAGTTCGACGGCGAGGTGTCTATCTTGGACCGCGCCGAGGGCGGGTCGACGGTCGAACTCAGACTCCCCGCGCCGGAGAACTGACGCGGCGTATTTGATATTAATTGAACTATTCAGGTGACCCAGATATTCCAGATAATTCAAATTGGCTGGATTCTTCTGGTAATGGAGGTTCGTCAAGATACTCACAGTATCCTAACAATGCCGGTACTGCGAAGATGGCCGTCGAGAAGCACGACCCAGAACAGCATCACACTCCGAGAAATTTAGATTAGGTGGATTATTTACTGTGTCTGGTTCGACCCTCGGAGCGGTCGAAGACGGGCTGTCTCACTTGCATCCGACGGAGAGACACGGTCAAAAGAGCACCGTAACCGCAGTACTGAGAGCACCAGCTAGTGGAAAAGTCGTCGTTATCGAGGCTACCCGCGTAGTTCCAGTTATCCACATATGCACCGAACCCGAGTCGTGTGGGTCGCTTAGATTCTCGTGGTTATCTGAATAATCCACATCTCGCGTAGAATCTCTGTGAGGTCGGTAACGTGCGGTGGTGACGACGTGTGAGCAATCTAAATTATCTGGATTAGTTGAATAGTCGAAGACACACACATAGTTTGAGCAACTCGGCTACTCCACGTGGTGCACAGGAGAGAGCGACCGCGGACAACCTGCGTAGTTGGAAGAACCCACATTCCCTGACAAATCTAGAATATTCAAAATATCCACATAATCTGATGAACTTGGAAAATCGAGAGTATCTAAATTACTCAAGGTTGCGATGGTAAGATAGCGAACGCCTTTGTCAACGGGGGTTTGGTCTCTAGCCATGTCCGGTGTCTCCGATTCTGGCAGCGTGCTGGTCGTCGGCGAGAGCGACTGGGTGACGCGGTTCGCCGAGGGACTCGATTCGCGACCCGGCGTCACCGTGCTGAAAGCCGAGACGAAGGCGGCGGCACTCCGCGCAGTCGAAGCGGACGAGGTCGACTGCGTCGTCGTCGACGCCGACCTCGCGGACGCGACCGTCGTCGACCTCCTCACAGACGTTCTCTCGACGGTCGCGACCCTTCCAGTGGTCGTCGCCGCGGACGGCGGGAGCGACGTCCTCGCTAGCGAGGTCCTCGGTGCGGGCGCGACTGACTACGTCGCGCTTGACGCAGACTCGCCGGACGTCGAAACACTCCTCGCGCGGACCGGACGGGCGCTCCGGTCGGCGCGACAGTCGGCCGGCGAGCGCGAACGCGCCAGGCAGTTCGACGCGATGTTCGACGACGAACGGACGGCGACGTGGGTGCTCGACGGAGAGGGGTCGCTGACTCGGGCGAACCGGACGGCGCGGGAGTTCCTCGACGCGCCCGTCGACCCGCTCGTCGGCGGGGCCTTCTGGTCACTCCCGTGGTGGTCGAACGGAGACGACCCGACGAGCGACGACGTGCGACGGCTCGTCGAGGACGCGCTCGGAGGGACGGCCGGGAACGCGGTGGTCCCACAGCCGTCGGAGACCGGAAGACGACGCATCGTCGAGCTATCGGTCCGCCCCGTGACCGACGAGCGTGGGGAGGTCGCGTCGGTCGTGGTCGAGGGTATCGACATCACAGCGCGGGTGTCCCTCGAACGAGACCTCCGCCGCTCCGAGGAACTCCACCGCGTCACGCTCAACAACATGACCGATACGGTCCTCATCACCGACGAGTCGGGGGCCTACACCTACGTCTGTCCAAACGTCCACTTCATCTTCGGCTACACCGCAGACGAGTTGCGCGAACGGGTCCCCATCGACGAACTGCTGGGGGAGGACCTCTTCGACCGCGACGAACTCGCGGAGCGCGGCGTCCTGAAAAACATCGAGAGTACGGTGACCGACAAGGCCGGCCGCGAGCACACCCTTCTCGTCAACGTCCGTGAGGTCTCGATTCGGGACGGAACGCTGCTTTTCAGTTGCCGCGACATCACGAAGCGCAAGCAGCGCGAGGACGCGCTGACGACGCTCCACGAGACGGCTCGCGAGTTCCTCTACACGGGGACTCACCGACAAATCGCCCAGCGCGTCGTCGACGATACGCCCGGCGTGCTCGCGCTCGATGCGAGCGCCGTCTACCTCTTCGACGCCGACGCCAACGCGCTCAGACCGGCGGCGTACTCGCCGGCGATGCGCGAGGCCCACGGCCCGCTCCCGACAGTGCCCGCGGACGGGGAGACGCTCCCGAGCCACAGTTTCGTCGAGGACAGTGCGCTGTACTTCGACGACGTGCACGAGGCCGACCGGTTGGAGAACTCCGTGACCGGTCTCCGGAGCGTCGCGTACGTCCCACTCGGAGACCACGGCGTGTTCGTCGCCGGCTCGACCGAGGTCGGAGCCTTCGACGCGGTGGCGCGGGAACTGACCGACCTGCTCGCGGTGACCGCCGAGGCGGCGCTCGACCGCGTCACGCGCGAATCCCGACTCCGCGAACAAGACCGGACGCTCCAGCGACAGAACGACCGGCTCACCGAGCTAAACCGAATCAACGAGACCATCCGCGAAATCGACCAAGCGCTCGTCGGAGCCCAGACGCGCGAAGAGATAGACTACACCGTCTGCGAGCTACTGACCGCCGCCGACCGGTTCGCGTTCGCGTGGGTCGGTTCCGTCGACCCCATCGGCGAGACTGTCGAGCCCCGCGCGTGGGCCGGCGACGAACGGGGCTATCTCGACAGCACGACGTTCGAAGTCGCGGCGTCGTCGGTCGAACCGGCGGGACGCACGGCGGCGACCGGAGAGGTGACTACCGTTCCCAACGTCGCGTCCGGTTTCCGGGACGAACCCTGGCGGAAGGGCGCGCTCACCCGAGACTACCTGTCGGTGCTCAGCATCCCGCTCGTCTATAACGACCTCTCGCACGGCGTGTTGACGGTGTACGCGACGACGCACGACGCCTTCGACGAGACGGCGACCGCCGTCTTGGCCGAACTCGGCGAGACCATCGCGTCGGCGCTGAGCGCCCTCGAACGGAAGAACGCACTGCTCACCACGGCCGTCACCCGCGTCGGGTTCGCCGTCGACGACCCCACGTTCGTCCTCTCGCGACTCGCCCGCGACGCGGGGTGCACGCTCACCTACCGTGGAGGGGTCCAACAGTCCGCCGAAGGAAACTACGTGTTCGTCACCGTCGAAGACGGGGCGGTCGAATCCGTCGCGGCCGCGGCCGACGAACTGGTCGCCGTCGCCGACGTACGACGGATAAGCACCGACGGGGACGCCGGCGTCCTGCGCCTACGCTTGACCCAGCCGTTTCTCGCACCGGAGCTTGCGGACCACGGTGCCGTCCTCGGCGAGGTGCGAGCGACCCCCGAGGAGACGACGCTCGTCGTCGACGTCCCCGAGAGCATCGACGTTCGGAACGTCACGCACCTCGTCGACGAAGCGTTCGCCGGCGTCGAACTCCGCACCAAACAGACGCTCGACCGCTCGACCGAGCGCGACCTCTTCTCGCGGTTCCTCGACAAGCTGACAGAGCGACAGCTCGAGGTGCTCCAGACGGCCTACTACAGCGGCTACTTCGAATCGCCACGGGAGAACACGGGCGAAGACGTCGCCGCGACGCTCGGTATCTCCCCGCCGGCGTTCTACAAACACGTGCGGACCGTCCAGCGGAAACTGTTCGCGACGCTGTTCGACGAGCACTCCGGTTCCGCCACCGGAAGAGGCGGGTAGGTTCGTTATCTAGCCGGTATTCTCTCGACTGGTTTGGTGTGTAACTACCTCATATTCCCTTGTACACCTATTACGCATGGGCAGAGCGTCCGGGACACGACCGGCGCTCGCGAACCATGAGAGATGTCGAATCCACCCCCGGCGAGGAAGGAACGTACGAATGCTTCGAGTGTGGCGGTATCGTCCTCACCGAACACAACCCGCTACGCTGCCCGGACTGCGGAGGAGCGATGCGCAACCGACGGACGGCAATTGAGTAACCGCGCGAGGGCGCGGTCGTCGTTCGATTTAAGCCGCTCGGCGTGGAGACCGTAGGCGACGTGACGACTCACCTCGACGACTTCGACCACGAGGCGCACATGCGCGAGAGTTTCGAACTCGCCCGCGAGGCCGCCGCCCGCGGCGACGAACCGTTCGGCTCCGTCCTCGTCCGCGACGACGAGGTCGTCATGCGCGACTCGAACCGCATCGTGACGGAGTCCGACATTCGTCGGCACCCCGAGTTACAGCTCGCCTATCGGGCATGCCGAGAGTACGACCCCGACGAGCGGGCGGAGACGGTGATGTACACCAGCACGGAGCCCTGCCCGATGTGCGCCGGCGGGATGGCGACCGCCGGCTTCGCGCGCGTCGTGTACGGCGTCAGCGGCGACGAAATCGGAGAGTTCACGGGTTCGAGCCCCGGCGTCCGGTCGGCGGCGATTCTCGACGGCGTCACCGAGGTAGTCGGCCCGGTGCTGAACGAGGAAGCCCGGCAGATTCACCGAGCGTACGAGTGGTAACCGACGGCTCGAAAGCCCCGGCCGGCCGCGGCCGAACGGCGCTGCAGCCACGCGCGGACGCCGCGATTGCGGCGAACCAAAATTATCAGTTATTAGATGGTTTTATCGAATGTTCTTAATACTGATTTATTTGTCGGTCGCTGAGATGAAGGTGCCAATACAGATTCCATCAATACCAGCGGTAAGCCGCGTATAACGCGGGAGTGTAGATATCTCTCAGGAACACCTCCGCCCACCTGAACCGATACAAACTCACCTATCTTAGAATTTCTAAACGAAATCAACAAGAGAATGCAAAATTTTTCTCGGGTGACGTTCATAAATAACTACACAACAGGACGTAATGAGTGAAAAGAGAGCCACCAAGTAAATACCAGTATTCAAACTATTATTACCATCTGATATAACCGACCACGGTGTCCATCCGAACTCGTCGAACCGAGTCGAACACGAAAGGACTTCGGGGCGCTGTCGGACGACGGTCGACGCTCACGAATTTCCGATATCGAGAGGACCGTGAGAACCGAGAGGCGGCGAGCTCATTTACATAATCCGAACGTCGCGTGTTGTTGTGGGTGACCCCCAACTAGAATTACAGAGCTATGCCTGTAACACAAACCGATTTAATTCCACATATCTGTATAATGTGAACACATGACATTGCAGTCATTTACATAATGTAAGTTAGTGATATCCGGAGCATCTCTCCATCGGTGGAGACGTTCGCCGACCTCGGTCAGCGAGATGACTTCCGATATCTGAACCGCCGGCGACCGTCGAATCGCAAGCCTCCGATTGGGCGAGTCTAAATATTTAATATGTTTCGGAAGAGACGTTTCCACTGTCGATATGAGTAGCGACAGAAACTACGAACGAGAGTTCGTACGTACGTTCTTCACCTCGCCGACGGCGGTCGGCGGCGAGAACTCGGCGAAGATGTTGCAGAGCGCGGCACAACTGCGGGGGATGCAGGCCCCCGACACCTGGATTCCGGACAACGAAGACGCCACCGCGCCGTCGATGCGGGCCGAGGGCGTCCAGAACCTCGTCGAGGTCGTCTCCGAGCACGGAGCCGACTTCCCCGGCGAGATTCACCCCCGCGTCGTGTGGCACCGCGACGACCCCTCGACTCGCTACGAGGGCTTCAAGCAGATGCTCGAAATCACCGACCCAGAAAACGGTGCGGTCGAGCACATCGACGGCTTCGTCATCCCCGAGGTCGGCGACCTCGACGACTGGAAGAAGGCCGACGAGTTCTTCACCATCATCGAGAACGAACACGGCCTCGAAGAGGGAAGCCTGTCGATGTCGGTCATCATCGAGAGCGGTGAAGCCGAACTCGCGATGAGCGACCTCCGCGCGGAGAAGGGTAAGCCGTCCAACAACCTCGAACGGCTGTTCCTCCTCGTCGACGGGCAGGTCGACTACACGAAGGACATGCGCGCCATGACGCCGACCGGCGAGCTTCCGGCGTGGGCCGAACTGCGACACAACACCTCCCGCGGCGCGAGCGCCGCCAACTGCATCGCCGTCGACGGCCCGTACGACGACATCCGCGACGTCGAAGGCTACCGCGAGCGCATGGTCGAGAACCGCGCCATGGGGATGACGGGCATCTGGGCGCTCACGCCCGGACAGGTCGTCACCGCCAACGAGGCACCCCTGCCGCCGAAGACCGGCAGTTGGCTCCTCGAACTCGACGACGACGAAATCGAACTCGCGTCCGAGGACGGGGCCGAGGTGTACGACGGCGACGAACTCTCGCTCGAACAGGTCGGCGACGACAGCTACGTGCTCCGCGTCGACGGCGAAGAACAGGAACTCGACGGCGAGGAACTCCACGAGGAGCTCCTCGACCTGACCACCTACGTCCCGAGCATGGACGACATCGTCGACTCCATGGAGGAGTTCGAGGCGGCCAAGGAAGCTGGCAAGGGCGCGATTGCGATGACGCAAGCGACGACGCTCGTCATCGACGGCGTCGAAGTCGACATCGCCAAGGACCGCATGTGGGACGAGGCGACCTATCAGGCCGCGATGACGCCCGTCGCCCTGTTCCAAGACGTGTACGAGCACCGCCCGGACCAACACGACGCGCTCGAAGAGATGTACGGCACCGACATCGTCGAGCGCGCGATGGCAGTCGGGACAGACGACTAACGCACCCGGTCAGTCAGCCACCCAGACAAGTCCAACCAACCGCGTCTGTCCTTTTCGCGCGACGTCCGACTCGACCGCGAGCGAAAGCTTCGGTACCCCGTGAGATCCGCGAGACGGTGTCGGTCACGCGAGCGTCGATTCCAGCGACTCGACGGCGTTCAGTAGCTTGTCGGCGAACTCGCGTTCGAGTCGCGTCATGTCCACCTGATACTTCGGTCCGCCGACGCTGAGCCCGCCGACGATGCGCCCGTCACCGTCGTGGACCGGCGCACCGATGGCGATGAGGTTCGGCGCGAACTCCTCGTCGACGACGGCATACTTCTGGGTCGCGATTTCGTCCAGCGCGTCGAACAGTTGGTTGGGGTTCGTAATCGTGCCCTCCGACTCCCGCGGCAGGCCCCAGTAGTCGATTATCGACTCGACCTCGTCGCGGTCCAGTTCCGCCAGGATGGCCTTCCCCGCGGCCGTGTTGTGCAGGTGATACTCCGACCGGTACCGCGTGCCGTTCGCGTCTCTCCCCTCCTCGGTCGACGACCCGTAACACATGAGCAGCCGACCGTGTTCGAAAATCGTGAAGTTCGCCTCTTGGTCGGTCGCGCGAGCCAGTTCGTCGACGACCCGCTCGACGACCTCGTCGTTCGGATAGCGGTGTCGAGCGCGTTCGCCCAACAGCGCCACCCTGAAGCTGACGTGGTACACGCCGTCGCGCTTGACCAAGTATCGGCTCTCCAAGAGCGTGTTGAGGTGACTGCAGATGGAGCTCTTCGAACTGTCGACCATGGAGTCCAGTTCGGCGAGCGTGAGGCCGTCGTGTTCCAAAATGAGGCTGAGAATCTCCAACGAGGCTTGGGTCGTCTTGAGCCGTCGCCCGGTCACGTTCTCAATCATACCTCAACTATTATGTTGATGGTTGATAACTGTTGCCATAATGTAAATCAACTGAACTGGCGAGCCAGCCCTGTCAATTCGGATATGTTTCTATCCGACTACCCCGGGAACAAACAGCGCGTCGCGAACTCACGGTTCGCCTCTGGCAGCGTCGAACTTCGTGACGAGGAGAGCGTTCAGTGTGCGTCAAATCGCCCGCGACCGTTTCACCCAGCCGATGCGCGTGATTGCCTCCGCGCCGAGTTGGCCGAGGAGACTCGCGGCTTCGAGGTCGTGTTCTTCGAACGCGTTGACGACAACGTCGCCGGCGCTGAGCACGCCGTGGCTTCCGATGGGAACGTACAGCCCGGACTGGAGGGCCCCCCGACTGTGGTCGTCTTCGGTGTGCTCGTGGTTCGCGTGGATGACCGGTTCACCCGTCCGGTACGTCCGTGCCGCCGGCGTGTCCTCGCTGACCGAGTAGTTCGGTCGGTCGCCGGCGCGTTCCAGACACTCCTCCGTCGCCTCGATAGTCTGGAGCATGCTCCGGTTCTCGTCGACCAGCCGAACGGTCGTGTTGACGAGGCCGAGGACGTTCTTCGCCGCGTCGGCGAGTATCTCGGCGACTTCCGCCTTCGAACTCGCGTTCCGAAGTTCCTGGCTCGTCCGTCGGAGAATCTCGATGCGCTGTTCCTGACGCTTGGTGTCGGTCACGTCCTGTACGACGCCGTGGAGGTCGACTGTCCGACCGTCTTCGACCAGCGGTTCACAGGCCAGCCGTATCGACCGCTCGGTCGTCCGCTCGCTCGCGTACCGCACGTCGACGGAGAAAGACTCGCCGTGTTCGATTGCGTCCGCGAGGTAGGCGAGCACCTCGTCTTGGTCGCCTTCGGCGTACTGTTCGACGACGTCCGAGACGGTTGGCGTCGCCGACGCGTCGAAGCCGTGTATCCGCTTTGCCTCGTCGCTCCACCACAGTTCCTCGCGCGAGACGTCGTACGACCACACGCCAATACCGGTCAGTCGCTGGAGGCTCGCGAGTAGTTGGTCGACCTCCGTTTCCGATGCTGTCGGGACAGCGCGTGCCACGTCAGTTTGATTCCAGTTCGGTGACCTGACCATGAATGTCGTTACGTACCGAGGACGTGAATATAAATCCCCACGTCGGTCGCGACGGACCGTTCGGGGGCGGAGACGTGTCGCAACACCAGAGCATTTAATCCGTGCGTATGTGTATCAATGATGATGGCAGTCGAAGACACGCTCGACTCCCCTCGGGGAAGAGAGACATCGGCGACGACGTTAGACCTCGACCGGCCGGACGCCGTGGAGTATTCGGCGTTGGCGACGGAGTTACGCTCCCGCGTCGACGGAGAGGTGAAGTTCGACGAGTACGCGCAGGTGCTGTACGCGACCGACGGCAGTATCTATCAGGCGCGACCCGCGGGGGTCGTCTTGCCGAGGGACGTAGACGACGTCCGCGCCGCCGTCGAGACCGCGACGAGCCACGGCGTCCCCGTTCTGCCACGCGGAACGGGTTCCTCGTTGGGCGGCCAGACCGTCGGACGGGGCTGCGTCGTCATCGACTTCACGAAGTACATGGACGATATCGTTGATATCGACCCGTCAGCGAAGCGCGCGACCGTCCAACCGGGGTGCGTCCAGGACCACCTCGACGCCGCGCTCGCGGAACATGGACTGAAGTTCGCGCCGGACCCCGCCTCGTCGAATCGCTCGACCGTCGGCGGCGGCATCGGCAACAACTCCACGGGCGCGCACTCGGTCCGCTACGGCATCACCGACGCCTACACCGAGGAGTTGCAGGTGATTCTGGCCGACGGCTCGCTGGTACACACCCGCGAAGTCGTCCTCGACAGCGACGAGCACGAATCCATCCTCGCCCAAGACGACTTAGAGGCGAACATCTACCGGACGGTTCGGGAACTCGTCGAGAACCACGAGGGGGAAATAGAGAACAAGTATCCGTCGCTCAAGCGCTCGGTGTCGGGGTATAACCTCCAGAAGGTCATCTACGAGAACGACGACGGCGAGGAGGTCATCAACCTCTCGAAGCTGTTCGTCGGTGCGGAGGGGACCCTCGGCGTCATCGTCGAGGCCACCGTCTCGCTCGTTACCAAGCCGGACGAGACGGCGCTCGCGCTGTACTGCTTCGACGACCTCGTGGACGCGATGGAGGCCGTCCCGGAGGCACTCGAATTCCCAGTCAGCGCCGTCGAACTCATGGACGACGAGGTGTTCCGACTCGCCCGCGAGTCGGAGGGCTACGCCGAGTACGCCGAACCCATCCCCGAAGGGGCGAAAGCGGCGCTGATGCTGGAGTGGGACGACGAACTCGTCGACGACTTCGAAGCCGCAGTCGCCGACACGAACGCCCACTTCGTCGACTCGGGCGCGGCGTTCGACGTGCTCGAAGCCTACTCCGAAGAGAGCCAGGGCCGACTGTGGAAGCTCCGCAAGGCGGCGATTCCGCTGTTGATGAGCCTCGAAGGCGACCCGAAACCGTACCCGTTCATCGAGGACGCGACCGTCCCGCCCGAGGAACTCGCGGAGTACGTCCAGAAGTTCGAGGAGGTGCTGGAAGACCACGGCACCTCCGCCGCGTACTTCGCCCACGCCGGGTCGGGAACGCTCCACATCCGCCCGATTCTGAATCTCAAAGAGAACGAGGGCATCGAGAAGATGCACTCCATCACCGACGACGTGACCGACCTCGTCGTCGAGCACCACGGCGCGTTCTCCGGTGAGCACGGCGACGGGATGGCCCGAACCGAGTTCAATCCGAAGATGTACGGCCCCGAACTCTGGGGCGCGTTCAAGGAGCTGAAAACGGCGTTCGACCCCGACTGGATGTTCAACCCCGGGAACGTCGTCTACCGAGACGGTCCCTCAGACCCGGGACCGGACAGCGACCGCGGCGTCGGCGCGGACATGCGCGAGAACCTCCGGTACGGCCCGGACTACCAGTCCGTCGAGCCACAGACCGCCATCGACTTCGACGACGAGGGCGGCTTCTCGCACCTCGTCGAGCTCTGTAACGGCTGTGGCACCTGCCGGCAGACCGACTCGAACACCATGTGCCCGACTTACCGCGCCTCGAAGGAGGAAGTCCAGACGACTCGCGGACGCGCGAACATGCTTCGGGCCGCCATCTCGGGCGAACTCCCCGAGGACGAACTGTACTCCGAGCGCTTCCAGACCGAGGTGTTGGACCTCTGTGTCGGCTGTAAGGGCTGTAAGAGTGACTGCCCGACCGGCGTCGACATGGCGAAGCTGAAGTCCGAGGTGAAACACCAGTACCACCAGAAGGAAGGCACCAGCCTCCGCTCGCGGGTGTTCGGCAACATCGACACCCTGTCGAAAATCGGGAGCAAACTCGCCCCGCTTTCGAACGCCGCCGCGGAGCTTCCGGGGAGCCGACTCGTGATGGAGAAGGTCCTCGGTATCTCCAGCGAGCGCGAGCTTCCGAGCTTCAGCAGCGAGTCGCTCGAGGAGTGGTTCGAGGCTCGGGGCGGGTCGTCCGTGTCGCCCGCCGACGCCCGAGGGAAGGTGCTTCTCTTCCCCGACACCTACACCAACTACAACTACCCCGAACCCGGCAAGGCCGCCGTGGAGGTCCTCGAAGCCGCGAACGTCCACGTGCGGATTCCGAGTGACCTCGAAGCGAGCGGCCGCGCCGCGTTCTCGATGGGGATGCTCGACACGGCCCGCGACCGAGCGCAGCACAACGTCGGGCGGCTCCGCCCCTACATCGACGACGGTTGGTCGGTCGTCTTCGTCGAGCCCTCCGACGCGGTGATGTTCCAAGACGAGTACCTCGACCTCCTCGACGGGACGGGCGTCGAACTCGTCTCGGGGTCGGCCTACGGCATCATGGAGTACCTCGACGTCGCGCGCGCCGACGACCACCTCGACTTCGACGCCCCCGCCGAGACGCTGACGTACCACGGCCACTGCAACCAGAAGGCGACGAACAAGGACCACCACGCGGTGGGCGTCCTCCGTCGCTCCGGTTACGCCGTCGACCCGCTCGACTCCAGTTGCTGCGGGATGGCCGGGTCGTTCGGCTACGAAGAAGAGCACTACGAACTCTCGAAGGGCATCGGCGAAATCCTGTTCGGTCAGGTCGACGAGAGCCCCGGCGACGTCGTCACGGCACCCGGCGCGTCGTGTCGCTCCCAACTCGGCGACAGACCCGGCGAGTCCCGCCCGCCGCACCCCATCGAGAAGATGGCCGAAGCCCTCGACTGACCCGATAGCCGACAGCCGATAGCCTGACGCGACTCACGAACCAACCGACCTGACGCGACCCGCGAACCACCACCGAACCCGCCGCTTTGCACCCGCGGCGACTCTTCGTTTCGCAGCCCTCCGCTCGCGGAGTCGAGATTCACGAACAGCGATACTTATTACTGACAGTAGCGGCTGCGTAGAGACGACGATGCTAGACGTACTGGAGACTGTCGAACTATCGACCGCGTTTTTCGCCTCGCTCGGCGCGCCGGGGCTGCTGCTCGTGGCGTTCCTGGAATTCTTTTTGCTCCCTGTCCCGCCGGACTTGGTGCTCGTCCCGCTGTCGGCGGCGAACCCCGAGTTCGCGCTCCTGTACGCGGCCGTCGCGACCGTCGGGTCGGTGTCGGCGGGGCTGGTCGGCTTCCTCATGGGGAAGAAGGGTGGCCGGCGCGCGCTGGACTCGCGGTTCGCCGGCGAGCGGGTTCACAAGGTCGAGCGATACTTCGAGCGCTCCGGGTTCGTGACGGTCGCGTTCGGGGCGTTCGCGCCGATTCCCGAGGGGTACGAACTACTCTCTATCGGGTCGGGCGTGTTCGACCTCGACCTCCGGACGTATCTGGCGGCATCGGTGCTCGGCCGCGGCGGTCGGTACACCATCGAAGCGCTGCTCGCGGTCTATCTCGGCGAGGCCGCCCGGTCGCTCACCGAGGTCGACGTGTACTCGATCATCGGCGTCGCCACCGCGGTCGTCCTCGTCGCGTACGTCGTCCGGAGTCGGTGGTTCTCGGACCGCTCGGCCGAACCGGTGCAGTAACTCGGCGATACCGGAGTCAGGCGACCTCGTCGCCGCTTCGCCACTGGTCGATGACTTCGAGGAGGACCTCGGTTTCGAGGTCGTCGTTCCGCCAGTCGCCGACCGCGTCCGTCAGCCCCGTCGCGTCCACGATGTCGCTTTCGTTCGCATAGTCCGCGATGGGGTTCTCGACGACGAACGGAATCATCATCTTGTTGTCCTCGTGTTCGAGCATGTGGCAATGCCACGGGAACTGCCCGGTGTACCCCTCGAACTTGACGATTATCCGCACGCGCTCGTCGGGGTCGACGCGGACGGTGTCTTTCGGCCCCAGCTCGTTGGGGTCCGGCGGTTGCGTTCCGTCGGGGCCGCGGCCGATGACCCTGAAGGTGACCAGATGCAGGTGAATCGGGTGTCTCCCGCCCGACTCGTTCTGGAGTTCCCATATCTCGGTCGACCCGAGTTGCGGGTAGACGGGCGCGTCCTCGTCGCCGAAGACGTATCCGTTCAGCGTGTGCGTGATGAGGTTGTTTTCCACGTCGACCGTGGTACCCAGCGTCATCTCGCGGGTCACCCGCGCGTCGCTCTCGTCGTACGAGGTCGGTGCGGGAAGCGACAGGTTCGTCGGGTCGGGGCTCGGGTCCTCAGGCGGCGTCTCGGGGTCCGAGACGCGGAACTGGACGAGGTCGGTCAACTCGGGGCCCATGTTGGCCCCGTTGGTGAGCGTGAGCGTCTCGCCCGCGTGGTCGGAGAAGTCGACGATGAGTTCGCCGCGCTCGAAGGGCGTGAGCAAGAGCGAGTCGAGGTCGCCGCCCGGACCGATGGGAACGACTGATTCGAGGAAGCCGTGACCGGGGGCGAACTGGTACATCGTCGGGGCGCCCGACCCGCTTTCGCTCTCCAGTTGGAGGTCGAACGACCGGTGGTTTGCGCCGTTCAGGATGCGGAAGCGGTACCGCCGCGGTTCGACCTCGACGTACGGCCACACGGCCCCGTTGACGACGGCGGTGTCGCCGAGGAACGCCGAGACGAACTCGTCGGGGTAGTGCAGCGAGCCGTCGTCGTTGAACTCCTTGTCCTGCAGCAACAGCGGGATGTCGTAGTCGCCGGACGGGAGGCCGAGTTCCCGCTCGGCGTCGGTCGTAATCGAGTAGAGGCCGAGCAGCCCGGCGTAAGCGTTGAGCCGGGTGATGCCCAGCGTGTGGTCGTGGTACGTCGAGGTCGTCCGACCCTGCTCCATCGGTAGCTCCTGCCACTCCGAGTCGAACCGCGGCCCCTCGACCCCGCTCGGCGAGGTCCACATGTCGGACTGCCCGTCGTTCGCGGGGTCGATTTCGAGGCCGTGGAAGTGGGTGACGGTCCGAACTTCCGGGACCGGACCGTCGTAGCCGGCGTGGTTCTCCGTGGTCGTGCCGCCGATTCGCTCGTCGACGGTGAACAGGTGGTCGTTCGGGAGTTCGCTGTTGTCGAAGCGAACGTGGACCGGACTCCCGGCGTCCGCCTCGATGGTCGGGCCGGGATACGACCCGTCGAACCCCCAGACCGTCGTCTCCGGGAGGTCCGGATGGAGCTGTTGGCTGAATTCGGTGACCGATATCTCGTAGGCGTCCGCGCCGTCTCGCTGCCCGTCCGGTTCCCGGACCGATGGAACCGGAAGCGGTTGCACGAACTTATCCAACGCCGGTGACGCCGCGGACACGTTCGTCGTCGTCTGCGGGAGCGTTCCGGCGATGCCGAGGGCTGCGCCTGTCTGTAGAAACCGCCGCCTAGACCAGTCTGTCATGATGGACCCTGAACTACGACTTGGGAGTTGTTATATTAAATCTTCTGAATGACCGAGTTAGAGCCGAAAGCGGGAGCGGAGGGGATTCGAGGACGTTCGAGGTTGCGGGAAGACGAGTCGCCTCGTTAGGTCGTTCGCCGGCGCGCGAGGAGGACCGAGCCCATCACGAGCGCGGCGAGCGCGACCGAGACACCGAACCCGGGAACGGGCGTGTCAGTCGTGGTCGTCGCGGGCGTGTTGGGGTCGGCGGTCGTCGTCTCGGTCGTTCCGTCGTCCGAGTCGTCGCCGTCGTCGTCTCCGTTGCTATCGTCGTTGTCGTCACCACCGTCGCCATCGTCGCCGTCGTCGCCGTCGTTGTCGTCACCATCGTCGCCGTCGTTGTCGTCACCATCGTCACCGTCGTTGTCGTCACCATCGTCGCCGTCGTTGTCGTCACCATCGTCACCGTCGTTGTCGTCACCACCGTCGCCGTCGTTACTGTCGTCTCCGTCATCTCCGTCGTCGGAAGACCCGTCGTCACCGCTGTCACCGTCAGCGCCGACAGAGAGCGATTCGAGGCCGTCGACGCTCATCTCCTTGTCGTCGTCGTCGAACTGCGCGAATCCGCTGAGTTCGTACGAGGCGTCCTCGTCCATGTCCTCGCCGGCGGTCACGCGGTACTGGAGGGTGACGCTCTCGCGGTCACCGTAGGTGGCGAACAGCTCGTCGTTGGCGTTCCGCACGCCCGAGAAGTCAGCCCCGTCGTCATCGACGATTTCGACCGACGCGAATCCGGGGTTGAACTCCTCGATGACGGTGAAGTTCGTCGCCTCGCTGCCGGTGATTTCCACCGAGACGACGGTCGATTCACCGGGTTCGAGTGTCGCGTCGTCGGCCGACCGGGTGAGGTCCCAGTTGTCGTCGTCGGACTCGCTCTGAACGTCGAGTTCGTCGGTGCCGCCGGTCGTCACCTCCGAGCCGTTCACGTCGGTGAAGCCGTCGAACTGATAGGCCGTTCCGGCGTCCACGTCGTCACCGGCGGTCACGCGGTACTGGAGGGTGACGCTCTCGCGGTCGCCGTAGGTGGCGAACAGTTCGTCGTTAGCGTTCCGCACGCCCGAGAAGTCAGCCCCGTCGTCGTCGACGATTTCGACCGACGCGAACGCGGGATTGAACTCCTCGATGAGCGTGAAGTTCGCCGCCTCGTCCCGGTCGACCTCGACCGTGACGGTGGTGGATTCGCCCGGGGCGAGCGTCTCGTCGTCGACCGAACGAACCGCGCCGGAGTCATCGTCGTCCGACGCCTGGACGCTGAGTTCGCTGGTCCCGCCAGTCGCCGACTGCGAGCCGTTCACGTCCGAGAAGCCGTCGAACTCGTAGACCGTACTGGCAGTCGCGTCGTTGTCGGCGGTCACCTCGTAGACGAGCGTGGCCAACTCGCGGTCGCCGTAGGTGGCGAACAGCTCGTCGTTGGCGTCGCGTACGGCCGAGAAGTCCGCGCCGTCAGCGTCGACGATTTCGACCGAGCCGAACGCCGGACTGAACTCCTCGACGAGCGTGAAGTTCGTCGCCCGGTCGCGGTCGAAGGCGACCCGGACCGTGGTCGATTCACCCGGCGCGAGGGTCGCGTCGTCGACCGAACGGACGGCCGCGAGGTCGTCATCGCTCGACTCCTGCACGCTGAGTTCGCTGGTCCCGTCAGTCGCCGACTGCGAGCCGTTCGCGTCCGAGAAGCCGTCGAGCTCGTAGACCGTGCCGGTCGTCGCGTCGTCGGCCGCGGTCACCTCGTAGACGAGTGTGGCGAGCTTTCGGTCGCCGTAGGTGGCGAACAGCTCGTCGTTGGCGTCACGGACACCCGAGAAGTCCGCACCGTCGGCGTCCACGATTTCGACCGAGCCGAAGGCGGGGCTGAACTCCTCGACGAGCGTGAAGTTCGCCGCCTCGTCCCGTTCGACGGCGACCCAGACCGTCGCCGACTCGCCGGGCGCGAGGGTCGCGTCGTCGACCGAACGGACCACGCTCGCGCCGTCGTCGGTCGAGACGTTGATTTCACCGTCACCGGTCGTCGAGGCCCGGATGTCTTCGAGGCCGAAGTCGCCGTATCCGGTGAGTTCGTGGGTCGTCGCGTTCGCGTCGTCGGCCGTGGTCACCTCGTAAACGAGCGTGACGCTCTCGCGGTCGCCGTAGGTGGCGAACAGTTCGTCGTCGGCGTTCCGCACGCCAGAGAAGTCCGCGCCGTCGGCGTCGACGATTTCGACCGATTCGAAGCCCGGACTCAGCTCTTCGACCACGGTGAAGTTCCCCCGTTCGGAGGCGTTCACTTCGACCGTGACGGTGGTGGACTCGCCCGGTGCGAGCGTCGTGTCATCGACTGTCCGGGTGAGCGTCCCGCCGTGGGCGTCCGCGGCGACCGGCGCGATAGCCGCGCCCAGACCGAGCGAGCCGAGCACCAAGAGGACCGCCATCGCGACGACCGGGAGCGCGTTCCGGAGTTCCGTCGACCGCCCCGGACGTGGTATGCTCGGTCTCATGACGCGGTGGTCAGGTCGGAGTTCGATGGAGCAGTGGTTCCGCGAACGGAGCGCGAAGCGGCGGTCTGCCGCTTCGCCTCGCCTCGGCGGGACGCGACCGCCGGCGGTGTCTGTTCGACTCGTCGGACAGGAGACTGACGTCTCGTGCGCGCGCTACCTCTGGATGGGGATAGCTCGCTCTCGCTGGAAAGCATGCAATCAGCGTGTGAATCGAAAGCTCCATGCAAATAGTTAACGATTATCTGAGAACCGTTTCCGAGCGTGCGGACCGCGAGGCCACTCACGCGACGTCGCTCGCGGGAATCGATGCCGTCAGCGGCGGTGTTCGGTGCGCTTCTCGTCGCGAATTCCTGCCGAACCGCGGCGCTTCAGCGGGCGTATTCGGCCAGTTCTTCTCGCGCGCGCCGGGCCGCGTCGTCGGGTTCGTCGGGGTACGTGTACAGTTCGAACGTCGCGAAGCCGTCGTAGCCGATGTCATCGAGCGCGCCGAAGACGGGCTCGAAGTCGATGTCGCCCTCGCCGGGGATGAGGTGGTAGTGTTTCCCGCGGCGGCCGCCCTCGATGTCTTCGAGGTGGATACCGGTGATGTGGCCGGCGCACTGCCGGATGCTCTCGGCGGGGTCCTCGCCGTAGACGGCCGAGTGGCCGACGTCGAAGTTGACGCCGAGCGCGTCGCTCCCCACGTCGTCGATGAGCGTCAACACCTCCTCGGTGCACTCGACGAGGAGTTCCGGTTCGAACTCGATGCCGAGGTCGACCCCGACGTCCTCGGCGTACGCCGTGAGTTCGTCGAGCGATTCGAGCAGGTACTCGTAAGCCTCGCTCGGCGGCGTCCCGGGAAGCGACGACCCGCTGGCGACGCACGCCGCGGGCGCGTCGACCAGCGCGGCGAAGTCGATGGCGGCCTTCGTGTACTCGATGCGCCACCGGCGGTCTTCCTCGTCGGCCGAGATGAGCGTCGGGTCGAAGAACGCCGACGGCGGCGCGTCGTCGTAGTAGCCGCAAGTCGTGTTCGCGTTGATGTTCGACACGGAGAGTCCCGTCTCGTCCAGCGCCGTCAGGACGCGCTCGCGGTCGGTCTCGTCGAAGTCGGCGAGAAACGCGTGCGGCACGTCCGCCAGTAGCTCGACCCCGTCGTAGCCGTGGTCGGCGATTCGCCTGATCGCCTCTGGCAGGTCGAAACGCGTGTACGCGTTCGTAGAGAAGGCTAACTGTACCATACGTCGTGGTACAGTCACACATGAATAATTGTTTTGGTACTGCCAATCGTTCGGGATGGAACCCGACGCGCCAACGGACCGACGCGCCGCGTCGGTTCACGACACGTCGAACGCGGACGAGAGACCGACCGCGGGGGCGACGAACGCCGCCGCGACAATACCCCACGCGGGACTCAGAAGCCCGGCGACCGCCGCGTTCAACACGACGAGCGCGAGGACGCACGTGCCGACCGCGGGGCCGATGGTGCCCGGCCGGGGGTCGGCGTAGGCGGTCAGGAGGTCGCGGCCGGTCCACGCCGCGAACCAGACGAGGAGTCCGCCGGCCACGACGACCGACCCGACGGCGAGTCCGACGCCGACGGCCGCGCCAGCCGCGACGACCGACCCGACGGCGAGTCCGACGCCGGCCATCCCGACCAGCACCGCCCCCGAGTCGCCCGCGCCGGTCTCCCGCTCGGCCATGTACGTGACGCCGGCGATGTAGAGCGCGACGACGACCGGCACGACGTAGACCCACGTCGGAGCCGACAGCGACGAGGGAGCTCCCGCCACGACCGCCATGCCGAGGGCGACGTTCGCTCCCCGGCAACCGCCCATCGCCGCGAAGCCGAGCGGCGTCCCCTTGAGCGCGCCGTCGTAGAGTGCGATGAACGAGCCGAGGACGACGGCGACGACGCCGGCGGTCGGCCCCCCGGCGGCCGCGGCGACGACGACGCCGGCACAGAGGAGCGCGACGCCGAGGTTCCGAGCTCGCATGCGCGACACGTCTCCCGACGGTATCGGGCGCTCCGGACGGAACTGCGCGTCCTCGTCGGCGTCGACGTAGTCGTTGAGCGTCGTGCCGGCCGCGTACAGCAGCACCGAGGCGAGCGCGACGCCGGCGAGCGACGAGAGCGGAACCGACGGGCGGCCGCCGCTGACCAACACCGCCCCGAGGATGACGTCGGGCGGCGCGGTGAACAGGTTCGGGACGCGGACGAGTCTGGCGAGACTCGCGAGCGAGCGTCGAAGACCGCCGGTCGAGGGTGTCGCGTTCGTTCGGTTCATCGTCGGTTCGTCGGTCGGTCCGGCTCTCGTTTCCGACCCGCGCGGTCAGGCCCACCCATGGGCTTCGAGGTACTCCATCGCGGTTCGGGCCGTCTCCGCCGCGGTCTCCTGGTAGGGGTACAGTTCGACCGTGACGTAGCCGTCGTAGCCGGTCGCTTCGACCGCTTCGAGGAAGCCGTCGATGTCCATCGCACCCTCGCCGAGTTGGGTGTGTTCGTGGGTGCGGTCGCCCGGGATGTCTTCGAGGTGGTAGTGCGGCGTGTGGGGCGCGAGCGGCTCCACCAGTTCGACCGGGTCCTCGCCGACCGAGTAGAAGTGTCCCGCGTCGAAGTTACAGCCGATTCGGGGTGAGTCCACGCGGTCGACGAGGTCGAGGAAGTCCTCGGAGGTCTCGATGAGCAGGTGCGGTTCGGGTTCGACCAGCACGTCGACGCCGAGTTTCTCCGCGGCGTCGGCGACGTCGCGGAGCCCCCAGACGAACGCGTCGAGCGCGTCCGCCCGCGACATGCGTTCCGGGACCGGGCCACCCGGCGGAATCGAGATGCTCTCCGAGCCGAGCGCGGCCGCGGTGGCGAGCGCGTTCTTCGTGTGGTCGACCCGCGCCTGTCGGTCCTCGGCCGCGAGTTCGACGAACGAGGGGTGGTGGAACGCCTCGGTGTCGCGGTTGAACGTCGCCGCCCGACTCTCCGCGGAGGGCTCGATGGCGCTGAGCATGAAGGCGTTACAGTTGCTGACTTCGATGCCGCAGTCGTCGAGGAGCGAGCGAGCGCGTTCGAGGTCGTCGCCGTCGGCCGTCCCCGGGAACAGGTGCGGGTCGTCAAGCAGGATTTCGACGCCGTCGTAGCCGGCGTCGGCGATTGCTTCGACGCCTTCGGTAAGCGTTCGCTGCCGGAACGCGTTCATCGAGAAGCCAAACTCCATCGGTCACACCTCGTAGTGGAAGTTCGGCGACTGGCCGAAGAACTCCCGGGGGTTGTCGTAGACGACCTTCCGGACCTCGTCTCGGTCCCAGCCGCGGTCGAGCATCTTGTCTCGGGCCTTCGGGACCGCGAGCGGGTCAGACGGGTCCCAGTCGGCGGCGCTGTTGAGCAGCATCTTGTCGGTGCCGTACTCCTCGAGGATGTCGATGGTCGTCTCGGCGTCTATCTTTCCGGGGTAGAGGGTGAAGCCGAGCCAACAGTCGGTCTGCAGCGAGATATCGACCGTGTTCTCGGTGTTGTGGTCGATGACGATTCGCTCTTCGGTCACGTCTTCGTCCTGAATCATCTCGACGAGTCGCTCGGTCCCCTCTGGCTTCTGGGTGTGCGGGGTGTGGATGATGACCGGCAGTTCGCGCTCTTCCGCCATTCTGAGCTGTCGTCTGAACGCGTACTCCTCGGATTCTGTCCCCTGGTCGAGGCCGATTTCGCCGAGCCCGACGACGTGATCGCGGTCGAGGTACTCGGGGAGCCCGTCCATCACCGCCTCCGCCATCTCGGGGTAGTTCGCCTCCTTCGGTTCGAGGCCGACGGTGACGTAGTGGTCGATGCCCGCCGCCCGCTCCGCCCGGTCGGTCTCGAACTCGATTATCTGTTCGAAGTAGTCGAAGAACGACGCCGCGTGTTGCTTGTCCGTCCCGCTCCAGAACGCGGGTTCGACGCAACATTCCACGCCCGCAAGCCGGGCGCGCTCGTAGTCGCTCGTCGAGCGAGACACCATGTGCATGTGCGGGTCGATAATTGGTATCGACATGTGACCTACCTCTCTGATGGTAGTTAATCATTGTTTCGGTGGATTCGGTGACGGCCGCGGGACGAGGGCGCAACGACCGGGCGAAGCGACCGACTGAAGCGACCGCAAGCGACGGCGGAGACAGCTATTTACTCGTCCGTGCAGACTCCGTAGTCGCATGCCTGAACACTGTCCGTTCTGCGGTGAGCCGATAGAATCGAACCGCGTCACGCCCGAGGAGGGTCGCCCCTACGAGGAGTGGCGCTGCGTCGACTGCGACGAGACGTGGCGGCACCCCGAAGAGACGGTCCTCGACCGGAACCTCGACTTCAGCAAACACGGCGACCAACTCGACAGACGGGACGCTGACACCTCCCGCGACTGGTGAGTTCCCTCCAACCGGGACCGACACAGAAACAACATGATTGAAGGACAAGATTCTTCATCGCACACCGCAATCGTGAGTCGATGACAGTCGGAGTTTGGATTATCGGAGCCAGAGGTAACGTCGCGAGCGTCTCGATGACCGGCGCGCGCGCAATCGCCCGCGGCGTCGCGGACACGACCGGGATGGTGACGGCCAACGAACCGGTGGCCGCGCTGGACCTCCCCGCCGTCGACGACCTCGTGTTCGGGGGCCACGACATCCGGGCCCAGCGAATCGAGGAGACCGCCGAGGAGATGGCGGGCCACGGCGGCGTCGTGGCACCCGACACCCTCGACGCGGTCCGCGAGGACCTCCGCGAAATCGACGAGCGCGTCGAACTCGGAACCGCGCGCCGGTGCGGCGAGGCGGTCGAGGGGATGTCCTCGGAGACGGAGAGTAACGACGTGGCCGTCGCCGACATCGTCGAGGAGATACGGGCCGACTACGCCGCCTTCGCCGACTCGCAGGACGTCGACCGACTGGTCGTCGTGAACGCCGCGTCGACCGAGCCGCCGATTCCGACGCCCGGCGACTACGACACGCTGGCGGCGTTCGAGACGGCGGTCGAGCGCGACGACCCGAACCTCCCCGCGAGCGCCCTGTACGCGTACGCGGCGCTCCTCGACGGCCACCCGTACATCAACTTCACCCCCAGTACCGGCTCTTCGCTCGGTGGGCTCCGCGAACTCGCGGAGCGAAACGAGGTGCCGCACATGGGCCGCGACGGGAAAACCGGCGAGACGCTGATGAAGTCCGCGCTCGGGCCGATGTTCGCGGGGCGGAACCTGCGCGTTCTCTCGTGGGAAGGCCACAACATTCTCGGCAACAGCGACGGGCTCGTCCTCGAAGACGACGCCAACAAGGCGGGGAAGATCGAGAGCAAGGGCAGCCTGCTGGACGACATCCTCGGGTACGAGACCCACAACGCCGTCCGCATCGACTACACGCCGTCGCTCGGCGACTGGAAGACCGCGTGGGACCACGTCCACTTCGAGGGCTTCCTCGGGACGAAGATGAAGATGCAGTTCACGTGGGAGGGGGCCGACTCGGCGCTCGCCGCCCCGCTCGTCCTCGACATGGTCCGGCTGGCCGCCTTCGCCGACGAGCGCGGCGAGGGCGGGACGATGCCGCACCTCGCGTCCTTCTTCAAGTCCCCCGAGGGCGTCGACAGACACGAACTGTCCGAGCAGTTCCGACTCCTCTACGACTACGCGGAGCGCCACGCGGAGGGAACGTGACGGCTCGAAGGACCTCGGACGCGACCGCGTCCGGTGCCGGGCGCGTCGTCGTCCTCGACGTCGTCGGACTCCAACAAGAACATCTCGACGAGGGATTGGCACCGAATATCGCCGACCTACTTGCCGGAAAGCCGTCCGGGGCGCTCGAACCGCCGTTTCCGAGCGTCACGGTGCCCGCACAGACGACTCTCTCGACCGGGCAGTCGCCCGCCGCCCACGGCGACGTGTCCAGCGGCGAGTTCGACCGCGACCGACAGGTCGCCGAGTTCTGGGAGCGCGACCGAGGAACGCGAACGCGGCTGTGGGAGGCCGCGAGCGACGAGGCGGGCCTCACGACGGGCGCGCTGTTCTTCCAACACCTCATCGGCACGAGCGCCGACGTGGCCGTCACGCCGTCGCCCATCGAAGACGAGGACAACAACCTCATGGAGATGGACTGCTGGACGAATCCCGACGAGTTCTACGACGACCTCCGCGAGGAGTACGGCCACTTCCCGCTGCACAACTACTGGGGGCCGGTCGCCGACGAGCGCAGCAGCGAGTGGATTCTCGCGACCGCGCGGGAGTCGATAGCGCGGTACGACCTGGACCTGCTGTGGGTGTACGTGCCGCACCTCGACTACGACGCGCAGCGGCACGGTCCCGACTCCCCGGAACTTCGGGAGGCCGTCGGCGTCGTCGACGACCTCGTCGGCGAGTTCCTCGACTGGCTCGAAGCGACGCCCCGTTGGTCCGAAACGGCGGTCGGCGTCGTCAACGAGTACGGCTTCAACGCGGTCGACACGCCGGCGTTCCCGAACCGGGCGCTCCGCGACGCGGGGCTGCTCTCGGTGCGCGACGACGGCGAGGGCGGCGAGGAGGTCGATATCGCCGCGTCGTCGGCGTTCGCGATGGTCGACCACCAAATCGCGCACGTGTACACCGACCGGCCGGCGGCCGCCCGAGAGGTTCTCGAATCGCTCCCCGGCGTCGACGCCGTGGTCGAAGGCGAAGCGCGGGGCGACGCGAACCACCCGAACGCCGGCGACCTCGTCGCCGTCGCCGACGCGGACGCGTGGTTCCAGTACTACTGGTGGACCGACGACGCCGACGCGCCGTCGTACGCGACGGAGATGGACATCCACGCCAAGCCCGGCTTCGACCCGTGCGAACTGTTTCTCGGCGACGAAGGGCTCGTGACGCTCGACCCGACGAAGGTGTCCGGGTCGCACGGTCGCGTCGACCCCGAGACGCGCGGCTTCTACGGCTTCGGCGGGCCGGCGGCCCCCGACGGCTCGTCCGACCGAATCGTCGACGCCCGGCGGTTCGCCCCGACGGTCGCGGACCTGCTCGGCATCGCTGACGACGTGTCGCTCGCGTTCGAGCGCCCGTCGCTGTTCGCCGGCCCGCAGGTGTAGGTGTAGTCCGGGCATCGCCGCGACGCGCCCGAAGTGCTGATTTTCCGCGTCGCTCGGCTCAAGTTCGATACGAAAGAAAAGACGCCACGGACCGCGGTCGGAACGCGTCTCGCCCGCTCAGTTACCTCCCGAGCTCGCGATTTCGATGGTGCCGCGCATCCGGAAGCTGTGGGCGCGACAGACGTACTCCGCCATCGAGTCGGTGACGGTGAACGTGACGCTCTGTGACTCGCCCTGCGTCGCGAGGTACGACGTGGAGATGTCGTTCACGACGGTGTCGTCGCCGTTGACGACCTCGAAGTTGTGAGGCGCGCCGTTGCGGTTCGTCCACGTGACCGTGTACTCGCCGCCGGCTTCGAGGGTGAGCGTCGGGTTCGTCGCGTCCGCGATACCGGACGGCGAGACGCCGGTCCAGCCCTCGTTGCTCTCGGCTTCGAGTTCGATGGTCGACCCCGACGGGATGACGTCGCTGCCGCCGTCGTCGCTGCCGCCGTCGTCGCTCCCGTCACCACTGGTCGCCTCGACGTGTTCGGTGACGCGGTCGTAGACGAGTTCCAGCCCGTTGCCGGAGCCGCCGATGCGCTTGAGTTCGGTGTCGTCGAACCACGCGGTACCGGTGGCGTTGCCCCAGCCGCCGAACAACAGGTTGAACTGGAACTCGCCGGGCGACGCGCCGGTCGAGAACGTCGTTTCGAGCAGTTGCCAGTCCTCGACGGGGTCCGTGTAGTAGTCCGTGACGGAGCCCTGTCCGAGTGAGTGGATGTTGATGGTGACGCCGTAGGAGCTTCCGATTTCACCGAAGCCGTCCTCGGAGTTGCTGAAGTCGTCCGAGGTCTTGACCCACGCTCGGAAGCGGTACTCGGAGTTCGGTTCGAGGTCGTCGCGGAACTGCGTCCACGACGCGTCCGCACCCTCCGTTGAGTCGACCCGGACGCTGTAGTCGCCCGTCCGCGCCACGTCCGAGGTGTAGGTGAACTCAGCCGTGCCGCCGTAAGTGGTTCCCTCCCAGTTCGCCGGGCCCTCGGGGTCCGACGACGAGTCGGTGCTCGCGGCCTCTTCGAACGACGCGTTCGGCAGGACGTTGTTCCCGTCAGGGTCGGTCAGCGAGACGTTATCGAACCACGCCGTGCCGGTCGCGTTACCGTAGCCGCCGAACAGGCAGTTGATTTGGACCGTCGTGGTGTCGGCACCCGTCGTGAACGTGGTGCTCACCTCCGTCCAGTCGTTGGTGCCAGTCAGCGGGCCCGTCTCGAAGTCCGTACTGTGGACGTTGAACAGCGCACCGCGGGCCGAGTCGCTCACCTGGACGTTCTCGGTCTTTATCCAGCCGCTGAGGGTGTACTCCGTCTCGGGCTGGACCGAGATGCCGTCGGTGAGCCAGACCGCGTCCGCGCCCTCCGCGGACGAGATTTGGACGCTCTGGCTGCCGTCTTGACCCGCGTCCGCGTAGGTGTACTCTGCGGTGCCCGCGAACGTGTTCGTCGTCCAGTCGGCGGGCATCGCGGGCTCGCTGCTGCCGGTGCTCTCTTCGAAGGAACCGTTCGAGAGCACGTCGGTACCGTCGGGGTCGGTCAGCGAGACGCTGTCGAACCACGCCGTGCCGGTCGCCTCGCCGTAGCCACCGAACAGGCAGTTGATCTGGAGTTCTTCGAGGTCGCCGCTGTTGATGGTGATGCTCACCTCCGTCCAGTCGTTGGTGCCGGTCAGTCCGGACGGAATTGTGTCCCACTGGGTTCCCGAGTCCGTGTTCGCTATCTGCTCGACGCTGATAGTCGCCCCGAGCGGGCCCTCACCGATCGAGGTACCGTCGACGAGTTGGACGCTATCGGTCTTGACGTACGCGGAGAGAGTGTACTCGGTGTTCGGGTCGACCGCGACCGTCGTGTTCCACGAGGCGTCGGCTCCCTCGGTGGACGACACTTGGACGCTCCGGTCACCCTCGTAGCCCGTCTCGGCGTACGCGAACTCCGGTGAACCGGTGTACGGGGTGGTCGACCAGCCGGCCGGCATCGGGTCTGAGTCACCCCCGGTGTCGCCACCGGCGGGCGTCTCGAACGAGGGGTTTTCGAGGAGGTTCGGCAGGTCGCCGGTGTCGTCCCCACCGTCGCTCGTGTCCTCGTTGGCCTCGTACGCCGGGATGAACCCGTCGGCGTGGGTCGCGCCGGCGAGCGACGCCGCGTCGACGAGGACCGTGTCCTGATAGTTCGATTCGGCGCTAATCATCTCGTAGACCGCCTCGCCGGACGCGTCGTCGGACGGCGTCTGCGCGAGCGCGACGAGCGCCCACATGGCGACCCGACCGTCCTCGTCGTTGAGGAGGTCGTTGTCGAGAATCGCCTGTCGCGTGTCCGTCGTCGACGGCAGGACGCGGAGTGCGGTGAGCCTGACGCCCGGCGAAGAGTGCGTCAGCGCGCCGAGCGCGGCCTGAATCGCGGTGCTGTTTCCAGTGTCGGCGTCGAGCGCGCCGAGGCCGTGCATCGTCCACAGCGCGTGAATCGCCGCCGGGTCGAGGTTAATCTCGTCGAGCGTCTCCGTCGTGACGAGGTCGACGAGCGACGAGAGCGCGCCCGTCTCGTTGCGTTCGACCAACAGCCGCTGGGCCGTCCGCCGCCAGAACATGTTCGTGCTCGACAGCGTGTCGACGAGTTCCGAGACGCTCGCGTCCGCGAGGTCGGTCGGCTCGTAGCCGTCGTCGTCGCCGTAGACGACGCGGAAGAGCCGGGCAGTTGCGTGGTCGCGTACCTCGGTCATGTACGCGTTGCCGGGGCCGTTCTCGAAGCCACCGGGCGTCGGGTTGTGCTGGTAGATGTAGTTGTACCAGTCGATGAACCACAGCATGCCGTCCGGGCCGACGGAGGAGTACGACGGCGCGAACCACGCGTCGGTGCCGCCGGCGATGTTGTGGGCGTAGTGGGTGTTGTAGCCCGCACCGTCCTGCGAGAGGAAGAACGACCCGAGGATGTGACCCGTGCCGTCGCCGACGAAGCCGGTGTTGTTCCAGTACTTCTGGGGGTACTCGCGCGCCGTGTAGATGGTGTGGCCGGTCGCCGCGGTGTACCCGCCGTGGAGGTCGACCTGCCGGACGCGGTCGGTGACCGGGAGGAACCGGTTCGAATCAGACGCCGCACCGAAGTCGTTCGGTCCCGTTCCCTCGATGAGGTCGTAGTACTGATGCGGGATAGCGAAGTAGTTGCTCGGTCGCCCGGAGGTCGCGGCCGAACCGAAGGCGAGACCCTCCTCGGTGAAACCGAGGCCCGCCTGGTTCCCCGGCAGTGCGCCGACGATTTCGAAGTCGGTGACCGAGCCGTCTTCTAACTTGAATCGGTAGACCGAGGAACTGAAGTTTCGCTCCTCGCCGGCGATGTTGCCGCTGAAACCGCCGTACCCGACCTGTCCCCAAATCCAGTTATCGATGCTGTGGGCCAGTTCGTTGGGGCCGGCGTGGGTGTCGCCGTTACCGAACCCGGAGAACAGGACGTTTCGCTCGTCAGCCTGCCCGTCCCCGTCCGTGTCGACGAGGTGGACCATCTTCCCGCTCTCGCTGGGGTCGTCGAGGTCGGCGACGACGACGCCGTCTTCGACGACAACCATACTGACCGGCACCGAGAGGCCGTCCGCGAAGATGGTGAACTCGTCGGCCTGTCCGTCGCCGTCCGTGTCTTCGCAGACGACGATTTTGTCGCGGTCCTGGCCTAGCTCGTTCGGATAGTCGCGGGTGACCGACAGCCAGACGCGACCCTGCGCGTCGAACTTCGCGTCGAGGATGTTCCCCTTCGCGTCGTCAGGTAGGTCGCCCTCGGTGACGAACGGCTTGAGGTCGAACCCTTCCGGCGTAATCGTCCGCCGGACCGTCTCGCTGGGGTTCAACGCCCGCTGCATCTTGTTCCAACTCGTTCCGCTGCCGACCTCCTCGGGGACCTCCGGCGCCAGGAGGCTCCCCTCCGGCGGCGGATAGTACGGGATGTCGGCGTCGATGAACTCCAGGTCGTTGAGGACCTTGGTGTCCTCAGCGATGGTGTCTTCGTTCTTCGTGACCCAGCGAATCGCGTTCTCGATGAGCGCTTTGAAGCCGTCGGTCGCCCACGGGGCTCTGCCGTGGCCCCACGCGGTGTAGAAGATGCGCCCGTCGCCCTGTGTGCGAGTCCACGACCACGGCTCGCCCTGTTCGCGGCCGTCGTCGTACTCGGGGATGCTGTCGCCGTCGGGGAACTGCGCGTAGGCGAGCACGTTGATATCGTCGTTGAGGTTCATGTGGCGGTACGTCTCGTCTTCGACCGTGATGGGGTCGAGGGTCGACAGAATCGGATGGCTCGGCTGGGCGAAGCTCGTCGTCATCTCGCCGAAGTTGTGAGCGGCGAACTGGCCGCCGACGAGGTTCATGTAGGCGTCCGAGCCGGTGAAACACGCCGAAGCGCTGTGTATCGGGATGAAGCCGCCGCCGTTCTCGACGAACTCGACGATGGACTGCTCCTGTTCCGGAGTCAGCTCTTGGCCGTAGTTCGCGCCGCGGTTGTCCATCATGATCCACGCGTCGTAGCGGTGGAGCACGTCGGGTTCGAGGTCGGCGAGCCGGTCGGTGTACTGGACCTCGATGCCGCGGTCCAGCATGTACTCGGTGAGCTGGACCTGCCGGGCCGGCGCGTTGTGACTGCCGCCCTGCGGGCCGCCCATCATGAGGACGCTGATGTTGTCTTCGGCCGGAGGCGGCGTTATCTCGACGCTCCCCCGCATCTCCTCGGGGTGCTCTTCGGCGTAGTACATCGCCATCGACGACTCGGCGGTGAAGCTGACCGTCTGTGAGTCGCCAGACCCCTGCATCGTCGAGAACGACTCCATCACCTCGCCGGTCGGGTCCGCGAGCATGAACGTGATGTCCTCGTCCATGGCGTTCGAGAGTTCGATTTCGTACTCCTCGCCCTCGTGCATGACGAGCGTCGGGTTGGTCGTATCCTCCATCTCGGAGGGCGCGGTCGCGACCCACGAGAACGAGTCCGCCGAGGTCTCTATCTCCGTCCCGTTGCGCCAACTGTTGATTCCCTTCAGCAGGGAGTTCGTCGTCAGGTCGCCCTGACGCCAGTCGGATATCGCGTCGGCGAGACCCGAACCCTCGATAACCGACTCCTCGTTCGTGTACGCCGCGAGAATGTCTCCCTCCGTCGCGACGAGGCGAATCGTGTCGTCGGTGGTGAGCTGTTTCGCCTGTGCGACGCCGCTGGCCCCGAGGAAGTTCGCCGCCCCGACGCCGCTCACTTTCATGAAGTTGCGTCGGTTGATGTTCAGTCCCTCGCTGTCGCCGTCGTCGGGGTTCGATTCCCGTGTCGTGTCGTCGTCGTGTGTCATAGTGTGTTGCGTCGACCGCTGTCGTCGTTGGTTACCGTGCGATTACAGGACTGCGCTGCTCTCGCGAACCGCAACCCAGCCGTGTACCCGGCCAATTCGCCGAACGGGCGGCTCTCACTCCCGCGTTCCCACCCAACTGACAGGCGAGGTGTAACGGAAGTATAGCCATTATTTCCGTCGGCTCATTGATTTGGGCTACCAAATCTCATGAACTAACATTACTTGAATGTACTGTCCAGCGGCAAGTCGTGTCCGCATGTCTCGATGCTTCACTAGCCGGTGAACGTTGGACTGACCCCAATATTAATTACAGTCTGTAGTGTTGCCACGATTGCAAGTATGAACCGCGCATGCACACAATCAGTCGCATCGGCGGCGACGCCGCGCGGCGTCGAGGTTTCGAACGACGGGTGCGGACCGACCCGACGCGAGCGGTCCACCGCGGGTGACCGATGAGCGTCGTCATCGTCGGCACACTCGATACCAAGGGCGAGGAGATAGGGTTCGCCCGCGACGTGCTCGAAGGGCAGGGAATCGAGGTTCACCTCGTCGACGTCGGCGTGATGGGAGCGCCCGAAATCGAACCGGACACCGACGCCGCGGCCGTGGCCGAGGCGGGCGGCAGCACCCTCGAAGCGCTTCGGGAGGCCGGCGACCGCGGCAAGGCCATCGAAACCATGGGCGACGGTGCGGCCGTCGTCACATCGCGACTCCACGCGGAGGGCCAACTCGACGGCGTCCTCGGTCTGGGCGGCGGGGGGAACACGTCGGTCGCGACGGCCGCGATGCGCGCGCTTCCGATGGGGGTCCCCAAACTGATGCTCTCGACGATGGCCTCGGGGGACACGGAGCCGTACATCGGCTACCACGACATCGCGATGATGTACTCGGTCGCCGACATCGAGGGGCTCAACCAACTCTCGCGGACCGTCATCTCCAACGCGGCACTCGCGATGGTCGGCATGGTGTCGAACGAGCCGGCCGTCGAGACCGAGGACAAACCGACCATCGGAATCACGATGTTCGGCGTCACCACGCCGTGCGTCCAGACGGCGCGCGACTGGCTCGAAGCGCGCGGGTACGAGACTATCGTCTTCCACGCGACCGGGACCGGCGGCCGGGCGATGGAGTCGCTCGTCGAAGAGGGCGTTATCGACGGCGTGCTCGACGTCACGACGACCGAGTGGGCCGACGAACTGGTCGGCGGCGTCCTGGCGGCGGGTCCGGACCGGCTCGACGCCGCGGCCGAGCGCGGCATCCCGCAGGTCGTCTCGACCGGCGCGCTCGACATGGTCAACTTCGGGCCGAAAGACTCCATCTCCGACGAGTTCGACGGCCGGCAGTTCCACGTCCACAACCCGCAAGTGACGCTGATGCGGACGACCCCAGAGGAGAACGCCGAACTCGGCCGAATCATCGCGGAGAAGCTCAACACCGCGACCGGGCCGACCACGCTCGCGCTCCCGCTCGGCGGCGTCTCGATGCTCGACGCCGAAGGCGAGGAGTTCTACGACCCCGAGGCCGACGAGGCGCTGTTCGACGCGCTGCGCGAGCACCTCGACGACCACGTGGAGGTCATCGAGTCGTCGGCCAACATCAACGACGAGGAGTTCGCGCTCACGCTCGCGAAGGCCATCGACCGCCGCATGCGGGCGGCGGCCTAACCCGGGCGTTTCCGAATCGAGAACGGGACTCGGGGGTCGCCCCCGCTGCCGACGACGTGCTGAGCGCCGACGAGGGGGAGTTCGCGCTCGCGGGCCGGCCGGGTGACCTGATTTCTACCCGGATAATCACAAAGTTTAACTATACCATGACACCATGTCACTACCAGCGTTCCGAAGAAACATGACTGATCAACCAGCGCTAACTGACGAATCCAGGCGACGCTATCTGAAAGCAATCGGGACGGCCGGACTCACGGCCGGCCTCGCGGGCTGTACCGGTGGGGGCGGTTCCGAGACCGAGAACACCGACGGCGGCGGAGGCGACGACTCCTCTGGCGGGGACACGTCCGGCGGCGACGACAGCGGCGAGGACTATGAGGCTATCGGGAACTTCCCGCCCGAGGGAAGCTCCGTGAGCATCGGATTCAACGGGCCGACTTCCGGCGCGTTGGGCCCCGACGGCCAAGACCAAGAGAAGGGCTTCGACCTCGCGGTCAAACACCTGAACGAGGGCGGCGGCCTCGTCGACTACTGGGACCGACTGAGCGGCGACGGCATCATGGGCTACCAGGTCGAGCCGACGAAGGCCGACACCGCCGGGAGCGCCGACACGGCACAGGACAACATCGAGCGGATGATTCAGCGGGACAACATCCAGTTCTGGACGGGTGGCATGTCCAGTACGGTGACGATGGCGATGCAGAACGTCGCCCAGCGAGAGAAAGTTCCGTTCATGGGCGGGAACTCAACGTCCGCCGGCATCTCCGGGGAGAACTGCTCGCGATACTACTTCCACCCGACGTTCCACGCGGAGATTATCGGGATGGCGATGGGCGAGGCCGCGCCCTCAGTCCTCGGCGAGGACCGCTCGCTGTTCCACATCTACATGGACTACTCCTACGGGCAGTCGAACCGCGACGCCGCCCGCAAGTACCTCACCGAACAGGGTCCGTGGGAGGACGCCGGCGGTGCCGCCATCGCGGAGGGCGAGACCGACCACAGCTCCCAGATTCAGGCGCTCGAAGACTCCGGTGCCGACACGCTGTACTTCTCCAGCTTCGGCAACTTCGCCGCCAGCGGCCTCGCGCAACTGCGAGACGCCGGCCTGACCGACGACATCGACGTCATCATCCCGCACGTCAGCGCGTTCACCCTCGACCCGCTCGGCGCGGACGCAGAAGGTGTCCTCGGCATGGAGCCGTGGAACCCGAACGCCGACAACGAGGCGAGCCAGACGTTCGTCGAAGCCTATCAGGCCGAGTACGACGAGACGCCCAACCAGAGTTCGCTGCACACCTACGAGTCGATGATGGTGTACGCGGCCGCCGTCGAAGAGGCCGGCACGTTCCACCCGCCGACGGTGGTTCGAACGCTCGAAGAGTTCGAGTGGAGCCTCGCGTGGGGCGACTCCTCGTACCGGACCTGCGACCACCAGGTCGAGCGCCCGTGGTACATGGTCCGCGGCGTCGGCGACGACCGCGCCGAAGAACTCGGTATCCGGACGGAAATCGTCGAGACGACCGACCCGCTCGTCTACGAGTGCAGCGAGTTCCCGGCGTCGAACTGCGCCATGGGCGACAACGAGTACGGAGACGAGTAACGGCCGGACCAAGCCTCGATACGACGTACCTTACTCCCATTTTCTGCAGTCGATAATCCGCGAGCGGCCATCGGCGTTCTCGGCCGCGCGCACGCCATTCTCCCACTCGACTGCATTCGCGCCGCGCCGACATCCGGGACCGCCCCCGACGAACCCGGAGAGCGGCCCGCTGGCATGCCAGAAGTCAGCGAAACACAAGATTAACATACTGAAGAATTCATGAATAATCGTGCACACCATGAAGTGCTTACTCACATCTGTACCGAGGTGGAAACGATGAATATCGACAGCATCGTCGGGTTCCTCTTCATCGCGCTGAGCGTCGCGTCGCTGTACCTGCTCGTCGCGGTCGGCCTGTCCATCGTGTTCGGGTCGCTCAAATACGTGAATATGGCCCACGGCGTCCTCTACTTGAGCGGCGCGTACATCGGGCTCCTCATCGCGTCGAGCGAACAGTACGGCGGACTGTTGAGCGACTTCGGACAGGTCGGACTCGATTGGGGGTTCATACCCGCGCTCGTGTTGACGCCGGTCGTCATCTTCGTCCTCGGCGTCGCGATGGAGCGTTGGATCGCAAAACCGTTCTACGAGCGAGAACTTCTCGACCAGCTTTTGGTGACATTCGGAATCCTCATCGCCGCTCAAGAGTTAGTCGCCATCCTCTTCGGCCGGACGGGGACCATCTACCCCCGGCCCGAGTGGCTCACGGGCGCGATTTCGCTTCCCCTCATCGGCACGCCGCCGGGGATGAGCGCGGCCTCGACGATACGCGTCCTCGTCGTCGCGCTCACGCTGTTGCTCGTCGCCGGCATCTTCGCGTTCTTCAAATACACCGACTACGGGTTGGCCGTGCGGGCGGGCACCGAAGACTCCGAGATGACGCAGATGCTCGGCATCCGCGTCGGCAGGCCGTTCCTCCTGATATTCGCCGTCGGTGCCGCCTACGCGGGACTCGCCGGCGTCCTCGGCGGGTCGCTGTTCAACGTGACTTCCGAGATCGGCATGGAGATAATTATCCCGTCGCTGGTCATCGTCATCATGGGCGGCGTCGGCAGTTTGCGCGGGACCGTTGTCGGCGCGCTCCTCGCCGGGCTCACCTTCGCGGTGGCGACGGAACTCGAACCGAGCATGACGCAGGCCAGTATCTATCTGCTGGCCATCGTGGTGCTGACGATTAGGCCGAGCGGTATCTTCCCCTCGGCGGAGGTCGGACAATGAGCACGGACAACATCCACAAGACCGTAGACGAAGAATCGTCGTTGATTAGCTGGGACACCTGGGACGGAATCAAACACACCGAGTCGTTCGTCCTCCTGTCGTCGGTGCTGTTCGTCCTGACGTTCTCGTACGCGTTCGGCCGCGCACCGGTCGTTTCGGACATCTTCCAGGGGTATCACGGACTCGCGGTTACGATCCTCATCTGGTCGATATTCGCGCTCGGGTTCAACCTCCTGTTGGGCCAGACCGGCCTCCTCTCGTTCGGGCACGCCATGTTCTTCGGAACCGCGAGCTATGCTGCGGCGCTGTTCGCGATTCACGTGTACAACGACCCGCTGGCAGTTATCGTCGTCGCGACGCTGGCGGCGGTCGCCCTCGGGGCGGTCGCGGCGCTGATTCTCCTGCGTCTCCACACGGTGTACTTCTCCATCGTGGCGCTGGCTATCGGCCAGTTCCTCTACTTCCTCGCCCGAGAACCGCTCGTGGAGATAACCAAGGGCATAAACGGCCTCGAAGTGCCGCGGTCGCCCGTCCTCGGGTTCTTCGAACTGGAACACCAGTACGGCGGCCTCCTCGGCGAACTCGTCGTGAACAACCTCTACCTCTTCGTCGGCGTCTTCTTCGTCGCCGTCGTCGCCTCCATCACGCGCATCCGTAAGTCGCCCTACGGACTCATCTTCAAGGCGATTCGCGAGAACGAGACGCGGACGGCGTTCGTCGGTCTCGACGTCTGGCGCTACAAGTTCGCGGCGTTCCTCCTCTCTGCGTCCATCGTCGGCCTCGCAGGCGGCCTGATGGCCGTCAACACCCAGTTCGCGGGCGTCGAGCGACTCTACTGGTCCGTCAGCGGCGACGTCGTCGTCATGACCGTTCTCGGCGGCCTCGGCACGCTCGCCGGCCCGGTCATCGGGACGTTCGTGTTCTTCTACTTCAAGGGCATCGTCAACGGCTTCCCGACGCTCGGCAACTACTGGCTGCTCCTGCTCTCGCTTTCGTTTACCACGGTCGTGTGGGTCTACCGCGACGGTATCTGGGGGATGACGACCGCCTTCACCGGCGCGCTCCGCGAACCCAGAGAACTGCTTGACTCCCTCACGGGCGGCGACTCGACCGGCGACTCCTCGGGAGGTGAGAACTGATGGCGCTGCTCGAAACCCACGGGCTCACCAAGGAGTTCGGCGGGCTCACGGCGCTCGACGGCGTCGACATCGAAGTCGAAGAGGGCGAACTCGTCTCCCTCATCGGCCCCAACGGGGCTGGCAAGTCCACGCTCATCAACACCATCACCGGTCGGCTGCGCCCGACCGAGGGTGAGGTGTTCTACGCCGGGAACGAACTCGTCGGCATGAAGCCGTTCGAAATCGCACAGCTCGGCGTCGGCCGGTCGTTCCAGACGGCGTCGATTCTCCCGGAACTCACGGTGCGCGAGAACGTGCAGGTCGCGTCGTTCGCGGCCGAACACGGCTCGTTCCGGGTCAACTTCTTCCGCCGGCGGGACTCGTTCGACGAGGTCCAAGCGCGGACGAACGACATCCTGGAGACCATCGGCCTCGACTCGAAGGCCCGGATGGAAGCCGGTTCGCTCCCGTACGGGGACAAGCGGCGCTTAGAGGTCGCCATCGGGCTCGCGACCGACCCTGACCTGCTGTTCATGGACGAGCCGACCGCCGGCATGTCGCCGACGGAGACCGAGATAACGGTCGACCTCATCCACGACCTCCTCGCCGACTGGGGGATGACCATCTTCCTCGTCGAACACGACATGGACATCGTCTTCGACGTGTCCGACCGCATCTTCACGCTCCATCAGGGACGGCTCATCGCGCAGGGTACCCCCGAGGAGATTCGGGAGAATCCGGCCGTTCGCGAGGCCTACCTCGGAGGTGGGGAACAATGAGCCTGCTCGAACTCGACGACGTGCACGCCTACTACGGACCGAGCCACATCCTCCGCGGTGTCTCGCTCGGCATCGACGAGGGCGAGGTCGTCACGCTCCTCGGCCGCAACGGCGCGGGGAAGACGACGACGGTCCGCAGCATCGCCGGGACCGAACCGCCGGCGATTCGGTCCGGGTCGATTCGGTTCGACGGCGACGACATCACGGACTGGCCGGCCGACAACATCGCCATGGGCGGCATCGGCGTCGTTCCCGAGGGTCGTCGGCTGTTCTCCGAACTGACGGTCGAGGAGAACCTCGAGATGTCGAAAATCACCCGCGGCTGGTGGAACACCATCCGCCGGGGCGGCCTCGGCGGCGGCGAGAGCACGATGTCGATAGACGAGCTGTACGACCTGTTCCCGCGGCTCGACGAGCGGCGGACCCAACAGGCCGGGACGCTCTCGGGCGGCGAACAGCAGATGCTCTCCATCGCGCGGACGCTCAGGCTCCCGAACCTGAAGCTGCTGTTGTTGGACGAGCCGACCGAGGGACTGGCCCCCCAAATCGTCAAGGCGGTAGGCGACTCCGTCGCGGAAATCGCCGACCAGGGGCTGACGGTGCTCCTCATCGAACAGAACGTCCGCGAGGCGCTCCGAATCGCGGACCGCGGCTACGTGCTCGACCAGGGCGACATCGTCTACAGAGGGACCGTGGACGAACTCGAATCCGAAGACCTCGACGAGTACCTCGTCGTCTGACCGCGCCGAACGCGCGCCCCTCGGCGCGACGGACGCGCTCTTTTTCTCCCACCTCGCTTCCGTTTCGGTCCGTTCTCGTTCCGATTTGCTCCGCGGCTCTCGTTCCGCTCTCGTTCCGGTTCCTGCCCCGGCGCTCAGTCTCGCATTTCGAAGTCGGTTCTTCGCCCCGGTCGCCGTCAGTCAGTCGACAATATTATTTCGTGACACTCGAACACACGGGACATGAAACGGACCAACCGACGACGATTTCTCGCCGCGTTCTCCTCGTCCGCGCTCACGTTCGCCGCGGGGTGTCAGCGACCTCCAGTCGCGTCTACGTCGCAGAGCCACCCCGTGTCCGAACCGGTCACCTCGTGGCCGACGTTCCGCGGGGGGCGGTACAACACCGGCTACATCGGCGACGTGTCCCCGCTCGACTCGGAACCCTCGATCGAGTGGACCTTCGAGGCCGACGGGGCGTTCTGGGGAAGCCCAATCGTCGCCGACGACACCGTCTACATCGGGAGCGCCGATAGCTCCCTGTACGCGCTCGACGCGGAGACCGGCGAGGACCGTTGGTCCTTCGAAGCGGGCCATCGAATCGAAGGGACGCCGGCCTACGCCGACGGTATCGTCTACATCGGGTCGTACGACAAACACCTGTACGCCATCGACGCCGAGACCGGCGAGGAACGCTGGTCCCGGGCGTTCGACGGATTGATTCGAGGGAGCCCGACCGTCTGGGACGGGACGGTCTACACCGGCGTCGGCTGTCACAACCTCGCGTGCGCGTGGTACGCGGAGGAGGCCAACGTCTCGGAGAGCGGCTGGGTGTACGCGCTCGACGCGGAGACCGGCGAGACGGAGTGGCACTACGAGGTCGGAGACGAGGTCGTCAGCAGTCCGGCGGTCACGGACGACCGCGTGTACGTCGGCTCCTCGGACGAGGCGCTGTACGCGCTGTCGCGCTCGACCGGCGAGGTCGAGTGGCGCTACGAGACCCGCGACATGATATGGTCGAGCCCGGCGGTCGCCTACGGCTCCGTGTACTTCACCGACTGGAACGGCAACGTCCACGCCGCCGACGCGGCGACGGGCGAGCGAGAGTGGCTCGCCGACACGGCGGGCCGATACATCTCGGGCTCTGTCGCGGTCGGCGAGGAAGCCGTCTACGTCGGTCACACGCCCTACAACACGCTCGACGACCCGACGACGAACCACGCGAAGGTGTTCCGCTTCGACCGCGAGAGCGGCGCCGAGAACTGGAGCTTCGAGACGCCCGCGCTGGAGGTCGGGAGCAGTCCCGTCCTGACGGAGGACACGCTCTACGTCGGGACGCACCGGCAGTCGGACGGCGACGGGGTCGGCGTCCACGCCATCACGACCGACGGGCAAGAAGAGTGGTTCATGGAAATCGACGGGCGGGGCGTCGGGTCCAGCCCGGCGCTCGTCGACGGGCGGTTGTACTTCGGTGGGACCGACGCGAAGGTGTACGCAGTCGAGTAATCCGACTGTACGCGAGACCGCCTCCGCGACGACTAATCACCGCAGCGGTAGCAATCGCTCGAACGAGAACGTCTCGAAAGCCCTCAGAAGTCGATTTCCTTGAACTTGCGCGCTTGATTCTCGATGGCCTCCTCCGTGGCGAGGCGCTCGATGCTCGACGCGCCGAAGAAGCCGACGACGCCCTCGGTGTTGTTGAGGACGTACTCCGCGTCGTCAGGCCACGCGATGGGGCCGCCGTGGCAGATGACGTGAACGTCGTCACGGATCGACTTGGCGGCGTCGTGGTGCGCCTGCACGCGCTCGGCCGCGTCGTCGAGGTCGAGCGCCGTCTCCGCGCCGATGTCGCCGGAGGTCGTCAGCCCCATGTGGGAGACGATGACGTCGGCACCGGCCTCGGTCATCGCTTTGGCCTGCTCTTCGGTGAAGACGTACGGGCACGTCAGCATACCCTGCTCGTTCGCCTCGCGAATCATCTCGACCTCCTTGTCGTAGCCCATGCCGGTCTCTTCGAGGTTCTTCCGGTAGCTGCTGTCCTCGTCGATGAGTCCGACGGTCGGGAAGTTCTGGACGCCGGAGAAGCCGCGACGGCGCAGGTCTTCGATGAACACGCTCATCTCGCGGAAGGGGTCGGTCCCGTTGACGCCGGCGAGCACCGGCGTGTCTTCGACGACCGGGATGACCTCGTGGCCCATCTCGACGACGATTTCGTTGGCGTCGCCGTACGGCAGGAGACCGGCCAGCGAGCCCCGACCGTTCATCCGGTAGCGCCCCGAGTTGTAGATGATGAGCAGGTCGACGCCGCCGCGTTCCGCGAACTTCGCGGAGATGCCGGTTCCGGCACCGGCGCCGATGACGGGGTCGCCGGATTCGATCGTGGATTCGATACGGTCGAGTGATTCAGCACGAGTATACTTCATCCGAGTTGACAGGCCATCGCATACGACTTTAATATTTCGGAAGAATCGACCGGCGGCCGGGCGTCGGGCGAGCGACCCGACCGAAATGGCGTCGATACGAAGTCGCTCGTCCGCGCGAATCAGTTGTCCGGGAACTCGCCGGGCGGGAAGACCGTCGCGTCGTCGTCCTCGCGAATCACGGCTTCCGGGCCGGGCGGGCAGTACACAGCGAGGAACCGAAGCGGCTCCCACGAGGTGTTGATGGTGCTGTGTTCGACGCCACTGGGGATGTGAACCATGTCGCCCGCGCCGACCGTCCGGGTCTCGTCCTCGATGGTCTGTTCGCCCTCGCCGCCGAGGATGTACAGTATCTCCTCGCTATCAGGGTGGGTGTGTCGCTCGTGGCCCTTCCCGGGTTCGAGCAACACGACGCCGGCGCTGAATCCCTCGGAGCCGGTGACCTCGGGTGTGTTCATCCACTTCAGCGTGCCCCAGTCCAATTGAATCGTCTCTACGTCGTCCGCCTGGACGAACCGCTTTTCGGATACCATGACGTGTTGAGTCAAACAGTATCAATTATTAAATATTTTGGTGGTCGGAACGCGGTCAGAGAGCCCGGCGAGCGCCAACGAGGGCCCCAAGCATTTTCGAGAGGAAAACGACGGTGTGGGGCCGAAATGAGCGAGTTTCGCTACAGAACCGGCAACAGATAGCCTCAAACGCCGATTCACTCCGATTCGAACCGACAGTACCCGCGTGGCCGGACCACTCCGTTTGCGTGTTGTAAATTATTAATACATCAATATAATCGCCGAGCAGAGCGTGAACGTCCCCACCGGTGACCGAACCATGAACGCCCCCGAGACCGAGCGTAATCAGGCCGAGGTACAGGAGATTATCCGCCTCGTCGAGCCCGGGAGACTGTTCGCCTCACGCGGGCGATGCGGATTACGACCGGTAACACGACCGTCGTTCTCGTATCGAGAGTGAGTCGCGTGGTGACGAACGGGGCGGCCGCTAAACACTCATTTTCATATCGAGAATGGAGGCGTACAAACGCGAGTGCGGTGTCCCTCGGAGTCGACGCTCGACCCGCATATTCAGTCGAGATTACAGGCGTATATCTGTAACAATTCCATTACAGACATATGGTTGTAATCCAGTGTGCCACCGTTCGCAGTTTACGAGACGGGAGAAGACCGCAGTGGGGTCATCAGTCGGTTCTACGCTGTACCGTCCCGCGTAGTGTCGAGCGGCTTCGTGGCGCTGGCACTCTCCTGACACCCACCTGAGAAGCGACTGCCGCTACGGCTCGCCGCGTTTACGAGACAACAACCAGCGCGACTCCGTGGTGCGCCGCGAGACCCTTGTTCGAGGTTCACGCGAGAAGTGGACCGGGTATCAGAAACGGTGCTTTCGAAATGTGAATCTAGATCGTTCGTCGATAACGGGCCCGAATACCGCCGTCCCGAGGTTACTCAGAACAGCGCCCCCGCCTGCAAGACCGCCACGAGAACGGTCAGGACGGCGACGCTGGCGACGGTGGTCGTAAAGATGGTCGTGCTGAGGTACTCGGGGGCGGTGATACCGTCGACCGCCGTCTCGTCGGCGTACTCGATGGTGAGCGCCAGCGGGATGACCGCGGCGGGAGTGGCACACTCAAGGACGAACACCTTCGCGACGGTCGGGTCGCTGAACCCCAACGCGAGCGCGAGTCCGAACCCGACGAGCGGCGCGACGACGAGTTTCAGCGCCGTCGGCGCGAGCGACCGCGATATCACGGACACGTTGGTCTCCGCCAGCTGGATGCCGAGGATGAGCAACATGACCGGAATCGACGCGTCGCCGACGAGTCCGACGGTCTCCATGAGCGCCGAATCGGCCGGCGGGACGAGACCGAGCGCGCGGGCGATGACGCCGGCGATGATGGCGTACAGGAGAGGGAGACGGAATATCTCCGTGACTGCGTCGAGAACTCCGCTGTCGGAGCCGTTGGACGCGATGTAGACGCCGAGAGTGTAGACCACGAGGTTCTGGATGGTGAGGTAGATGACGGCGGTCGTTCGTCCGACCTCGCCGAACGCGAACCCGGACAGCGGGATGCCGACGAAGCCCGAGTTCGGGAACGCCGCCGCCAGCATGAGCGCGCCGAGGAGCGGCCCCGACTCGCCCGCGAGCCGGCCGACGCCCCACGCGATAGCAATCATGAGGAGCGCGTAGCCGACGACGCCGACGCCGAGTTTGAGCACTTCACCGCCGTCCAGGGTCGTCGTGGCGATGCTGTGGAACGCCAACGCCGGGATGAGAACGTACAATCCGAGCGTGTTTATCGGCCCGACGTCGATGTCCGTCGTTCGTGCTAGGAGATAGCCGACGACGGCGACGCCGAGAATCGGGAGAATCGCGTTCGTGAACGCCCCCGTCAACGACATAGTTGGCCCCCCGAGGAGGGTCGGTTCGGCGGTCGGACGGGGTCGACTGAGACTCTGCGCTGTCGCTGTCGGCTCATGTCACTTCCATATTGCTTCTGGTATAAATAGTATCGGAGACGGTTACGTGCGGGGTCGGAGACCGTTGCCGACGAGGACGGCCGACGTCAGAATTTGGACGGTCGCTTCCGAAGGCACGCATCAGATTGTGCTCAAAATATGCAATAACAGTTCGGGGAAGATTCCTAGTCGGATGGCGAATCGCACTGATTGAGTTGTATTGATTTCCAAAAATTAATAGTTAGTCCTAGATAGAACATAGAAATAACACGATGAAGCTATAATCTCGGTGGGGCCACACTATACAAAATTGTTTAGGGAATCCAGATTATTTAGAATATTCAGATTTTCTGAATGGCGCTACAATATTTCTACGGATATACAATTCAGATGGGGCAGAGACCCATCGAGAGCCCTCCCTGCACCTCGGACGACACCAACACAGGTTGGGTGGCACGAACAGGAGAGAGACTGCAACCCGTGATATCTCAAACACGGTCGGAATTCCCTCACCCGCAGATGGAAGAGGTGTCAGTCGATATACCCTGCAACTCGGTCGCACCCACTGTAGTCGAACGTGACGCACCGACGAGGCAGTAACGAACCACGGCCTCGAAACCGGCCGAATTTACTTGGTTCGGGCGGCCTCGACGGCCGCGCTGAACGCGCGGGCGTTCGCTTCGATAACGCCGAACTCGCCGACGTTGTCCAGTCCGACCCCGCCGGTCGGGACGGTCGGGATGTGGCCGAGGGGACCACCGAGCGCCGAGACGAACCCCGGTCCGAGCGTGCCGGTGGGGAACACTTTCACCATGTCCGCGCCGTCGCCGCGTCGAAGACGGTCCCCGCGGTGGCCACCCTCAAGTGGGCTGTAACTCAACGGCACAGGCACACAGTTCGGACCGCGCACTTGGCTACCGACTTCGGCCCCGCGTCCTTCGTCGCCGAATTTACACAGGCCACCATTGGCTCTCAAGTGGAACGTTCCCTTCGGGGCACGTAGGGTGATCCGTGATTCGACCGTCGACAGACAGACACCGATATTCGAGATTGTGTTCCAAACTAGAGAACGTCGTTTAAAAAGTGGATTTTTCGGTCCTCTATAGGCTCTTCACGGCCAGTTGTGAGTTCGAACGAGACTTCTCGTACAATACTACGATTGTAATGGTTTGGTTCAGAAACGGAGTCATTCAGACCTGCCACGGAGGAGATCAGCGTGGTTTCGGGACACTTCATTCTGAAATCAAGAATGTCTTATCAAGTTCTAACCACCGGTGTTCGGTTCGATAAACGGCGCGAACCAACGATATCCGAACACAGACACGGCTAACAGCCCCACGCCATCCGATGGGAGAGAGAGAGTGTGTATGCTCGTTCTAACATCCATAGCCGATTTCGCGTTTACGGATGTGCAACGAAACTGCAGTTTTCAGCATCAGCCGACATTTTCTGCCAGTTCGTTGCAGGTGGTTCCGCCGAGCCGACGACTCGGGACAAATTTATTCTGTGATTCAGAACGTGAGCGTTCGTCCCCCGGACTGCGGAGACAACGTGTGGTGCAAGACACCACAGAACATAATTTTATTAGATTTGGTTATAAACCAGGGTTCGAATGCAGTACCACCAGCTTGAGGTGTCGGGAGAGCGCTGTCTCACGGCAACTCGCGACTCCACGACGTACGACCTCACGACCGCCGACCAGGACCTCCGGACGTTCGGGGACCTGGCTCGGGTGGCCGCTATCGCCCGAATCCCAATTGACAGACTCGCCGCCGAACTCACCGAAAACGCCGACGTGATCGACGAGGAGTTCGTCGACCAGCACGTGACCGTCCCGGTCGACGCCGAAGAAGTCTGGGCGGCGGGCGTCACTTACCAGATCAGCGAGCAGGCGCGCGAAGAAGAGAGTTCCATGCCGGACATGTACTACGACGTGTACGACGCTGACCGGCCGGAGATTTTCTTCAAAGCCACCCCCTCTCGGACCGTCGAACCGGGCGACGCCATCGGCGTCAGAGACGACTCCCAGTGGGACGTCCCCGAACCCGAACTCGGTATCGTCCTGCGGCGCGGCGAAATCGTCGGCTATACTGTTGGCAACGACGTGAGCAGTCGGTCGATCGAGGGCGAAAACCCGCTGTACCTGCCGCAGGCGAAGGTCTACGACCGCTGTTGTTCGCTCGGCCCGTGCGTGGTCACGCCCGATGACATCGACGACCCTC
>NZ_PSYX01000007.1:0-200204 GCF_003586325.1 Haloferax sp. Atlit-10N
GTACCTGCCGCAGGCGAAGGTCTACGACCGCTGTTGTTCGCTCGGCCCGTGCGTGGTCACGCCCGATGACATCGACGACCCTCACGAGTTAGAGATGAGCATGACTATCGAGCGCGACGGCGAGGTCATCTACGACGACGCCACGAACACCAGCGAGATGGTCCGCAGTTGCGAGGAACTCGTGTCGTACTTCACGCGCCACAACACGGTCCCCGAACTGGCGGTCATCCTCACCGGTACCTCGCTCGTCCCCGAACAACCGTTCGACCTCCAAGAAGGCGACCGCGTCGACATCACCGTCGAGGGTATCGGCACCCTCTCGAACGGCGTCACTACCGTATGACACCCACACCCACCGATATCCTCGAAGAGTTCAGTCTGCCGACGGGGGGGACCGACGGAGACCGATAGCGACATCGATGGCGTCGCCGCTCCTCGTCGGAGTCGAACCGTAGTTCCGACTCCCGCCTTCACCGACGAATCTCATCGACGCGTCGTTCGCGTCTCGCTCCGCGAAAACACTACTGTTCAGCCGCCGCCTCTAACGACGGTTCCTCTTGAGCGAGAATGTTGATGCCGTCCGATTGCCGAAAGAGATGCAGCCGCTCCTCGTCGAAGGCGAGCGATAGCTCCTGGTTCGTGTCGGGTTTGACGTCTCCGGGCACGCGGACCCAACACTCCTCGCCCTCGATGTCGAAGTGGAGATAGTTGTCCGACCCCACCGGCTCGCGGACGTCGAGGTACGCTCGAACCGCGTTGGGCTCGTCGCTGTCTGTGAGGGTGATGTTCTCGGGGCGGATACCGAGCACGAACTCGTCTACTCCGTCGGCGTACTGTTTGATGTGTTCGAGGACCCTCTCGGAGAGGTCGTAACTGAAGCCGTCGGCGACCAGCGACGTGCCCGACAGCCGCACTTTGAACTGGTTCATCGGCGGGTTCCCGACGAAGTCGCCCACGAACAGGTTCCGGGGTTCGTTGTATATCTCCTCGGGCGTCCCTATCTGCTGGAGTTCGCCGCCGTCGACGACAGCGATGCGGTCGGACATCGTCATCGCCTCCTCCTGGTCGTGCGTGACGTACACCGTCGTCGTCCCGAGCGTGTCCTGTAACTGCTGGAGTTCCGTCCGCATGTGCAGTCTGAGCTTGGCGTCCAGGTTCGAGAGCGGCTCGTCGAACAGGAAGACGGACGGCTCGCGCACGATGGCGCGGCCCGTGGCGATACGCTGTTGCTGACCGCCAGAGAGGTTCCCGGGATGCTTGTCCAGTTGGTCCGTGACGCCCATCATCTCCGCCGCCTCCATCACCCGTCGGTTGATCTCGTCTTCGGGGAGGTCGGTCGTCAACTGCAACCCGTAGCTCATGTTCTTCCGCGCGGTCATGTGCGGGTACAGCGCGTAGTTCTGAAACACCATTGCGACGTCGCGGTCCTGCGGCTGTACGCCGTTGACGACACGGTCTCCGATACGTATCGTCCCATCTGTGATATCTTCCAGACCCGCAATCATACGGAGCAACGTCGACTTGCCCGAACCCGAGGGACCGACGATAGTCAGAAACTCCCCGTCTTCTATCTCGAAGCTGATGTCGTCGACAGCGACAATATCCGAGTCGCCGCCGTAGACTTTCCGCACGTTTTCGATGCTAACAGTACCCATAGTGCGTGGGTTGCCAAGAGAACTAATAATAGTTGTGGTTACTTCCGGTCAAGGCTGCATCATTCGGGTACGCGAGCGCATTCTGAACGTCAGCTCACCGCGCCGCCACGACAGACGGACGAACGGGTGGCGTGTCCGGCCTCATCTACCGGCAGTATTGGTCACGGAAAATAGTTTAATCCATGCCCCAGCATGTACATGTGACACATGGTTCGAGAAGCTATCACTAGCAGTACCCGTCGGAAGTTTATCAAATCTGCCGGAGTCGCGGGGACCGTCGCACTCGCAGGCTGTGCCGGTAACGGCGACAACGGTGGAGACAGCGGAAGCGGCAGCGGTAACGGTGACAACAGCGACGGTGGCAGCTCCGGAAACACGCGGAGCGAGTCCTACGAAATCACCTTCTGGGAGCTGTTCAGCGGTGGCGAAGGGCCGATTATGGAGAGCATCGTCAACAAGTTCAACGAGGAACAGCCGCTCGACACGGACGCGGAGGTGACCATCAATCGACAACGAACGCCGTGGAACGAGTACTACAACAAGCTGTTCACCGCCCTCTCGGGCGGAGAAGCGCCCGACATGGCGATCATGCACGCCGCGTACCTGCGAGCGTGGGACGGCGGTATCGACCCAATCGGCACCTACGCCGACACGGCGTCGATCAAGGGCGATTACACCGCGAGCCACTGGGACCTCGTCACCGTCGACGGCAACGTGAACGCGCTGCCGATGGACATGCATCCCCTTGGCGTGTACTACAACAAGGACCTGTTCGAGCAGGCCGGCCTGGACCCGGAGAGTCCGCCGACGAACTGGGAGGAGTTCCAGCAAGCGGGTAACGCGGTCGTCGAGAATACTGACGCCCACGCGTTTACGCAGTCGCCGTACAACGACGGCTTCGGTTCGTACCGCGTGTGGAGTAGTTGGGTCAAACAGCAGGGTGGGAGCCTGTACGACGACGAGTGGAACCCAACGTTCGACAGCGAGGCCGGACAGAACGTCGCCCAGCTGTTCTCCGATATGACCGGCGATATGGGCTGGTCGAAGCCCACGAGCGAGGCCAACTGGGGGAACAACGCCTTCCAGAACGGTACGTGTGCGATGGCGATGAACGGAACGTGGTACGTGGCGGCCTTAGCAAACGTCGACGGACTCAACTGGGGCTTCTTCGAACCGACCGTCGGTCCGAACAAACAGCAGGATAAGGTCTGGGCGGACGGCCACTCTATCGTCCTCCCGAAGAAGCAGGGCCGAAGTGACGCCAAGTCTGAAATCGCCGCCGAGGTGGCCCACTGGATGACCACACAGAACCCCTCGTGGGGTGCCGAAGCCGGTCACCTGCCCGCCGCGAACAGCATCTACGAGTCCGACGCCTTCCAGAACAGTCCGTACTACGACAAGACGCTCAACAAGTACGTTGAGATGGCCGAAGACGGCGACTACTTCTACCACCCGAAGGTCCCGAACGGCGACCCGAACGCGCAGAACTGGTACACGTGGCTCGTCGACATCTGGGCGCAGAACTCTGAGCCGCAGGCGGCTATCGACTCCGGAATCCAGACGGTCTCTAACGGCATCTCGGAGTAATCGAAGATGGGGATAACAGAACGCATTATGGGAGGTGAGAACGCGACGAACAGCAAGACAGTCATGGGTCTCCGCAAGGAGACCATCGAGGGCGTCCTGTGGTCACTTCCGTACCTCGCCGTGTTCACGGTGTTCCTCATCTGGCCGGCGCTGAAGGGGCTCTACATGAGCTTCCACACGTACCCGAACAAGTTCGACCTCACGGAGACGGAGTGGGTCGGCCTCCAGAACTACGTGGAACTGTTCCGCGACCCGGTGTTTTACAACGCCATGGAGGGCACGCTCCTCTTCGTCGCCATCTCGGTTCCAGCGCTGGTCATCCTCGGGCTGATAATGGCGCTCGGCGTGAACCGAGATGTGGCCGGAAAGCGCACGCTCCGGGCCATCTACTTCAGCCCGTACGTCCTCACTGTCGCGGTCGTGACGCTGGTCTGGGGACAGGTGTACTCCCAGAGCTACGGCCTGATAAACTACTACCTCGGCTTCTTCATCGACAACCCGCCGGGATGGCTCACGTCGCCGGACCTCGTCATGGCGGCGCTCGCGTTCATGACCGTCTGGTGGCTGGTCGGGTTCAACTTCGTCATCTTCCTGGCGGCCCGACAGAGCATTCCCGAACGGCTCTACGAGGCCGCACGCCTCGACGGCGCGACCGGCTGGCGGGCCTTCAAGGATATCACGCTCCCCCAGATGCGAAACTCGGTCGTGTTCGTGGTCATGGTACAGTTCATCCTCCAGTTCCAGGTGTTCGCACAGCCGTACGTGATGACGCAGGGCGGCCCGAAGGACACCTCGGACACGCTCGTCTACTATCTGTACCGGAGCGCCTTCTCCCAACAGCAGTTCGGCTACGGCGCGGCGATGGGGTACGTGCTGGTCGCAATCCTCATCATTATCGCAATCGTGAACTTCAAAGTAATCGGTGACTCAAATGACTGAAACGACATCGCAGAGCTCGATACGCGCGCGGCTCAACGGCGACACGGTGCGGAACGTGTTGCTTCACGCGTTCCTCTACGGCCTCGCCGTTCTCATGGCGGTCCCGTACCTGTACACGCTCTCTCGGTCCTTCCAGCCGACCGAGCTGTTGCGCGACCCGCGACCCTACTGGATACCGCCGCTCGCGGGCGAGCCGATAACGCTCGAACACTACCAGTACCTACTGAACAACACGCTCGTCGTGGAGTGGACCATCAACACCTTCATCATCGCCGCCGGTGCGACGCTGCTCATCGTCGTCATCGACTCGATGGTCGCGTTCTCGCTCACGCGGCTCGACTGGCCCGGACAGGGCGTGGTCATGGGGGTTATCCTCGCGAGCTTCATGGTTCCGTACTACATGAACATTGTTCCGCTGTACCAGATCGTCTCGGACCTCGGCCTCATCAATTCCTACTGGGGCGTGATACTGCCGGCCGTGGCCAGTCCGCTCGGCGTGTTCCTCCTCTACCAGTTCTTCAAGGACATCCCAGTCGAGTACGAGGAGGCGGCGAGGCTCGACGGGTTCACCACGTTCCAGGTGTACACCCGCATCATCCTCCCGCTCGCGAAGCCGATTCTCTCGGCGCTGGCGCTGTTCATGTTCGTCTACAACTGGAACGCGTTCCTCTGGCCGCTGCTCGTGCTGTCGAACGAGACGGCGTACACGCTTCCCATCGGACTGGTGAACCTCTATCAGGGGAACATCGACACGCCCGGACTCCACATGGCCGTCGCGATTCTGGGGTCCTTGCCGCTGTTCATCATCTACCTCATCTTCCAGGGACAGATCGTGCGAGCAGTGCAGATGCAGGGCGCGACGGGATGAGCGAGTCAGCGGACGGCACCGTCGGCGTCCACCGCGCGCTCGTCGCCGCGGTCCGAACGGTGTTCCATCACCCCGTTCAGATGGTCGCCATCAGCGTCGGCTGGGTACTCGCATCGATCCCCCTGGTCACGCTCGGCCCGGCGACGTTGGGCGTCTACAGCGCCGTCGCCTCCGTCCGCGAACAGGGCCACATCGACCGTGACGCCGTCAGAGCGACGCTCTCGAACTACTGGCTCGACGCGCTCCTCTTCAGCGGGCTCATGGTCGCGTTCCCGGCTCTCGCCGTCTTCTATCTCGGCCGGTTCGCTGCCTCCGGGTCGGCGCTCGCGGGCGTTCTCGGGATGGTCGGGTTCTATCTCGCGTACCACGCGTGGGTCGTCTTCGCGCTGGCATTCGTCGCGCTCGCGCAGGGTGACGACGCGTTCGACGCTGTCACCGACGGATACCGGTGGTCCGTCGAGCGGCCGGTGGCGACGGTGCTGGTCGGTGTCGTGACCGCGACGCTACTCGTCGTGTGTTCGGTGTTGACGGTCGCACTCCCGCTCGTGTTTCCCGCGCTCGTGGCCGCGTTCCACACGGAACTGGCCGCCCAGACGCGCGCCCAAAAAGAGGACGCGGCCGACGCAGCGGACTCGACCGCTCCGACCGACCGCCCAGTCTCCGGTGAGAGTCTGCGAAACGATTTCTCCGCGACGTTTCGACGGTGACGCTACGTCCCGTCGTCGAGTTTTAGCGACTGAACGCCGTAACTGATCTCACAGAGATTCGGCCCGTCCGCGACCGACGTGAGCTGCAGTAGCTCATCCCCGTGGCGCGAGGGCAGCAGCGGTGTCGTCCAACCGACGAACGCCCGACCGCCGAGGTCGCTCTCCGTCTCGAACGACAGCGGGGCGTCGACCGCCTCCCAGTCGCCGCTCCCGTCGAGGTTCGAGTTCGCGAGCACGACCTCGCCGTTCCCCTCCGCGAGCTCGCGGTTCCCGTCGACGAGCTGTTTTCCGGACACGAGTATCGTTCCGTCTTTGCCGCCGGCGCGGGTCCACGTCACGTACGGGCCGTTGATGAACCGCCGGCCGTCGGCGGTCGAGACGAGGGTTCCCGCGTCCGTCGGGTCGCCCCAGTCACGCCCGTCGGGCGAAGTCTTGACGTGGACCTCGCCGTACAGGTAGTCCGGCCCGATGACCTCGTAGCTCATCATGTACGTACCGTTGGGCAGCGGGGTGACGGTGGGCATCCCCGGGCGCGTCGTCTCGTCCGGAATGGCCGCGACGAACTGCTCGTCGCCCCACGACTGGCCGCCGTCCTCGGAGGCTTTGTACGCGACCAGCTGATTGTAGTCGTCGTCGCTCCCCATCCGCTCGTCGGCGAAGTAACAGACGAGATTCCCGTCGTCGTCCAGCCCAAGCTCCGGCTCCCAGACGGGGCTGTTCCCGTCGTAGGGGACGGCCTTGCCGCCCGTGACGACGGTGCTCACGAACTCCCAGGCCGCCCCGCGGTCGGTACTGGCGTAGAGGTCGATGCTCGTCTCGCCGAGTTCGCCGATCTCGCCCTCGGGGACGTCTTCGGGGTCGTCGAGGATCGGGATGGAGTTCCCGGCGGCGAGGACCGTCCCGGCCGGCCACGGACCGACCGCGTGCGGGAGTTCGAACAGAGTCGGCTGGTATCGAAGCCCCCAGCCCTTCCCGCTCGTGTCGTGAATCTCGGAGAACTTCGACCAGGTTCGTCCTCCGTCAGTACTCCGGTAGACGGGGAAATACGGCTCCGACCCGCCGCTCATCGACGGGTAGAACTCAAACGTCGCGAGTAACTGCTTCTCGCCGCCCTTTCCCGACCCGTGTTTCAGTCGCGTGACTCGAGGATACAGCGACCCGGGGGCGGGCGCGTCCGACGGGGGCGAGTACAGCGTTCCTTCGACGTCTGTCTGTTCGTCGTCGCGGCCGCTGCCCGCGATAACGCCGGTTGACCCGACTGCTGCGGCCCCGACGGCGCCGACCGCGGCGAGGTACTTCCGGCGGCTGTGCTGGCGGATGGAATCGCGTTCGCTCATGACGCTGCTATGTGTTCACACGACACCATAATAACTGTATCCCCGGTGTCAGCTCGAAAAAGAACGACGGCGGCTCCGTTACTCCGTCAGCGTCAGACCGACGACGGACGCCGGCGGCGCTTCGAACGTGATAGTTCCGTCGCCCTCGTCGGTGACGGCCAAGTCGCTGGCTTCGAACGACTCCGCATTCTCCTTCGTCGAGTACTCCCGGATGTCGTTGTCTTCGAAGAGAACGGTCGCCGAGGACACCGAGTACGCCGACGACCCGACGTCGACGGTGAGCAGTTCAGCCTCGTCGTGGCGGCGGTTCGAGGCCGTGACGAACAGTTCTCCGTCGCCTTCAGAAGCCGACGCCGAGACCATCGGGACGTCGTGGTCCTCGCCCTCGATTTCGCGTTGCTCCGTGTCGACGCTCGTTTCGAGCGCCGTCTGGCCGACGTGGTTCTCGTACAGGTCGAAGACGTGGTACGTCGGCGTCCGCCACGCGGCCTCTTCGTCGGTCTGGACGAGGCACTGCAGGACGTTGACGAGCTGTGCGATGTTCGCCATCGAGACGACGTCGGCCCGCGCGTGGATGAGGTCGAGCACACCGGCGGTCGTCAGCGCGTCCCGAACGGTGTTTTCCTGCTCTAGTCCGTTGTCGCTTCTCGCCTCCGGATGCCACACGCCCCACTCGTCGACGATGATTCCGATTTCTCCCTCCGGAACGTACTCCGAAATCGTCTCGGCGGCTCGGTCGATGTCCCCACCGACCTTCTGTGCGCGCGCGAAAATCTTGTAGTACTGCTCGTCGGTGAAATCGGTGTCACCGCCCGCCTGATAGTAGCGGTGGACGGAGAAGTGGTCCATCAGGTTGAACGGCGACCCCATGCCGAGGAACGAGCCGGGGCCGAACTCCATCCCGCCGTTGAGGCTGTCGAAGAAGACCTTGTTCCAGTCGTCCGTGAGGTGTCCGCAGGCGATGAATTCGGTCGAGTCCTCGTTCATCAGCTTATCGAAGCCGTTGAAGTAGTTCGCGAACCGGCGGTACTCGTCGGCGTACTCGTCCGGCGCGAACCGACCGCCACAGCCCCAGTTCTCGTTCCCGATGCCCCAGTACTTCACCCCATACGGCTCTTCTTGCCCGTTCTCTCGCCGCCTGTCGGCGAGTTCCGTGTCGCCGCCGTAGTTGCAGTATTCGATCCAGTCGAGCGCCTCCTGCGGCGTCGACGACCCGACGTTGACCGCGATGTAGGGGTCCGTGTCGAGGAGTTGGCAGAGTCGGAGGAACTCGTCCGTCCCGAACTCGTTGGACTCCTCGGGGACGTTTTCTCGCCCCTGCGTCCACCACAGGTTCCGCCGGCGAGGACGGTCCTCTCGCGGGCCGACACCGTCTTCCCAGTGGTAATCGTCGGCGAAGCAGCCACCCGGCCAACGGAGCACCGGCATATTCAGTCCGCGGAGCAGCGAGACGGTGTCCATTCGGATGCCGTCCTCGGTCTCGACCCTATCGTCGTCGCCGACCCAGAGACCGCCGTAGATACACCGTCCGAGGTGTTCGGCGAAGTGACCGTAGATGTTCTCCGAGATATGGTCTATCGGCTCCTGACTGCTAACGCGTACTTCACTCTGCATACGTTCTTTCATCAGTACCCGGTTAAATAACTATTGTGCCTTGTTCCCTGTTTGCACGAGGTCAGATGCGGAACCATCCAGTTACGCGATGGACGCAGGTCGAAGCGCTGGTGCCTCGAATCCGTCGGTAACGCGGTCATTGCAATTTCTCTAAGGTTCCCTATTTCAGAACGAGACAATATCGTTCTGCGCACAATGATTACAAGCATACGTATGTAATCTCTATCAGGGTAGCAGCGGATACTCTACGAAACCGGTCTCTCCGGGCGGGTTCGAGGCATCCGGTATGTTGTTCCGTCATAGTGAACAGCGGCAATAACCCGTGGGCATAGTAGCGAACAGTTAGTTCCGTTAGCTCGACGACGTTGACCGTATCCGGCACCCGGTCCAGAGAGTGCCCCGTGAAATCTATCGCTGCTGGCGCGACGAGCCGACGCCGAAATACGACCCGTTCCCAGAACACCGCCGGGCCGGTTTCACAGAGGGTTCGATACGGCGGGCCCTCCGAGGCGTTCGTCCTCGATCGCGCATCCGAGTTCACGAAGACAGTAGTTCCGTCCTGTAATTATCCCCAGACTGCAACACGGACTGTGTTCCTGGAGCGTCGTCAGACGGTTTGGGTCTACGCTTTTGCTTATGGAGAGAGGTGGCCGACTCAGTGACACTACACTCCTGCGTTTCAACTCGCACAACTTGGCAAGTTTTGCTAAGTTTTCTGGTATCGAGAACAATATCTCGACTGGGGGAAACGTGAAAGCGGGGTCATCGCGTAAGCTCAGGTAGATGTCGGACTATTCCCAACTGGTCGGTGACCCATGGCTCCCAAGCGACACAAGAGTTCTAACTCGGGAGGCGAAACTCGCGGTTAAAGCTATCAGATATAGAACAAAAATGATGGCAGCGGGTGGTGTGTTGAGCTCGACGTGGTAGTGCTGTCAGGTGTTCATAAGCTTCGACCGGGACAGACCTACTCCGCCCATAACGCCACGTCTATGACATGACTGTTACGTTAGCCTCGTTGGTCGGTTACGCTATCGACCATATAACTCGACGATTGAGCCCCACATTAGTTTTTCTTTCTCTGCAAATCTTAACACCGGAACTAAACGCGACCGCTCTCCAAGAGATAACGACAATCGTCGTAGTAAGGGTTAAGTGACTATCGAATGGCTAAGGAAATGCATGCGTTGCCCAAAGTGTAGTCACAGTCTCGCCGTCTACGATTCGTTTTACGACGTCGCCTTCGTCTGCGACTCGTGTGGATACGTCCTTCCGCGCGGAGCAGATTGAGGAGACGGACGAACCGATAGAGAATCAACAATACGAGCGTCTGTCGGGAGAATCAAACTCGACCGTCGGTGGCGCGTTCACAGCCCCGGAGGATGGGTGGGACACCACCGATCGATAATAGATATAGCGCTATTCACTTTATTGAAAGCTCCGACCGCCCGTGAGCCGAGAACGCCAGTACAGGCGCGTAGTCCACCCCGCCACAAATCCCAGCTTTCAGCGGGAGTCAGCAAGCCGCCAGGTGTTGTAGAGCAGTCCGGCGAAACGAAGCGACCCCCGTAAATCAGTCGCTGCCGCGGTCGGCGCTGCCAGCACCTGCGTCCGGAGTCCGCAGCACGTCCGGGTCGGCATCCGGTCCGAGCGGTTCGACGCGCACGCTCGACACTTTGTACTCCGGAATGCCGGCCTGCGGGTCGAAGGTTTCCTGCGTGAGTTTGTTGACCGCACCGGCCGCGAAGTGCATCGGGATGAAGAGCGTTCCGTCGCCGACGCGGTCGGTCACCTCCGCCTTGACGACGATGTCGCCACGGCGGGATTCGACCCTGACGTACTCGCCGTCCGAGACGCCGAGTTCCGCGGCGGTCGTCGGGCTGATTTCGACGAAGCTCTCGCCGACGTGACTCATAAGCCCCTCGACACGTCGGGTGATCTGTCCGGTGTGCCAGTGATAGAGAACCCGCCCGGACGTGAGCGTGAGGGGGTACTCCTCGTCCGGTAGTTCACCGGGATGGCCGCCGTCTGCCGGCACGAAGCGGGCGAGACCGTCGTCGAAGTTGAACTCTCCCTCCTCGTAGTCGTAGAGATACGGCGTACCGGGATGGTCTTCATCCCAGCAGGGCCACTGGAGTCCGTGCTCGTCGCCCGATTCGAGACGCTCGTAGCTGACGCCGCCGTAGATAGGCGTCAGCTCGCTAATCTCGTCCATCACTTCCCGCGGGTGGTCGTAGCCCCAGTCGTAGCCCAGTCTGGCCGCCAGTTCCTGCGTAATCTCCCAGTCCTGACGCGCCTTTCCGGGCGGTTCCGCCGACGCTCGAACCCGCTGTACCCGACGCTCGGTGTTGGTGAACGTGCCGTGTTTCTCCGGCGAGGTCGCCGCCGGCAACACCACGTCCGCGTGCTCTGCAGTCTCCGTCATGAAGATGTCCTGTACGACGAGGAAGTCCAAGCCGTCGAGCGCCTCACCGGCGTGCTGGATATCGGGTTCCGAGAGCGCGGGGTTCTCCCCGACGATGTACATTCCGCGGAGTTTGCCTTCGTGGGCCTCGCTGAGCATCTCCGGGACTTTGAGCCCGGGTTCGGCCGGCGGACGTTCGCCCCACACCTCGGCGAACTTCTCGCCGACCTCGTCGTCGGCCGGGTCTTGGTACCCGGGGAGACTGCCGGGCAGGGTACCCATGTCGCCGCCGCCGCCCTGCACATTGTTCTGGCCCCGGAAGGGAGAGAGTCCGGCACCCGGTTTCCCGACCTGCCCGAGCGTGAGCGCGAGGTCGGCCATCGCGAGGAGGTTTTCCGTCCCGTGGCTGGATTGGGTCATCCCCATCGCCCAGCCGAAGACGACGTTCTCGGCGTTTGCGAGCGTCTCGGCGGCCGACTGCAGTTCTGCTGGAGGGACGCCGGCCAGTTCCTCGACTTTCTCGGGTGTAAACGCCTGGACCTTCTGCTTGACCTCCTCGAACCCGTTCGTATTCCGTTCGATGAACGTCTCGTCGTGCAGGTCGTGTTCGATGAGGTATCGGATGAGTCCGTTGAGCCACGCCACGTCGTAGCCAGGCGTCGTTCTCGTGTACTGGTCGGCGTGCTCGGCGATGCCGATTTTCCGGGGGTCGAACACCACGAGGTCGGCCCCGTCGCGGACGTTCTGCTTGATGCGAGTCGCCAACACCGGATGCGACTCGGTCGTGTTCGACCCGCTGATGAGGTAGGCGTCGGCCTCGCCGATGTCCTCGTTGATGCGGTTCGTCATCGCGCCGTAGCCGAGCGTCTGTTGGAGCGCCGCCACCGTCGACGAGTGACAGAGTCGGGCGCAGTTGTCGATGTTCTTCGTGCCGAGCACCTGTCGAGCGAACTTCTGGACGAGATACGCCTCCTCGTTGCTCCCCTTCGACGACGCGAGGCAACTAACCGCGTCGACGCCGTGTTCGTCCTGAATCCCGTGGAGTTCGCTGGCGACGTAGTCGAGCGCCTCGTCCCACGAGGCCGCCTCGAACTCGCCGTCCTCGTTTCGAATCAGTGGCTTCGTGAGCCGCTTCTTGCTGTTGGCGAAGTCGTGTCCGAACTTCCCCTTCACGCACGTCGAGAAGTTGTTGGCCGGTGCATTGTCCGGGTCGTCGACGGGTTGGACGCCGAGGGCGTTGCCGTCTTTGCCCCACATCTCGAACCGACAGCCGACCGCACAGAACCCACACGTCGTCTCCGCTTTGTCGACCTTGCCCAATCGGTAGTCGCTGACGAGCGACGCGATGTCGAATAGCCGACCCTCTGGCAGCGTCTGCGCCGCAATGTTCTCCGCGGTGTGTTCGCCCGCGAGTACGGCCTTCCGACCGTATTTTTCGAGGAAGTCGGACGCCCGGCGTTTGCTCTGATCCATATAGCGGGCGACACCGCTTTGCTCCTCCTGTCTTGCGTTGGCTTCGTCCCCAGCACTCCCCGCACTACCGGGAGCGGGCGAGCGGTTCGGTGCCGTCGTGTCGTCGAGCGTCTCTACCTCCTCGTGTTCGATGACTCGTCCGACTGAGTTCCGCTGTGTGAATCCCGGCAGCGGGAGCGTCCCGGCACCGCCGATATCCTTCTCGGTCAGGGCGCCGGTCGGACAGACCGTGGCGCAGTGTCCGCAGGAGACGCAGTCGGAGTCGGCCATCGTCTCGGCGTCGGACTGGAAGCCGATGCGGGTGTCCTCCCCGGAGCCCTCGATGCGGAGGACGCCTTCGACCTGAACGTCGTTACAGCCCTCGACGCACCGGTTACAGAGGATGCACTTGTTGCGGTCGATCTGAATGAACGAGGAACTGTCGTCGAGCGGTTCGTATTCGCTGCGCTCGTCGAAGACGCCGTAGCGCGGGTGGTCGACCCCCTCGCTGATGGCCGTCTCCTGTAGTTCACAGCGTCCGTTTCCGTTACAGGTCGTACAGCGCAGATTGTGGTTAGAGAGGACGAGGTCGAGATTGACGCTCCGGCACTCCTCGGCGGTCGCCGTGTCGGTCTCGACCGTCAGCCCATCCTCAGCTGGGAACGAACAGGAGGGGACAACCCCGTGTTCGTCCGTTTCGACCATGCAGGTTCGACACTCGCTCCGAGGACCGATTTCGTCGCTCGCATCGCCTTCGCGGTCGTAGTAGCAGAGCGCCGGAACGTCAGCGTCCTCGTCGAGGCTGTCGGCACCGGGGTCCACGCTCACTATCTCGTCGTCGACGGCCTGCATGGCGTCGATGATAGTCGACCCCGGTGGAACGGTAACCCGTGTTCCGTTAACCGTGATTGTCGTTGGACTCTCACCGCCGGTTCCGACGGGTGGGTCGTTCGCGGTCCCGGTCTCAAACTCCGCCGTGACCGCTGTCTCGTGCTGTGGGTCGTCTATCTCCGGAACGCCCGGGAGTGGGTCGTCAGTACTCATAGTTTGTCAGTACAGGTGCCGCTCGGACAGCGGCCGTCAGCATGTGCTTCGAAACTCGATTCGAACTCGTCCATCGCAGTCAGGACCGGACGCGGTGCATGGGCACCGATCAGGCAGTTGCTCGACTGAGTCATGACCCGGCCGAGTTCGCGTATCTTCCCCCGGTCGAACGAGCCTCGGTAGACCGCTCGCAACAGCTCGGTGAGTTGAACGGTCCCTTCTCGTCCCGGAACGCACCGCCCGCTGTTGGCTTCCGAGGCAAAGCGCGCTCGGTCTCCGGCAGTCGCAACCGCACACCGCTCATCGTTCAACAGTTCGACGACGCCCTCCGTTCCGAGGCCAGCCGCAGTCAGTCCGGCTACGGTTGGTGCGATATCCAGCGTCCGGGTGACTCCGCCAAAAACCCCGCCGACGCAGGCCATCTTGAACGAACCCTCCAGTTCGACGGCGTTCCGAACCGCCGAGAGGTGGGCGTCAGAACCCAACTCTATCGTCGCGGGGGCAGTCACGTCGCCGGTGACAGTGAGCAGTCGCGTCGCCGATCCAGACCCGCTTCTATTGGTCTCCTCCGGGTCCGAGAGCGCGAGATGGATATGGGCGAAGGTCCGCGGCGTATGGATGACCGTGGGGCGACCGTAGAGCCCGTACTCGGCCGGCGACGGTGGCTGGAGACGGGGCTCAATTCTATCCGCACCCTCTATCGCTTCGAGCGCCGCCGTCGGTTCGCCGGCACGGTATTCGTCGGGGCCTGCGACGAGTACCGGAACGACCGGTAGTTCGTCCGCAGCGGCCGCAATGGCCTGCCGAAGACGCTCCCGGAGTTCGGTGTCGGTCTCTGCGAGGTGGATGACCGCATCAGTCGTATCGAGGTACTCGGCGACGGCCGCCACTCCGTCGAGCACCGACATCGGCGACCCGGCGAGGAGCGTTTGGTCCGCCCGCTGCCGGTCGTCCGCGTCGTTTGCATTCACGACGACGACTGGGTCGCCGTCGGCCTCTCGTGCGCGTCGCCAAGCGTCCGCGACCGGTTCGTCAGCGGTGGCATCACCTCTGCCGCGACCGACGAGCCCAGCGTCCGCGATTGCGCCCGCGTCTCTATCGAGCGAGTGAAACTGGTACGCTGTCGGGTCCAGGGGGCCGACCCACCCACAGGGACCGAGGACGCGCCGCTCCCCCACCGCGAACGGCCCGTCCGTCGGAACCGGAAGCGTCGTCGTCTCGACGTCATGTTCGACGACTGCTGCGCCACCGTCCGTCGGTAACTCCCCATCTTCCATGGCGGCGACGAGGTCTCGGACCTTCGGCGTCTCCGGAGCTGGGAAAAACACAGTCCGTCCCGCGTCGGTCGCGAGGACCAACGGGTCGTACTCGCTGATTCCGGTGGGTCCCGTTCGGAGGACCGTGACGGAGTCGGCGGCGGCACGTGCGGTGCTCAAGACGCGCTCGCCGTGTTCCGTTCGTCCGGCTCCCGAGACCCGGACAGTCGGCGACTGGAGCCCTTCGCCTGTGCGATTCATTCTCACGGATGAAGAGACACGGCGGGGTTAAAAAATCATCCCAACCCACGCGCGCCGGAGTGCGGGGTCGAGGCATTCGAGAGAGTTCGGAACCGGCTTCGAGTTCGGTTTCCCGAACGCGTCGAAGTCGGCGCGAGCGCGATTGGGCGGGAGACAGGTGACTGCACCGGACGGGACAGCGAGCGGAGCAAAGACCTAAGGCGGCGACGTGCCGTCTACCGTGATGATGACGAACCCACGGTTCGACGACGTTCGAGAGAAGGCGGCCGATGCGACTCGCGAAGACGACGTCCTGTCCGTGTACACCGGGCTCGTCCACCACGACGGTCGACACGAGTACTACTTCGCCAACGATACCGAAGAGGCGTCGGAGTTACGCGAGACTGCGGCCGTCCAACTCGGGATGCTGGTTCGGGTCCTCGCGGACCGCTCCGATAGCGACGTCGAGGAGATTACCGACCTCGCGGCGGAGCGAGCCGAGAACATGCGATTGAAGTAGTCATTACTCTGGTACCGGGTGTTCGGAAGCGCATTCTCGTCGGGACGTGTCGGACGTGTCACCGAGTCGCTCCGCGTCGGGCGCGAGCGGACGCCGTCCCACGGTGAGAACCAAATCGCTGTCCGTCGTTACCTGACAGTATGCGCCAACAACTGCCGAGGTGTCGAAGTGCTACTGATGCGCTTCATCGCCAGCCGTTTTGGGCGGTCCGTCGTGGATTCATTCCGGGGGCGAACGCCCCGCACATCATGTAAGAAAACAGAGTGCTTGTGGGATATCTCGGCTCGCACGTGAGATACAGACTCCGGCGAAGTTGATTGCGGTACGGTCCTGCGACAGTCGGTCGGACAGATAGCGCCGAACGCGGCCGCGACCGTCGAGTTCGAACTCGAGCTTCAGTGAGCGAGTAATCGAACCGGGTTCAACATAGAAAACACACATAATAATTTTTCTGATATTTTGAGAATGCATTACTAAACCCTCCTCAAGCGTGAAGTGTCCGATATCAGGAAGGCTGAATCGACCCGAGATATAAATAGCAACCGCTCGCAGAGGCCGAGTGGAGTCCGCACAATGTCTATGAACGCAGTCGTCTACAAAGGCGAACGAGAAGTCGCAGTCGAAGAAGTCGAAGAGCCCCAGATCGAACATCCAAACGACGTCGTCATCGACATCACGACGACCTGCATCTGCGGGTCCGACCTCCACATGTACGAGGGACGGACGGCCGCGGAGCCGGGAATCGTGTTCGGCCACGAGAATATGGGTATCGTCGAAGAGGTCGGCGAGGCCGTCAGTAGTCTCGAAGTCGGCGACCGCGTCGTCGCACCGTTCAACGTCGCCTGTGGCTTCTGTGAGAACTGTGAGAACGGCTACACCGGCTTCTGTACGAACGTTAATCCGGGGTTCGCCGGGGGAGCGTACGGGTACGTCGCCATGGGACCCTATCAAGGAGGGCAGGCCGAGAAGCTCCGCATTCCGTACGCCGACTTCAACGCGCTCAAGCTACCGGACGGACGGGAGCACGAGGACTCGTTCGCGCTGCTCGCGGACATCTTCCCGACGGGCTGGCACGGCACGGAACTCGCTAACCTCGAAGCCGGTGATTCCGTCGCTATCTACGGTGCCGGTCCGGTCGGCCTGATGGCCGCCTACAGCGCCAAGCTCAAGGGCGCTGCCGAGATTTACGTCGTCGACCGCGTTCCCAGTCGCCTCGCACTCGCCGAGGAGCACTGCGACGCCACGCCCATCAACTTCGAGGAGGGCGACCCCGTCGAACAGATCAAAGAGATTCACGGCGGCGGCGTCGACAAGGGCGTCGACGCGGTCGGCTACCAGGCTATCGACCCGGACAAGGAAGCCGACGCCGCGTACGACCCTGCTCGCGAGAACCCGGCTGTCGTCATCAACAACCTCATTCGGACGGTCCGACCGACCGGCGAACTCGGTATTCCCGGTCTCTACGTGCCAGACGACCCCGGCGCTCCCGACGAGATGGCCGCTCAGGGTCGCCTCGGCATCGACTTCGGCCTCCTCTTCGAGAAAGGTCAGGCACTCGGCACCGGCCAGTGTAACGTCAAGGAGTACAACCGACAACTCCGGGACATGATAATCGAAGGCCGCGCCGACCCGAGTTGGGCCGTCTCCCACCGCGTCGGCCTCGACGACGCGCCCGAGATGTACGAGAAGTTCGACAACCGCGAGGAGGGAGTCACGAAGGTACTGCTGGAACCCTAACGTAGCGGAGTCTCTCAACTCGGCCCCCTCACCGACACTCCTTTGCCGGTTAGTCCGGTATCGCGTTCTATGTGTCAGTACTGCAGTTACCGGTACCACGACGGTTGGACGCAGTTGTTGGAGTACGACGAGGTGTATCAGACGGTAATCAGCGGTGACTCGGAGTCGACCTACGGCTTCCACGAACCGTGGGACGAACTCCGAGACGAGGTCGATTTCGGCGCGGCCTATTGACCTCCTCCCGCGCCTAAAGTCGCGGGAATCCCACCATGGGATTTCAGGCCGAGTGCGGCCCTAAGGTTTCAAGACGCATACGTTCCAAGCGTCTCTTGCTGGGTGTCAGCATCGGCTTGGCTGTCTTGTGGGACGGTCAAATGTCCCCCTTCCTCAGCCGAGTCATCGCCATCCGTGTGTTCTCTTGAATGACTCTCTCCACTGAGGTAGCGGTCTGCAATATTGAGCGCGGCGTTAACGTCTGCTTGGTACTCCGAAACCCAACACGCCGAGTTGGAACACTTGAACGTCGCCTGCTTCGGACGGTAGCCCGTCTCTCCGCAACAGTGGCACGTTTTCGAGGTGTACGCGGGATTCACTGTCTCCACACGAATCCCTTTCTCAGACGCCTTGTAGCGAATCTGAGCGTGCATCTTGGCGAAGCCCCATCCGTGAAGCCGTCGATTCATGAACGCGCCGTAGTCCATGTTCTCACGGATGTGCGTCAAGTCTTCCAGAACCAACACGGGATTCTCGAATCGGTCGGCGTAGGAGACGACCTCCGACGTGACCGTGTGAAGGATGTGGTCGATGTGTCGCCACAACTCGTCGCCGTAGGATTCAGCGATACGTTCGCTTCCGCGTTTTTGAAGGCGTCGAGTCGCCGTGAAGTACGTCTCACGGAGTTGCCGTACTCGCATGCCTTCGTCGTTCCAGAGGTTGGGTGCAGTCGGGGAGCCGCGCTCGTCACGGTGACACACCGTTAACAAAGAGGCTTCCCCGATGTCTACCCCAATCGGCGTTTCCACCGAACTGGTCTCTCGTTCCTCCACGTCCCGCGTGGCGACGATGTGAAAGTACCACTCGCCGTCACGGTCGAACAACCGACATTCGCCCATCTTTGCGTCTCCTGCGTGCAACGCTTCCAACCACTCTCGCTGTTCGGGATTCGGTTGCGCGGGCAACCAGAGGTTGTAGTCGTCGTGGTGCGGGATTTTGACGTACCACTCGATAGCGTTCTGTGGCTTGTGGTCGAGCTTCGGGCCTTCGTTCGTGAACCGAACGGGGTGGTCGTCGTGAAGCTCTTTGGCGTCGTAGCTTCCGCCACAGAGTTGTGGGACGTACTTCTTGAGCGCGTTCTTGGCGTAGCCGCTCAGGTCGTAGTTGACTACCACGTCGTTCGCCGCCGACTGTGTGGTGCAGTTAGCGTTGAACGCGGATTCAAGGGCGTCTTGGTACGCCTGTTCCGTCTCACAGAGTTTCCGATGCTTGTGGGTGTTCGGTTCCACAAGCTTCAGTTCCAGCGTCTCGGTGAGTTCGGTCACTGTTCGTCCTCCTCGTGACGCTGGATGTACTTCTCGACAGTCTCACTCGAAACGTGTCCTGCTGTCCCCGCGTAGTAGCCTCGCACCCACTTGATTTTCTCACTGTCGTGGTCGGCGTGTCGGTGGTTGTACTTCCGCGAACTGATGCCTTTGAACCAGTTGGCGAGAAGTGACGGAGCGTGCTTCGGCGGGCTACTGACGAACAGGTGGATGTGGTCGGGTTGGACAGTGAGGTCGATAATCTCCAACCCCTTCTCGTCAGCGATTTCGTGGAGGATGTCTCGCACACGGGTTGCAACGTCACCGACGGGTACCGACCGACGGTACTTCGGTATCCACACTATGTGGTAGTTGAGGTTGTACGTTGCGTGCCGTGTGGTCTTCATCCGTACTACACACTATACGTAGCGTGTGTCTTAAAACCACCTTACACGGTGGGAAATCCAGCCGTACTACCGTCGGTGGTTGTGTACGCTATTGTCCGCTTGACCCGCGCCTGAAGACGCGGGTATGCGCTCGCACTATGTATCAGGCAGACTCGCGGGGAAACGGGTCGTCGGGGTACGCCGCCCCTCGTTCGTCCGTCGTCGCCAGGCACTCGTCGAGTTCTCGAGTCACTGTGCCCTCGTCGAGGCCGCGGCCGATGAACACGAGTCGCGTCTCGGGGTCATCGTCTTCCCATCGACCGATGGGGCCGGCCTGCACCGACGGCCCCGCCTGACTCACACCGAGAACCGTTTCGGGACGACTCGCGACCCACGCGAACCCTTTCGCACGGACGACGTTCCCCCGCCAGTCACCGAGCCAAGCATCGAGTCGGTGCGGGTGGAACGGGCGGTCTCGACGGTAGACGAAGGATTCGACACCGTGGGCCGTCGCTGCCGAGGCGGCATCGTCGTGGGTGTGTTCGTGGTCGTGGTCCGCCTCGGCCCCGTCGCCCGTGAGGGCTCGTTTCCAGCCCTGATGGCGCTTCGCCGCCTCGAAATCGAAGCGTCCCGTATCGAGAACCCGCGTCGGGTCGACTTCGCTGTAGGTCGTCCGGTGGAGGCTCGCACGTGGCTGGAGTTCCCGAATCTCCGCTTCGACGGCGTCCAACGCATCATCGGGGACCATATCACACTTGTTCAGCAACAACACGTCGCAGAACTCGACCTGCTCGACGAGCACCTCCGTCAACGGACGCTCCGGGTCGGGGGCGGCGTCCGGAAGCGATTCTTCCGGGTCGAACGCCTTCCAAAACCCGTAGGCGTCGATGACCGAGACCGTGGTATCTAACCGGAGTCGTTCCGGCAGACCGCCCTCGTTCGACTCGCCCGTCAGCGCCCGCGCAATCGGGAGCGGTTCGCTGATTCCCGAGGCCTCGATGAGGAGATAGTCGAACGAACGCGTCTCCGCCAACCGCGTCACCTCAGTCACGAGGTCGTCTTGCAACCGGCAACAGATACAGCCGTTCGAGAGGTCGACGACTCCATCGTCAGCCTCTGACGCGACTAATTCCGCGTCGACGTTCAATTCGCCCATATCGTTGACGACGACGGCGATGTCTCTGTCACCGGGGTCGTTCAGGAGTCGATTGACCAACGTCGTTTTACCCGCCCCGAGTGGACCGCTAACGACCGTAATCGGTATTTCGGCTGTGGACATGTCGATGTGTGTGACGCCTCACGAGTGGTCGTAATGAAGACTGGGGCGGCCGACTCACACAGGAGACAGAACCCGCCGTTCTCCGAACTGCCGTCGTGAAAAAACACATCATAACTATTCTTTGATATTTCTGGTTTCCTGTCCGTTCGTGTTGGGCACCTCGAACACCGAACAAACCGAACTGTGCGTCTTTGTCGGAGACGTTCGCCCCTCGAAATCGCTCGACGGTCCGCGAGAACGGCATCATCTTTTTGGTCGCCGGTACTGACGAACGACCAGATGGCGCCTCCAATCGCTGACCGACTCCTCACAGTCGACTTGTCCGCCGGCTCGGTCGAGAGTACGCCGATTCCGGACGGGTGGCGACAGCGATACGTCGGCGGAAAAGGGTTGGGTGCCCGCTATCTCTACGACGAACTCGACGCCGGCGTCGACCCGCTCGGCGAAGAAAACGCGATTCTGTTCATGCTTGGCCCGCTCTCGGGCTATCTCCCGGGTGCCTCGAGATACGCCGCCATCACGAAATCCCCGTTGACAGGGTGTTTTCTCGACTCGTACGCGGGGGGTGAGTTTCCCGACTCCCTGGCCGGCGCGCTCGGGTCGCACATGGGCCTGCTCGTAACGGGCATCGCGTCCGACCCCGTTCACCTCGTCATCGAAGACGGGAGCGCGACAATCGAAGCCGCCGAGACGTGGGGAGCCAGTACGGTCGAAACGGCCCGAGCGTTCCCGAACGCGTCTGTCGCGTGTATCGGCCCCGCGGGAGAACGACAGATCGCATATGCCACGATCGCCTCCGACGCCGGCGACCACCACGCGGGCCGAGGGGGAGCGGGAGCGGTGATGGGTTCGAAGCGGCTGAAGGCGATCATCGCGAAAGGAGACCCCCCTGACGGGTTAGACGACCTGCGAGAGGCCTACACGACGAAGTACCGAGAGACCTCTACCGGACAGTGGCTACGGGCCAGCGGGACCGTCGAGACGATCGATTTCGCGAACGAAATCGGCGCACTCTCGACGCGAGGCTGGAGTGGCGGACACTTCGACGAGACGGATGAAGTAGGAATCACGACAGTCGAAGACCGAGCCGTCGGTCGCGAATACGCCGAGGCGACGACTCCGGGAGGGTATCGCGTGGCCACGGAAGAAGGCGATTACGTCCCACGCGGCGCCACCGCGATGTCGCTCGGAGCCGGACTCGACATCGACGACTTCGACGCCGTCGCAGCGTTGGGACAGACCTGTGATCGGCTCGGAATAGACCTCATTAGCGCTGGTAGCGCAGTCGCATGGACCATCAAGGCCAACGCCGCCGACGTACTCGACCGCCCACTCTCGTTCGGTGACCCCGACGGAGCACGCGCCCTCTTAGGGGAGATTGCGGAACGCGAGTCAGACCTCGGCGACGCGCTCGCGGACGGAGTCGAAGCGGCGGCGACGCAGTTCGGCGGGCGAGACCTCGTCCCCACGGTGAAGTCGATGGAGCTCCCTGCCTACGACCCGCGCGGCGCGCAGAGCATGGCACTCGCGTACGCGACCAGCGATCGGGGTGCGTGCCATCGGCGGGCGCGACCCATCGAGCGCGAGGTGTTCGACGGGAACTGGGGAGCCGACCGGACCGCGGCGGAGGTCATTCGCGAACAGGACCAGCGGTCGATACTCTGGAGTCTTATCGCCGATGACTTTTTCGGCGACGCGCTCGACGACCTCGGCCGGGAGTGGCTCGAATCGGTCAGCCTCGAAACCGTCGGGGAACTCGCCACAGTCGGCGAACGGGTTTGGAACGTGACGCGCCTGTTCAACGTCCGTGAAGGTATCTCGCGCGAGGACGATGCGCTGCCGGCCACGCTCCAAGAGCCGCTTGGGACAGGGCCACGCGCAGGTGCAGTCGTCGAGAGCGACGATTTCGACTCGATGCTCGACGCGTACTACCGCCGCCGTGGTTGGGACGAAAACGGCGTGCCGACGGCCCAGACTATCGACCGCCTCGACCTTACTGAACTCACCGAGGACTTCGACCACCTCCATGATTGAACACCACACGAACGGCGGGACGGCGAACTGTACACTACCCGTGGAGCGAATATGACGCTCGCCGATCTGCTCTGCGCTCGAAGCGGCGTGGTCTGCGTCGTCGGCGCGGGCGGTAAAAAGTCCACACTGTACGCGCTGGCGCGTCAACTCGACCGCGCCGTCGTGACGGCCACCGTCCGCATCCCCATCTTCGACCAGCACGTCGCCGACGTGGTCGTGACCGAGCGCCCGGCTGCCGCGCTCGAACGGGTGGCGGACTGGCCGGTGGGCGTCGTTCCCGACCGCGACCGCGACGACCGCTACCGCGGGTACGACCCCGACGTGGTCGACGCCATCGGAGAATCGGACGCCACCGACGCCGTGCTGGTGAAGGCCGACGGCGCGCGGATGCGCGAGTTCAAGGCACCAGGTGACCGCGAACCACAACTCCCGGAGACTGCCGACACCGTCCTCCCCATCGCCAGCGTCCACGCGGTCGGCGAACCGCTTACCGAAGCGTGCGTCCACCGCCCGGAGCGGGTCACCGCCCTCACCGACCTCGAACTCGGCGACACGATCCGCCCGTCCGACGTCGCAACAGTACTCACCAGCGAACGTGGCGGCCACGCGGATGTCCCCGACGGTGCGACAGTGATTCCCGTGCTGAACAAGGTCGACGACGCGGCCCTCGAGGCTGTCGCACGGGAGATTGCTTCGGACGTTCTGGCTCAGTCGGACGTCCCACGCGTCGTACTGACGCAGTTGACGGCGTCTGACCCCGTCGTGGCCGCCGTAGAACGCTAGCGCAACTGTTCCGCCGCGTGAGCGAGCTCTTCGGGGGTGTTGATGTTCTCGAAGGTATCGAGGCTCGCGTACTCGCGCACCTCGTCCTCCCCGAGGACGACGTAGTCGAGAGTGAACAGCGGGTCGATGATTTTGTGGCTCCCTTCAGCTAGCGCGGTTTCACAAGCGTCGGCCATCGCCGAGGCTCGGTACACCGCGTGAGTAGGCTGGAACCAGCCGTCACCGACCCGCGGCACGGCAGCGTCGTGACCGCCCGCCCGCTCGAACAGTCTGTCGATGAGCGCGGGTTCGAGAAAGGGCATATCGCATGCGGCGACGAACGCGTACTCCGTCTCCACGGCCCGCAAACCGGTCAGGATTCCCGCCATCGGCCCCTCGTCGCACTCTGCGTCTTCTGCAATCGTTATCGGGTGGTCGTAACCGTCGAGCGCGGTTCGGAGCGTATCAGCCTGTTCCGGTCGGCAGTTGACGACGAGGCTATCGATTACACCGACCATCTGGTCGGCGACGCGACGGATGAGAGGGGTCCCAGCGAGAGAAGCGACTGCTTTGTCCTCCGCACCGAACCGCGTCGAGTACCCGCCGGCGATGATGACACCGGTTCGCATACTAAGCGTGTTCATTTTCGTTGTCCAAAGCAGTTGTGCTACGAATCGGATATCGATCTGGTCCATTCTGTGTGTTCGATGCCTTTTGAGGAGTCAGAACGTTTGATTTTGGGACATGTGAGGGGGTGAAAACGTACTGGAACCATTACACAGATAGCTGTGTTATTCTATATTGTAAAATGGGCTGAGAATCCAGAATGAATTCCGAGTCAGCTATCTCCATGGCAACAGATGATATTGCGCTATACAATTTATGAATCCCCGACTATCGTATTGCGGTACAAGACGAGTGAAAACAGGAGATCGACACCCCGAACCTCGTAGAATAGAACTGTGAGGGCCGAAGAAGCTATTTCCAGAACTAACGCTCGATGGTTCAACATCGAGTCGCAGTACCGAACTGGCGACGCACTGGAACAGCCAACCACTACATTCCGATGTCTCACCTGCGAGCTGCTTGTTCGGTCCACAACTCCCGGGCCGGAGCACCCAAACCGGGCCTCCGCCGACCAATCCGAATCTGAATCCGGGATTTTCGAGACAATCGGTGATTATGAAATATATTTGAATTGAATACTAGTATCGTTGTCTACTACAGACAACGAGGATTAGTAGTTAGGACGGGGGAGGCGACGAGAGATTGATAAATTATATATCGCTATACTAAATTTGGGATTGGTCCACAGTTTCGGAGGATAGCTTGATGCGTCACTTCCTTTCAACACAAGCATCAGTGAACTCTCAGAGACAGAACGTGTATCTGGTTCAGAGAAGTCGAGTCGAGCTATCTGTAATCGAATGTTAGACGCACCCGAGTGCTGGTCTTAGAGGTACAAAGTGGATTCCACGTTCGAACAGAGAAACGGCGCGTCGGTGCCACGACGATGCGCCGAGCGCGAGCAACCTAAACGACTGCCATTGCAACGCGGAGTCAGAGGCTGCGGTGCTGGATCAGCGTCGTTGTGACGCAGTAACGCCGATCACCAAGGGCGGCCGTCCCAGAGAGGTTGAACGCCACCGATGAAGTTGAAGTTCCACCGCTGGTTGTCCCCACCGTTCCACGGCCACTGGACGACGTCGTCTCCGTCAGCAGTCCCGGCGTTGTACACCTCAGCAACGTCATCAGTAGCGATATTTTTGATGCGGTAGGTCCCATCACCGTTGTCGATAATGTTCCACTTCTGGGGCGCTCCGGTGTACCACGGCCACTGCTGGAGACTCGCGCCGTCCGTGGTCGTCCCGTCCGGCACGTCGAGTGCACGGTTGCTGTTCTCGTTGACGATGCGGTACTCGCCGCCGCCGATGTACTCGACCCACCACCGCTGGCAGTTGCAGTCGTTCGCGGTCCACTGCCGAACGTTCGCACCGTCGCTCGTACTGGCATCTGCGACCTCCATCACTTTCCCGCTGTTGACGTTCTGGATCTCGTAAATCCCGTCAGCGAGGATGCCGCTGTCGTTGGTGTTCGGTTCGACCGACTGGAGACTGGGCGTCTTATCTCCGGCGATGACGGGCCAGTCGTCGTCTGTCCACTCGACACGGTCGATGAAGAACTGCCGGGCCGGAACGCCGTCTACGTACTCCGGCCCAGTACGGTCGTAGGCGTGATAGACGAACCAGTCCTGCCCGTTGTCGTCCGTCGTGATGTCGCCGTGGGCGGGCGCGACGAACCGACCGTTCGAGGTGAGTTGCGCGATGCCGGCGTTGTCGCTGTTGTAGTTCATCATGTCCGTTCCGGACACGTCGGTGTACGGCCCGAAGAAGTTCGTCGAGCGCCCGACTTCCACCTCGTAGGTGCTGCTGTAGCCGTTACAGCAGGTCCCGGTTGCGACAAACAGGTACCAGTAGCCGTTGCGGTAGAAGACTGTCGACCCCTCGTAGGCGTCACCGGCGACCTGTTGGAGCGTCCCTGGCTTCCAGTCCTGTAGGTCCGAGGTGAGCTCCATCAGATAGATTCCCTGGAAACTCCCCCAGAACAGATACGGCGTGCCGTTGTAGTCGACGAAGTACCCGTCGATGGACCCGCCGCCCGCGTGGTCGTTGTCACCGATAATCTGGCCGTAGTCAGTGAAGGGGCCGTTCGGTGTGTCGGACTTTGCGAGGCCGATACCGAACTCACCGCTCTCCCACGGGCGGGGTGAAAGCGAGTAGAACATCACCCACTCTCCGTCGTAGTAGTGGATGTCCGGTGCCCAGATGGACCCGTACGTCCAGCCCGGACGGGAGTCGAAGGCTTCACCGACGTAGGTCCACTCGTGGAGGTTGTCAGAGCGCAGAATCGGGACGAGCAACTCGTCAGAGTCGTTGTTCCGATTCATGTTCGTTCCGTAGGCCCACCAGGTTCCGTTTCCGTCCCGGTGAATCGTCGGGTCGGGGAAGTGAGGGCCGTACAGTGCGTTGTGGTAGTGTGTCGAATCGTCCGTCGTCGCAGAGACTGACCCGCTCCCCGCCACTGCAAGAGTCGAACCGAGAGCGCCGATACCGATGCTTTTCAAGACGTTCCGCCTGTTCATGCCACTGTCATCTTCTGCCATGCAACTGCTAAACTATAGACACACATACATAATGCTTTTTACTGTTATTGTCTGACTCGTTTCTTCTCACTCCGAGTGAACACGATAGTGGAATCGGCTTCTCGAACGACAGACGGGGAGAGACCACATCATAAGCCACGAGGCGAGAGTGGCCCCAAAATAGCAGTTATCTAACACGGTGTGATTACGGGTCGAGTCGGCTATTCAGTGACAAGTAGTCATCAATCAGATAATACTCCGTGCATTTTCTATTGGTTCTATGTAGTACTGCCATTAGAATTAAGTTAACTGTATATGATTATAGTTTGACGGTCGTAGTTCCTCAACTGCGCGTCAGGAAGGCGGTTGACGAGCGATCTAGACCTCCTACCGCACATCGAAGCACCATGACACACTCAAATCGGCGGAAGACACAAACCGAACAGTCACCCGATAGTCGGCTCACGCCGACGCGACGGAAGTTTTTGCAGGCGACCGGAATGGCCGCGGTAGCCATGGGAGCCGGTTCGAAATCCGGTGCCGCGGTGGAGACGGACGCGCCGGGGTCGCCCGGCCGGGTCTCGAATCTCGCGGCGTACCTCGAAGCCCCCGAGATAGTCGCCGAGAACGTCGAGCCAACGCACGTTACGACCGCCGTTCCCTACGGGTCCGTGCACGCGGCCCGGACGGCGGACGAACCGTTTACCGAACTCGAATCGCGATTCGCGGAGTCGAAGTACGTCCAGCTACTCAACGGGGAGTGGCAGTTCGCGTTCCACGAGAGGCCTGCCGACCTTCCCGACTCGTACGACGGCCTTGCGAGCGACGAGTGGGAGTCGATAGACGTTCCCGGTGTTTGGCAGACGCAGGGGTACGGCCAGCGAATTTACGCGAACAATGCCATCTCGTGGGAGGCCTACGAGCCGAGTCAGGAAGGTGATTTGGTGCCCGACGGGAACGGCACCGTCGACGTTCCGGGCATCGACGACGACGGCCTCAACCCCGTGGGCACGTACCGACGGTCGTTCGCAGTGCCAGAGGCGTGGGACGGACGCGAGACGTTCCTCCACTTCGAAGGCGTCAAGCAGGCATTCTTCGTGTGGGTCGACGGCGAGTACGTCGGCTTCCGGACGGGGTCGATGACGCCCGCCGAGTTCGACGTCAGCAACCACGTCGAGGCCGGCGGAGACCACCAGGTCACGGTGCAGGTGTATCACTGGTCCGACAGCGAGGCGCTGGAGACGATCGACATGTTCCGGTACGCCGGAATCTTCCGAAGCGTCTACTTGTTCGCGACGCCGACGGTACACCTCAGGGACTTTTACGCGCGCACCGACCTCGACGACGACTACGAAGACAGCGAACTTCGTATCGATGCCGAAATCGCGAACTACGGCGATGCGCCCGCGGGAGAGTACGAGGTCCGCGCGCACCTCTACGAGACCTCCCGCACGAAACCGGGCCGCGGACCACCGCGTGGAAACGGTACGAACGCGGCAGGTCGAGACAACGGGAAACAAAAGGGCCGCGAGGCACCCCAGGGTCGCGACCCACCGGACAACACCGGGTCCGGCCGCGGGCCGCCCCGCGGGCGCAAGGCTACGACCCTCTCAACGACCGCGGCCGTGGACGAAGACGGTGCGGTAGTCACACTCGATGCCGACGTAACGGACCCCGCGAAGTGGTCGGCCGAGCATCCGAACCTCTACCAACTCGTGTTGGAACTCGCTCCCGCCGGCGGCAAGCCGACGGAAGCGATGCTGGAGAAAGTTGGCTTCCGAACCTACGAGACGACCCGCGGACAACACGGTGCCGAGGTTTTGGTCAACGGTGAGTCGGTCGATATTCAGGGCGTGAACCGACACGAGACCGACCCCGACTTCGGGCGGACGGTACCAATCGAGCGCGTTCGGGAAGACATCGAGACGATGCGGCAGTTCAACATCAACGCGGTCCGGACCTCCCACTACCCGAACGACCCGTCGCTGTACCGGCTCGCAGACGAGTACGGACTCTACCTGCAAGACGAAGTCTGCGTCGAGAGCCACTGGTGGCAGGAACTGCTCGCGAACACGGAGGTCTACCACGACCAGGCGGTCGCGCAGTTCCGCCGAATGGTACTTCGAGACCGAAATCACGCCTCGATTTTCAGTTGGTCGACCGGCAACGAGGCCGGGACGGGTGCCGAACACCTCGAGATGGCGTCGCTAGCGGCCGACTCTGACGAGTACATCCCCGAGGATACCGCCGACGTGAGCGGCGTCGGAACGGTCGAGTCATTCGAGGGAACTGCGGAGGGGTTAGCGTCCGACCGCCTGCTCTACCACCAACCGAACGGCGGCGGCTGGAACGTCGAGTACAGCGACATGCTCGGACCACGATACGCGGACATCGAGACGTTGCTGTCGGTCGGCGACGGGTCGTACATCGGTGACGGACTCCGTCCCGTGGTGATGGGTGAGTACAACCACGCGATGGGAAACAGTCTGGGACTCGTCCACGAGATGTGGAACGAGCACATAAAGCCGCCAGTCCGGGAAGCGACCGACCGGGCAGGGTCCGATACCCCCGGCGTGCTCGTCGGGTCGCCGGACGTCGTTCCCGGGCCGGACGCGGCACCGGGGGGGAACACCGACGGGACGGTCGAACTCGGCGCGGGCGACGCGATTGAAATCCGACGAAACCCCGAGTTCGAACACGACGGCGAGTTCACGGTCGGCGCGACGATTTCCGTCGACGAGGGTGCCGCGATGGGCGACATCCCCATCGTCGTCGACGAAGGCAGGTACGCGCTGACGCTTTCGAACGGTGAAATCGAATTCTCGGTCGGAGGCGCCGAGGGCACGGCCACGGCCACAGCCCCGATTCCCGACGGCGGCCTCGGCGACTGGACGACCATCGTCGGCGTCGCTGACTCGAACGCGCTCGCGATTTACGTCGACGGCGAGCGCGCAGGCACGTCGAATCGCTCCGGCTCGGGACTTCCCGCTGGTACGGAGCCAGTCCGAGTCGGTGGCGAGGGTGACCTCGCAGTCGACGGCGTCGGCATCTACGACCGCGCTGTGAACCCCGACGAGACGAGCGACGCCGACGGCGAACGAAGGGACGGTGCTCTCGTCGCGTACGACTTCGCCGACCTGCTGCGAGACAAGAGCCTCGTCGGCGGGTTCATCTGGGACTGGGTCAACCAGGACCTGAACGACACCACGGCGGACGGCGAGCCGTTCCAGTTCTACCACAGCGACGGCCCCGACGGGGCGTTCTGTCTCAACGGGTTGGTCTGGTCCGATCGAGACCCACAGCCCGAACTGTGGCAACTCAAACACAGCCACCAGCCGGTCGGCGTCGCCGACGCTGACGTTGCGGCGGGCGAGATTTACATCTCGAACCGCTACAACTTCACGTCCCTCGACGCCGTCGAGGGGCGATGGGAACTGACCGCCGACGGCGAAACGCTCCGCTCCGGTGGCTTCGATGTCGACATCGGTCCGGGAGAGACTCGCCGCGTCAGCCTCCCCGTCGAAGCGCCGTCGAATCCCGGGGCGGGCGTCGAGTGCCGACTAACGGTGCGATTCACACTCGCGGAAAGCACCGCGTACGCCGACGCAGGTCACGAAGTCGCGTTCGAGCAGTTAGAAGTCCCCGTCGACGCGCCAGAACCGGAATCCGCGTCGCTCGATTCGATGGGACCGCTATCGGTCGACGAAGCCGGCGATATCACCATCTCCGGTGACGGCTTCGAGTATGTCGTCGCCGACGACGTGGGGACGCTGTCTTCAATGGCGTACGAGGGAACCGAACTACTCGAACGCGGCCCGCTGTTCAATTCGTGGCGCGCCCCGGTGATGAACGAGATTCAGCAGTGGGGGAGCGCCCCCGCGCTCTCGTGGTACGAGGCGGGTCTGGACGAACTGACTCATTCCGTGGAGTCTGTCGAGGTCGAGCGCCGCGACGAGTCGCTGGTCGAGGTCGCAGTCGAGGGCTTCGCCGAGGGCACCGAACCGTCCCGTCGGCTGGAGACGCCGGACCGTTCCGAACACGACAACGACGGCGTGCTCACGGGTGAGGCCCGAATCGTCACCGGTGCTTCCGGGCAGGCCGTCGAGTTCACGAACGACAGCACGCTCTCGCTCGGGCAGTCCGAGAGCCTCGACATCACCGACGCGGGACTCACAATCGAGTTCTGGGTCCGCCCCGGCGAGCCACAGGACGGTGGCGCGGCGCAGGTCTACGTCTCCAAGGGCGGACGACAGTATCTGCTCAAGCGCCGCGAGAACGGTCGTGACGGGTATCTGGAGTTCGTATTCAACGCCGACGGCTGGCACGTCGCCGACGGACCGGTTCCAGACGACTGGACGGAAGGCTGGCATCACGTCGCGGGCGTCTGGGACGGCAGCGAGATGACGCTGTTCGTCGACGGGGAGCGTCTCGGAACCGGATCCTACGAAGGGGCGCTGCAACACATCGACGCGCCGGCGCAGGTCGGTTCGAGCGTCGCCGACGGGACCGCACTCGACGAGGTTCGCATCTACGACCGCGCGCTCTCCGAAGACGAACTCGGGGGGCTCGCCGCGGACACGCCGCTCGACGGCGCTGTGGCGTGGTTGCCGCTCGACGAGTTCAGTAGCATCGAAGGTGCGAACGGTCCGGGCTTCGCCACCAGCTATCACTACCGCGTCTACGGGAGCGGCGATGTCGCTGTCGACGTGGAGGCCCGCCCCAACGAGGGGCTTCGCGAGACGGTCGAGGGCTGGCTGCCGAAGGTCGGCGTCCAACTCGAACTCCCCGAGCGATTCGGCGACTTCGAGTGGTACGGTCGCGGCGAGCTGGAGACCTACCCCGACCGCAAGTGGGGCGTCCCAATCGGGCGCTACGAGGGAACCGTGGACGAACAGTACGTCCCCTACCTCCCCCCAACAGACAACGGGAACAAGGCCCAGACGCGGTGGGCGACGCTCTCGGACGGCGAGGTGTCTCTCCTCGGGACGCTCGGAGCCGAGGATGCGAACGTCAGCCTCGAACAGTGGGCGAATCTCGCGGCGGCCGAACACCAATCCGAACTGGATGAACGCGGGTCCGTCGGGTTCAACCTCGACCACCGGGTGACCGGCCTCGGGGGAACCCCGACCGAACCACTCGACCGGTATCAGGTTCCGGTCGAGGCGACTTCGTTCGGCGTCGTCCTTCGGCCCTTCGACCCCGACAGCGACGACCCGATGGCGCTTGCGAACCGACGACTCCCCGACGCTCAGGAGTAGCGTTCGGGCCTCGGTCTTCGGTCCTCGTTCTGCCCGCTCGTAACAGAAGCGGGGCGTAGCAGACGCGAACTCGGTGTCGAGAACCGAACCGGAGCCAGAAATCGGCCCGAGAGTCGCAGAGCGAAGAGCGTCGTCGGTATCGCAGGAGGTTCAACCCGATATCGTTCGTAGCTTCCCTTCCGAACTGCTGTTCAGTCTGCCGTGCTGCCGTCGGTCCTCTCATCGCGGTTCCGACCGAGCTAGCATGTGTGTTATCAACAAACATTATATACGTACAACCTGTGCGCTAGAAGACATGACGAAACGTCATGGCGACAACAACATCGATAGACGGACAGTACTCAAATCGCTCGGGGCGGGAGCGGTGGCGACCGTCGGCGGCCTCGGACTGAGCGGGACGGCCAGTGCGGACGAGAGTTCCACGCACTACCACAACCCGGTCGGGCCGATCGGGTTCGGCGACGTGTCGATCATCGAGGACAACGGAACCTACTACGCATACGGAACGGAGACGCCCCAGGACATCATCCCCATCGCGGAGTCGACGGACATGTACAACTGGTCGTACATCGCGCCGGCGCTCACGGAGACGCCGGGCTGGCACCCCACGGAGTCGGACCCGGGCTGCTGGGCACCCGACGTCCGATACCACAACGGCCAGTACCACCTCTACTATTCGCTGTCGGTCTGGGGGAGCGACAACGCCGGAATCGGCCTGGCCACCTCGGACACACCCGACGGCCCCTTCACCGACCAGGGACCGGTCATCGAGAGCGGCGACCTCGACCTGACGAACTGCATCGACGCGGACACGGTGATCGTCGACGGCCAGCCGTGGCTGGTCTGGGGCAGCTACGAAGGCATCTACGCCGTCCAGATGAACGGCGCGATGGACGACATCGTCCCCGGCACCGAGTTCCAGATGGCGGGCCAGATGATCGAGGGGCCGGTGATGCTCCAGGACAACGGCTACTGGTACCTGTTCTATTCGTCGGGGCAGTGCTGTGAGGGTTACGACAGCACCTACCGCCTCGAATGCGGCCGCGCGACGTCGTTCACGGGACCGTACTACAACCAGAACGGCACGGACCTGCGGGACCTCACCGAGACCCATCAGGGAGTTCCCATCCTCCAGGGCAACAGCGAGTTCACGGGTCCGGGACACAACGACGTCTTCCAGGGCCCCGACGGCGACTGGTGGTGTTTCTACCACGTGGAGGCGACCGCCGACGACGAGACGCGCTACATGATGCAAGACCGCATCGAGTGGGACAACAACGACTGGCCGGTCATCGCCTGCAACGGCGTGCCGAGCAGCGAGGCTCCCGTCCCCGGCGAGCCCTCCGGTTGTGAGAGCGGTCCCATCGCCGACGGCACGTACCACATCGCGAACGTCAACAGCGGCAAACTGCTCGAAGTGGCCGACGCCGGAACGGCCGACGGCGACAACGTCCGCCAGTACGCCGACACCGACCACGCGTGTCAGGACTGGGACGTCACGGCGAACGGCGACGGCACCTACGCGATCACGAACGTCAACAGCGGCCTCTGGCTGGAGGTCGCGAACGCCGGCACGGCGGAGGGCGACAACATCCGGCAGTACAGCAACACCACCAACCCGACTCAGGCCTGGACCATCGAAGACGCTGGCGGCGGTCAGTACCGCCTCGTCAACGCGAACAGCGGGCTACTCGCCGAGGTGGCGAGCGCGGGCACCGCCGACGGCGACAACGTCCAGCAGTGGAGCGACAACGGCGGCGAACACCAGCTGTGGACGTTCACCTCGGTCTGACCGAGCGACCGACCGGGGCCACAGCACGGCGCAGCCGCCGTCGACGTACAGCAAGTGGCCGGTGACGAACGACGCGTCGTCGCTGGCGGGAAAGAGATAGGACCCGGTCCTCGGGCGGTGCGAACCGTCCATCGGCCACGACTTCTTCGCGACGGTCAGTTCGGTGTCTGACTCGGTCTTATCGTCGGAGCCGGTCCCCGTGTCGACGGCGTCCGGGGCGACGGCACCCGGTGTGACGGCGTTGACCCGGGTGGCGTGTTCGGCGGGTTCGAGAACTCGGGACGAGAATCGACCATTCGGAGATTCACTGCCGAGCGATGGGTGAGAAAGACACCACGAGATTACGCGGCTGCGGTTTCGGTGCGTGCGTCGCTTCCGTTTGACGCTCGGTTTCGACGGCCGAAATTCACGCGAGCGGGACGATAGTCGAGAAGACGAGAATCGAGACGATTCCCGTAACCGAGATAATCGTCGTCAGCGCCGTCCACGTTTTCAGCGTCTCCACCTGTGTCAGGCCGCCGATTTCCTTCATCAGCCAGAAGCCGGAGTCGTTGTACCACGAACAGATGATGCCGCCCGAGCCGATTGCCATGACGAGGTACGCGGGGTGCACGTTGAGCTGGCTCGTCAGCGGTGCCATGATACCCGCGGTCGTCAGCATCGCGGCCGTTGCTGATCCCTGTGCGATGCGGACGATAGCGGCGATAAGCCACGCGGTCACCAGCAGTCCGATGCCGATCCCACGGAGGCTATCGGCGATGTACGGGCCGATTCCTGACGCGGCGAGCAGCGCACCGAACGCGCCACCCATCGCGGTGATTGCAGCGATGTTCCCGCCGCTCTTCAGGGCCTCAGTGAGTTCGTCTTCCCACAGCGAACGCGAAAGGTCGGACCAACGGAGGTACGTGAGCGCCGCTGTAAGCCCAGCGATAGTCATGGCGACGTTCTTGTCGCCGATGAACGCGACTCCCGGTCTGACAACCGCGAGCGACGGGTAAATCGGTTCGAGCGTGTTGAGAATCGTAAGCGAACTCACTAACGCGACCGCGAGGAGTATCGGGAGCGCGGCTTCGAACGTCCCCGGAAGCGAGCCACTGCTCTGCTGTGCCCGTTCTTCGAGTTCTTCGGTCGTCGTCCCCATCGAGTCTCGGAGCGGGATATCCATCCGAGCGTTGGCCCAATGGCCGAAGACGAGTCCGGACATCGTCGCCGAGGGAATCGCGACGGCCACACCGACAGCCATCGTCATGCCGAGGTCGACGCCCACTTCGCTGGCGACTGCCAGCGGACCGGGAGTCGGTGGAATGAACACGTGCGCCGCAGAGCCGCCGGCGCCCACGGCGATGAGGTACAACACGTAGTTCTTCCCGCGGCGTGCTCGCATCGAGCGGGCGAGCGGCGCCAGAAGGAACAGGACGCTGTCGAAGAACACCGGAATCGAGAGGACCGTGCTACTTCCCCACAGCGCGAATTCCGAGTTATCCCTTCCGACGAGCGATTGGAACGTCCGCACGACACGTTGAGCGGACCCGCTTTCGAGCATCGACTTGCCGATGATTGCCGCCATGAGGATCGGGATACCGATACCTTCCATCCCGTTTCCGAACGCCGCTGCCGTTCTCGTCGCCGCATCGACGAGAGCGAAGTCAGAGACGAACACCGAGTTGACGATGCCGACGGAGAACGCGGCGAGACCCAACCCCACGAACGCAGGGAGGTCCCACACGACGAGGAACAGTACAACTAGTATGAGCCCAACTACGAACGTAAGTAGTGGACTATGGACGAACTCCACCGTCATGATCCGTCTGTCAGTCAATCATGTTAGTTAATAATCGTTACTATATATCAATGAATGATTGTGTTTGGTGGCCGTTGGAACTGTGTGGTCTTCGGAGAACGTCTGTGAGTCACCAACTCGTAGTGCCTTCAAACAGGGCTCACGTGCAGGCGATATGGACCGAGTACTAGCTGTTGTAGACCTATCCGAGACCTCGAAGCAGGTTGCCCGCGAGGCCGGTTCGCTTGCCGAGCAGATGAGTGCCGACGTGGTCCTCGTTCACGTGACGACGGAAGACGAGTACAAAACTCGACGCTCGCGTCTTCTGTAACTGACCCCCAGCGAGACTGGAGACGGTACTCGACTGGCGACCCCCAGTTGTGAATATATTGTTTGTTATTTGAGAATGTCAATACAACAAACTGACAAAGCATTACACAGATAATTGTGTAATAGAAACGAGCAGTTTAGTTCGGATATCCGGCTCTCTGACCACAGAAGCGCGATTACAGCGGGATTTCCGAAGTGCGTTAGAATACAGAATACGAGGAATCGTTCGGCGGCAACTGTCAGCGCGTCTTGCGGTCAGTCTGGTAAGTCGCCGCGAGAGTACAACCTCGCGGTCGAGACATCGAAAGAACAGATTTCAGCCCCGCAAACTCGTAGCCTCGGGAGGAGGGCCACGTTGGGCGCAGCGCCTCGCTCGGGGTGCCGTACTATTATCCAACCGCAGTTAGTCGTTCTGAGAGAAAGAACGGCAGAGATTTCGCGAACTAGTACATTGTGTGCCTCAGAACGCTTGCACCCTCGGAAAATAACTAACCGACGGCTATCGTCGTCTACCGCCAGAAAACAGCGAAGGCTTGACCGCTGTCCGAGGCTTTTTCTCGCCGTGTAGTACATAGTCGCTATGGACACGGACCCCCGCGAGGAAGTCGCAATCGACGCCGCGGAGAGAGGTGCCGACCACGCGTCGGCGCGTTTCAGAACCAAACTCGATATCGAGCAGAAAGGCGACGCGATAGACCTCGTCACGGAAGTCGACCGCGAGACACAACGGCGGGTTATCTCGACGATTCGAGAGCGGTTCCCCGACGACGCGGTCGTCGGCGAGGAGGAAGACGAACTGAAGACCGTCCCCGAGTCGGGATACGCCTGGATTATCGACCCGATAGACGGGACGCAAAACTACACCCGAGGTGCCCGCGAGTGGGTGACGAGCGTCGCCGTCGTCAAAGACCAGACGCCGATTGCGGCGGTGAACGTCTCTCCCGAGACGAGAGACACCTACATCGCCACGGAAGAGGGAGTCGAGCGAAACGGGCGGCCGATCACGGTCAACGACGAGTCGAACACCAGCGCGTTTCTCGTCTCCTCGACGCTCCGGTATCAGGACGGTGACCGGCCGGGAATCGAGCGACTCGCGGGAGACATCTTCGGCACGTTCGGCGAGATGCGGAAGCTCGGGACGACGCAACTGACGCTTTCGCGCCTCGCCGACGGGTCGATAGACGCCGTCGTCGGGCTCGACGAACAACCGAACGCGTGGGACACCGTGGCCGGGGTCTACCTCGTCGAACGCGCGGGCGGAACCGTAACCGACCTCCACGGAAACAGGTGGGGACCGGGTCAGCCGGGTCTCGTCGCGTCGAACGGACACGCACACGACGAGGTGCTCGAAGCGGCGCAGGCGGCGTTCGAGGCGACGCGATAACGGCACCGCCCCCCATCACCCGACCGGACAGACTTCGTGACGGGTGGCCGGGGCGTCAGAATTACACAGTTATGTCTGTAATGAGTATGGGGAGAAACCCCGTCGGTGAGAGACGTAACCCCCCGAGAGACCCCACGAATATAATAATTCTGTCACGAGGCTACGGACGGGAGTTCGCCGTGAACCGACCGAGAACGAAAGCCGAGACCACGGACCGCCGACACGTGGTGCGGATGTTAGTTCGGTGGCATCGCCCAGTCCGCGACCTCACTTAAACGTTCACGCGTCCGAAAGCCGTGACGAGTGAGGCGGTCTCAAGCCCTCACTCGCCCGTAAATTCGAACCTCACGCGTCTCGGGAGACTCGGCGTTCCTAACTTCCGAATACGTATATAGAGGCAAGTCGGTTCCCCCGCCGAAAAACAGATAATTCCAATATGTATTCTTCGTAAACATCTCTAAGACGTGTGTTAACTATTGTCAACCTCAGAGAGCACGTATAAACGTTCGGCTTTCCGGAACCAACTGCGTCGCCGAGCAGAAAGGACCGGTCGTTTACCCCCCGGGCGTTCAGCATCGAGTCTCGGTCGCTGGTCGGTATGGCTGGCCCCCGCAAACGGAGGTACATCTTTAACCCCTGACCGTGGATTCCCCTCCATGAATAGACACGACCCGTCCGGCGTGCTCAAGACGACCGCCGCCTCGCTGGCGCTCGTCGACCACATCCTCGAACTGGAGGGAGCGACGATGGGCGAGTTGGTCGAGGCGACGGATCTCGCGAAGAGCACCGTCCACGCCCACCTCAAGACGCTCGCGGAGTACGGCTACGTCGTGAACATCGACAACGAGTACCAGTTAGGTGCGAAGTTCTGCCACCTCGGCGACTACGTCAGAACGCGCAAGGACTACTACCGGGTCGCCCAAGAGACCGTCTCGTGGCTCGACAGCGAGTCGTCGATGGACGCGGACTTCGCGGTCGAAGAACACGGCCGCATCGTCTCGTTGTACGGCGACCTCGAGTTCGCGAACTCCCCGCGATTTCTCATCGATGGCAGTCCGTTTCACGTCCACACGACGTGTTCGGGCAAGGCGATTATTGCCGAGTACCCGGAGACGCGGGTGCGGGACATCATCGACCGCTGGGGACTGCCGGCGGCGACGGACGACTCCATCACGACCGAAGAGGAACTGTTCGCGGAGCTGGCGACGGTCCGCGAGCAAGGGTACGCCGAGAACAGCGGCGAGGCGGTCGAGGGCTTTTGGGCCATCGGAAAGGCCGTGAAGTCGCCGCGGGGTGAGGTGTACGGGTCGCTGAATCTGAGCGGTCCCGCCTACGTTATCGACGAGGAGACGCGGGCGACGCAGGTGGAACTGCTCGAACGCGCCGCCGAGCGGTTCGAACAGGGCGTCGCGGAACTATATCGGACTCAAGCGGACGAGGCGAACGAAGGGTGAGTGCGAGAAGCGAAAAGTGAGAAGTGAGAAACGTTCGTCGGACCGACGCGAGTCGGTCAATCGGGCGCGTTACGCCGGGACGTTGCCCGACGGGACGACGCCGTCGTCAGTCCACCCGCGACGCTCGTAGTACGCTTCGAGCGCCGCTTCGAACCCGTCTAACTCGTCGGCGTACGGGAGCGTGTCGTCGCCGCGGTCGAAGCCGCGCTGGTTGTTGAAGTGCCGTTCGAGCGTGACGATGCGGTCGCCGACGGCCAGCAGGTCCTCGAAGTCGGCGCCGAACAGCATCTCGTAGCGCTCGGGAGTCATGAAGTCCCGCGAGAACTTACAGACGATGCCGCTGTCGTTGAGCGCCATCTGGTTTTCCTTCTCGATGAGGCGCTTGGGCTTGCCCTCGAACCCCTCCGGTGGGTAGGCGTCGTCCTTGCCGACGAGCGGGTACTCCTGGGAGTAGAACACCGCGTACATGTGGTCCGCGCCGCGGTTGGCGACGGCGTACGACAGACCCTGTCCGTGGAGGACCCGCCCCTCGTGGGCGGCGAAGTCCATCCCCTTGACCGTCCAGTTCTCCACGCCGAGGTCGTCGTGGACGCGGGCGATGCCCTCGGCGAGGTCGTCGCCGATTCCCTCCCGGAGCGCGATTTTCTCCACGAGGTCGTGGATAAGGTCGGTGTTACCGAACTCGTCTTCGCTGGCGAGGTAGGCCGCGACGGTGTTGCCGGCCGAGATGGCGTCGAGGCCGTAGCGGTCGCACAGCTCGTTCGACTTCATCACCTCGACGATGTCGTCGACGCCGGAGTTCGACCCGAACGCCATAGTGACTTCGAACTCGGGGCCCTCGGTTTCCACGCCCGCCTCCTCGTCTCTCGTGGGGAGTTTGCACGCGAACGCGCAGGCGGAACAGGTGCCCTTCTTGTACTTCTTCTGCTCGATGGCGTCGCCGTTGATTCCCTCCGCGCCCTCGAAGTGGCGCTCGGAGAAGTAGTACGACGGGAGGCCGTCCATCTCGTTGGCGAGGTCCAGCACGGCGACGGTCCCCTGCCGCTTCATGATGTGGTCGTCGGTGGCGGCCTCGCGGTGAATCTCCATCTGCGACGACGGAATCTCGATGTCGGGCGCGGAGTCGCCGCCGAAGGTGAGCGCCTTCACGTTCTTCGACCCGAGGACGGCACCGAGACCGCCGCGGCCGAACGCGCGCTCCTCGCTCGTCATGATGGAGGCGAAGCGCACGAGATTCTCGCCGGCGGGACCGACGACCATCGTCCGGTCGGCTTCGATGCCGTGTTCGTCGTCGAGGTACGCGACCGTCTCGGGGACCGTCGCGCCGGCGAGGTCCGGGACGGACTCGAACTCGACGCCCTCGTCTGTGACGTGGAGGACGACCAACTCGTCGCTCGCGCCCGTGAGTTCGACCGCCGAGTAGCCCGCGTCCGCGAAGTTCCGCGAGACGAACCCGCCCGCGTTCGACGAGCAGAGGCCGCCGGTCAGCGGCGAGACGCTGGTGCAGTTCGTGCGACCGGTGAAACTCATGTTCGACGCCTGCATCGGACCGGTGCTGAAGTAGACGCGGTTCTCCGGGCTGAAGGGGTCAACGTCGAATGAGACGCGCTCGTGGGCGAGACGGGTGGCCACCCCGCGGCCGCCGACGTAGGATTCGAGAATCTCGTCGATGTCTTCCGTCCGACTGGTCTCGTCCCCTAAGTCGACCGTGAGCAGCGGACCTTTTGCGTGTAACATTAGAAAAAGAAGGACTTGCCTCGCACAAATCCATTGTGGTTACTGTTACGTCGCTAACCAAATCACCGCGGGATACCAGTCCCGAAACCGAATACTGTGTACGTCATCAATAAGAAGCGTGGACAAATTATTTATGACTGTTCTACATGGGTTGAGGCATGGTCGCAGGTCCGCCGATTCACGAGTTGCACTTCGACGACGCACCGAACGTGGGCGACGTTCCGGGGCCGAAATCGACGCGACTCCTCGAAAAACAGCAGCGAATCGACAGCAGCGCCGTCTCGTATCCCGAGGACATCCCCATCGCGTTCGAAAGCGGGAAGGGTGCGACGGTGCGCGACGCCGACGGCAACACCTTCATCGACATGTTCGCGGGTATCGGCGTGCTCAACGTGGGTCACTCGAACCCGTACGTGTTGGAGGCGGTCCACGAGCAGACCGACAAGTTCGTCCACACCGTCGACTTCCCGACGGAGGCCCGACTCGACCTCATCGAGAAGTTGGACGAAATCGCGCCAGAGGGACTGCGCGGGAACAACCGCGTCGTCTTCGGCGGTCCGACGGGGAGCGACGCCATCGAGGCGTCCATCAAACTCGCCAAGTACAACACCGAAGGGACCGGTCTCGTCGCCTTCCGCGGCGCGTACCACGGCGCGACGAGCGGCGCAATGAGCCTCACCGGCAACAAGAAGTTCAAGGGCGACTACTCGCCGCTCCTCCCCGACGTGGTCCACGCACCCTACCCGAACACGGTCGAGATGGGTAAAGGCCCGCAGGAGGCGGTCGACCACTGTCTCGAAGAGGTCAAGGCCATCTTCGAGGACCCCTACGGCGGCCTCGCCAACCCGGCGGGCATCTTCGTCGAACCGATTCAGGGCGAAGGCGGCGTCGTCACCCCGCCGAAGGGGTTCCTGAAAGGCCTCCGCGACATCGCCGATGACAACGACGTTCCCCTCGTGTTCGACGAGATTCAGAGCGGCCTCGGCCGCTCCGGCAAGTGGTGGGCGAGCGAGTGGTACGGTGTCACGCCGGACGTGATGACCTCGGCGAAGGCGCTCGGCGGGACCGGCTTCCCGCTGTCGGCGACCATCTACCACGAGGACCTCGACACGTGGGGGTCGGGCGACCACGCGGGCACGTACCGCGGCCACGTCGTCGGGATGCGCGCCGGCACCCGCGCCATCGAGTATATCCAGGAACACGACCTCCTCGCGCACGCCCGCGACCTCGGCCAGTACATCCGCGGCCGGCTCTCGGAGGTCGCGGAGGACAACCCCCGAATCGTGGACGTTCGCGGGAAGGGCCTGTTCATCGGCGCGGAGTTCGTCGACGCCGAGGGCAACCCCGACGGCGAGGCGGCCGACGCGCTCCAGCAGTACTGCTTCGAGCGCGGCGTACTGGTGTGGAAGGCCGGCCGGCACGGCAACATCCTGCGACTGCTCCCGCCGCTCGTGCTCACCCACGACCTCGCGGAGACGGCGCTCGACGTCATCACCGACGGCATCGAAGCGGTCACGGCCGAAACGCAACGAGTCTAACCACGGTCGAACACCACGATGCCACCCGAACGAGTCATCACGGACGACGCCCCGCGTACGGATAACCCCTACTCGCAGGGCGTCGTCGCCGGCGACACGCTCTACGTCTCGGGCTACGGCCCGGTCGACCCCGAGACGGGTGAGGTGGTCGACGGCGACATCGAAGCACAGACCGACCGCGTGCTCGACAACATCGCGGCCGTCGTCTCCGAGGCCGGCGGCGACGGCCTCGACGACGCGGTGAAACTGACGGTGTACGTCACCGACCTCGACGACTACGAACGGGTCAACGAGGCGTACGGCGCGCGGTTCGACGAGGTGCCGCCGGCGCGCGTCTGCGTCGAGGTCGCGCGCCTGCCCGGCGACGTTCGCGTCGAGATGGACGCGATAGCGTATCTCGGGTAGGCCGCAGCGCGTGGCGGCGCCGCCCGGACGCCCGGGAGATTCGCGGCCCAGTCGAACCGGGGCTCAGTCGTTCAGTTCGTCGACTCGGCGGTCGCGCCGCTCGTTCGCGGCGTCGATTCGCTCGACGAACTCGGACATCTGGGCTTTCATATCGGCGCGCAGGTCGGTCGCCGAGAAGTCGTCTGACTCCGCCAGAAGCCTGACGAACGCCTGTAGTTCCTCGTCGGTGAGCTGGTCGAACGCGCCGCGTTCGAGTTTGTCGATGACGGCGTCGACGTCGATTTGGCCGACCGGTTCGACGTTGAAATCCACCGTGACCATCCGGTAGTCGGAGCCGGCCAGTTCCTGCTCGGCCTTGTTGACGCCCTCGGAGAGCATGTCCTTGAACGGGGTGTAGTAGCCCATCGTCCCGAGGTGGAGGAACGCGAGCATGTCGGTGATGCCCCGCGTGTACGCCTCGCGGTCGGCGGCGTCGGGGTTGAACACCGTCTCGCGGTCGCGGTCTTCGAGCGACTCGAACAGGATGGTGAAATCGAGTATCGCGTTGCGGAGGCGGCGTCGAATCCGGTTTCGCTTCTGCTTTTTCGAGTGGTCGGTGTAGTCGGTCTTCCGGCCGAGCAGGAACTCGCGGTCGCTCGGCGTCAGGATGCCGCGGCCGCGGTCGGCGGCGTAGGCGAGGTCGTCGGTGCCGTCCGTTCCGTCGGCGTCGTTTGCCATATACAGAACGCGTGTACGAATTCGATTAAGCGTTACGAACGGGCCGAATATCCGGACGAATCGGGGCGATAGCCGGGGCATTCCGAAGTCTCGTCTACAGTTCGTGTGAACGCACCGGTCGAGGGCGGAGCGAGGCGCTACGCAGCGGGGAAAGCGCACGACTGCAGCGGGTCGACGTCCGACTTTCCGACCGTTTGTAAACGGATTTCGTTCTCGGCGTCACCGATAACCACAAATTTTATGGTAATGTTTGCACTTGTCGTGATGTGAGACATCACGTAGCATGGTGTCCGTCGGAGCGATAGTATGACAGACCACATTACAGCACACGGGTGCAACGGTCATCGTGGCGCACAGTTCGAGGCGCGGGCCTCGACCAGTCAGTCGGGAGGTGGCAGTCTCGTTCAGACGGGGTCGAACGGGGCGATTACGCACGGGGGGTGTCGGCGGTGAGCTCCTCAAACGGCGTCGTGAGTGAGTTCCTCGACGAAATCGAGCCGGTGGTGTTCGCGTTCGGCGCGGCGATAACGCTGCTCTTCGTCGGCGCGTTCAGCCTCAATCCGGAGGCCTCCTACGACTTCGTCCTCGGGATTCGCCGGTGGATTCTCGCCACGTTCAACTGGTTCTTCCTGTTGGCGATGCTCGGGTTCGTCCTGTTCTTGGGCTTCGTCATCTTCGGGCCGTGGGGTAACCTGAAGCTCGGAGACCAGGACCCCGAGTACGGCTTCCTCTCGTACTTCGCAATGATGTACTCCGCCGGCCTCGCGGCGGGTATCGTCTTCTGGGGTCCCGCGGAGGCGCTGTTCCACTACTCGACGGTCCCGCCGCTGTACGGGGCCGAGGCCCAGTCCTCGGCGGCGATGCCGCTGGCGGTCCAGTACTCTATCTTCCATTGGAGTCTGACCCAGTGGTCGTGTTTCACCGTGATGGGTCTCGCCATCGGCTACTTCGTCTACAACTACGACGCGCCGCTTCGCGTGTCGGCGGTCCTGACGCCGATTCTCGGTGCGGACAACGTCGACGGCGCGATAGGGAAAACCGTCGATATCCTCGCCGTGTTCGCGACCCTCGGCGGCGTCGCAACCTCGCTGGGCTTCATCGGAAGCCAGTTCATCACCGGCCTGAACTTCCAGTGGGGAATCCAACTTGGCGACGTGGGAACCATCCTCGTCATCACGGGCATGGTCGTCATCTTCACCATCTCGTTAGTGCTGGGCGTCGACAAGGGGATTCGACGGCTCTCGAACTTCAACATGGTCGTGTTCACCCTGTTGATGCTCGCGACGCTGATATTCGGGCCGACCTTCCGTATCCTCGAACTCGGCACGCAGGCGACCGGTGGCTTCATCGGCGACTTCTTCCAGATGAGCCTGTTCACGCAGGCCACCGCGACCAGCGCCAGTAAGTGGGTCAACGCGTGGACCGTCTTCTACTGGCTCTGGCCGCTCGCGTGGTCGCCCTTCGCGGGCCTGTTCATCGCCCGCATCTCGCGCGGTCGGAGCGTCCGCGAGGTCGCGTTCGCCGGCATCGGTGCGACCTCGCTCGCGACGGTCCCGTGGTTCGCTATCGTCGGCGGCGCGGGCGTCATCATGCAGCACACGGGCGCGGCGAACGTCCTCGGGCCGGTCTCCGAGTACGGCGAAGCGGTCTCGGGGTACGTCCTCTTCGGCAATCTCCCCATCGTCGGACCGCTGCTCCTGTTCGGGTTCCTCGTGCTCGTGACGACGTTCTTCGTCACCTCCGCCGACTCGTCGACGCTGGCTGTGTCGATGATGACGACCGGCGGTAAAAAGGAACCGTCCGCGCTCAACCGCATCTTCTGGGCCGTCCTCCAGGGCGCGGTGGCGTCCATCCTGATGGTCGTCGGCGGCGTGAACGCCCTGCAGTCCGCGGCGATTATCACGGGCGCGCCGTTCGCCGTCATCTGCGTGATAGCGACGCTCGGGCTCATCCGGACCTTCCAAGACGACTACGGAAGCCTGCTCCTCCAAGACGAGACGAACCTCTGGGGGAAGTCGGAGTCGACCGGCGGGCAGGCACCGGCCGCGAACGTCTCCAGCCACGACGACGACTGACGCCGACTCCAGCCGAACGCGGTTCCGTCCCCGTCTCTGTCCCCGTCTCCGTCATCTCCATTCTACGAAGGCCCGTACCGACCGAGAGCGCCGCCGGCGCGGTCACCGAGGCGGACCGCGAACCGTGATGTGTGGTAGCTCCTATGATACCAAGTTTTAATGTACGGTATCAACAAATCCTGTGTATGGATCGGGATACCGCAGAACCGGACGCAGCAGCGCTGCCCGGACCCAACGCGAAGCAGTGGGTCGAGTTCCACCACAAGCACGCCGCGCCCAGCGAGTACTCCCACGAGTTCGTCTGGGACGTGACCGCCGAGGCCGACGGCCCGTTCGTCACCGACGTGGACGGCAACGTCCTCTTGGACTTCACCTGCCACATCGGGGCCGCGCCGCTCGGCTACAACAACGAGAAAGTGCTGTCGAAGCTCCGGGAGTTCGACCTCGTCGAACCGATGAAAATCGCCGGCCAAGACATGTACTTCGGCGCGGGACCGGACCCCGAAACCGCCGAGTTCCCCGGGTCGAGCCATCTGATGGACAAGCTCACCGACGTGTCCTCTCACTACGGGATGGACACGGTGTTCCTGTCGAACTCCGGGGCCGAGGCCGTCGAGAACGCGATGAAGATAACGCACGACCACAAGGCCCCCGCGAAGTACGGCTACGCCTTCGACCAGAGCTTCCACGGCCGGACTCTCGGGACGCTCTCGCTCACGAAATCGAAAGAGGTCTACACCCGCCACTACCCGCAAGTCGCGGGCATCGAGACGGTTCCGTTCTGCGCGGACTCGGGCTGTTCGGCGGACTCTTGCGACTGCGGCTTCTTCGCGGGTGGCGGGTCGCAGTTGCGGAACTCGCTCTCGCCGGAGGGCGGCCACGTCAACCCCGACGAGGTCGCGTTCGCGATTCTCGAACCGATTCAGGGCGTCGGCGGCTACCGCTTCCCGAGCGAGGAGTTCATGGCCGAGGTGGGCGACGTCTGCGACACCTACGACATCCCGCTCGTCGTGGACGAGATTCAGTCGGGCGTCGGGCGGACGGGCGAGATGTGGGCCGCCGACCACTACCCCATCGAACCCGATGTCATCGCCAGCGCGAAGGGGCTCCGCGTCGGCGCGACCGTCTCGAGGTCCGACGTCTTCCCGACCGAGAAGAACCGCCTCGGGTCGACGTTCGGCGGCGGCGACCTGCTCGCGTCGATGCAGGGCGCGCTCACGCTCGACGCCATCGAGGAGTACGACCTGCTCGACAACGCGACCGAGCGCGGCCGGCAGGCGAAGGAACTCCTCGCCGACGACGCGCCCGACCACGTGGTCGACGTGCGCGGCAAGGGTCTGATGCTCGCCGTCGAGTTCGACACCAAACAGCGCCGCGACGCCGTCGTCGAAGCGGCGCTCGACCGCGGCCTGCTCACCCTTGGCTGCGGGAAGAAGACGATTCGCCTCCTGCCCCCGCTCGACTCCACCGAGCGCGAAATCGAACTGGGCGTGGGCATCTTCTGCGAGGCGATGGACGCCGTGGCGACCGAAGCGGTCGCGTGAGCGTGGGTTTCGCCGGACGAACAGCGTGAGAAAAAACGGACCCGAGACGCGGTCTGTCCCGTTTTTCCGGACTACTCAGGCCGAGTCAGCAGACTCGCCGACGCACCTGTCCAGCGAGTGCGAAGCGACTTCGACGCCGTCGACCGCGGCCAGCGAGCCGAGCGCGTCCGCGAGGTGGTCCGGACCGCTCCCGTCGAGGCGAACCTCGACCGGAACCCGATTCGGTTCGTCGGCGGCGGTTCGGGCGGCGCGCTCGACGCTATCGAGTTCGGCCCCGGACGCGGCGACGGCCTCGGAGAGGTCGCCGAGAACCGCCGGCCAGTCGTCGAGTTCGAGTCGCGCTTCGGCGGCGCGTCCGAGCGCCTCCATCCCGACGCGAGTCAGTTCGGCGTGTTCGGAGAGGCCGACGTTGCCGCCGGAGACGACGGCCGCGACGTGCTCGCCCTCGACGTCGACCGCGCCCGATAGCAGCGCTGCGACCGGGGCCGCACCGGCCGGTTCGGCGACGGTCTTCGCCCGCTCGGCGAGGACCGTGGTGGCGACCGCGAGGTCCGTGTCGTCGACCGAGACCACGTCGTCGACGCGGTCGCGGACGACCGCGAAGGTCCGCTCTAACAGCCGCGCGTCGGCGATGCCCTCGGCGACGGTATCGACCTCCGAGAGCATGCGAATCTCGTCGGCCTCGAGCGAGGGCTTGGCGTGGGCCGCGCCCTCGGGTTGGACGCCGACGACGCGCACGTCGGGGTTCCGCGCCTTCAGCGCGGTGGCGATACCGGAGATGAAGCCGCCGCCGCCGATGGAGACGAGAACCGTATCCACGTCGGGCGCGTCAGCCGCGAGTTCCCGTCCGACGGTCCCCTGTCCGGCGATGACGGCCGCGTCGTCGAAGGGGTGGACGAACTCCAGTCCCTCGTCGTCGGCGAGTCGCAGAGCGTGTTCGTACGACTCCTCGTACAGGTCGCCCTCGACGACGACCTCCGCGCCGTAACCGCGGGTGGCGTCGATTTTCACCGCCGGCGTGATTTCGGGGACGACGATGGTCGTGTCGATGTCGAGCAGGTCGCCGGCGAGCGCGACGCCCTGCGCGTGGTTGCCGGCGCTGGAGGCGACGACGCCCCGTTCTCGCACCGACTCGGGGAGCTGCGCCATCGCGTTGTACGCGCCGCGAATCTTGAACGACCCCGTCCGCTGGACGTTCTCCAGTTTGAGGTCGACCCGCTCGGCCCCGCAGCGGTCGGCTATGGTTCGCGAGCTATCGAGCGGCGTCCGGTGGACCACGCCGTCGAGTCGCTCGTGGGCGTCCGCAACGTCGTCGGCGGTGACGACTTCCGACGCCGGGGGTGCCGACTCGCCGGTGACGCGCCCGTCGCTCATCGGTTCGCTCCCGCGATTTCTGGAACCGACTCGACGCCGGCGACCGACAGAATCGACCGCGTGAGGACTTCGACGCCGGTTTCGAGGCTTCGCTCGTCCACGTCGAACGTCGCGGTGTGGTGGCTCGTCGGGTGGTCGGTGCCGACGATGGAGTAGCACGCGAGGCCGCCGTCGCGCTGGACGCGCTCCATGAGGAACGTGGCGTCCTCGCTCGCGCCGAAGTCGGCGGTCGGCACGACGCGGTCGACGCCGCGCACGCTCTCGGCGGCGTCGGCGACGGCCTCCACGAGTTCGGGGTCGCTGTCGGCCCGCGGGCTCTCGCTGACCACGTCGACCGTCGCTTCGCAGTCGTGCAGTTCGGCGGCCTTCTCGAACCGCCGGCGGAGTTCGGACTTGGCGTACTCCATGAGTTCGGTCGTCTCGCCGCGCGCCTCGGCGACGGCTTCGACCTCGTCGGCGATGACGTTGCTCGCGGTGCCGCCTTCGACCCGACCGACGTTGACGCGGGTCATCCCGTCGGAGTGCCGCGGAATCCCGTAGACGCTCTCGATGGCGGTGCCGAGCGCGTGGATGGCGTTCGCGCCGGCTTCCGGTTCCTTGCCGGCGTGGGCGGTCGTCCCCTCGATTTCCGCGTCGATGTGGCACATGGCGAGCGGCTTCTCGATACCGGCGACGACCTCCCCCGTCGGGTGGTCGAGGCCGACGTGGACCGCGAAGAAGTAGTCGATACCGGCGGCGTACTCGCTTTTCGCCATAGGCGCGCCGCCCCCCGAGATCTCCTCCGCGGGCTGGAAGAACACGACGAGCCGACCCGAAAAGTCGCTTTCCTTGACGGCTTCGAGCGTCGCCAGCCCCCACGTCATGTGGGTGTCGTGGCCGCAGGCGTGCATCGTCTCGCCCGTCTCCGAGCGGAAGCCCTCGGCGGCGGGGTCGTGGCCCGCGTCGTCCGACTCCTCGATGAACAGCCCGTCAATGTCGACCCGAAGGCCGACCGTCGGCCCCTCGCCGCGGTCGAGGACGGCGACACAACCGGTCGTCCCGCCGCGGAGCGGTTCGAGGAGGTCCGGGTCGACCCCGCTGTCGAGCGCCCGGTCGTACCACTCGTCGAGTCGGTCGTCGCTCGGAACGGCCATCCGGTCGTCGGGGTCGTAAGCGTCCGCGCCGACGGCGAGTTCGTCCACGCCGATGGCGCGCAGTTCCTCGACGAGCCGCGCGGTCGTCCGGAACTCGCACCAGCCGGGTTCGGGGTGACGGTGGAGGTCTCTGCGAAGCTCCGCTAGTCGCGCTCGAACGGCGTCGGCCATGCGTACACGTACCACTCGCCACCCACTTAAGCATAAACGGTATCCGTGGACACCGGCTACACAAAAAGACTAAGGGAACGTCACCCAATCGATGTAGCAACCGCGCCCGCGACGCGCGACTCACACCATGACCGAGACAGACATCGTCGTCCTCCGCGAGGGGACCGAGGGCCTTTCGATGGAATCGTACGCGAACGCGCTCCGCGAGCGCCTCCCGGACCGGACCGTGACGCTCGCCCGGACGCCGAAACAGGAACGCGAACTCGTCGCCGACGCCCGCGTCGTCACGGGCATCACGATAGACGAGGACCTGCTGGACCACGCCGATCGACTCGAACTGTTCGCCTGCACGTTCGCCGGGACCGACCACGTCCCGATGGACGCGCTCGCGGAACACGGCGTCGCCGTCACCAACGCCGGCGGCATCCACGCGCCCGGCATCGCCGAGCAGGCTATCGGCAACATGCTCGTGTTCGCCCGCCGCCTCCACGAGGGCTGGCGGCGCAAGGAGCGCGCCGAGTGGCGGCACTTCCAGTCCGGCGAGTTCACCGACAGCACGGTGACGATTATCGGCCTCGGCTCCATCGGGCAGGCCGTCGCCCAGCGGTTGCAGGGCTTCGAAGTCGAGACTATCGGCATCCGCTACACGCCGTCGAAGGGCGGCCCGACCGACGAGGTCGCCGGCTTCGAACCCGACGCGGTTCACGACGCGCTCTCCCGGAGCGAGTACGTCGTGGTCGCGTGTCCGCTGAACGACCTGACCCGCGGGCTCATCGACGAGGCGGAGTTCGCCACGATGCCGACCGACGCCGTGCTCGTCAACGCCGCCCGCGGCGGCATCGTCGACACCGACGCGCTCGTGTCGGCGCTGCGGTCGAACAAGATTCGCGGGGCCGCGCTCGACGTGACCGACCCCGAGCCGCTTCCCGCCGACCACCCACTGTGGGGACTGGAAAACTGCCTCATCACGCCCCACACGGGCGGCCACACGCCGAAGCACTGGGACCGCCTCGCCGACATCGTCGCCGGGAACCTCGGGCGGCTCGACGAGGGCGAGGAGCTGGAGAACCAAGTGCTGGCCGCCGAGTCGAACTGACTCCCGATGGCGACGCAGGAACGTCCGGACGACTCCAGCGACGGCCAGCGGACCGACCCGTCAGCCGACCCCGGCGACGACCCGCGCGCCGACTACGACTACGTCGGCGGCGACACCGACCGCGAGGCGCTCGTCCGCGACCTCGAACGCCTCGTCGACGGCGACGTGCGGTTCGACGAGTACACCCGACAACTGTACGCGACCGACGCCTCAGCGTACGAGGTGCTCCCCGTCGGCGTCGTCATGCCGACCTCGACCGCCGACGTGGCGGCCGTCGTAGAGTACTGCGCCGACCGCGAGATTCCCGTCCTCCCCCGCGGCGGCGGCACGAGCCTCGCCGGACAGGCCGTCAACGAGGCGGTCGTCCTCGACCTCTCGCGGCACATGGACGGGGTCCAGTCGGTGGACTCCGAGGCGGCGACGGCGACCGCGCAGGCCGGGGTTACGCTCGCGGACCTCAATAACTCCGCGGCCGACCATGGTCTCACGTTCGGCCCGGACCCCGCCGCGGGCGACCGGAGCGTCCTCGGGGGCGCTATCGGCAACAACTCCACCGGCGCGCACTCCCTGAAGTACGGCAAGACCGACTACTACGTCGAGGAGTGCGAGGTCGTCCTCGCCGACGGGAGCGTCCACCGCTTCGACGAGATGCGCGTGGACGAACTCCGGGAGAAGGCCGACCCCGAGAGCGACGCGTGGGGTTCCGACGGGCCGCAGAGTCCGCTTCTCCCCCGAATCTACGCCGAGGTCGTCCGCGTGCTCGACGAGGAACGAGCGGAGATAGACGCCCGCTACCCGGACCTCAAGCGCAACGTCTCGGGCTACAACCTCGACGCGCTGGTCGAGGAGGCCCGCGGGGAGCGCCCGCTGGCCGACGGGACCGGAACCGACCCGGACTGCGAGTCGGGGACCGTGAACCTCGCGCGCCTGCTCGCCGGGAGCGAGGGGACCCTCGCCGTCGTGACCGAGGCGACCGTCTCGCTCGAACCGCTCCCGGAGACGAAGGCCGTCGCGCTCCTCACCTACGAGGACGTGTTCGACGCCGCCGCCGACGTGGCCCCCATCCTCGACCACGACCCGGCGGCGGTCGAACTCATCGACGACGTGCTCATCGACCTCGCGCTCGACACCGCGGAGTTCCACGACGTGGCCGCGTCGCTCCCCGACGGGACCCGCGCGGCCCTGCTGGTCGAGTTCTACGCCGACTCCGACGCTGACGGCCGGCGGAAGGTCGCCGACCTGCTGACGGCTCGCGCACCCTCGGTGACGTCGGAGGCGACGCCATCTTCGGGCGTCGGCGTCGCCGACGACGCCCGCGCGTTCGACGCGCTGGAAGCCCACGACGAGGCGGCCCGCGCGGGGCTCTGGGAGATGCGCAAGGCCGCCGCGCCCATCCTGCTCTCCCGGACGACCGACGAGAAACACATCTCCTTCATCGAGGACTGCGCCGTGCCGGCCGACGAACTGCCGGGCTACGTCGAGCGGTTCCGCGAGGTCATCGACGACCACGACGCCAACACGAGTTTCTACGCCCACGCGGGGCCGGGCGTGCTGCACGTCCGCCCACTCGTCAACACGAAGACGCTCGACGGCCTCGATTCGTTCGAGACCATCGCCGACGAGGTGACGGACTTCGTCGTCGAAGCCGGCGGGTCGGTGTCGGGCGAACACGGTGACGGCCGCGCGAGGACCCAGTGGAACCGCAAACTGTACGGCGACCGCCTCTGGAACGCCTTCCGCGACCTCAAGACCGCGTTCGACCCCGACTGGCTCCTCAACCCGGGGCAGGTCTGCGGCGACGTGTCGATGACCGAGAACCTCCGGTTCGACCCCGACTACGAGTTCGACGCCGGCTTCGACCCCGAACTCGAGTGGGACACCGAAAACGGCTTTCAGGGGATGGCGGAACTCTGCCACGGCTGCGGCGGCTGTCGGGGCGACCAGTCGACCACCGGCGGCGTGATGTGTCCGACCTACCGCGCCACGGAGGAAGAGGGGCTCTCCACCCGCGGTCGCGCGAACATGCTCCGGCAGGCCATGAGCGGCGACCTCGACGCCGACGCGACGGACACTGAGTTCATGCACGAGGTGCTGGACCTCTGTGTCGGCTGTAAGGGTTGCGCCCGTGACTGCCCCAGCGAGGTCGACATGGCGAAGCTCAAAGCCGAGGTCGAACACGCCCACCACCAGTCTCACGGCGCGAGCCTCCGAGACCACCTGTTCGCCGAGGTGGACCGACTGAACGCGCTGGGCTCGCGGCTCGCCCCGCTTTCGAACTGGGCGGCGAAGATACCGGGCGCGCGGACGGTCATAGAGAAGACCGTCGGCATCGCCAGAGAGCGGTCGCTCCCGACGTTCTACCGCGAATCGCTGGAAGACTGGTTCGAGGCGCGGGGCGGCGCTCGCGTCCCCGAGGCCGAAGCCACCGACAAGGTGCTCCTGTTCCCCGACAGCTACACCAACTACAACCACCCCGACGCGGGGAAGGCCGCGGTCCGCGTCCTCGAAGCCGCCGGCGTCCACGTCTCGATTCCGGACGACGCGACCGCCACCGGCCGCCCGGCCCACTCGAAGGGCTTCCTCGACCGGTCGCGGGCGCGCGCCGAGACGAACGTCGACGCGCTCGCGCCCCGCGTCGAAGCCGGCTGGAGCGTCGTGCTCGTCGAGCCCTCGGACGCGGTCATGTTCCAGTCGGACTACCTCGACTTGCTTTCGAGCGATGCGGCTGAGACCGTCGCCGCCGAGACCTACGGCATCATGGAGTACCTCGACGCGAAGCGCCTCGTGGAAAACATCGACGCCTCAGCGTCGGCCGAGACGCTGACGTATCACGGCCACTGTCACCAGAAGGCGACGCGCAAAGACCACCACGCGGTGGGCGTCCTCCGGCGCGCCGGCTACGACGTAGACCCGCTCGATTCGGGCTGTTGCGGCATGGCCGGGAGCTTCGGCTACGAGGCCGAACACCACTCACTGTCGAAGGCCATCGGCGGCATCCTCTCGGACCAAATCGGCGAGAGCCGCGGCGACACCGTCGTCGCGCCCGGGGCGTCCTGTCGAACCCAACTCGAAGACATGGACGGCGCGGCCGACGACCCGCCGCACCCGATAGAGAAGGTCGCCGAAGCGGTCGCTGACTGAGAAGCGCGCCGAAAAAGAAACCGGGCCGCACCGCGGCCCTTGGGTCGTCGGTCGATTGGGGTTCGCTCGACGCTCAGCCGCTCAGGGCCAGAGGCCCCGCGTCTCCTTCGCGCCGCCGATGCGGGAGAGCGCGACGACGTACGCCGCGTCGCGCCACGTCAGGTCGCGTTCGTCGACGTGTTCGCGGACCGCGTTCCACGCCTTGAGCATCTCCGCTTCCAGTTCCTCGTGGACGCGGTCGAGCGACCACTGGCGGCGGTTGATGTCCTGCAGCCACTCGAAGTACGAGACGGTGACGCCACCGGCGTTGGCGAGGATGTCGGGGACGACGGGAATCCCGCGCTCTTCGAGGACGGCGTCGGCCGCGAACGTCGTCGGCCCGTTCGCGCCCTCGACGACCATGTCCGCCGAGATGGCGTCGACGTTTTCGGTCGTGATGACGTTCCCGATGGCCGCCGGGATGAGCACGTCCACGTCGAGTTCGAGCAGTTCCTCGTTCGTGAGCGACTCGGGGGCGTCGTAGCCCGACACCATGCCGGGGCGCTCGTCGTGACCCTCGACGTCCTGCGTGTCGAGGCCGTCGGGGTCGTAGATGGCCCCGTCCACGTCGGAGACGGCGACCACCTTCGCGCCCCATTCGTCGAGGAGGCGGGCGGCGTTCGCGCCGACGGAACCGAACCCTTGGACTGCGACGGTGGTGTCTTCGATGTCCCAGTCGTAGAAGTCGATGGCTTCGCGGGTGACGATGGCGACGGAGCGGCCGGGTGCCTCCTCGCGACCGTACGAGCCGCCGATGACCGGCGGCTTGCCCGTCACGACGCCGGGCGTCGTCTCGCCCTGCTGCATCGAGTAGGCGTCCATGAACCACGCCATCTCCTGCGGACCGGTTCCCATGTCGGGCGCGGGAACGTCCTTCTTCGGCCCGACGACGTTCCGAATCTCCTCGGCGAACCGTCGCGTGAGTCGCTCGCGCTCCTCGTCAGAGAGCGTCTTCGGGTCGACCGCGACGCCGCCCTTGCCGCCGCCGAACGGGAGGTCCATCACGGCGCACTTCCAAGTCATCCACATCGAGAGCCCGATGCACTCGTCGGCGGTCACTTCCGGGTGGTAGCGGAGGCCGCCCTTGTACGGCCCGCGCACGTCGTCGTGCTGCGCGCGGAAGCCAGTAAACACGTCGAGGGAGCCGTCGTCGCGGCGGAGCGGGACCGACACCTGTTGGACTCGTGTCGGGTGCTTCAGGCGCGCGACGACGCCGTCGTCGACGTCGGCGTGGCTCGCCGCGCGTTCGAGCTGCCTGCGCGCCGTCGCCAGCGCCGATTCGGGTTCGGACTCCGAGCCGCCGTCGGCGACCGCTTCGCCGTTTCGATTTTTGCCATCTTCGGTCATCATATGAGGGCTGTGACCCGGAGTCATAATTAAGTTGTGAATAGCCGGCGGGGGAAGTCGGCCAGCGGTTCCGCCCCAGTGGCCGTGACGACGAACGTCTCGCTGAGTTCGACGCCGAAGTCGTCGAACCAGAGGCCGGGGATGGTGTGGAACGTCATGTTCTCTTCGAGCACCGTCTCGTCGCCGGGGCGGAGGCTCGCGGTGTGCTCGCCCCAGTCCGGCGGGTAGCCGAGCCCCATCGAGTAGCCGATGCGGTCTTTCTTCTCGATGCCGTACTCGGCGATGGTGTCGCGCCACGCCTTCTCGACGGCCTCGCAGGTCACGCCGGGTTCGACCGCGTCGAGGGCGGCTTCCATCCCCTCGACGACGATGTCGGCCCGCCGGGACAGCTCTTCCGGGGGGTCGCCGACGAACGTCGTCCGGGCGAGCGGCGAGTGGTAGCGGTGCCGACAGCCGGAGAGTTCGATGATGACCGGGTCGCCGTCCTCGAACTCGCGGTCGGTCCACGTGAGGTGCGGCGTCCCCGTGTGGTCGCCCGAGGGCATCAGCGGGACGATAGACGGGTAGTCGCCGCCGTAGTCGTCGGTGCCCTCGATGAGCGCCGAGTAGATGGCCTCGGCGGCCTCGTACTCGGGAACGCCCTCCTCGATGACGTCGAGGCCGGCCTGCATCGCGTTCTCGGAGATGCGGGCCGCCTCGCGCATGTAGTCGAGTTCGGCGTCGGACTTCTTGATGCGCACCCGGTTCACGAGGAGCGTCGTGTCCTCGAAACTCGCCTCGGGGAGATTCTTCTGCAGGCGCGTGTAGGACTTCGCGGTGAAGTAGTAGGCGTCCATCTCGAGGCCGACGCGCGCGTCGTCGACGCCGAGGTCCTCCAGCACGGCCGCGACGAAGTCCATCGGGTGGAGGTCGTGGGGCGACTGCACGTGGTCGTCGCTGTACGGCCGGATGCTCTCCTCGCTCAGCGTGGTCGTCGCGCGCGCGCCGTTGGCGTCCATGTCGCGACCGACCCACACGGGTTCGTCGCGGTCCCGCGTGACCACGACCCCCTGATGGACGTAGAACGACCACCCGTCGTAGCCGGTGAGATAGTTCATGTTCGCGGGGTCGCTCACGAAGAGCGCGTCCAGCCCGCGTTCGGCCATCCGCTCTTTGGTCCGGGCGATGCGTCTGTCGTACTCGGCGCTGTCGAATACGGCTCTTGGCATGGGAACCTCTATCGAACCATCGGATAGGGCCCGTAAAAATTTTTTGTGGACCATGGTCACGAATTCTGTGTACGCCGACGGCTCGGGAGATGAGTATAATGGGTAGATAGTACAAGAACACAGTCCGACCCAGATAACCATATATACCCTCTATCCATATATCCCACGTAGGATGCCTTAAAATGCATAACTACTTAAATAATCTAGATTATTCGGGTTTTTCAAGATATTCAAACATATAATAAAGTACTATATAAACAATACTAATGTCCCTCCGACCCACCGAGAACAGTACGCATCTGCTGGGAGCCCAATCGTTATTCCTCGCAGTCTCGGAGGCGGGGTATGGACCTCTCTATCGTCGACCTCTCCCCGGTTCCGCGAGGCGGGACCGCGACCGACGCCTACGCGAACACCGTCGAGGCCGCCGCGCAAGCCGAGCGACTGGGTTACTCGCGCTTCTGGGTCGCCGAACACCACGGCATGGCGAGCACCCTCGCGGGAACGACCCCCGAGGTGTTGCTCGGCCACCTCGCCGCGGAGACCGACTCGATTCGGCTCGGCTCCGGCGCGGTGCTGCTCAACCACTACAGCCCGTTCAAGGTCGCAGAGCAGTTCGGCGCGCTCGACGGGCTCGCTCCCGGTCGCATCGACGCTGGGCTCGGCCGGGCGAACGGGTCGCCCGCCTCGGACCAGGCGCTCGGGACGGACCGGCACGTCGAGGACCCTGACGGCGACCACGCCGAGAAGGTCGAGGCCGTCGTCAACCACCTCTACGACGACTACCCCGACGAACACCCCTACGCCGACCTCGAAATTCCGCGAGGCAACGGCGATCCGCCAGTTCCGTGGGTGCTCGGGTCGAGTCCGTCGAGCGCGACCATCGCGGGCGAACTCGGGCTGCCCTACTGTTTCGCGGGCTTCATCAGACCGCAGTTCGCCGTCCACTCCTTCGAGGAGTACCGAGAGAGCTTCCGGGCGTCGCCACTGGCCGGCGGCATCGACGAACCCCACGGGATGGTCGCGGTGAACGCGGTCTGCGCCGAGACCGACGAGGAGGCGGCGCGGCTCCGCGCGGTGGCCGAGGCGACGTACAAGCGGATGCGTCGCGGCGAGGTCGGGACGAGACCGACTGTCGAGGAGGCGATAGACGAACTCGGCGGCGTCCCCGAACCCACGCCCGCGACGCTCGGGGCGAAAGAGTGGCCGCGAGCCATCTCCGGCAGTCCCGAGACGGTTTCGGGGCTGTTGGACCAGCTCGCCGAACGCGTCGGAGCCGACGAGATGATGATTCAGCACGTCGTCGGCGACCACGAAGACGGCCTCCGCTCGCACGAACTGCTCGCCGAGGGCGTCGGGCTCGTCTGACGCGTCAGCTTCCGCGACAGTCCGTCGGCCCGGATAATTCATATTGCGGTCCCCGAAATGGAGAGTGTGTCACGCGTACGGTATCTCCGACTCAAGGACACGCCCTTCGAGGCGCGGGAATTCTCGCTCCTCTGGCTCATCGCGCTCGCAACCTACGGCGTCGGCGACATCGTCACGACGCTCACTATCCTCTACTACGAGCGCCGGTTCGACGAGGCGAACGCCCTGCTCGTGGCGAGCACGGACGCCCTCGGCCATTGGGGGCTCGTCCTCCCGAAGCTCGCGGTCTTCTTCCTCTGTCTCGGAATCTGCGTCTACGGCGCTCGCGTGGGCGATAAGGTGCTGTACTACCTGCCGCCGGTCACGCTCTCCGTCATCGGGGCGTTCGCCACGGCGTTCAACCTCAGACTCTTCGTCGGGTGAAGGGGGGCCAGGAGAAAACGTGTCGCAACCCGCTCAGTCGGTCGCCTGTTCGAGCGTGAAGACGAACTCCACGTCGACGCTGTCGGTCTGTATCTCGTTGCCTGCCGACTCCCGAATCCGCCACTCGACGACGAGCGACAGGGATTCCCCGCCATCGAGTCGGCCGAGCGTGACGGACTCGTTCCACACGTCGGCGAAGTCGAGATACGTCGTCTCGTCGCCAAGCACGTAGGCGCTCGTCCCGTTCGCCCGCTCGACGCGAAGTCGGACGGCGAGCGCCTCGTGGAGTTCACCCTCGTCGGCTCCGCCCGTCGAATCGACCGACAGTTCAGGTCCGGAGCGGCCGTTTTCGGCGGACTCGAACGGCATCGAATCCAGCGTCAACACGCCGGGGTCGCGCCCGCGGTTGGTGAGCGTCCCCGTCGAGTTGCCCGCGGAGCCGGGCGCGACCGACTGCGTGTCGAGAAGCGAGACGCCGGCCCCGCCGGAGCCGAGTTCGAGGTCGACGCCCTCCGGGGCGCTCCCGGCGGTGTTTTCGACGGTTACGTCGAACGACGCGGTCTCCTCGGTTCGGGCGACCTCGGTCGAACCGCGGAAGAACACCGCAGTCACGGAGACGTAGCCAGTCGTGACGGCTGTCTCGCCGTCGTCGCTGGCGGCGAAGCCCGCGGTTCGGTCGCCGTCGGCGTAGGTCACGTCGGAGCCGAGCGCGTCGGCGACGTCCACGGGACTCGACCCCCGGCTGGTGACGCGTCGCTCCTCCTGCCAGCCGTCGTCCGGTGCCCACGTGTTCACCACGAGAACCACGCTGTCGACCGCGCCGGTCCACGAGAGCGATCCGGTCACGGGGCCGCTGAGCGTCCCGACCGTTCCGTCGGCGCTTCGGACCGTCGGTGGGTCGGCGGCCTCGACCGTCAGCGTCGGGTCGGGCGCGGGCGACGATGCGGCCGTGGCCGCGGTCGTCGTTTGGCTGTCGCCACCGGAGCCACCACCGCCACCACCTCCGCTGCCCGTAGAGCGCGCCGTAGTGGTCGGCTCGGGAGTGCTCGTCGGCGCGGACGTCGGCGACGGCGTTGGTGGAGCCGGTGTCGATGTCTGCGTCGGCGTCTCCGTCGACTCGGGGTCCGTCGTCGTGGCCGGCGTAGACGTCGCACTCGTGGTTGGCGTGGGCGTTGGTGTCGGCGTGTCGCCGGACTGGTTCGTCTCGTCGGACGGGGCGTCCGATGTCTGCGGAGGCGGCGTCACGGTGACCTCCGGCGGCGACGGCTCGGGGTCACCGTTACCTCGGAGGTCGGAGAGCGCGTCGTTGACGCCGCTGTCGTCGAGGAAGCGGTCGATGCTTCCGGGGGCGGCCAAGCCGGTTCCGACCAGCACGATGCCGACAACCACGAAGACGATGACTAACCGGCCGAGGACTTGAGAGAGCCGCGGCGAGAGCGTGCCGAGAAGTTTCGCCGAAAAGAGCGAGGCGAGCGACAGCGGAATCGGGAGTAGGCCCGCTCGCGACGGGCGGTACTCGACCACCAGCGCCGTCTCGGTGGGGCGGTCGCCGGCTTCGACCTCGTCGCCGACGGCGACCGGACGCTCGTCGGTTCGCGGGCCGTCGTCCTCGTCGGTCGAGATGCGCTCGACGGTCGTGGAGTCGGCGGCTGTGTCGCGCACAAACGACGACGAGCGGGGGCTCCAACGGCGAACCTCTCGGACGACCCCGTGGACGGGCAGGCCCTCGCCGGGGAGACAGAGGACGCGGTCGCCGCGTTCGAGGCGCTCGAAGTCGACCTCGTCGAAGTCGTCCGTGTCAAAGTCGGTCGCGTCGCGGTCGGCTTCCGTCTCGTCGACGAGGCGGCGGCACCGGGTCGCGTCGGCGAGAATCAGTTCGGGCGACTGCTCCGGAGTCCAGTCGAGCGCGTCCGCGTCGTCCGGGCCGCTCACGAGGGAATCACCGCCCGTCCTCGGATGCGGGCGTCTCGTCGGCCGCCGTCGCCGCCGCATCGCGGTCGGCAGGGTCGGTCACCCACTCGATATCGTCGGTCGAAGCGGAGGTGTCGGAGGCGGAAGACGAGGGAGGCGATTCGACGACTGCGACGGGGTCCGAAAGGCGGACCCCCGTCCGCTCCGGGTAGAGCGTGACGCCGCCGTCCGAGGCGCTGACGTAACCGGCGTCGATACCGGCTCCGCCGTTGGGCCGGCCGTCGCTTCCAGCGCTTTCGGCGCTCCCCCCGGGGCCGTCCTCCTCGTCGCCGTCGACCTCGACGAGCGCGTCAGTGTACAGCGAGTAGAGTTCGGTCACGACGAGGAGCGCGCCGGGGAGGATGACGAACAGGACCAAGCCGAGTTTCGACTGGGCAAACTGGGAGGCGAGTCCGAGGTACGGCACGTGGAACCAGACGCTCCCGACCACGCGGTCGGCCGCGACGGGGTCCGAGTCGACGTCCTCGTTGGCGTCGCCCTTCGTCCGGAACACCGGACTGTCGCCGCTTCGGTCCACCGCGACGACCCGGTGGGTCACGCGGTCGGTCCGCTCGTCGGTGATGGCGCTGCCGGCTTCCCGGTAGGTGATGATATCTCCCTCCGAGATGTCCGTGGGCGGAACGTCGCGGACGACCACCACGTCGCCGGCGCCGAACGTCGGCGACATGCTCCCCGAGAGGACGGTGTAACTGGCCTCGGCACCGAATACCTGCGGGGCAGCGAGCACGACGACGAGGGCGACGGCGACGAGGAGGACGACGCCGCCAAGGACGCGAGCCGCCGCGGCGAGACGGGACCAGTGCATCGGTCAGTCGTCTCCGTCGTCATCGTCGTCGTCATCATCCGCTTCATCGTCATCACTGTCTCCGTCGTCATCGTCGTCGTCGTTCTCGTTGCCGTCCTCGTCTTCACCGTCGTCGTCTTCACCGTCGTCGTCATCGCTGTCCGAGCCACCGTCACCGTCGTGACCGTGGTCGTCATCGTCGCCATCTCTGTCGTCGTGATGACTGTCGTCGCCGTCATCGTCGCCCGTCTTGACGTCGACCCGAACCACGAGGTCGTCGGGGTCGATATCTTCGTCAGCATCCCACGAGAACCGGAGCGTCCCCGTGAGCGAGAACGACCCGTCAATCTCGCGGTCGATGCGGACGTGACTCGTGCCGGTCGCGTCGACCGAGACGTCGGCGAGGGCGCTCGTCTCCCCGTCCGCGGAGAGTTCGAGGTCCGAGACCGTGACCGACGACCCGGCGGCCGAGGCGGAGACCGTGACGCCGAGCGCGACCACGTCGTCCGCGCCGACGCCCTGCGCCTTCCGCCCGTTCTTGTCCGGGTACTCGGTGCCGCCGATGGTCATCGTCACCTTGCTGCCGTCGAAGTCGACCCGGAACGACTCGGTCCGTCCCGAGGACCACGCGTGCTGCCAGTGGTCGTTCTGCTTGTGGACGCGGGTCTCGGAGCGTCCGGAGCGCTTCAGCACCGCGACTTCGTAGTTCTCCGGCTCCGAGTTACCGGGGGCGGAGCCGTCTTCGGGGTCGCCGTAGCGAGCGAGCGTCGCCCAGTCCCACCCGCCCATCGCGGCGCGGGCGTCGCCGGAACCGGACGCCGAATCGTCGTCACCGTCGCCATTGTCGTCATCGTCGTCACCGTCGTCGTCGACCTCGCAAGTGGCGTCGCCGTCGTCGTCGGCCCGCTGGTCGAGCGCGAACCGGAGGTCGACGCCCGCGACGTCCGAGGCGACCTCGTTGCCGGCGCTCGACGGGAGCCGCCACGCGATGACGAACTCGACGGACTCGCCGGGGGCGAGTTCGTAGTCGAGGTCGAACGTCTCGTCTGCGACGAACATCGAGTCGAGGGTCGCGTAGTCGGAACTGCCGCAGAGGAACGTCTTCGACCCGTCCGGGGCTTCGAGCCACGCGCGGACTTCGAGCGCCTGCGCGAGTTCGCCGTCCCCGACGCGGGGGTCGTTCTGCGACGGGGGCTCCGACTGGCCGTTCTCGTCGTCGGTGACACCGAGTACGTCGATGTCGAGAAAACCCGGGAGCGACCCGCGGTTGCGGAGCGTCACCGACGCGGTGCCGCTGTCGCCGGGCGCGAGGCCGGACTCTTCGAGGAACGTGAGTCGCTCGTCGTCGCCGTCGACCGTCAGGTCGAGCGTGCCGACGCCGAACGACGCGTCGGCGCGCTCGGTGTCGGAAAACGCCGAGTACGTGCCAACGCCCGCGGCGGCGCTCCCGGCGCTAATCGTGAAGAGGCCGCCGAGGAATCGGCGTCGAGTGAGCGTCAGCGTTGGTGTCTGTTTCGGCATCGAGTGGCGTCGGTGAGTGCGTCCGGCGGGTCGGGACGAAAGAGGTGAACTCGGTCGACTGCGACCGGGTGCGTCGTCTGCGTCGCCCGCGAACGCGAGTGTGGTTACTGGCTGTCCCGCTGGTTCAGCTCGAAGTCGAACTGGATGTCGAGGCCGTCGGCCTGGAACTCGTTGCCGGCGCTCTCCTGCATCTCCAGCGCGAAGGAGAACGTCTTGGTCTCGCCGGACGCGAGCGCGATGTCTCGGACGTTGGAGTCGTCGTCCTCGCCGGCGTTGTTGGCGACCACGTCCGCGAGGGTAGCCGACCCACCGAAGCGGTCGGCGAGCACGTCGAGGCTCCCGACTTCGAACGTCGTCACGTCGAGGACGCCCGCGAGGTCCGCCACCGAGGCGTCCGCGTCGCCGTCGTCGCCGGCCGTGGCGTCGCTGTCGTTTTCGGTCAGCGCGAGGTCGATGTCGAGGCTCCCGTCGAGCGTCCCGTCGTTTTCGAGGTCCACTTCGAAGGTGTCGGTCTCGTCGCCGGGCGCGAGGCCCGTGGCGCTGAAGCTCGCGGAACTGGCTCCGTCGGCGAGGCTCAGCGTCCCCGCCTGGAGCGTGTTCTCGGTGCTCGATTCGGTGTCGTTGAAGAGGGCGAACGTGCCCACCCCGGCTGCGGCGCTTCCCGCACCGATCGTGAGGAGTCCCCCGAGGGCGCGGCGTCGTGTGAGTTTGAATACTTTCTCTGGCATCGGTTTCTCCGTGCGGCCCACCATACACCCACTCCCTTCCGTGACGTTCTGGGTGGGGTGACCTTCAGAGATAGCTACTCGATTAGGCGGCAATAATCCGATACCACCACTATGCGGTATCCGGCAAAAACCGGGTGACGTGATAGCCTTCGTCAGGGGAGAGATGAGACGAGGACCGACCGGGCGTGTCGGCTCGACTGGATTACACGTCGCCGGGCTCGCCGTCGAACAGCTCGGCGAAGACCTTCCGCTGGGCCGCCCTGAGGTGTTGGGTGAACGTCGACCGCGAGACGCCGATGGCCTCGGCGACCTCGGCGGCGCTGCGGCGCTTCGGACGCTCGAAGTAGCCCGTTCGGTACGCGACTTCGAGCGACTCGCGCTGTCGGTCTGTGAGTCCGGCCAACACGCTGGCCCCGATATCGGACTCGACGGAGCGGTGGTTCCGCGCGGTCATGACGACGCTGTCGAACCCGGCTGCGAGCGCCTCGACGAACGGGCCGGCCGGTCGCCGCCGGGGGAGGTCGACGACGACCATCGCCTCGCCGGCGGCCACGACGACGCGCTGGAGGACGCCGCCCGCGTCGGCGATGGCCGTCCCGAAAGAGGGCGCGGCCGTGTCGAACTGCGCCCTGACAACTTCGTCCTCGGCCACCACGCCCCCGGGCGTCACGCCGTCGAGACTCGCCAACGCGTCGGTCACCGCGGCCTCGGTCGCCCCGCGAACCGTCACGAAGTAGCGCTCGCTGTCGCCGCGGGGCAACACCGTGTGGACGACGAGTTCCGCGTCCCGACCGAGGGCGTCGCCGACCGCCAGAACCCCCGCGCCGCCGTCGCGGACGCTGAGTCGGACGCGGACGACCTCGTCGGCCACGAGCGCCTCCCGGCTCTCGGCGGTGCTGAGGGCGTACCCGAGCGTCTCCGCCAGTTCTTCGAACCGCCGGCGCTCGCGGTCGTCGTCGGCACCGCCGCGGTAGACGCCGAGGACGCCGTAGTCGACGCCGCCGTATCGGAGCGAGACTGCGACCGCAGTTTCGATTCCGGCCGCGGACGCGGCCTCGACCCAGCGCCGGTCGGAATCAGCGTCGGGGCTCCCGGGGTGTGACGCTTCTGCACCGACTGTGCGAACGGTTGTTCCCCCCTCGCGGAAGGCGGTCAGGCTCGGTTCGGTCGAGTCGCGCCGCGCGGCCGCGTCGGCGTCGAGCACGCCGGCGGCCCGGAGGTACGACCCGTCGCCTTCGACCGCGAGCGGGTCGAGTCCGCCGCCCGCGGTCCGCTCGCCAACCCACGCCACGGTGGTGTCGGGGTCGCTCCCGATGTACCGGCAGAACGCCTCCGCGACCTCCACCCGCGAGGACTGTCGGACGAGAATCTCGCGAATCGCCTCCTTCGTGTCGCGCTCGCGTTCGAGTCGGCGCTGGTGGTGGACCTGCGCCGTGATGTCGCGGAGGACGCCGATACTGCCGGGCAGGCCGTCGTCGACGACGTGGTCCACGTCGAGGATGCAGTGGCGGGTCTCGCCGTCGCGGGTGCGGATGCGGATGTCGAGCGACTGCGGGGCCGACAGGTCGAGCGCGTCGCGGACGCGGACCCGGTCGTCCGGGTGGACAACCGTCTCGACGATGTCGTCGGCGAGGAGCGCCGCGCGGTCGTAGCCGGTGAGCGTCGTCGCCGCATCGTTGACGAGGACGACGCCGCCGTCGCGAGCGACGAAGATGGCGTCGCGGACGCTCTCGACGAGCGTCCGGTAGCGCGCTTCGCTCTCCGCGAGCGCGCGCTCCGTCCGGTGCTTGTCGACCGCGGTTCGGACACGCGTGGCGAGCGCTGCGGCGCTGTCGTCGACGCTCGTCTTGACGATGTAGTCGTCCGCGCCGGCCGACAGCGCGCTGCTGGCGAGCCCCTCGTTTCCGGCGCCGGTAAAGAGGAGAAACGGGAGGTCCGGTCGGTCTTCGCGGACCGCCGCCAGCAGTTCGATACCCGTTCGTCCGGGCATGTAGTAGTCGCTGACGACGCACTCCACGTCGTCGGTGAGGCGGTCGAGCGCCCCGTCGACGCTGTTGGCCGCCCGAACGTCGAAGTCGGGGGCCTCCTCGTGGAGTCGCTGTACCACGAGCGTCAGCCAGTCGCGGTTGTCGTCGACGAGGAGGACCGCGACGGGGTCCGCGCTCGTCTCGTCTGTCGTCTCGGTCACGGCGGTTCGGCCGTCCGTGGCACAGCGACTGAGATAAACTGTTCGGGTGACGAACCCGAGGGAATCGGGGAACTGGGAACCCTAGGACGGTTTACGCCGATATCGAGGCGGAATCGGCTTCCGAACAAGTACTTCTAAATACCAGAGCGGGAACAGAACACGCACCGATGGACGCGAGCGGCGGTTGGGGGCGGTGAGAGATGGGGTGGCAATACACCGTCTTCGCGCTGCCGACCCTCTTTGCGATGATTACCTCGGCGCTGCTAGGTGTCTACAGCCTTCGGCACATGCGGCTCCACGGGCGGTCGTCCGACCTCGGCGCGTTCTTCGCCGTGAACGTCGGGCTCGTCCTCTGGACCGGGTTTTCGGCACTCAAACTCCTGCAGACCGACCCGTCGCTGAAGCTGCTTTTCTACCGGTTCCTCTACTTCGGCGTCGCGCCGCTCGGCGCGCTCGCGCTCCTCTTTACGCTCCTTCACACCGACCGGATTCGCCGAGTCACGCCCGGAGTGGTCGCGGCGCTCATGGCCGTTCCGGTGGTCTTTCTGGCGCTCCTGTTCGCGAATCCCCACGACCTCGCCATCGAGGGGACGCGCCTCGTCGAGACGAACGGCGTCGTCGTCATGCGGGTCGACGTCGGCCTCGGCCACGTGGTGTTGCAGTTGCTCTACAACGCGGTGCTCTCCGTGCTGGCCGTCGCGCTCATCCTCTACGAGGCGGTTCGGCTCGGACGGCCGTACATCCCGCAGGCGGTGCTGGTGAGCGTCGGCCTCGCCGCCCCGTTCGTTTTCGTGGCCTGCACCACGTTCGGAATCCCCCCGTTCAGTAGCGACGGCGTGAACCTCGTGCCAACTTCGGCGGCCGTCACGTCGGCCGCTATCGGCGTCGCGCTCTTCCGCTACCGGTTTCTCGACCTGCCGCCCATCGCCTACACGACCGCGATGGAGGAGTCGCCCGACGGGGTGTTCGTCCTCGACGCCGACGAGCGAATCGTCCACGTCAACGACCGCGGCGCAGCGCTCTTGGAGCGCTTCGGCGCGGCCGTCGGCGACCCGCTCACGGGGGTCTCGCCGGACCTCGACCTGACGACCGAGAGCAACGACAGCGTCAGGACCACGCGAGCGGACGGCGAGACGGTGTACCTCAGCGCCCGGTCCCAGCGGCTCGATCGGGGCGACCAGACCATCGGATGGGTCATCGTCCTCCGCGACGTGACCGAGTTACACCGCCAAAAGCAGACGATTCTCTCCCAGAACGAGAAGCTCACCCTGCTCAACCAGATAATCCGCCACGACATCCGCAACGACATGGCCGTCATCCTCGGCAACGCCCAGTTGGTCGAGGAGTCGGTCGACGACGAGGTGGTTCGCGAGCGCCTCGACGCGATAATCAGGAGCGGCGAGCACGCCACCGAACTCACCGAGAACGTCCGGAACCTCATGGCCACGATGCTCGACGACGAGGAGACGAACCGGCCGACGACGCTCGCCGGGCCGCTGTGGGCCGAGGCGAGCGCGGTTCGCGACGGAACGTCCGAGGCCGCGGTCTCGCTCCCCGGCGAGCCGCCGGACGTGACCGTCGTCGCCGACGACATGCTGGGGACCGTCTTCCGCAACCTCCTCACGAACGCGGTGCGGCACAACGACGCCGACCCGGCCGAAATCGACGTGTCGGTCGAGGTCCGGGACGACGAGGCGCTCGTCCGAATCGCCGACAACGGACCGGGCATCCCCGACGACCGAAAAGAGGAGGTGTTCGGCCGCGGCGAGAAGGGCCTCGAAAGCCCCGGAACCGGTCTCGGGCTCTACCTCGTCGACACCATCGTGAGCGGCTACGGCGGCGACGTGTGGGTCGAGGACAACGACCCCCGCGGCGCGGTTTTCGTCGTCCGCCTGCGGAGGGCCTGAGAGCGGGACGACCGCACAGTCCCAACACTCAAAAGGTCAGCAGAGAGATATGAGTGGAATGCCCTCCGCCGTTCTCCACGCCGGCGTCAGCCGGTGGCGACTGGCCGTTTTCGCGGTCGTCGCCGTCGTGCTCGTCGCTCTACTGTCTCTCACCGACGAGTCGGTCAGTCCGGCGCTCGCGGCCATGGGACTGCTCACCCTCGTCTACATGGCCACGGGCGCAATCGATGCCTTCCGCGAGCATCCCGCGTTCCCCCTCGCCTCCGCAGTGTACACGACGCTGCTGTTCGCCGGCGGGTACGCCAGTGGCGCGCTGTCGAATCTCCTGTGGGGCGTCCTCGCCATCCTCTCGGCGGTCGGCGTCGTCGTCGAGGCGTACAACTACCGACACGGAGCGAGCTATCTTCGGCTCGATTTCGAATGACGAGGCTGAACGAGACCGCCGTCGCCGGGGCGATAGCCGCCGCGTCGCTCCTCGTGGGACTCGTCGTCGCCTTCGACGGCCCGGAGGTCGACCTCGCGGCCGGAGTCGTCTGGACCAGCGCGACCGGCATGGTGCTTCTGCACTTTCGCGGGAAAGTCCGCGACGCTCGGAGCGACGAGTCGCCCGAGCCGGGACCGCTCTTGCGTCTGGCCGAACTCGACTACGACCCGCGATACGACCGCTATCTCGGCGTCGCCCTGTTCGCCCTCGGCATCGCGGCGTTCGCGGCGGTCATCGTGGTCGACACGTCTGGCTCGAACGAACTGTTCCTCATCGGCGTCGGGAACTTCTGTCTGATTTCCGCGCTCGGAGCGGTCGCGCTCTCGTATCGATAACACGGACGGACGAGCGAAAACCGACGCAGTCGGCCGTTTTTGAGAACCGGGCCAGAAAGACTACTTAGGTGGCAGACAATTCTCACGTGTCCGTTCGATGCTGTCTGGTCGGCGGACCGGTGACATAACAGCACAGACAGGCGGCCCATCCCGTGCCAACGGTACTCCGACCCTGCCCCCTCGGACCGCCGCTCGATGGGTCCGCCCCTACATCTCTACCCCCTCTCAGTTCTACTTCCGCGAGTGACCCGTCCGCGACTCAGTCGCGTCCCGGAGCCCCGTGCCCGGCGAGACTGACCACGCGAGACTCGATTTTCCCGTAGACGCGCGCGACCTCGCCGAGGAGCGATTCCGTCGCGAGGACGGCGAAGCCGGTGAAGATGGTCGCGAAGCCGACGACGGTGAGCGTCGAAATCGACTCGCCGAGGAGCACCGTCCCCCCGAGCGTCGCGACGATGGGCACGGCGTAGAAGACGAGGTTGCCGCGAATCGGACCCACGTCGTCGAGGAAGCCGAAGTAGGTGAGGTAGGCCACCGCGCCGGCGAAGACGCCGACGTAGGCGAGCGCGAGGAGGGCCGTCGGCGACCACGTGGCCGCGGCGAACGACTCGCCGGAGGCGACGCTCATGCCGTGGGTGAGCGCCGCGCTGACGGGGAGCGCCCACGCCGTTCGGACGGTGCTCGAAAGCGACGTGTCGGCCCAGCGGATGAGCACGGTCCCGAGCGCTCCGCTGACCGCGCCGAGGAAGACGACGCCCTTCCAGAGCGCCTCGCCGCCGAGCAGGTTCGCGGGGTCGACGCCGACGACGAGGCCGACGCCGAGGAGGCCGATGAGCATCCCGAGCGCGCCCCGCGTGGAGAGTCGCTCGTCGGCGAGAAGCGCCATGGCGAACACGGGCGTCAGAATCGGGTTGAGGCTGAAGATAATCGACCCGACACCGCTGGAGACGTGCTCTTGTCCCACGAACAGGAGAGCGTTGGCGAGGCCGATGACGAACACGCCGGTGGCGAGGATGCCGACCACGTCGCGGACGGACCGCGGGAGCAGTTCGGCGCGCGGCCGGGTCGCGACGACGTAGCCGACGAGCAATACCGCCGCGATGTCGAATCGGAGGGCGACGAACAGGAGCGGCGGGAGGTAGTCGAGGCCCGCCTTCGCGGCGACGAACGTCCCGCCGAAGAAGAACGCCGTCAACGCGAACAGGACGAACCGCCGGCGCGTCGCCGTCACCATTCGACACCACCGACCGAGAGACCGAACGCAGAGTGAAGTGAACGCATCTTAGAGAGTCATACAACTCCCCCACGAATAGTTTGATTCAGAAATCAATTCATAGCAAGAAAAGTCCGCGGCGGACGAGGATGATTCATTCTGTGAAATTATTTCGCGCCACGAAAGAAGTATATCCGAGCGCGCACAACCCCGCCGCATGGAGTCGGCATTAGACGAAATAGCGTTTCTCGCGCTCTCGCAGAACCGCGTCGACGCGCTCAGATACCTCGCCGAGCGGCCGCACTCCCGGCGCGAGTTGGTCGAGCGGACCGGGGCGTCGCAGCCGACAATGGGTCGGGTTCTCAGCGACTTCGAAGACCGGTCGTGGCTCGTCCGCGAGGACGGCGCGTACCGGGCGACGGTGACCGGTGAACTCGTCTCGCGGGGGTTCGACGACCTCGTCGACATCCTCGACACCGACGCCAAACTCCGGCCGGTCGTCGAGTGGCTCCCGACCGACGCCATCACGTTCGACCTCGAACACCTCACCGGGGCCACGATTACCACGCCGAGTCAGGTTCGGCCGAACGCGCCCGTCAAGCGCGCGGTGTCCCTCCTGAGCGAGGCCGAAGACGTGCGCATCTTCTCCTACGCGTTCAACGAGCAGAACCTCGACATCGTCAGAGAGCGGACCGCCGCCGGCGACCAGCGGTTCGAGGGCGTCTTCTCGGCGGACGCCATCGACGCGCTCGCCCACGACTCCCAACTGCGCGAACAGCTCCGCGACCTCCTCGACGCCGACGCGGCCGCCGTCCGCATCACCGACGAGCCGATTCCGATGGCCGCGACCATCGCCGACGCGACCGTCCACCTGTTCCTCCGCGATGATAACGGCATCCTCCAAGCCTCTATCGACGTGACCGAACCTGAAGTGCTCGCGTGGGCCGACGAACTGTTCGAGCGGTACTGGGAGGCGGCGGAGCCGCTCGACCTCGACCGACTCTAAAAGCGACGCTCGCTGGGGAGCCACCGCGTCGTCGCCCCACCCACCGACCCACAATACCTATCGGCGACCTGCGAGAAGCCGACGTATGCCCTCGCCTTCGTCACCTCCATCTCGTGTTTCCTCCGATTCCGGCTCCTCGTCGCGTCGCGCGTTTCTCGCCGCCGCTGGCACCGCCCTCGCAAGTGGACTCGCCGGCTGTTCGTCGCTCCGACAGTTCCGGTCGCCCGACGGGACGGACTGGTCCGCGTCCGTGCCCGAACCGAGCGTCCTCTCCCCACCGTCGGTCACTGAGGGGGTCGTCGCCGTCATCGGCCATCGGGACGGCGACATCGACGAGGGGCGGGTCGTCGCGTTCGACCGAGAGAGCGGCGAGCGCCTGTGGGACCACGACTTCGGCCGCCCGACGGGGCTCCTCGCCGCTGGCGGGTCGGTGTACGCGGGCGAGAAACTCGGAGCGGGGCGCGGGCGAGTCCGTGCGTTCGACGCCAAAAGCGGGAGCCATCGGTGGTCTCAGACCGTCGGGAACATCGGCTCTGCGATGGCCATCGCGGGCGACACTCTCTACGCGGCGAACGGGACGCTCGCGGCGCTCGCGACCGACGACGGCGCGGTTCGGTGGGAGCAATCGGCGGTCGACGGCGTCGGCTTCACCGTCGTCATCGCTCCGCAGGACCAACTGTTCGCCGACGAGCGGGCGGTCTACTACGGCGACGACGAGGGCGTCTTCGCGATGGCGCCCGAGGACGGGAGCCTCCGGTGGGCGTGGCGACCGGACCGCTGGGACTGGGCCGACGTGGGGCCGATTCCGGCCGGCGATAGCGTCTACGCCGGTGGCGGCGGCGACATCGCCATGCTCGACGCGGCCGACGGGTCGCTCCGGTGGCGCACCTCGTTCGGGGCCGGCGCGCAGGTGGTCGGCGTCCACGAGCGGGGCTCGACGGTTCTGGTCGCTGAGGGGACGGACGAACCGCCGTCGGACACCTTCGGGACGCTGTACGAACTCGCGGTTCGGGACGGCTCGGAGCGGTACGAAGTCCGCTTCGACAGCCCGGTCGAGCGAACCGCCTCGACCGACGAGGCGTTCGTCGTCGGGACCCGCGCGGGCCGGATTCGGTGGTCTCGCGGCGCGTCGTTTTTCCACCCGTTCGAGACGACGCTCTCGGCGGACGGCTATCTCCTCGGCGCGGCCGGGACGCAGGCGTTTGCACAGACGGGCGAGGGGACGCTCTGGGCGCTCTCGCCGAGCCAGTAAGTCACGGAAGGCAACGCTGTCGCCGTCAAACACCCGTCGAAACGAGCCCCGCCGAGCGCGCGGTGCGTCGGCGTCCGAAACCACGACCGAACGATGCCCTCGCGCCCCGGCCGTCACTCGAGTTCGTCGAACGAGTCGAACTCGTCCCAGCAGGAACACGGCAGGTCGTCCAGAGAGGTGACTTCGTCCGGGAGGCTGGTGATGGGAATCCCGGAGCCGGCCTCGTCGCAGTCGCGCAGGTGAACGCTGAAGTCGTCGCTGGACATCGTGTACATGGTCAGCACGCTCAGTTCGCCGGCTTGGTTGAAACAATTTGTGAGTGCGACAAGCGAGCGAGAGGAGGCCTGTCGATGGCGCGGTATCGGCCGCTGAGACGGGACCGACGGCGACCAGTGTTAGAGAACCCGAAAGACGCGAACCGTGTCGCGCTTGCCCGGTTCGCAGAGGAGTTGCGCGAGGCCGAGGTCGGAGAACTCGTCCTTCCAGTTGCGGTGATACAGCGGGAAGTCGTCGTTGACGTAGCTCACCTCTGAGCCGGAGCGTCCGCGGGTCGGTCCGTTACCCTCGTTCTCGGCGGTTATCACGAGGTCCGACGAGACGCGGGCGATTTCCTCGAACACCCACGTGTCGTCGGGGTGGACGTGCTGGAGCGTCTCGACGGAGTAGATAACGTCGAATTTGTCGTCGGGGAAGTCGGGAAGCAGGTCCTCGATTGCGCCGGTGAGGAACGTGCCGGTGTCGACGAGTTCGGGGAAGTACTCGGCCATCACCTCGAAGGAGTCGTCGTTGATGTCGATGCCGGTGAGGTCCTCGTAGCCGCGGTCGCGCAGGTGTGCGAGGTGGCGACCGGAACTACAGCCGAGTTCGAGAACCGACGCGTCTTCCGCCGCGTAGTGCTCGAACACGGTCGCGAGCGTCTCGCTGACCTCGTTCGGGCCGATTTGGGCGTAGTACTCCGGCGAGAAGTCGCCGGAGCGCTCGGCCCACCCGCGGTGGTTGTCGTCTGCGTCCATACCCCGAGTAGCGAACGGGCGGGTAAATGTTCCGCGGAGTGCGCGCCGCCGGTACGACGTGCGGGGGAAGTTCCGAAAATCGGGTGACTCCGACTGGGGTGGGTGCGCTGGAGGGCGCGGTGAAGGCGTGCTGGAGGGCACGGGCGAAGGGCTGCGTCAGGGGGACCGAATTTGGAGGGGTGCGTCAGGGGGACCGAATTTGGAGGGGTGCGTCAGGGGGATTCGGATGTCCCGCGGGGGTGACTGGGTGCGAGTGTGCCGTGGAGGGCTGGAGAGGGTGAGCGCCGGCGCGGGCACGAGCAGTCGGGTGTACCAGTCGAGCGTGCCGTGCCTCGTTCGCGGCGCGGGCGTCAGCGGGTCATCGGTTCGACTGCGACTGTCACGCCGAGTCGTCGGTCGTCGTTTCGTTTTCGGTCGTCTCGTTCGTCGATGTCTCGTTCGTCGATGTCTCGTTCGCCGTGGTCTCGTTTTCGGCCGTCTCGTTCGCCGTCGTCGAGTTGTCGAGCGACGAGTCGGTCGTCTCCATCGTCGTCTCGGTGGTTTCCATCGTCGTTTCTTCCGTCGTGGTCTCGTCTTCGGTTGTCGCCTCGACACCACCGGTCTCTGCGGTCGTCTCGGTGCCGCCGACCGCGGGTTCGGCGTCCGTGCCGTTCGTCCCGTTCACCGGGCCGCCGCTCCCGCCCGTGTCCGTACAGCCGGCGAGGGCGACGGTCGCCGCGGCGACTCCGGCACCGAACTGCCGTCGAGTGAGGGTTTCGCGCATCGCAGTCAGCAGTATCGCTCGGCGGATGATAATGGGGAAGAGTCGTCCCGACCGTTCTCTCCCGAGCAACCGTTTCGCCTGGCCGTTTCGACCGTTTCAGTCGGATTAACGGAACGTTTTCCGGCGGGGCGAGCGCCGACGAAAGCGGTTCTGTACGTCGGTTACCTCACGTCAGAGGGGCGACCGGGCGAGAGACGACAGGGGGCGAGTGCGAGCGGCGACAAGCGGCGACCGAGGCCCGTCGAGAGACGAGAGAGGCGCCCGTGAATCTCAGCGACGACGGCCGAGACCGACGCCGCACCCGCACCGCAACGACCGGAGTATAATTAACTATTTGGGAACATTCTTGGTAAATTGACTTTCAAAAGGGTTGTAAAATGCCCAATGGACATATAAACAAAACATTATACACTAGCAGAGTCGACAGATAAGGAGCGAACACATGCCAGTCAAACGCGTCTCGCGGGTCGGGTGGGCGCTCGTCGTGACGTTGCTCGTCGTCGCGGCAGGCCTCTCACCGGTCGCCGTCGTCGCGGCGGACGGCGTCGAGGTGGGTGCGGTCAACCACGCCGGCGCGGGCGTCGTCGCGACCGAGAACGGCCGGACGTACGTCGCCTCGTGGCAGCCGTCGACGGTTTCGGTGGCCGTCGCATCCGACAGCGACGACTACGAGGTCTGCCTACAGACCGACCTCGACGACGGCTCGACGATGCTGTTGGCGTGCGAACCGCTCGGGAGCGCGGGGGCGAACGCGAGCGATGAGCGGCGCGTCGAGTTCGCCTTCACGACGTGGCCGGTGAACGCGACCGGCGACCGAACTCTGACCGCCGTCGTCAGACCCGGCGGGGGCGGCGAGCCGGTCGCGCAGGCGAGCCACGGCGTCACGGTGCTCGCGCCGGCCGGGGACGCCGACGGCGACGGCCTCGGCAACCGGGACGAACTCGACCGCGGTACGGACGTGCTCGTCGCCGACACCGATACCGACGGCGTGCCCGACGGCGAGGAGGTGAACCGCTACGAGACCGACCCGACGAACACGGACACCGACGGCGACGAACTCAGCGACGGCGTCGAGGTCAACGAGCAGGGGAGCAACCCGACCGAAACCGACACCGACAGCGACGGTCTCGACGACGGCGCGGAAGTGACGACCCACGGCACGGACCCGACGACCGCCGACACCGACGGCGACGGCCTCGACGACGGCGCGGAAGTCAACGATTACGAGACGAATCCGACCGAGGCCGACACAGACGGCGACGGCCTCGAAGACGGCCCCGAGGTCAACGTCCACGAGACGGACCCGACCGCCGCCGACACCGACGGCGACGGCCTCGAAGACGGCCCCGAAGCCAACCGATACGAGACGAACCCGACCGCCGCCGACACCGACGGCGACGGTCTCGACGACGGCCGCGAGGTCAACGTCCTCGGGACCGACCCGAACCGCGGCGACACCGACGGCGACGGGCGCGGAGACGGCGCGGAGGTCGAAGCGGGGTCGGACCCGAACGCCGCGCCGGGGTCGGTCGTCGGGTCGCTGGGGCTCGGTGGCGACGGCTGGCTACTCGTCCTCGCGGTCGCGGCCGTCGCGGTCGTCCTGGTCGCCGTCGGCGCGCGAGTCCGCGGAAGCGAGGTGCGGGCGCTGCTGTCGGACGTTCGCTCTCGCGCGACCGACCGCACCGCCGGCCGGCGCGACGGGGCGGCGGCGGACGCAGTCCAAACGGGCGGGAGCGACGGCCCGGTTCGCCCGGAGCCGACCGCCGACGCCTATCCCGGCCCGGAGGAACTCCTCGACGACGAGACGCGCATTCTCAAACTCCTCGACGACAACGGCGGTCAACTCCGACAGTCGAAGGTCGTCGAGGGAACGGGCTGGTCGAAGTCGAAAGTGAGCCGCGTCCTCTCGCGGATGGCCGACGAGGGCAGCGTCGCCAAGATAAACCTCGGCCGAGAGAACCTCATCGCCCGCCCCGAGAACGTGCCCGAACACGCCCGGTCGCCGTTCGACGAGTCCTGAGCGGGGCGAGCGACCGAAGTTCGGGCCCCGAGCCCGTGGTCCCGGGCGGCGAGCCGAAGTTGGAACATACCAACCAAGGCTATAGGCCTTCGGCGACTACCTCGAATCCATGCGCGAATTCGTCTTCACCGTCGAGTACGAGCGGGGTGCCGACGAGGTGATGGACCTCTTCATCGAGAACCCGGACTTACACTCCAAGACCATGGCGATACACGCCACGAGCGAGTCGATGTGGCGACTCGACCGCCTCACCGGGCCGACGGAGGCGCTCGAAGCGTTCGACGAGGTTATCGAACAGGCCACCCGGTGCAACGGCGTCCTCGGGATGTGCGGCGCGCCGGTCGTCGAGTGGGACTACGAGGTGCTCTCGGAGACGCCCAACGGGCGCATCGTCTACTCCTGCCGCGAGGAGGGCGACGGGATTCAGTCGATTCCGCACGTCGCCGCGAAGCACATCGGCGACGGTCTCCTGATGCAGGCCGAGCGCCGAGGGGCCCAAAACCAGTGGCGACTGCTCATCTCCGACGACGACACGGTGAGCGAGATTTACGAGGAGGTCAAAGACAGCCTCAGCGACGGCCTTTCGCTGAGCGTCCAGCGCATCAGCGAACCCGAATGCTGGCTCGAAGAGGGCGTCTCCGCCGACGGCCTCCCGCCGGAACAGCAGGCGGCGCTCGAAGCCGCCGTCGAGTTCGGCTACTACGAGACGCCGCGCCAGCACACCGTCCAAGAGATTTCCGAGGAACTCGACATCCCGAACTCGACGCTCCAGTACCGTCTGACACGCGCCGAGGCGTGGCTGGCCCGGCAGTTCGTCACCGGCACGCTCGGCACCGAGGTCGAAGAGCGCGTCGACCCGGAAAAGCTCGAAGCGAGCGCGTGACCGACGACTCGGGTCGAACGTCCCGCGGGACACGCCCACAGGAGGGTTGGAATATTCCAACCACATCCTGATACGCCGCGGACGCGTACCCGAATACGTGGGAAAGGACACTTTCAGCGACATCACCGGCCTGCCGGACGACCTCGGAATCGGCGACGACCTCGCGCGGGCGGACCAGCGCGCGTCGATTCGCGTCGACACCCGACGGTACGGTAAGCCCGTGACGGTGGTCGACGGCCTCGACCTCCCGACCGACGAACTGGACGCCCTCGCGTCGACCCTGAAGCGACGGCTCGCAGTCGGCGGGACCGTGACCGACGACGGACGTATCGAGCTACAGGGCGAACACGGCGAGCGCCTCGAAGCCGCGCTCCGCAACGAAGGCTTCGGCGTCGAGACCTGATTCCGGGCGCCGCCCGTCGAAGTCGCCACCATCTTACCTGACCTTACTGCACCTCGCCCCACGCCACCCCGACCGCGTTTTTCCCGGGAAGCGACCGAGTGCGAACCCAGCAGGAAGACTGGTTCGGCAACAGACATGTAAACCAAGGAACTTATGTGGAGCTGGCTAGTTCGACTAGCCAATGATGGCAGCAAGACAACATTATCACGTGAGGAGAAACGGATGAGTCCGCGGGAACCGAACGACGGCGTCGGCTCGGTTCTCTCGTGGCTCTTCGTCGCGGTCATCGTGCTCTCGACGGTCGCCGTTCCGCTGGCGACGGGGCCGGCGAAAGCGGCCGAGGCGCACATCGGAATCTCCGACGTGACGGTCGCGCCGGCGGAGCCGACGCCCGGCGAACAGACCGACCTCGAAGTGACGATTCGGAACGGCGAGAACAGCCCGAGCGTCGTCGACGTCACCGACGTCTACGTCCGCCGACAGGGAAGCCCCACCGACATCGCGCGCATCGAAGACGTGGGAACGATAACCATCGGGTCGAGCATCACCATCCCGGTCGCCGTCTCGTTCGACGAGCCCGGGTCGAAAAACCTCCGCGTCGTACTGGTCGGCAGACAGAACGACGGCTCGCACGTCCGGGTTCGGTACCCGGTGACCGTCGACGTGAAGGAGGTCTCCCGCCCGCAGCTAGAGCTCTCGACCGAGGAGGCCGTGCCCGGTGCCACTCGGTCCGTGAACGTCACCGTCTCGAACGGACTCACCGAGGACATTCGACAACTGCGGGTCGTCTCCTCCTCGTCGGAGGTGAACTTCAGCGTCACCGAGCGCGTGAAGCCGCGGCTGGAGGCGGGCAACGCCACGACGTTCACCTTCCCCGCGCGGGTCGACGAGGCCGGGTCGTACCCGGTGAACGTGACGCTCCAGTACTCGAACCGCGGCGAGAAACACGAACTCACCCGCACGTACCGCCCCGCGTTTAGCTCTCCGACGAACCCCGGACAGGTCATCCTGACCGACGTGCAGGCGACGCAGGCCGGGGGCGCGCTCGAAATCTCGGCGACCGCCGGGAACGTCGGCTCCGACGCCGTCGAGGGAGTCGTCGTCTCCGTCGCGGACTCGTCGAGCGTCGAGCGAAGCAACTACTTCATCGGGAGCATCGACGGGAGCGACTTCTCGTCGTTCACCCTCCGAACCGCCGCACAGGGCAACGTCTCTTCGGTTCCCGTCGAGGTTCGGTACAGCGTCGGCGGCGTCGAGAAGTCGGTCACCACGTCGGTCAGCGTCGACCGTCAGACGATGCGTCGCCCCGTGCCGGACTCGGGGGCGGGCGGGCTCCCGCTCCTCCCGGTCGGCGGTGCCGCCGCGGTCCTCCTCGTGGGTGCGGTCGTCTATCGCTGGCGGAGCTGACGACAGATGAGATGGGACATCTCCGACTCCGAGGAGGCGGAGCCGGCGGAGGCCGGCCGCGAGGACCTCCCGAGTGACGCCGCGAGCCTCGCCGGCGACCTGATACTCCGCGGCGAAGACGTCACGAAGGAGTACCAGACGGGGACCCAGACCGTCCGGGCGCTGAAAGGCATCAATTTCGGCATCGCGCCGTCCGACTTCGTCGCCATCGTCGGCCCCTCGGGGAGCGGGAAGTCCACGCTCCTCAACCTGCTGGGCCTACTCGACGTGCCGACCGACGGCGCGGTCAGTCTTCGGGGACAGGACGTGTCGACGTTCTCCGACGCGGACCGAACCCGAAAGCGGAAGCGCGCAATCGGCTTCGTGTTCCAGAGTTTCTACCTGATTCCGACGCTGACGGCGCTGGAGAACGTCGAGATGCCGCGGATGCTCGACAAGACACCGGTGAAGACGCGCGAGCGAGCGAAAACACTGCTTCAGCGGGTCGGCCTCGGCGACCGGCTCGACCACTACCCCGACGAGCTGTCGGGGGGACAGAAACAGCGCGTCGCCATCGCGCGGTCGCTCATCAACGACCCCGCGCTCCTGTTGGCCGACGAGCCGACCGGGAACCTCGACCGCGACACCGGCGACGAAATCCTCGCCCTGTTCGACGAACTCCGAGCCGAGGAGGACGTGGCCATCGTCACGGTCACCCACGACGCCTACGTCGCCGAGGAGGCCGACCGCGTGGTGAACCTCGTCGACGGCGTCATCGAGGACACGGGCGAGACAGCTGCTGACGGGGGGCACGGAGCGTGAGCGTCTCGAAGCGGCGGCCGCGCGCCGTTCTTGTTCGAGGTGCGTCCCCGTGAGTTGGCTCCGCCGGGTGACCGCCCGGTTCCCGACGGTCGTGTTGGCCCGCCGAAACCTGTCGCGCGCCACCGCGCGGACCACGCTGGCCGTCGTCGCCATCGTCATCGGCGTCGTCGCCATCGGGACCATCGGCGCGGGCGGCGAGGCGTTCAAACAGGACCAGATGGAGGCGTACGAGGGGTTCGGCGGGACCGCCACCGTCAGCCCCGTCTACTACCAGAACGACGACGGGGACATCGTCGGCGGCATCTCGGACAAGGACGTCAGTCGAATGCGACAGGTGACCTCGGGCGCGACGGTACACCCCGTCATCGAGCGCTGGGACACCGTCGTCCGCACGTCGTCGGGAGAGACCTCCCCCTCGGCGCAGGTGAAGGGACTGGCGGCCCTCGGGACGTTCTACGAGGCGCAATCGGGGTCGATACCCGATAGCTGGCGACAGCAGGTCGTCGTCGGCTCCCGGTTCGCCGACAACAACGACGTGGAGACGGGCGACCAGCTGACGGTGACGATAAACGGGAGCTTCGAGCGGACGTTCCGCGTCGCTGCGGTGCTCGAACCGCAGGGGTTCGCCGACCAGCTACAGGCCGACCGCTCGGTGTTCCTCCCGTTCGACCGCCTCAGCCAGCTCGAAGACTCCGATTCGAAGTACGGCTCGGTCATCGTCAGGGTCGACCCGCAGACGGGGTCGATAGACGAGGCGGCCGAGAGCCTCGAGACGGAGTTCAACACCCGAAGGCGAACCATCGCCGTCTTGGGGGTCCAAGAACAGCGGGAGCGCTTCAGTCAGACGTTCGAGATGATAAACCAGTTCCTCATCGGCGTCGGCTCGATTTCGCTCCTCGTCGCCGCGGTCACCATCGCGAACACGATGTTGATGACGGCGATAGAGCGCGAGCGCGAAATCGGCGTCATGCGGGCGGTCGGCTATCCCAAGCGGGCGGTCGTGAGCCTGCTTCTCGCCGAGGCGACCATCCTCGGGCTCGTCGGTGCCGCAATCGGCGTCCCGCTCGCGCTCGGCATCGGGATGGGGCTCAACCAGTTCCTCGTCGGCGACCCGCTGGCGTTCACGGCCGCGGGGCTTCGATACGTCGGTCTCGGGGCGCTGTTCGGCGTTCTCACGTCGCTGTTCGCCGGCGTGTACCCCGCGTGGAAGTCCGCGAACAAGCGGCCCGTGGAGGCATTAGAATGACGCGAACGAGGGGCGAGAGACGATGAGCCTGCGCCACCGAATCGCCGGGCGGTTCCCGCGGCTCGTCATCGCCCGGCGGAACATCTCGCGGGCGAAGGTCCGGTCGATACTCGCGGCGGCCTCGATACTCATCGGCGTCGTCGCAATCGGCGCAATCGGCGCGGGCGGCGCGGCGTTCAAGCAGAGCCAACTGCAGAGCATCCAAGCCCAGGGCGCGACGAACGTCTACGTCTCGCCGGGGGCCGACATGGAGGCGTCGCACTTCGACAGAGAGGACGTCAAAGCGATAGACGAGACGGTCGGGGCGGCCGCGGTCGTGGCGACGCAGACCGGGAATATGGAGCTGATAACGGACGACGGCACCCGCGAGGGGGTGACTGTCACTTACGTCGACGACCCCCGGAAGACACACGAGATAGCGCGGGGAGAGATTCCCCTGAACTGGCGGCAGAGCGTCGTCGTCTCCCACGAGTTCGCGGCCGACCGTGGCGTCGAACTCGGTGAGCGCCTCACGTTCGTCTCCGAGACGGAGACGGCCACCGGGACGATCGAGACCGAACACACCTACCGCGTCGTCGCCGTGCTGGCCGAGACCCAGTCGTTCGGCGGGAGTCGGCTGTACCTCCCCATCGAGGAGACTGGGGACCGACAGTACAGTCGCGTGCAGGTGATGACAGAGTCGACTGACAGGGCCGAAGCCGTCGCCGAGGCGCTCCGAGACCGCTTCAACGACCGGAAAGACAGGCTGTTGGTGTTCGAACTCACCTCGCTCGTCCGCCTGCTCAAGACGCTCGTGAACGGAATCAACGCGTTCCTCGCGGGCCTCGGCTCCATCTCGCTTCTCGTCGCCGGCGTCTCGATTGCGAACACGATGCTGATGGCCGTCATCAAGCGCCGCGAGGAGATCGGAGTCCTGCGGGCGGTCGGCTACGGGAAAGGCGATATCGTCCGGATTCTCCTCGTCGAGGCGGTGCTCCTGGGCGCGCTCGGATCGGCGGTGGGGCTCGCTATCGCCGTTGTCGTGGCGATGGTGGCGAACGCGCTGTTCCTCGGCGACCCCTTCGCCTTCACGCAGTCGGCGCTCCTGTACTTGGCCGGGGCGGTCGGGTTCGGTATCCTGACCAGCCTGCTCGCCGGCGCGTACCCCGCGTGGCGGGCGGCGAACGAGCGGCCTATCGACGCGCTCCGGGGCTGAGTGGTCGGAATCGCCCTCCGGCCGTCACCCCTCGAATCGAAGGTATTTGGCATATTCCAACCGAGGGCCCATTACCCTCGATAGAGAATAAACCGATACTCAATGGATACGAAACACGTCGACTGGCGTTCGATGCGGGACGAGTCGGCACCGACGGCGGAGCCAGAGGCCCGACAGTCCGGCGACGAGCGCGACGAAGACGAGGCCGAGTCGTCCGAGGCGGCGGTCGCAGACCGGACCGACCTCGTCTACGACGAGCAACACGGCGAGTGGGTCGACCCCGAGACGGGCGAAATCCTCCGCGAGGACGAAATCGACCGCGGCCCCGAGTGGCGCGCGTTCGACGCCGCGGAGCGCGATCAGAAGTCCCGCGTCGGGTCGCCGACGACGAACATGATGCACGACAAGGGGCTGTCGACCAACATCGGCTGGCAGAACAAAGACGCCTACGGCAACTCCCTGTCGTCGGGACAGCGTCAGAAGATGCAGCGGCTCCGCACGTGGAACGAGCGGTTCCGCACCCGCGACTCCAAGGAGCGCAACCTCAAGCAGGCGCTCGGCGAGGTCGAGCGGATGGGCTCGGCGCTCGGGCTTCCGGACACCGTCCGCGAGACCGCCTCGGTCATCTACCGCCGCGCCCTCGACGACGACCTGCTCCCCGGCCGCTCCATCGAAGGCGTCGCCACGGCCGCCATCTACGCCGCGGCCCGACAGGCCGGCGTCCCGCGCTCGCTCGACGAGGTCCGACGCGTCTCCCGAGTCGACAAGATGGAACTCACCCGCACGTACCGCTACGTCTCCCGCGAGCTGGGCTTGGACATGAAGCCGGCCGACCCGGCGCAGTACCTCCCGCGGTTCGTCTCCGAACTCGACGTGACGGACGACGTGGAGCGCCGCGCTCGGTCGCTCCTCGACAACGCGAAGCGACAGGGTATCCACAGCGGCAAGAGCCCCGTCGGCCTCGCGGCGGCGGCCATCTACGCCGGCGGGCTGCTCGCCGACGAGGAACTGACGCAGTCCGAGGTGAGCGAGGTGACCGACATCAGCGAAGTGACAATCAGGAACCGCTACCGCGAACTCCTCGAAGCGACCCAGAAGTCGGGCGAGATGACCGTGGGTTCGACCGCGTAACGCGGGATTTCGGGCGCTAAAAGCCGCTTTTCTCTTCGATTCGGTCCGTTTCGTTTTCAGCCGGGCGTTCAAACCGTTCGGGCTCGGCCGCGAGGACGCAGTAACGTTCTCGGACCCGTCAGCGATTGCACGTGCACGACGAGCGAGTCGCACCGCCGCGTCCCGGCAGAGCGCCGCGGGCGCGGGCGGCGAACGCGCTCGCAGTCCCGCGGACTGCCCGCCGGAGGCTCGATTCGGGGCGTCGCTCCCGGAAGTCGAAGTAGAGCGCCGTCGGCAGGAGAAGCGAGGCGTACACGCCGCTGACGGCGACGGCAATCTGTAGCGGATGGTCGGCGGGAACGACCGCCCAGCCGACCGCGATAAGCGCCCACAGCGCGATGCCCTGTCGGACGGTCGGGCGCCATTGGTTCGCGGGCGTCGACTGCGCCCGCGCGCCTGGGCCGCCGTCAGCGTCGGCGGCGGCGTCGACGTCGACGCTCGATTCGAACGCCGGGCGGTCGGCTCGGGGAGACTCGGTTCGTGTGTCGTCGCGTGGAGAAGAGGCGTGACGGAGCGTTCGTTCGGACATGCGGTGGTACCGACGGCTACGGCTCGGAACCTAATGGGGCCCCGGTTGGAATATGCCAACACCGCGGGGCGAAAGCCGCGGTCGGTCTCGACGGGTCAGTTGGCGCCCGCGCCGTCGACCGGTTCCGCGAACGCGACGGTCTGTTTCACGTCGGTGATTTCGACCTCGACGCGGTCGCCGGGCTCCGTGCCGGGGACGATGATGACGAAGCCGCGTTCGACCTTCGCGATGCCGTCGCCCTGGTCGCCGAGCGTGTCGATGATGACGGCTCGGACGTCGCCCTCCGCGACGGGCGGTTTTCGCGGCTGTGAACGCGCCTCGCGGGAATCCGACGCCGAGGCCTCCGGTTCCCGCTCGCCGTCCGAACTGATGCCGCGGCCGTCGGTCGTCTTCGCTGCCGTCGGTTCGGCCGAAGCCTCGGTCGTCGACGCGGTGCCCGGACTCGTCAACAGCGCGACGCGGTACAGTTCCTCCGTCGAAATCGACCCGTTTTCGACGAGTTCGCTCGGAATCGACACCACGTAACGGTCGCCGTCTCGCTCGACCGAAGTCTCGAAAAGGAGCCGAAGAGAATCTGAGATATCAGTCACTTCCCCCTACTTCGCGTCAAACCAAATAAAAGGTGGTGAAAATACCGCACTCGTCTCGGGCGACAGAGACCAGTGGAACCTACCGAGACCCGACTTGCGACGGACCTCGGGCGCGCCCGAAGACACATGACAACGTGGTTTGAATTTCGAGTATGGCACGCGACACGCTCGTTTCGTGGCAGACGTTCGCGCTGTTCGTCCTGTTCCCGCCGGCCGCGCTCGTCGCCCTCGTGTTCTTTCCCCTGACGCTGCTCGTCTTCGGGTGGCTGTACTACCGCGGTAAATACGAGGCGGTGCTGGAACCGGAAGACAGCGGCCCCAAAGGACAGTTGAGCGACTCCGCCCGGTAGACCGGCGCGCCAACCACCAGTTCAGTCGGCGCACTCGTCGAGGTCGGAGAGCGAGTCGATTCCTTCGTGGCTCAGTTCGAGCGACTCCGTCGCCACCGCGGCCGCGTCGGCGACGAGGTGCGGCCCGGTCCACCTGACCGGCGTCGCCGCCCGGCAGACCCACCCGCGGACCGGTTCGCCGGTCGCGTCGAGCAGGCAGATGCGAACGTCCTGCGGGGTCGTCTCGCCGTCGACCCACGACCGGAACCACGCCCACAGCGACCGGTCGTCGGTGACGCCTCGGCGGAGTTCGAGCGGCGGCGAACTGGTCGCTCGGCGCGACGGCGAGGGAGGCCGCGGTCGCGGACCCGGTCGCTTCCGCGCGCGGGGGTCGTGGCGGTCGGTCTCGGGCGGCGGCGAGTCGGACCGCGCCACGTCTCCGTTCGTGGACTCGACCGCCACCGAGAGCCCGCGAACCTCGGAGAACCCCAGTTTCGGGAGCGCGTCGCACCGAACCCGAAAGCGGTGTGCACCGTAGGGAGTCGACTCAGCCGCGGTCACGTCTCGTCGGGCTCCTCGTCGCCGGCGCGGCTCGTCTTCAGTCGCGGTTCGTCGATTCCCTGCGGCAGTCCCTCGCCGACCGGGAAGTCGAGGTCCGGGAGCGACGGGGTCGAGCCGCCGTCGCTCTCGGTGTCGTCCTCGTCGTCACCGGTTTCGACCGCGACGCGAGCGAATCCCTCGTGGACGACGACGAGGCGTTCGACGGCGACTTCGGAGGTCATCGCGTCCAATCGGGGCGCGTCGTACCGCGAAGGCCACGCCTCGCGGAAGACCCAGCGAGCGGCGGGGTTGCCCGTCGCGTCCAGCAACACGACCGCGGCGTCGCGCCGGGCTTCGGTCATCTTGCCCTGCTCGACGAGCGTCCGCCACTCGGACAGTTCGAGCGACCGGTCGGTCACGCCGACTTCGAGCACGAGCGGCCCGTACTCGTTCAGTCCGGGAAGCTTCCGCGGCGTCGGCTGGTCTGCCCCTTCGCGGTACTCGACGACCGCCGAGGTCGCAGACGGGAGGTCACAGCGGCTGAACCCGGCGGTCACGAGTCCCTCGATTTCGAGCACGAACCGAAGTTGTCGGTACGGGTCGGTTCGGGCAACCATCGTTAGGGGCCTCCGATGAGGACGAGCACCGGCATCCGGGGCACAGCGGTCCGCGAAGTATTGTCACGTGAAAACATGGCAATCGTGACTCGCCGCGGCGGCTAATGAACGTGTACCCTACGTGTGAAAGCACGCGGAATGGGAGATATGTACGAGCCGTCAACCGGAGGCTATAGCACAGACGGCCTCCCATCAGGCCGAGAGGTCGACGCCCCGGAGCCGGCGGGCGTTGATAGCGACGATAATCGTCGACAGGGACATGAACACTGCGCCGACCGCCGGCGACAGGAGGATACCGACGGGCGCGAGGACGCCGGCAGCGAGCGGGAGCGCGAACACGTTGTAGCCGGTTGCCCAGACGAGGTTCTCCTGCATCTTTCGGTAGCTCGCCTTCGAGAGCTTGACGAGCCGAACCACGTCTACGGGGTCGTTGTCGACGAGGATGATATCGCCCGATTCGATGGCGACGTCGGTGCCGGAGCCGATGGCGATGCCGACGTCCGCCCTCGCGAGCGCCGGTGCGTCGTTGACCCCGTCACCGACCATCGCGACCCGTTTCCCCTCGGACTGGAGCCGCGCTATTTTGGTGTCTTTCTCCTCGGGCAGGACCTCCGCGAAATACTGGTCGATGCCGAGTTCCGCAGAGACGGCGCGCGCGACGTCCTCGGAGTCGCCGGTCAGCATCGCCACCTCGATTCCCATCGCGTGCAGCGCCTCGATGGCCCGCCGGCTCTCCTCGCGGACGACGTCGGCGAGCGCGAACGCCGCGACGACCTCCGACTCGTCGCGAATCAGATAGATGACGGTCCGCGCGTTCGAGCCGGCCTCGTCGGCGAACGACGCGATGTCGTCGGGGCGCTCGACACCGAGTTGGTCTATCAGGTTGGGGCCGCCGAGGTGCACCGTCTCACCGTCACCAGAACCCGATTCGGGTTCTGGTTGGCTCGACGGAGCGCCGCTCTGTCGAACGTCGACGGTCGCCCGGACGCCGAGTCCGCGGAGGTTCTCGAAGTCCGACACCGTGGCCCGTCGAACGTCGCGGTCGGCGGCGGCGTTCCGAATCGCGCGGGCGATCATGTGCTCCGAGTCGCCCTCGACGCCCGCGGCGACCTCGAACGCCCGCGTCTCGTCCCAGTCGCCCGCGGTCTCGACGCCGACGACCCCCTGTTCGCCCTTCGTGAGCGTGCCCGTCTTGTCGAAGACGACGGTGTCGAGGCGTCTGGCTTCTTCCATGGCGATTCGGTCGCGGACGAGCATCCCGTTCCGGGCGGCCGTCGAGGTGTTGATTGCGACCACGAGCGGGACCGCCAGACCGAGCGCGTGCGGACACGCGATGACGAGAACCGTCACGACGCGTTCGAGGACGCCGACGCTGAACCCGACCGCGAGAACCCACGCAACCGCCGTGATTCCCGCGACGGCGAGCGCGGCGTAGAACAGCCACCCCGCCGCGCGGTCCGCAAGGAGTTGCGTGCGGGATTTGGACTGCTGGGCGTCCTCGACCAGACGCATGATGCCCGCCAGCGCCGTCTCGTCTCCCGTCTTCGTGACCCTCACGCGGAGGCTCCCGTCCTGATTGACCGTGCCGGCGATGACCTCCGAACCGGCGTCCTTGTCGACGGGGCGGGACTCGCCCGTAATCATCGACTCGTCGACCGACGACTCGCCTTCGACGACTTCGCCGTCGGCGGGAACCGACGCGCCGGGCCGGGCGAGCACGACGTCGCCTTCCGAGAGCGCGGAGACGGGGACTTCCTCTGTGTCTCCACGCTCGGTGACGCGCTCGGCGGTGTCGGGCATGAGTTTGGCCAGTTCGTCGAGCGCCCCGGAAGCCTGCCGGACCGACCGCATCTCCATCCAGTGACCGAGGAGCATGACGTCGATGAGCGTGACGAGTTCCCAGAAAAACGGCGTCGTCCCCTCGATGAACAGGCTCGCAATCGAGTAGACGAACGCGACGGTAATCGCCAGCGAGATGAGCATCATCATCCCCGGTTCGCGGCTTTCCAGTTCGGTCCGAGCCATCGAGAGGAACGGCACACCGCCGTAGGCGAAGACGACGATAGAGAGGACGGGCGTAATCCAGACGCTTCCGGGGAACGTCGGTGCGGTGTAGCCGAAGACACCTTGGACGAACTCGCTGAAGTAGACGACCGGCAACGACAGCGCGAGCGACACCCAGAACCGCCGCCGAAACATCTGTTCGTGGCCCGAATGGTCGGTGTGAGCCTGGCGATGGTGGTGCGACGAAGCGTCGTGGTCGTGGTCTGGGTGGGTGCTCATGGATTGGTGGGTGGTGCCGTTCCCCGTATCTTGTCCGGAGCCTGAAACAGCGCGGCGCGGTCAGGCGAAGGAGATTCGGGAGCGGGCGGCGAGGCGGTCGTCGAGCGGCATGCGGTCCTCGAACCGTCTAGGTTCTCGCAGACGCGAGAAGCGCATCGTATCACGCGACTTCGGCTCTCTGTTCACGGTCAGCGGGTATCCCTCGACGGAGACAGTCGCCGACGTACACAGAAACGTACGCTCTCCGACCTTATGCGGATTTTCCCTTCGAAACATCGGCTCTGAGACGGTCGGTATCTTGGAATCGAAAACATCGCGGGTCATCCCGGACCCCACCGAGCGCACGCAGGAGTGGACGAGGCAATCACAACTGGTACACCGGTGTCGCTCCAATCACCGTGCATGAACGAGCACCACGGCGAACCGAGGCGGGACGGATGAATCGGCGACGGGCCGACGCGGTCGTCGGCGCGCTCGTCGCTGGCACCGTTCTCATCGGTGGGGCGCTCAGTTGGCAGGCGTACCAGCGACAGCAAGCGTTCGAGCAGATGGGCTCGATGATGGATATGGGAACGTCGATGGGGGCCGTTCACGGAACGAACCCGCTGTGGTACGTCCTCGGGACAGTCCTCGCCGCGACCGTCATCGGCGGCGGGTATCTCGCGGTTCGAGACGCGCTCGACGGTGCGGACGCGAGCGAGCGCGTTCAGGACCAGACGGTGAATCCGACCGAGCGAGAGCGGTCCGAACCGCCGGCGGAAGCCGAGGAATCGGGGGAAACGAGTCCCTCGGCGTCGCACCCGCGAACTCGCGTGCTGGACCTCCTGCCGGAGGACGAACGCCGGGTGCTCGAACCGGTTCTCACCTCGCCCGGTATCACGCAGATAGAACTCCGGGACCGCTCTGACTTCTCGAAGAGCAAGGTGAGCCAGACGGTGAGCGCCCTCGAAAAACGCGGGTTGCTGTACCGCGAGCGACAGGGGCGGACGTATCGAATCTATCCGAGCGACGAGTTACAGCAGAACCAAGCGCCGTAGCCGACCGCCGCGGCGTCTCTTCTCCCGCGGGGTGCCCGAACCGGTACGGGAGAGTACGCGGAGAAACCCGACACCGACGAATTCGGCGCGGATGAACGGTCTCGTTTCTGAAAAACGATTAGAGCGCAGTATAAACGTTCTCGAACGCTCTCAGCGCAGGGTTCACACCCATCCCGATAACCCCGGAGCGGCCCTACGACCAACCGAGGAGAAACACAATGACCAACGTCAAACTCGGCCGCTGGCTGCTCGCGGTGCTCGCAATCGTCGGACTCGCGGTCGCCGCGCCCGCGGTCAGCGCACACGGCGACGAAACGGCTGTCGACGACGCGGCCCCGGCCGGCGGAACCGCCGCCGAGTGGGCGGCGTGGATGGAGTCGCAGATGACCGAACACATGGGACCGGAGAGCGTCGAGTGGATGGAGTCGCACATGGGCGTGACCGTCGACGAGATGGCCCGGGACATGGCTGACGGCGACCACGACCACGGAAGGTACGGACAGAACGGCGGAATGTACGGGCAGAACGGCGGAATGTACGGACAGGGCCACTGCTGACGGCTCTGACCGGCTGAATCGCCTCGACAGAACACCGCAACTCACCGATTCGAAATATGACACAATGTGACACGCACCACGGACGTACTGCTCGCCGACTCGCGATGCTCGCGGTCCCGCTACTGGTCGCGGCGACCGGCACGGCCGCCGCCATGGGCGGCGGGTACGGCGGCGGCATGATGGGTGGCGGCTGGGGGCTCTTCGGCGGCGGGATGGGCCTCTGGGGACTCCTCTGGATGGGGCTACTGCTCGCGGTTCCGCTGTACCTCGTCTTCGCCCTCGGGAAGCGGCGGGAGACCGAACCCAACGAACGGCCGCTGTCGGTCCTCCGAACCCGCTACGCGCGGGGCGAACTCTCGGACGACGAGTTCGAACGGCGGCGCGAACGGTTGAAGCGCACCGAATAGCTCGTTCGGCAGTCTATCGTGACACCGTCGTCTCGGCTCGAACGTCGCGAGACGAGCGACCGACCTCGATGACGTAGTCGCCGGCGTCGACAGTCCACCCCTCGGAGTCGTCGTATCTTCGGAACGCGTGCTCGGACAGGGTGAGTTCGACCGTCTCGGTCGCGCCGGCGGCGAGTTCGACGGCCGCGTAGCCGGCGAGTTCTCGCGTCGGGCGCTCGACGCCCGCGACGGTCGGCGGCCGGACGTACGCCTGGACGACCTCTCTCCCGTCGCGGTCGGACGCGTTCGTCACCTCGACCGCGACTGCGTCGTCGCCGCGCACCTCCGCCTCGCCGTACTCGAAGGTCGCATACGAGAGCCCGTGGCCGAAGGGGTAGGTCGGCTCGTCGTCCGCGTCGGCGGCGTCGAAGTGTCGGTAACCGACGAAGACGCCCTCGTCGTACCGCGCCTCGTCGTCGACGCCGGGGTATCGTACCTCGGAGGCCGCGGGATACGACCCCTCGGGCGCGAACGTGACCGGGAGGCGGCCCGAGGGGTCGGCGTCGCCGTAGAGGACCGACGCGAGCGCGTCGCCGTCGGCCTGTCCGGGGTACCACGACTCGACGATAGCATCGACCGAGTCGCGCCACGGCAGTTCGACCGGGCCGCCGGACTGGACGACGACGACGGTCCGGTCGGCGGCGTCGGCGACGGCCGCGACGAGTTCGTCCTGTCCGCCGGGGAGTCGGAGCGACTCGCGGTCCGCGCCCTCCGTGGTCGCGTCCCTGACGACGACGACCGCGACGTCGGCCTCGCGGGCGCAGTCGGCCGCCGCGTCGATGTCGGGCGTCTTCCCGCCGGGGAAGTCGTCGGCGTCGCCATCGGAGTCGGCGTCCCCGCCGTCGAAGAACGAGGGCGTGACGACGCGCTCGACGCCGGGCTCGAACGCGACCGAGCCGTCGGTCCGGGCGCGGATTCCTTCGAGCGCCGAGACCTCGCGGGCGGGGGTGACCTCGGAGGAGCCGCCGCCACCGAGCATCGCCTCCGCGACACCGGGGCCGACGAGCGCGACGTCGGCGTCGTCGGAAAGCGGAAGTGCCCCGTCGTCGTTCTTCAGGAGAACGGTGCCGCGGGCGGCGAGCGTCGCGGCGAGGTCGCGGTGTTCGGCCGTGTCGAGCGCGCCGCCGTCGCCCCACTCGCCGTCGAGGAGGCCGATACGGGCCATCTGCCCGAGGATTCGCGCGACCATATCGTCGAGGCGGTCGGCCGGGACCGCACCGGACTCGACCGCCGGTTTCAGTTCGGTCGCGAACTTGGGCGTCGTGGTCTCGCCGGCCGGGATGCTCTCGTCGTCGCCCTCCGCCAGCATCTCGGCGTCGGGGTCGATCCCGAACGCCTCGTGGAGCGCTTCGAGCGAGATACCCGGCATTTCGAGGTCGAGGCCGGCGGTGGCCGCACCGACGGCGCTCGCGGTTCCGAACCAGTCGGAGACGACGTAGCCGTCGAAGCCCCACTCGTCTTTCAGTACCTCGGTGACGAGCCGCCGGTGGTCGCTCATGTGCGTCCCGTTGACGCGGTTGTACGCGGTCATGACCGACCCCGCGCCGGCCTCGACGGCCGCCTCGAATCCGGGGAGATAGAGCTCTCGGAGCGCCCGCTCGCCGACCTCGGCGCTGACGACGAGTCGCTTCGTCTCCTGGTTGTTGGCGACGTAGTGCTTCGGCGTGGCGATGACGTCCTCTGACTGGAGGCCCTCCACGGCCGCGGCGGCGAAATCGGCCGTCACGACCGGGTCCTCGGAGTAGTACTCGAAGTTGCGCCCGCAGTTGGGGACGCGAACGAGGTTCAGCCCGGGACCGAGAACCGCGTGCTGGCCGCTGGCTTTGGCCTCGCGGGCCATCGCGACGCCCTGTCGCCGCGCGAGTTCGGGGTCGAACGTCGACGCCACGGCGATAGAAGCCGGAAAGGCGGTCGACGAGCGACCGGGGATACGAATCCCGAGCGGCCCGTCGGCGAGACGAAGCTCGGGGATGTCGAGTCGGGGGACTCCGGGGACGTAGCCCGTCGCCGTCCCCTCGGGGTCCGCCGCGCCGCGCACGAGCGAGCACTTCTCGTCGAGGGAGAGCGAGTCGACCACGTCGGAGACGTCGGTATCCGAGAGAGCCATAGAACTAGTACGAGTTTCGCCAGTGGCTCGAATAGTGTTGTGATGCCAGCAGGGAAGGCACCTTGTCGGAGAGTCGACGACCGGGGCAGTGAATGTCGACGAGGCAACGGGTTTTTGAACTCGTCAACTTAGAGATGAGATATGGTTTACGAGACTGGAAACCCGACTGTCGACGACGCGGTGCGGCGAGTGCTCGGCGGCGAGGAACTCGACCGGACCGACGGGGTAGCGCTCATCGCGCAGCCGGTCGAGCCCCTCGCGGCGGGGGCCGACTACGTCCGTTCCGTCCGCTCCGACGGGACCGTCGACGCCTGTTCCATCGTCAACGCCAAGGCCGGTGACTGCGCCGAGGACTGCGGCTTCTGCGCGCAGTCGGCGCACTTCGACACCGGCGTCGAAACGCACAGCTTTCTCGGACCGGAGTCGGTGTTGGACGCCGCGCGGCGGGCCGAACGCGACGGCGCACAGCGGTTCGGCATCGTCGTCGCCGAGAAGGGCGTCTCGAAGGAGCGCCGGCCCGACGAGTGGGCGGACGTGCTGGAGGCGATTCGACTCGTCCGCGACGAGACGAGCGTCGAAATCGACGCCTCACTCGGCCTGCTCACCGAGGAGGAAGCGCGAATCCTCGCCGACGAGGGCGTGAACCACTACAACCACAACATCGAGACCTCGCCGCGGTACTTCGACGAGGTGGTCGGAACCCACGACTTCGAGGACCGACTCGTGACGCTCCGCCGGGCGAAAGACGCGGGAATGGACCTCTGTGCCGGCGTCATCCTCGGAATGGGCGAGACGCCGGCCGACCGCGTCGACGCCGCTATCGAACTCCAGAGAATCGGCGTCGAGTCGCTCCCGGTGAACGTGCTCAACCCCGTCCCCGGGACGCCGCTCGGCGACGCCGACCACGCCGACATCACGACGACGGAACTCGTCAAGACCGTCGCAGTCTACCGACTGCTCCACCCCGACGCGCGCGTCCGCTTGACCGGCGGCCGGGAGGCGAATCTCGCGCCCGACGAGCAACACCTGCCGTTCGAGGCCGGCGCGGACGGCGTCCTCACCGGCGACTACCTGACGACCGACGGCCAGTCGCCGGCGGCCGACATCGAGGTCGTCGAGCGGGCGGGCCTCGAACCGAACCGCGCGGTCAACGACTTCGACCCGGAGGCCGTCAAGCGCCGAGAAGCGAGAGACGGCTGAGAGTGCTGGCGAACCGCCGAACCGCCAAACTGCCGGGCTGCCAAACGTCCAAACCACCAGTCCGAGACGCGTCACTCACCCGAGGGCGCTGTGCCGCGACATGAGCGAGATGACCTGCCGGTGGAGCGCCTGATTGGACGCGACGACGGTGTCGCCGGTCACGTCGTCTATCGCTTCGACGTGCGTCACCTCGCCGCCGGCCTCGCGGACGAGGAGCGGGCCAGTTCTCGTGTCCCACATATCGAGGTTCTGCTCGAAGTACACGTCGAAGCGGCCGGCGGCGACGAGCGCCAACTCCGCGGCGGCCGATCCCATCCGGCGAACGCCTCGCGTCGACTCGCAGAGCGCCTCGAGATACGCGCCGTCGCCGTTCGCTCGGGCCAGCGAGTCGAATCCGGTCACGACAAGCGCGTCCGATAGCTCCGCGGCGTTCGAGACCGAGAGCTTCCGTCCGTTGACGAACGCGCCTTCGCCCTCGATTGCGACGTACAGCTGGTCCGCCGGAACGTAGTTGACGACGCCGACGTCGGGCCGTGTCGCACCCTCGTACATGACAGAGACGGAGAAGTGCGGCACGCCGTTGTGGAAATTGACCGTTCCGTCGAGCGGGTCGATGACCCAACGCGGCTTCGGGCGGAACTCCGGAGAGCACTCCTCGGAGACGACGTTGTCGTCCGGAAACGCGGTTGCTATCACGTCGATGATGCGCTCTTCGGCGGCCTCGTCCGCCGGGCGGTCGCGAGACCGCCCGCGAGACCCCGACCGGAAGCGGGCCCGTAACTCGTCGCCGGCGACCTCGGCCGCCCGAATCGCGGTCCACAGGTAACGGTCGTCAACCATACACCGGCTTGGCCGGGACTCGTATATTGTGACTGCTATGTTGTCTCAATAGTAATCTGTTCAGTACGTTGCTATCATAGCACGGTTGATAAGTCGTTGCCGGTGACGTATCGTATGCTCACTATCGGGCATCGAGGCTGTGCGGGCCAGTATCCAGAGAACACGATTCCCGCGGTCAAGCAGTCTGCCCCCCACGTCGACCTCGTCGAGGTCGACGTGATGCGCTGTGGCTCGGGGGAACTGGTGGCGTTTCACGACGACGACCTGTCGCGGCTGACGACGGTCTCGGGGAAACTCGCCGAAACCGCCGTCGACGACCTCACAGCGCTTCGAGTCGGCGGGTCGGAAGCGACGATTCCGCGCTTCGAGCGGGTGGTCGACGAGTGGCCCGCGGGCACCGGCATGAACCTCGATACCCGTGACCCGGGGCTCGTCGAAGACGCCTTAGCGGCCGTCGAGACGCTCGACGAGCGGGTCGTCTTTTCGTCCCCGTCGCGCGAAGCGGTCGGCATCGCCCTGGAGACGCCGTCAGCGGCTGATATCGGCTACTCGTTCCGCGACGAGGTTTCCGCGGAGTTGGCGTGGGCGGCCGAGCGGGGCTGCGAGTTCGTTCACGTCGAACACGGCCTGTGCACCTCCACGGACCTCGTGGAGCGCGCGCACGACGCCGGCCTGCTCGTCGACGCGTGGACCGTCGACGACGAATCGACTGCGACGACCCTCCGGTCGGTCGGCGTCGACGCCCTCACCGTCGACCGATGGGACGTCGTCACCACGGGGCCGTGTCCGTGATTCCGACTCGACGCTCGATGCCGACGTGGTTTTTATACCCCAATCAGAGCGGTACGAGTCACACCAGAGAACAACATATGTCTAATTATTTGGGATATAATAGTAAAATTTAAATTATGTGTTCGAATATGTTCCGATACATGCCTGAAAATGGCCCTGACGGCGAACGAGCCGAAATGACGAACCGAGCTATCGGACGCACAACCAGTCGGCGCGGATTCCTCGCAACGGCGGGGGCCGTCGGCGTCGCGGGACTCGCGGGCTGTTCCGGCGGAGGCGATTCACCCACCCAGACCGGGGGCGGGAGCGCCGAACAGTCGGGAACGACGGCCGGCTCGTCGGGCGCTCAAGACGTGAGCGTCTCGTTCTGGCATATCTTCGGGGGAGAACTCGGCCAGACGCTAGAAGACATGGCCAGCGAGTTCTCACAGCAGCACGACGGAATCACCATCGAGGCGGTCAACAACGGCGGTTACCGACAGAATCTCAATCAGTCGCTGCAAGCGTCGCGGGCCGGCGACCCGCCGGGAATCGTCCAGATATTCGAGGTCGGGACGCGACTCGCGCTCGACAGCGGTTCGTTCACGCCAGTCGAGGAGATTCTGCCCGAAGACAAAATCGACCTCGACGACTTCCTGCCGTCGGTCTTGAACTACTACCGCATGGACGGGACGCTGAACTCGATGCCGTTCAACTCCTCGAACACCATCATGCTCTACAACAAGAGTGCGTTCGAGGCGGCCGGCCTCGACCCCGAAAGCCCGCCGCGGAGCCTCGCGGAAGTCCGGCAGGCCGCACAGACCATCGTCGACCAGACCGACATGGAGAGCGGAATCAGCTGGCCGAACCACACGTGGATGCAGATCGAACAGCAGTTCGCGAAGCAGGACCAAGTGCTCGTGAACCAGGAAAACGGCCGCGACGGTCGACCCGACCAGACGTTCTTCAACTCCGAGGCGGGGCGCAGCGTCTACTCCTGGTGGAAGCAGATGGCCCAAGACGGCCTCTATCTCAACCCCGGCATCGAGGCGTGGGGAGAGGCGCGACAGGCGTTTCTCACCCAGAAGGTGCCGATGCTGTGGGATTCCACGTCGAACATCGTCTCGATGCAGTCCGGCGCGAAGGAGAACGGCTTCGAACTCGGCACCGGCTACCTGCCGACGCCCGACGGCGCGAACACCGGCGTCGTCATCGGCGGGGGGTCGCTGTGGGTTCCCGACGCCCTCGCCGACGAGAAGAAGCAGGCCGCGGGCGAGTTCATCGCCTACGTCACACAGCCCGAACAACAGGCGCGCTGGCATCGCAACAGCGGCTATTTCCCGGTTCGGCAGAGCGCCATCGACCGACTCACGAACGACGGCTGGTTCGAGAACAACCCCAACTTCAGCACGGCGTTCGACCAGCTACAGGACACCGAGGATACGCCCGCGACGCGCGGCGCGGTGATGGGCGTCTTCCCCAAGACCCGGTCCATCAACGAGGAGATATCGGTCAGCATCATCAACGACCAACTCGGCGTCGAGGAGGGGCTGTCGCGGATGGACACGCAGGTCGGCGAGGCGCTCGCCGGCTACAACGGCAACTACGACGGGAGCGAGTAGGCTCCCCCGACACGTTATTTACATGTCTACTGCCACAAAACCGTACGATTCGACGCTTCAGGCGGCGCTGTTGTTACTCCCGACGGCGGCGGTCCTCGTCGCGTTCCTGTACTACCCCGCGCTCGAGACGTTCCGTCTCAGCCTCTACGAGACGCTGTTCCTCGGACAGCGACAGACGTGGACCGGGCTCGGGAACTTCGTCAGCCTGCTCACCTCGGACGTCTACCAGTACAGCTTCCTCGTCACGGTCGCGTTCGCGGCGGTCGTCGTCTTCGGAACGCTCGGCGTCTCGCTGCTGATAGGCTACCTGATATTCTCCGTCGACGTCCGGTCGTCCGTGTATCTCGTCGCCGCGATTTGGCCGTACGCACTCCCGCCGGCGGTCGCCGCGATTCTCCTGAACTTCATCCTGCACCCGAACCTCGGCATCTTCACCCACTACCTCGAGCTTCTGACGCCCTTTACGCTGGACTGGTTTAACGACGGCCCGCAGGCGTTTGCGATACTCGCGGTCGTCGCGGTCTGGAAGCAGCTCGGCTACAACATCATCTTCATCGTCGCCGCGCTGAACAACATCCCCGAGATACTGACTGAGAACGCCCGTATCGACGGTGTCGGTCGGTTCAGGATGCTGTACAAGGTGTACGTGCCGATGATCGCACCGACCATGACGTTCCTCGTCATCATGAACACGATATACGCGTTCTTCTCGACGTTCCCGCTCGTGGACCTGATGACGAGCGGCGGTCCCAGCGACGCCACGAACTTCCTGATATTCAAGCTCTACCGCGACGCCTTCCAGTTCAACAGCCTCGGGCTGGCGTCCGCGCAGTCCGTGATTCTGTTCGTCGTCGTGTCGATTCTGATGTACCTCCAACTTCGGTTCGCGTCGGGGTACGGGCGGTACGGAGGATAACGAGATGGCAACAGAAACAGACACCACGAACATCGACGCGAGACGGCTCGTCCACCGACTACCCGACGATGTGCTGCTGCACGGCGGCATCGTCTTCTCGATTCTCCTGATGGCGTCGCCGCTGTTGCTCGCGGTTATCATGAGCACGCAGTCGACGACGGAGGTGTATCAGGTGACGAACCTCGGCCTCGGGTCGAAGGGGCTTTCGAACTACTCGGACGCACTCGTGAACTACGACTTCAGCACGTACATGCTGAACTCGTTCGTGATGAGCGTCATCGTCGTCGTCGGGAAGGTCACGCTCTCGCTTTTCGCGGCGCTCGCGCTCGTCTACTACCGCTTCCCGTACGAGCGGGCGGTGTTCATGTTCATCCTGCTGACGCTGTTGTTGCCGGTGCCGGTTCGAATCGTCCCGCTGTTCCAGTTGATGGCCGACCTCGGCTGGACGAACTCACTCCTGGCGTTGACCGGGCCGTACATCGCGAGCGCGACGGCCGTCTTCCTCTTTCGCCAGCAGTTCATGGGAATCTCGGCCTCACTCGTCGAGGTCGCGCGCCTCGACGGCGTCGGCCCGCTCACCTTCCTGTTCAGGGTGCTCATCCCGATGTCGAGGGGGATGATAGCCGGGGTGTGCGTTATCACGTTCATCTACACGTGGAACCAGTTCCTCTGGCCGCTGGTCGTCGTGACCGACAAGAGCAGTCAAGTCGTCCAGGTCGGGATTCGGTACCTCCAGGGTTCCGCGCAGGCGGGGCTGACGCAGTGGGGGCTCATCATGGCCGGTGCGGTCCTCGCATTGCTCCCGCCGCTCGTGGTGCTCGTCGTGCTGCACCGACCGCTCCTGCGGACACTCACCATCCAACAGAAATAGCGAACTCACCATGTCAGACATCACGATTCAGAACCTACGGAAGACGTACGACGACGTGCGCGCCGTGAAGGGTATCGACCTCGAAATCGACGACGGCGAGTTCCTCGTCGTCGTCGGCCCCTCGGGATGCGGGAAATCCACGACGCTCCGGATGCTCGCTGGCCTCGAATCGGTGACGGACGGTTCTATCGCCATCGGCGACCGCGTCGTCAACGAGGTGCCGCCGAAGGACCGACGCATTGCGATGGTGTTTCAGAACTACGCGCTGTACCCCCATATGACGGCGGCCGAGAACATGAAGTTCGGCATGAAATCGGCGAGCGAGTTCTCCCGCGACGAAATCGAGCGACGCGTCGAAGATGCCACCGAGACGCTCGACATCGCGCATCTCCGCGACCGAAAACCGAAGGAACTCTCGGGCGGGGAGCGACAGCGGGTCGCTATCGGCCGCGCGCTCGTCCGCGAGCCGGACGTGTTCCTGATGGACGAGCCGCTTTCGAACCTCGACGCGAAACTGCGGGTCCAGATGCGCGCCGAGTTACTCAAGCTCCACCGCGACCTCGAAACGACGACCGTCTACGTCACCCACGACCAGACGGAGGCGATGACGCTCGGCGACAGGGTCGCCGTACTCGAAGACGGGAGGCTCCAGCAGGTCGCTGCGCCCCAGGAGCTGTACGACTACCCGACGAACCAGTTCGTCGCGGGATTCGTCGGCGAGCCCGCGATGAACTTCATCCCCGCGTCGGTCCGACAGCGAGGGGATGAACACGTCGCAACGGCACCGGGGCTTTCGCTCACACTTCCCGCCGGCTCGGGACTCGACGGTATCGACGACGACGGACTCACGCTCGGCGTCAGGCCCGAAGACGTGTCCCTCGTCTCGAACCGCGCCGGGGTGTCAGAGTCGTTCACCGCCGAGGTGACGGTCACCGAACCGCTCGGAGAGCTACTGCTTTTGCACTGTCGCCTCGGCGACGAGGAGATTCGAGTCAAGGTCGAGCCGCGGAGCCGAATTGCGGCCGGGGACACCGTCGAACTCGCCGTCGATACGGACCGACTCCACCTGTTCGATTCGGACGGCGACGCCGTGTACCACTCGTCTGTACCCGAGCAGGAGACCGAGAGCGCCCTAGCAGATTGACGAGGGCGAGGTGGGCACGGACCCCGTCACTACTGTCCGTCGAAGGGGTCAGGCGACAGGTCCAGCCCCGCCCGCTCCTCGTCGGTGAGCTCTTCGAGAACGCTCGTCCCGGAGCCCGGTTTCGAGTCCCACGACCAGTCCTCGTGGAGGCGGAGGCGACCGTCGCCCAGTCGCTCGATGCGGTCGGTCGAGTGGCCGGTCGCGGTCGTCCCGTCCTCGGTGACGTGGGAGTACCGGAAGTCGAGCGTGTCGTCGAGGCGGAGACCGACGAGGTGGCCCAGCCTGACGGTTCCGCCGCGGTACGTCGCGTGAATCAGGTCGTCGGACTGGTCGAACCAGAAGTAGGTGTCGCCGCCGACGTCGCCGCCCTCGGCGTTGGCGACCGACTTGAAAACTCGTCTGTCGAGCGACGGCGTGCGAGATTCGGGCATAATCCGTGTGGGCGGCCGAACGGTATGAGTGGTTCGCCGAAACGTGTGCAGGTGCGGGCACCCTCCCGGCCGGCCGCCCGTCACGGCCCGTCACGCCACCGTCGGTCAGTAGCTACTCCGGTCTCCCGAGCCGCCGTCAGAGCCGCTTTCAACCGCGTCAGTCGCCTTCTCGATGCCTTTCTTGGCCTTCTCCTCGCTCACCTTCGTTCGCTTTCCGATCTGCTTGGCGACGTCGTCTTCGTGTCCCTCTACGAGGCCGAGCAGCCGTCGAAGCTTGCTCATCACGCCCATAGCATCAGAGATAACGACTCCTCGGAAGAAAAGGTGGCGGCCGTCGAACGAACACAGCGGATTCCGAGAGCAGACACCGAAAGAATAGTAAATTATTCGTTATATATTCAGAAGTGTTATTTCACGAGGCGACGTCTCGAACCCCGATTCGTAGTTCGGAAGTACAGGGAGACAACGGAGAGAGGCGAACGAGCCGTAATGACCGTTTGATCGGCGTTCACGGATTGTTCTCGATGGCGAACTGTGGCGATTCGGGGCAGTGTCGACTGGTGCCGAAAGCCCGAGCCAAAAATCGGTCCGAGCGGGCCATCTAGTAATTTTCGCCGTTTCAGCGACCGAGTAGTGATTTCTCGGATGCCGTCGAACGCGAGTCGATAGATAGCGCCTCGGGGCTCCGAAATGAATTTATTCTGATGAAATTGTTAATTGGTATAGTATCCGATAGTAAGATTGCGCCGGGCGTAATCGAGCACGTGCAGTCACTGCGTCCGAACGCTCGCTCACCACGGTGGCGCGTTACGAAAATATATTACAGACGTACGAGCGTAATTTGTTGATTCGCAGTAATAATACAGCGGAGAGAGCAGCTGTAACTATCGTAAGTATATAATGTTCGGCAGTTCCGAACGTCCGAAGAACGGTCGCCGGCGGCGAGTGACGCGAGTCGGTCCCACCCGAGTCACGCGAGCGCGAGTTCCAGTTCGAACTCGCTGACGATGTCTTTGACCGTGTGCGCGAGCTCGGCTTTCCTGTCCTCGCCGGTCACCGAGTGGGCCGGCCCCGTGACACTGAACCCGCCGATAACGTCGCCCGAGCGGCGCGTCGCGGCGACACCGATAGCGTAGAGTTCGTTGAAGTTCTCGGCGCGGTTGACGGCGTAGCCCTGCTCGCGGACGCGCTCTAACTCCTCGAACAGCGCCTCGCGGTCGGTGGTGGTGTTTTCCGTCTCCTGCGGGAGGCCCCATCGGTCGATTATCTGTTCGATGCGCGGCTCCGGGAGTTCCGCGAGAATCGCCTTTCCGACGGCGGTGTTGTGCAGGAACAGTCGGTTGCCGAGTTGCTCGTGGGACCACCCCATCTTACTCCCCGACGCGGTGTGCAGGAAGACGGCCTTTCCCCCCATCTCGACGGTGAAAATCGACCGGAGGCGGGTCTCTTCGAACAGTCGCTCCGTGAACTGCCGCGCGAGGACGAACGCCGGCTCTCGCGTCCGGACTTGGTTCCCCAATCGGAGCAGTTCCGGGCCGATGAAGTAGAAATCGCCCTCCTTGATGATGAACTGCTCCTGCTTGAGCGTCGCGAGGTGGCCGTGAATCGTGCTCTTGGGCTTGTCCATCCGCTCGGCGATTTCGGAGACTCGCGCGCCGTCTATCGCTTCGAGTTGCTTCAGAATCTCTATCGAGGTGGCGGTCGTCCGGAGCGTCTTGGTCGAGTCATCCGTTGGCATGACTCAATATTTTCGGCTATACATTTAAAGTTCAGGATAGTCGAACAGCTGGTCGACCCCGCGGCGCAGGGTGGCCCGGCGGGCGCGGCGTCGTCGGGCGCGTTCACCCCTCGACTTCGACCCAGCCGCCGCGCTCGCCGGACTCGTAGGCCGCATCGAGGACGCGAAGCAGCTGCACGGCGTCGTCGGCCGTCGCGGGCACGTCGCCGGTCTCGTAGCCCGCGAAGTAGTCCTCGAAGTAGTCCTGCACGAAGTCGCCCCACGCCGGGAACCGGTCGTAGGTGAACTCGAACTCGACGGTCCGCTTGGGCGCGGCGGTCCAGTCGGGGTGTTCCGAGGTGATGTCGAGCGGGACCGTGGGTTCGTGCTGCAGCGAGTCGTGGTGCAGCGGCGTCAGCGCCTGCCCCTCGGTGCCGTAGAGCCCGAGGTGCGTGTCCTTGCCGCGGTCGCTCAGGTAGTAGCCGGTGTGGTACGTCCCGAGCGTCCCGCTTTCGGTCTCGAACTGGAGGACTGCTCCGGCTTCCACGTCAGCCTCGACCGCGTCGTGGAACCGGGCGTTCACCCGCGCGATGGGGTCGTCGAGAATCCACGGCATCACGTCGACCCAGTGCGGGCCAATCCACTGGAGCGCGCCGCCGCGACTCGTCTCCCGGTCGTAGAGGTAGTGGTCGGTGTCCCGGTAGGAGAGCTGGCTGGCGTTGAAGCGGCCGTCGAGCGTCCACACGTCGCCGAAGAAGCCCTCCGAAACTCGGTCGCGGAGCGCCATCGCGACGGGGTTGCGCCGGTAGTACATCGTCGGCGAGACGGTCACGCCGAGCTCGTTGGCCCGCTCGGCGATGTCTTCGAGGTCGGCGGCGGTCCGAGCGATGGGTTTCTCGCTGACGACGTGAACGCCGTTCTCGACGGCGCTCTCGATGATTTCCGGCGTCTCGTCGCTCCGGTAGGTTATCCACGCCACGTCGACGTCGGCGTCGGAGACGAGTTCGTGTGGGTCCTCGTAGACCGCCGCGCCGCCGACGAGGTCCGCCATGTCCTGTCCCTCGGTCGTGATTTCGTCGGGCCGGTCGTCCATCGCCGCGATGTTCTCCACGTCGACCCGCCGGCCGGGCTCGCAGACCGCGGTAATCGTCGCGTCCAACTCGCTCGCGACCGCGAAGTAGGGGTCCCGGTGGTGGTGGTCGATACCGATGTATCCGATATTCGTACCCATACACGTAGTTCACCGAAAGTGATTTAAAAATGTTCGGGTACAAGCAAGGTAATCGGGGGCGGACGGTGCGGTGGCAGACGGTGCGTCGGCCTCGTGCGGTTAGCGCTGCGGCGTCTCAACCCGACGAGACCACGACCGGAGCCACGGGCGAGTCCCGCCGTTGGGGACGTTCAGCTCGTGGCTGTTGACCGGGAGGTCCGGGTAGCCGCCGACCTGTTCCTGACTGTCGACGAGGTAGCTCTCTCCGCCTTCGACGTTTTCGAGAATGCGTTCGTCGGTCGCCGTCCGGTCGGCCGGGCGCGCGCCGACGTTCGCGAGGTTGTGGTCGAACGTCCGGTCCGACGACATCGCCGCCAGTCCGTCGGGCCACAGCGGCCGTTCATCGACGACAGTCACGTTCTCGTCGACCATCGCCACGTCGCCGTCGGTGAGGTTGTCTTCGAGGTACGCCACGGCGGTGTCCACGTCGTCCTCGGTGAAGACGTTCGCCTTGTCCGAGTTGGGTCGGAGGTAGGCGTTGCCGACGATGCTCGCCTCGGTGTCGGGGTCAAGCCAGGTGCCGTCTTCGAAGTCGTACATCACGTTGTTGACGACGACGCTCTCGGTTCCCTCCTTGAGTCTGGGATGGCGGTCGGTATTGAACGCCCAGACGTTCCCCAGCATGGCGACGTTCTTCGCGTCGTTGCCGATGAGCGACCCGTAGCCGTGTTCGCCCTTCGGGTGGACCGAGTCGTCGAGCGCCTCGGCGACGAGGCAGTTCGAGACGGTCGTCTCCGCGGTCTCGTAGCCGACCGAGAGGCACTCGTCGACGCTCCACGAGGCGGAGACGTGGTCGATGACGTTGTTCGTCGTCTCGTCGGCCGTGTTGACCGTGTCGAGCGCCCAGTCCTCGGTCGCGTCCTCGATGCCCGCGTCGCCGAGTCGGACTCGAACGTGCTGGAGGACGCAGTCGCTCGCCCCGATATTCACGCGACCCTTGACCAGGGTGACGCCCGGCGAGGGCGCGGTCTGGCCCGCGATGTAGCACTTGTCGTACGGAATCGGGAGGTCGCGCACGCCGAGGTCGATTGTTCCGCTGGTCTCGAAGACGACCAGTCGCTCGCCGTCGATGGTGACCGCCTTTTCCAGTTGGCGGCGGGTCGGTTCGGTTATCACGATGATCGGGGTGTCGTCGTCGAGCCACGGTGCGGCCTCGGCGAACCCGTCGCTCGGTCCGAAGTGGGACACGCTGTCCGGGCCGGCGTGGGCCGGAACCTTGCTGTTCGACGGGTTCGTGGTGCTGAACGTGGAAACCGAACCCCGAGCGGTGTCGCCGTCGGCCGTGTCCGCCACCGCGCGAACCTCGTAGTAGCGACGCCGCGTCAGGTCGTCGGCGTCGACGCTGAACGCTCCCGACGAGGTGAGTTCCGTCGAATCCGTGGTCTTCCACGACTCGGTGGGTACCTCCCGGTACTCGAAGTAACACTCTGCGGAATCGGCACCGCCGAGGTCGCCGAGGTCGCCGGTGAGCGTGGCGGACCCGGGGCCGATGTCGGTCACGTCGCCGGTCGAGACGAGCGGGACGCCCGTCGTGTTCTCCACGCTCCCCGCGACTTCGACGTCGCCGATATCGCGGCTCCGGTCGGGGTCGACCCCCGAGAGACTCTGGAACGTCGCCGTCGCGAGCGTCCCCGAGAGGTGGCTGGTGACGGCCAGTCCGACGTAGACGCTGTCGCCCAGCGAGATGTCGGCGGCGTCGAGCGTGTTAATCGACGTCCACGTCTCGCCGTCCGTGGAGTGGTAGGTCTCTATCGTGTCTCCGCTTCGCTTGAGACGGAGCCAGTCGGCCGGTGTGCCGCCGACGCTATCCGTCTCAGCGCCGTCTTCGGGCCGATACTGCATCGACGCCTCGCCGTTGGGCCGGCGACGGACCATGACGTTCTTCGAGTCGGGGTCGAGCGACTCGCGGACCATCGGGCCCGCCTTCGTCCAGCTTTCGACGTTGTCGATGCCGGTGTTCTGGACGGCGACGTCGAAATCGCCGCTCAGCTCCGTATAGTAGTAGTGAAACGCGTCGGCGGTGCCCCAGATGTCGTCGCCGCCGCCCTGCATCGAAATCACGGTCGCGGCCGCGGCGCTGCCACCGAAGAGGCCAGTCGTCGCCGCACCGATACTTCCTGCTCCGAGCACGCGGAGGAACGTCCGTCTGTCGGGTCTCATGAGTGCATCACTCGAACAGACAACATATTCAACGATTGTTATAATTTATGGCAGTCTGGACCGAGGCCGACACAGCATATAAAGTTCGAGAGTGTCGAACGAATGACGCCGGCGCTGGTTCGAAATGACGAGATGAGACATGAGATATTACACCAATATGTTTGTAACACATCGCCTATTCCTTATAAAATTCGGGATATTCGAATAGAGGCGTTCACTCACACACGTCCTCGATTACGCTCTGTCGGACATCGTCGTAATCGACGGTTCGCGGATGCAGGCGACGGTCAGGCGCGCGAATCGTTCCGGCGGAAACCGAAACCATGCAAAAGGTTATTACACTCCGACCAGCAGATTGGTGCAACGAGTCAGCACATGCAAGAGCTAGGTATCATCATGAACGGCGTGACCGGCCGGATGGGAACGAATCAGCATCTCATCCGCTCCATCGTCGCGCTGCGCGAGGAGGGCGGCGTGGAACTTCCCAGCGGGGAACGAGTAATGCCCGACCCGCTTCTCGTCGGCCGTAACGAACGCAAACTCCGCGAACTGAGCGAGGAACACGGTATCGACCGGTGGACCGTCGACCCCGACCTCGAGACGTGTCTCGACGGCGACGACGAGGTGTACTTCGACTCGCAGATAACCCCCCGCCGCCCGGACAGCGTCATGAAGGCCATCGACGCCGGAAAGCACGTCTACTGCGAGAAACCGCTGGCGAGCGACCTCAGCGCCGCGCTCGACGTGGCCGGGATGGCCGAAGAGAGCGACGTGAAACACGGTATCGTCCAAGACAAACTCTGGCTCCCGGGGCTGTTGAAGCTCCAGCGACTCATCGAACAGGACTTCTTCGGCGACATCCTTTCGGTGCGCGTCGAGTTCGGCTACTGGGTGTTCACCGGCCACGGCCAGGAGGCACAGCGCCCCTCGTGGAACTACCGCGCCGAGGACGGCGGCGGTATCGTCGACGACATGTTCTCCCATTGGAGCTACGTGCTGGAGAACCTCTTCGGCGAGGTGGAGTCCGTCCGCTGTCTCCAGAAGACCCACATCGACGAGCGAATCGACGAGGACGGCGAGTCCTACGAGGCGACCGCGGACGACGCCGCCTACGCCATCATGGAGCTGGAAGACGACATCGTCGCCCAGCTCAACTCCTCGTGGACCGTCCGCGTCAACCGCGACGACCTCCTCGAGATTCAGGTCGACGGGACCGAGGGAAGCGCGGTCGCCGGCCTGCGCGACTGCAAGACGCAGGGGCACGCGAACACGCCGAAACCGGAGTGGAACCCCGACACGCCGAAGGAACACGACTTCTACGAGGACTGGACGGGCGTCCCGAACAATCAGGTGTTCGAGAACGCGTTCAAGCTCCAGTGGGAGAAGTTCATCCGGCACGTCGTCGCCGACGAACCGTTCCCGTGGGACTTCACCGCCGGGGCGCGCGGCGTCCAGCTCACCGAGGCGAGCTATCGGTCCTCAGAGGAGGGCCGCCGCGTCGTCCTCGACGACCTCAGCGTGTAGAAAGGCCCCCGACGAACAGTTTTATGTCGAACTCGGCCGTCGAGTTCCGCATGCACACAGATGGCGACGAGAACCCCGTAGACTGGCTCTCAGTCCCGGAAGACGTTATCCTCGAAGCGTGCGGTAACCCCTCGCTCCCCGAGTTAGGTATCATCGAACAGGTCTGGGAGACGAATCCGATTCCGGCGGCCGACGTTCCGGAGGCGGCCGCGAAGGCCGTCGCCGCGCTGTCGTTCGCGGCTGTTCCCGAGGGTGGCGAGGTCGCGCTCGGCGTCGGGAGCCGCGGTATCGCGAACATACCCGACATCGTCGCGGGCGTCGTCGACGCCGTCTCCGAGGCGGGCTACGAGCCGTTCGTCTTCCCCGCGATGGGGAGCCACGGCGGCGCGACCGGCGACGGACAGCGGGAGATGCTGAACGAACTCGGCATCACCGAGGAGCGAATCGGCTGCGAGATTCGGTCCAGTATGGAGGTCGTGGAGGTCGGGCGCACGCCGGACCGCGACGTGCCCGTCGTCGCCGACGCCAACGCCGCGGGCGCGGACGCCATCATCCCCATCAACCGCGTCAAGCCCCACACAGACTTCGACGGCGAGGTCGAAAGCGGGCTGTCGAAGATGCTCGTCATCGGCATGGGCAAACAGCGCGGCGCGCAAATCGCCCACAAGTGGGCCGTCGACTGGTCGTTCCGACGGATGATTCCCGAGATAACCGAGCAACTGCTGGACTCGCTTCCCATCGTGGGCGGCGTCGCCATCGTGGAAGACCAGCACGACGACACCACGCTCATCGAGGGCGTCCCCCCGTCGGGATTCCTCGACCGCGAGCGCGAACTGCTCGAAACCGCGTACGAACTGATGCCGAAGCTCCCGTTCGAGGAGCTCGATTTGGTCGTGTTCGACCGACAGGGCAAGGAGATTAGCGGGCAGGGGATGGACACGAACGTCATCGGCCGCCGGCCGTTTTCCATCAACGAGCCCGCGCCCGAGAAGCCGAACATCAAGCGCATCTACACCCACGGGCTGACCGAGAAGACCCACGGCAACGCGATGGGCGTCGGGTCGGCCGACGTGATTCACGAGGACATCGTCGCCGAGTTGGACGCGCAGACGACGCTCATCAACGCGCTCACCGCGAGCACCATCCGCGGCGTGAAACTCCCGCCCGTCGTCGAGACCGACCGCGCGGGCGTGGTCGCCGCGCTGTCGACAATCGGCGTCGTCGAGCCCGACACGGTCCGGGTCGTCCGCGCGGCCGACACCATGCATCTCCACCGGCTGTACGCCTCGCCGGCGCTCGTCGAGGAGGCCCGCGAGCGAGACGACCTGCGCGTGGTCGAAGATCCCACACCGATAGCGTTCGAGGACGGCCAGTTCGCCGCGCCGTCGCTCCGGGACTGAAGAACGCGAGCGCGTCTTTTTCGGAAAAACGAGTGCGTCGGGCGTCGCCTACTGCTCGACCGTTTCTGGCTGCACCGAGACGACGGCCTCGTCCATGTCGCCGTAGTTGCCGGCGAGGAGTACCGAGGACTCGCCGTCGCTCTCGCCGCGGACGCGGGCGAACGGCTCGCCGTCGTCCGGGGCGACGCAGCCGCCGATTCGGAGGTTCTCGACGCCGTCTGCCTCGACTGCCGGCCCCTCGTCCGCCTCGGCCTCGAAACCGTCGAGGACGACGGTCGAACTCGCTTCCGCGGTCAGCGGGGTCCCGCTCCCGTCGGGGACCGTCACGCGAACGTCTTTGAACGAGACGCGACCGAGCGACTTACAGAAGACGCCGTGTCGCTGGTCGTACCCCTTCGCCATCGCCGGCGAGAGGTCCGAGGCGTCGAACGGGCGGGTCGCGTCGATGTCCACGTTGGTAAAGGAGATTCCCTCGAACCGCTGTTCGGGGAGGCCGGCGAGGAACGCCGCCGACTCGACCTCCTCGGCGGTGATGTGGTGGAAGTCGACGTTTCGGACGTTCGGCGTCGCCTCGGTGACGGGCTTGGGGTCGCTGTCGATGTCCGTCTGGTAGTAGCCGTTGATGACGAACGGGCAGGCGACGCGGCGCATGATGATGGTGTCGAACCGGAGGTCCTCGACCGTCCCGCCGCGGCCGCGCTTGGACTTGATGCGGATGCCGCGGTCGGTGTCGGTGAAGGTGCAGTTCGTGACGGTGACGTGCCGCACGTCGCCGGCAGTCTCGCTCCCGATGACGACGCCGCCGTGGCCGTGTTCGACCGTACAGTTGGTTACGACGACGTTCTCGGTCGGGCGTCCGACCTCGCGGCCCTGCTCGTCCTTGCCGGACTTCAGGCAGATGGCGTCGTCGCCGGCGTCGATGTGGGTGTCGCTGACCCTGACAAAGCGCGAGGAGTCGATGTCGATGCCGTCGCCGTTCGGAGCGTCCGGCGGGTTCTGAATCGACACGTCGTGAATCGTCACGTCGTCGGAGTAGACGACGTGCGTGTTCCAGAACGGGGAGTTCCGGAGCGTCACGCCGGAGACGGTCACGTTCTCACAGCCGTCTATCTGGAGCAGCGGCGGGCGCACCGTGAACGTGCTCACCTCGTCCTGCTGGTTGCCGCTTCGAATCTCCTCGAGTCGCGCGGCGAGTTCGGAGGGGTACTGCTCGGGCGGTAACGACACGAACTCCCACCAGTAGGAGCCGCCGCCGTCGATGACGCCCTCGCCGGTGATGGTGACGTTCGAGGCGTCGGCCACGTGGAGACACGGGTGGAAGCCGTCTTGGTCCCACCCCTCCCAGCGGCTCTCGACCGTCGGGAACTCGGTGAAGTCCTGGACGAACCGGAGTTCCGCCCCGTTTGCCAGTCTGAAGGTCGTGTCGTCGCCGACGCGGAGCGGGGCGCTGCGGTACGTCCCGGGCGGGAGATACACCTCGCCGCCCTCGCCGGCGCAGTCGTCGAGCGCCGCCTGAATCGCCGCCGTGTCGAGCGAATCGTCGTCTTCGATACCGTAGTCGCGCACGTTCCGCTGTTCGAGAGTCACGCCTGAAGCATCCGCGAGCGCGTTCATAAACGTTGTGCCGAGGTACCACGACGCACCGAAATCGGCGACGAGAGGCGAGACGAGAGACGGAAGCGGGGGCGGAGAGAGCACGCCGACTCAGAGTCGGTCGCGCAGGAAGGGCCACGCGCCGGCCTCGAAGAAGCGGTGGCCGCCGTCGCCGACGAAGAGGCTGCACTCTCCCTCGGCGTCCGCAGCGCGGTACCGACCCTGGATGCGGTCGAACGCCCGTCTCGTCCCGGCTATCGGGAAGATGGGGTCGGATTCGCCCGCGACGATGCGGAGCGACCGCGGAGCGACGAGGCCGGCGATATCCCACACTTCGCCGAGGCGTCGGAGGCCGGGGACGTAGTTGCACAGGCAGTGGTCGATGGGGACGATGGAGTCCTCGAACGGACAGACCGACGCGCAGGCGACGACGTGCCCGATTCGGTCGTCGAGCGCGCCCGCGAGCAGCGCGACGGTCCCGCCGCCGGAGTGGCCGCAGACGGCCAGTCGGTCGGCGTCGAGCGCGGAGTACCCCTCGACGAAGTCGACCAGACGACACACGTCCCACACGCGCTCGCCGACGAGCGACCGGCCGAGGAGTTGGGCGCGCTTCTGCCAGCGCGTACACGCGCTGACGGCGTCGGACGAGTCCGAGTCGTCGGATGTGTCGGGTGACAGCTCGCCGAAGGCGCGCATGTCGGGAGCGACGACGGCGAAGCCCCGCCGGGCCGCCTGTCGGGCCATGTCTCGTCGGTCGTCGGCGATGTGACGGCCGGCCGCCTCGCCCTCGGCGACGCCGGCGGCGAGGTCTTTGCCGTGTTCGGTGTGGCCGTGAAGCGCGACGGCGACGGGGTACGGCGGGTCCACCGAGTCGGGGAGAAGCAGGTAGAACGGGACGCGGAACCCCCGTTCGGTGCGGACGCTCCACGTCTGTCGCTCGTAACTCCGGTGTCGAACCGTCGCTTCCGGATGCTCCCGTCGCCTCGGGTCGATGTCCTCGACGGCGCTGTCGCGAATCGCCGGAAATCCGAGCACGTCGCGCAGTTCGGCGCGGAACGACTCCTGCCACGCCTCGAATTCCTGTCCTGTCTCACCCGCGTACGCGGCCGAGCCGTCGGTCGCTCGGAGGACGTCGTCGAACCAGTCGTCGTAGTCGAAGCCAGTCATTCGGTGTCGTTCCGACGAACGCAACGGGTTCACAAGTGCGTGTCGACGTCGCGGATCGGAGGATTGTTCCCCGTAGGCGAACAAACCTAAATGCGAATGAAATCGGGCGTAAAACCCATCACTCGTCGGTTTTCGGTCGTTTTCGATGGAGAACGAACCGACCTGAAATCGGGAGAATGAGCATTACGGTTGTAGCGTCGTCACGGCGCGTGGCGAACCGAGTCAATCCCCATTTCCGCTAGTAGAGGCCACAAATGCCACGATTCTGATGTTCGCGGCGGCGACTGGGACGCCACTCAGCGAGGACGCCCAACCGAATTCGGATGTTGAGTTCCCCATACGCGAACAAAAACTAACATCTCAATTACAAATTAGGAACGAAAATCGGAAGACAGCGGCGAGATAGCGATGAAAGTGATACTATGATATGAAGAACAGTGATGAGCCGAGTCGGGAGAGACGACGGGAGAAAACAGAAAGCCGAAAGCGTTCAGTCGAGGGCGTCACTCAGGTAGCCGCACCGCCAGAAGACGACGCCGACGGTCGCGAGGAGCACGCCGGCGAGGGCGAAGTCCATCATGAGGACGACGTACGACGCGGTCCCGCGTTCGATGCCCGTCATCGCGAGGAGGCCGAGGACGACGATGAGCAGCGTAAACGAGAGCACGCTCGTCCACAGCATCTTCTTTCGGCAAATCCAACATTTGAAGTACGACCGTTCTGAGGTTCCCATTACCGGCGATTTCGCAAAACGGGATAATAGTCCTTTGGGGGACCGCCCCGCGCGTCGCGAGAGTCACGGGCGCGGCCGCGTAATCAAATAATGTCAGTAGATAATTACCATTATCGATGGGTATATATGGGATAGTCATAATGGGTACTGTGTGATGGATTCGCAAAGCAGCGCTGAGTCCGACAAGTGGATCAGCGACGACGAGTGGGAAGACGTATCGCCACAGACGCGCCGTCGTCTGCTTCGAAACGCGTTCGGTGCCACGGCCGGCGCCGCTGCGCTGGCTGGCTGTAGTCAGGGCGGGAACGAGGATACGCCGACGCCGCTCGAGAACGAAGGCGGTGGCGGCGGGAGCACGACGACTGACGGCGATTCGACCAGCCAGTCGTCGGGTCGAACGCTCGACCACATCATCTCGCTCGCGCCGACGAACGCCCGGTTCAATCCGTACGGCAACGCCGCGAACTTCTCGTTCCGGTGGTACTGGGCGATGTTCGACCAACTGGCCGTCCACGACAAGGTGTCGAACAAGACGAAAGGGATGGTCGTCGAGGACTGGGAGTACGCCAACAACGGACAGGTCGCGTGGAACATCCGCGACACCTACACGTGGCACAACGGCGACGACCTGACCGCGGAGGACGTGGCGACCCAGCTCAAAATCGGCAAGCTGATGCAGACCGTCCACAAGGGCTACGGCGCGCAACCGCTGTACGAGAACGTGGAGACGACCGGGAAGTACGAACTCACGTTCGACCTGGTCGAGCCCGACATCAGCCGGGAGATATTCGAGTTCGGTCACATGAAACGCCGCGCGTGGCTCTGGGCGCACCGAGACATCTGGGGGAAGTACGCCGAGATGTTCGACGACGCCACCACCGAATCGGAACGGACCTCCGCCCAGCAGGAGATGATGCAGGCGGTTCAACAGAACGTCTGGGACAACGCGAACGTCCCAGGGAACTCCGTCTGGGAGTTCGTCAGCGGAGAGGAGAACGTCGCGCACTTCGAACCCTACGACGACTACGTCAGCCCCTTCAGCGACGCCGAGTGGTCGAACGGCGAGATTACGGGCGACATGATAGACTACAGCCTCGACTGGCACCGCTACCCGAACCAGCAACAGCGGACCAAGGCGATGCAGGAGGGCGTCATCGACGTGAGCTACCCGCCGGAGTCGCAGTCCGCTCGTGACCGGCTCAAGGAGAACGGGTGGGGGCCGGCCGACAGCCTCTCCGAGGACCAGATTACGCCGCAGATGCGCAGCGGGGCGATGGGCGTCCTGCTCAACTGTCAGAGCGACATCACCGGCGACCCGCGCGTCCGGAAGGCGATTCACCACATCGTCCCCCGGAAGCCGCTCGTCGAGTGGGTTCCGGACTACGGCACCTACTGGGTCGAAGACCGCATTCCGTCCGGCATCGGGCAGGACAAGGAAGTGCCATGGTTCGGCGGGAACTCGAACTGGCCGAGCGGCGACCTCGCGAAGCTCGAGCGGTACGCCCACACGGAAGACGACGTGGACGAACAGCGGGCGACCGAACTCCTCGAGGCCGCCGGCTTCTCGAAGTCGGGCAACCGCTGGAAGGACCCGAACGGGGAGAACGTCACCCTTCGGTTCTACACGGCGACGTCCGACGAGGAGCCGATGGCCCTACGGTTCGCACAGATCGCGAAGTCCTACCTGGACGACTTCGGTCTCCAGACCGAAGTGACCGCACAGGAAGCGACCATCCGCGCCGGCAAGACCATGGAGTCCGGCGACTGGGAGTTACTGTTCGACAACTGGGGCGGTGCGAAGTCCGGCCCGCCGTTCCTCGGCTTCTCGAACTCCTTCAGAGTCCAGGAGTCGCTGTCCGGACAGCCGCTTCCGAGCAACGACAGCTGGGCGATGGACCGCGTCGTCGAGGTTCCGTACCCCATCGGCGACCCGGCCGGTGACCTCCAGGAAGTCGACGTCATCGACAAGCTCAACGAGCTCCGGACGCAGATGTCGGACGAAGAGCGCAGACAGAAGGTCGCGGAAGTCTCGTGGATATTCAACCAGTCGCTGCCGATGATGCTCATCAACGAGGAGGGCGGCACGGGCGGCTACTGGCTGAATCACGACAACTGGGCGACGAAGCCCCCGAACGACAACCTGAACCCGGCATACCGCTACGAGATCGTCGAGATCGGTCAGTACTCCTACTGCCAGTACATGGCCAAGATGGGAACCGAATACTTCCACCCGGCGGAGGGAGGCCAGTAACCGCGCCGAGCGCCGCCACCTGAACGAGAAACCGTCGTCTCACCGAATCAGTCAGAACGTATCAGCCATACGGTGAACTCCCCGTCCGGAGGCGCAACGCGCCGCCTCCGGACGCGACGACGGCGAGGTCGGTTCGGTCGAGTGCGGACGAAAGTAGCCCTATTCATAATGATTAAGTACCCACATGAGAGGTAAGAACTAGCAAGGATGGTCGAGAAAAATTACTACGTGCGCCGGATAGCGCAGGCCCTGATAACGGTCTGGGCGGCGATCACGTTCTCGTTCGTGACGGTTCGGCTCATTCCCGGCGGGCCGATGGACTACATCGCCGCGCAGATCAGACAGCGGTCCGGAGGGGCGGTTTCGTCGACCCGCCTCAACCAGATGGTCGAGATGTACTCGAACATCAACCCGGACAAGCCGATGCTGCAGGCGTACGTCGAATACATCGTGTCGGTCGCGCAACTGGACTTCGGACGGTCTATCTTCTACGCGGACCCGGTCTGGAACGTGCTCGGACCGGCAATCCCGTGGACGATGTTCGTCTCGCTTTTCGCCCTCGTCATCGGCACCATCATGGTGTTTCTCATCGGCGGCTTCCTCGCCGTCCACGAGGGCGACACCTGGGACGTGGTCGGGAGTTACTTCGTCATCTTCTCCGACGCCGTCCCGTACTACATCGTCGGGCTCGTACTGCTTTTCACGCTCGGATTCGGTACCGAGTTCTTCCCCAACGGGGGGCGGTACGACAACGCGCTCACGCCCGGGTTCAACATCGAGTTCATGGCCAGCGTGCTGCGACACGCGGCGCTGCCCATCATGGCGTTCGCGCTGACCTCGTGGGGCGGCCTCGAGTTCCGCGCGCACTGTACCCGCATCATCGGTGAGGACTACGTCGACGTGGCGGAACTCAGGGGACTGCCCGACAGCCGGATTCAACTGCGGTACATCGGGTGGAACTCGATGCTGCCGATGTACACCGGCCTCATGGCCGGCCTCGCCAGCCTGTTCGGCGGGTCGGTCATTATGGAGCAGATATTCCGCTACCGCGGCATGGGCTTCTACTTCTACGAAGCCACGATGGCGCGGGACTACACGACGGTCATGGCGGCGGTCATCCTGTTTACCATCGTCACCGTCATCGGCCTGCTCATCGCCGACTTCACCTACGGCTTCATCGACCCCCGCGCCGGGCACACCCAGCGCGAGTCCTACTCGCGGTCGTACCGCGAAACGCTCCAGCGGTTCGTCAACCGCCTGCGGGGCGGCGGCGCGGACGAGACCGAAACCATCGACGACCGCATCGAAGGGAACCGTATCTCGGCCAGCGGCGCGATGAGCTTCGACGTCGATAGCTCCGACTTCTCGCGCGGAGAGTACATCAGAGAGCGAATCGACCAGAGCCTCCTGACCCCGTTCCGCATCATCTGGACCTCGCCACGGGCGCGGGTCGGCGCGATAATCCTCGGTATCTTCGGCTTCCTCGGGCTGTTCGGGCAGTTCCTCGTCCCCGAGGTCAGGCCGATGCAGGGGCCGATTCTCCTGCAACCGCTGGAGAACATGCGCTACCCGCTCGGCACCGACGACATCGGGCGCGACCTCCTCGCACAGCAGGTGCTCGCGACCCGCCCGATGCTCATCATGATGCTGTCGGGCGCGGCGGTGACGCTCGGCCTGGCCATCCTTCTCGGCGTCACGGCCGGCTACCTCGGCGGCGTCATCGACAAGGTGCTCATGACGGTGACGGACGTGATGATGAACATCCCCGGCCTGGCGCTGGTCATCGTCCTCGCCGTGATTCTCGAACCGAAGAGCCCGGTGTTCGTCGGGGTCGTGCTGGCCATCGACAACTGGCCACGGTTGGCCCGACAGCTCCGCTCGCAGGTGCTCACTATCCGCAGTGAGTCCCACGTCGAGGCCTCGCGGGTGCTCGGACTGCCAACGTCGAGCATCCTCTCGAAGAACGTCATGTCCCGGCTCATGCCGATGCTGACGATGGGGACTGTCGGCTCCATGCGGAACATCCTGATGGAGTCCGTCGGCCTGTACTTCATCGGCGTGCTGCCGTTCACGACGAGCAACTGGGGCGTCGTCCTCAACATCGCCCGCAACGGCGGCGCGCTGTCCGGCATGGACCGCTTCCACTGGCTGCTCGCGCCGATACTGTTCATCGTCACGATGACGTACGGCCTCCAGCTGTTCGCGCAGGGGACGGACCGACTGTTCAACCCCCGCCTCCGCGCGCGGCACGCGGCCACCGTCTCGACCGACGACATGGAAGGCGGTCGCGGCGGCTCGGAAGGCGGCGACGGTGCCGCATCGGCCGCGGACTAACCAACCGGACCAGCCGGTCCGTTTCGCGTCGCTGCTTTTTTCGATTATCTCGACCCGAGAGCGGTCGTGCCACGCTGTCTCAGGGAAAAGGTTAACACACGCGCTATCGACCTACGAAACGGACTTCAACCATGAAAGTGGAGAAAGAAGGAAATACGACGCGGTACCTGCTCGGCCTCGTGATACTCGTAATCCTGCTCATCGGGGTGTACTACGGATTCACCATGATGTGATCAGAACAGTCGGTACGCCCAGAGCAGTACCCGGAACGCGACGGCGACGAACACCAGCAATCCACCGATTATTCCGAACATTCCCGCCCAGACGCCGGTCTGAAGGGCGGCACCGAAGAGAATCAACAGCGCGCCGAGGAAAACCACCGTCGAGGTGACACCGCCGATTTTGGAGCGAACTGTCCACAGCACGTTCTGTCGCGTTTGCGCTTGCGCCATGTCAGCACGGACATCGCGGACGAACTTATAGTTTGCCGGTATCGGCAGCCGAACCGCCCGAAGACTCCGATATCGACGCGCATGGACTGCGCTGGCGGAAAGTATTAAGTAGTATTGAACGTGATAGATTCCTACTACGGTCACATGTTGACGATAGGCACGCGTGACGGGTGGGGTCGCTCGCCCGCCGTACGAACCGACGAGAGGGACTGACCATGGCGACACAACACACCAAACAGAAGATGCCAGACGAGCCGACGGCCGAGCACAACGTGCTAGAGATAACGAACGCGAGCGTCGCGTTCGCGATGGAACGCGGGGACGCCCGAGTCCTCGACGACGTGTCGATAAACGTCCGGCGGGGAGAAGTCCTCGGCGTCGTCGGCGAGTCGGGCTCCGGCAAGTCGATGCTGGCGGACTCCATGCTCGACGCCATCGACTCGCCGGGGACGCTCACCGGCGACGTGGTGTTCAACCCGCCGGAGGGCGGCGAGCCCATCAAGGTCAACGACCTGAGCAAGGAGGAGCTTCGCCGGTTCCGCTGGGAGCGCGTCTCGATGGTGGTCCAAGGGGCGCTCGACTCGTTCAACCCGACGCTCAGCATCGGCGACCACTTCGTCGAGACGCTCCGCGCGCACGACTACGACATCCAAGAGGGGATGGAACGCGCCCGACAGCTCATCTCCGACGTGCACCTCGAACCCGACCGCGTCCTCGACGCGTACCCCCACGAGCTGTCCGGCGGGATGAAACAGCGCGCGCTCATCGCGCTGAGTCTCATCCTCGACCCCGACGTGCTCGTGATGGACGAGCCGACCGCCGCGCTCGACCTCCTGATGCAGCAGTCGATTCTGAAGCTCCTCTCGGAGCTGAAAGCCGAGTACGACCTCACCATCGTCATCGTGACGCACGACCTGAGCCACGTCGCGCGCATCTCCGACCGCCTCGCGGTGATGTACGCCTTCGAACTGCTCGAACTCGGCCCGGTCCAAGATATCGTCATGGACCCCGCCCACCCCTACACGCGGGAGCTACTCAACTCGATACCCGACATCGACGCCGACCTCGACGAGATGGCGTCCATCGAGGGGACGAGCCCCGACCCGCTGAACGTCCCGAAGGGCTGTTCGTACCACACGCGATGCCCGCTCGCCGACGAGCAGTGCCGGGCGACGAACCCGGACCTCATCGAGGTGTCCGAGGACCACGGGGCCGCGTGCTTCTACACGGACGAAGCCCGCGAGAGGATTCCCCTCAAGAAGGAGGTCTCGAAATGAGCGACGACCCCCTGCTCCGCGTCGACGACCTGAGCGTCCACTTCGGCGGCAACGAGGGCATCCTCGACCGCTTCCTCGGCGACGACAAGGGCGTCGTCCGCGCCGTCGACAACGTCTCGCTCGACATCGGCGAGAACGACGTGGTCGCGCTCGTCGGCGAGTCCGGCTGTGGCAAGACGACGCTCGGAAAGGCCATAATCGGCCTCCAGCGCCCCACCTCGGGGACGGTCCGCTTCCGCGGACAGGACATCTGGAAGTCCGACCTCGAACCCGGCGACATCCCGTACAAGGAGATTCGGAAGTCGCTCCAGATGGTCCACCAGGACGCCGGGAACTCGCTGGACCCCAACCGGACGATATTCAAGAACCTCAACCCGGCGCTGAAGAAGTGGCGGCCGGAACTCAACCTCGTCGAGCGCCGGGAGCTCGTCCACCAGATGCTCGACACGGTCGGGCTCACGCCCGCAGACGACTACGCCTCTCGGTACCCCCACCAACTGAGCGGTGGGGAGGCCCAGCGGACCGTCATCGTCCGGTCGATGCTCCTCGAACCCGACCTCATCCTCGCCGACGAGGCCGTGAGCGCCCTCGACGTGTCGCTGCGGGTGAACCTGATGGACCTCCTCCTCGAACTGCAGGAGATGTTCAGCACCTCGTTCGTCTTCATCTCGCACAACATGGCGAACGCCCGGTACCTCGCCGGTCGCGCCGACGGCCGCATCGCCGTCATGTACCTCGGCCGCATCGTCGAAATCGGCCCGGCGGACGAGATTATCAAGAACCCCCAGCACCCGTACACCAAGAGCCTCCTGTGGGCGACCTCCGGTCTCTCGGAGATAAACGATCCCATCGAGACGCCGCCGGTCAGGAAAATCGACATCCCGGACCCGGAGAACCCGCCGAGCGGCTGTCGGTTCCACACCCGCTGTCCCGAGGCGCGGGAGTACTGCACGTCGAACACGCCCGACCTCTCCGGCATGAGCGGCCCGTCGGACCGCCACGAGGCGGCCTGCTTCGACGCGCACGACAGAATCGACTACCGGAACAGCGAGCCAATCACCGACGACCTCGACATCGACGTCGCGGACGACGCGGAACAGCCGGCCGACTGAAAGAGAAACCTCGATTCGGACCGTCGTTCAGACGCCGTCGCCAACACCGAAACCGGTACCGGCACCGACACCTGTTTTCGCTCCCGCACTGACGCCCGTTTTCACTCCCGCACCGATTCCTGCGTTCACTCCCGAATTCACTCCGCGTCGCCCGCCGGGCCGAGGTCAGTCGGGAAGCCGTCGGGGACCGACGGCGGACGCTCGCACTGCGCCGAGAGTTCGACGTACGCGCCCTCCTCGGCGGACTCGCGGATGCCGTCCATCGCTTCGAGGACGTGGAACCCGAGGTCGCCGCTGGTCCGGTGGTCCCAGTCGGAGTCGAGCGAGTACGCGAGGTCGACGAGGCCGAGACCGCGCTGTTGGCCGGGGTGGTCGCGCTCGACGGAAATCTCGCGCCACTCGCCGTCGTCGTCGTCGCTGAGGTGGACGCGGGGCGTCCCGTCGAACCGGTTGGGGTCGGTGACGCTCAGCGTCCCCTCGGTGCCGTATATCTCGAATCCCGGTAGTTCTGACCCCCACACGTCGAAACTCGTCAGGAGCGTCCCCGTCGCGCCGCTTTCGAAGGTCACGACGGCCGTCTCGTGGGTCGGCACCGACACCGGAATCCGCTCGCCGCGGCGCGGTTCACTCGTTATCTCGCGCTCTGCGAACGGCGTGTTCGCGGTCCCGGCGACCGACCGAATCGGGCCGAGGAGCGTCACGAGCGACGTGAGATAGTACGGCCCCATGTCGAAAAGCGGACCGCCGCCTTCCGCGTAGAAGCCGTCGGGGTCCGGGTGCCAGTGCTCGTGGCCGTGGTTCGACCAGAACGCCGTCGCGCCGACGGGGTCGCCGATGCGGCCCTCGTCGATGAGGTCGCGACAGGTCTGGATTCCGGTGCCGAGAACGGTGTCGGGCGCGACGCCGACGGTCAGTCCGCGCTCGTCGGCGGTCTCCAGAATCGCCTCGCCTTCGGCCTTGGTCGCCGCGAGCGGCTTTTCCGTGTAGGCGTGCTTGCCCGCTCGGAGGGCAGCGGACACGAGGTCGCCGTGGGTGCCCGCCGGCGTGAGTACGACCGCAACGTCGATTTCGGGGTCGGCGAGCAGGTCCTCAGTCGGGAGGATGCGGGGGATGCCGTACTCGTCCGCCTTCGATTTCGCGCGGTCCTCATCGAGGTCGGCGCAGGCGACGATGTCGAGGGCGTCGAAGCGGTTCCCCGCCTCGAAGTACACGTCGCTGATGGCTCCACAACCGATGATACCGAGAGTCACACTCTCCATACCGGGGCGACGCGGGAGAAGTCCTAATAGTTGTTGACGGAGCGAGCGCGAGAGCGGAGTCGAGCAGTTGTTACAACTGGAAAAGATGGCGCACACGGCAGCTGGTCGAGTCTCGATTCGAGCCGGGGTTCGTTACAGTCGTGTCAGCTCGGCGGGTCAGGGAGGGCTCGCGCCCGACTCTTCGACGGCGAGCGCCCACTGAGCGACCCAGTCGCGCAGACCGCTGTCGGGGACCGAAAGCGAGCGCGTGCTTCCGCCGTGGTCGGGGTAGCCACCGACTTCGCCCTCGTCGCCGGGGATGCCGGGGGCGTTCGCCGGGTCCGAGACGTCGGTGTCGAGGCTTCGGTTGCGAATGTTGTCGATGACGCGCTGTTCGTGGCTGATGCGGTCGGCCGGGCGAGCGCCCGCGTACGCGAGGTTGTGGCTCTCGACATCGGTGGCGGGCATCGCCGTGAGTCCGCTGGGCCACAGGGGACGAGAACCGAGTTGCGTGGCCGAACAGAACGTCCGCCCGTTCAGGCCGGGGTCGGCGACGATGTTGTCTTCGATGTAGACGCTGCCGTCACCCTTGACAATCGCGTCGGACCAGTCGAACCGTCCGAGGTACGCGTTGCCGACGACGCTGGACTGAGCGCCGGGAGACGCCCAGATGGCCTTGTCGAAGTAGTAGACGATGCTGTTGGCGATGACCGACTGGGTGTCGTCTTTCAGCCGCGGGTTGCGGTCGTTGTTCGCGGCGTAGACCGTGCCGAGGATGGCGACGTTCTGCGCGCCGTTACCGACGAGCGAACCGTTGGAGTTCTCCTCGGGTTCGTCGAGCCCCTCGGCGACGAGGCAGTTCGCGAAGGTCGTGTCGGTCGTGTTGTAGCCGACAGAGAGGTTCTCGTCGCGGCCCCAGTAGGCGCTGCAGTGGTCGAAGATGACGTTCGAGGTGTCGTCGGCGTTGTTCATCGGGTCCGCGCCCTCGGCCGCGCCGCCGTCTTCCCCGCGGAAGATGCGGAGGTGCTGGACGACGCAGTCGTTCGCGTCGACCTGAATCATCCCGTTGATGAAGGTGATGCCCGGCGAGGGAGCCGTCTGGCCGGCCACCCAGCACTTGTCGTTCGTGATAGAGAGGTCGCCGCCGCCGAGGTCGACGACACCGCTGGCCTCGAAGACGACGAGGCGCGGACCGTTCGCCTCGAACGCCGCGCGGACGGCGCTCTCGGTCACCTCTTGGACGCGGTGAACGGTCACGCTGTCGTCGAACCACGAGGCGTCAGCGAACCCGGCGTCCACGTCGAAGGAGGACCCGCCGTCGTCGGAGCCTCCATCGCCGGACCCGCCGCCGCCGTCGCTGGTCGAGACGCTACCGGCCACGTCCACGTCGCCCACGTCGTCGTTGCTCGACGGCGACAGGCCGGAGAGACTCTCGAACTCGGCCGTCGAGAGCGTGCCGGCGCTGTGGCTCGTCACCGCGAGGCCGACGTAGGCGTCCTCCGCGAAGTCGATTTCTCCGGGGGCGATGTCGGCGATGAGCGTCCAGTTGCTCCCGTCGGTCGACCCGTACGCGGAAATCGTGTCACCGCTTCGTGTGAGGCGGAGCCAGTCGGCGGTAATCGACCCGCCGCTCACCTCGCTCTCGCCGCTCCCGCCGTCGGACGTCGTGCTGACCGTGTCCGCGCCGGCGGCCGAGCGCCACTGGAGCGATGCCTCGCCGTTGGGTCGGCGGCGAACCATGGCGTTCTCGGCGTCGGCGTTCAGCGTCTGCCGGACCATGAGGCCCGCTTTGGCCCAGCTATCGGTGTTTTCCAAGGCGGTGTTGTGGACGACGACGTCGAAGTCGCCGCTCACTTCCTCGTAATAGTAGTGGAACCCGTCCGCGGCGTCCCAGATGTCTTCGCCCGCCCCCTCGACAGTGACGGTGGTCGCCGCCGCAGCAGTTCCGCTGAACGTCGCGACGGTACCGATACTACCTGCTCCGAGTGCACGCAAGAACGTGCGTCTGTTGGGAGTCATGTTATGACACCAACAAGACTCAGAACCCGCCCCGTAATAAAAATTGTTGGCGGATAATCATTATCGAGACGTAAACGGTCGAATCCCAGCCACTCAGGGCGTATCAGGCTCCGCGAAAACGCCGCGTCGGTCGAACGACCGGTTGCGGTGAGGTCGGTCGTGAGGTCGACTCAGTCGTGAGGTCGCAGTCGAGCGAGTCAGCGAATTCAGTCGTCCGCGTCGCGGAGGTCGCCGACCGACGACACCGATACCCACTCGCCGCGACTGTCCGAGCGCTCGGCGGCGAAGATGATGTCCACTCCCTTTCTCGCCTCGTCCGGCGGCACCATCGGCGGTCGGCCCGCGGAGACGGCCTCGACGAAATCGCGTATCTGGGCGACGTGCGGGCCGTCGGGGCGCGGGTCGGGGAGGTCGACGGGCTGTTTCTCCCCGTTCACCTCGAACAGTTCGACGCCCGTCTCGGTGACGCGAAGCGTTCCCTCCGTCCCGTTGAATTCGAGGCTGATGGGCTGTTGGGGCCGCGTCGCCGTGGTCGCCGACACCTGCCCGAGCGCGCCGTCTTCGAACCGGAGCGAGAGCGCGGCCGTATCGGGAGCTTCGATGTCGTGATACAGCGCGTCGCCGGTGCCGGCAACCCGTGACACGTCGCCGGCGACCCACTGAAGCAGGTCGATACCGTGGAGCGCCTGCGTGAACAGGACGCCCCCGTCGAGGTCCGCGCTGCCGTGCCACGACGAGTCGTCGTAGTACGACCGGTCGCGGTGCCACTTCACCCGCACGTCGGCGAACACGAGCCGTCCGAGCCGACCGTCGCCGACCACCTCGCGGGCGAACTGCATCGTGGGAAACAGCCGCCGCTGAAGGACGCAAGCGAGGGTGACACCGGCGTCGCGGCAGGCGGCGACCATGTCGTCGACGCGGCCGGGCGTGATTTCCAGCGGTTTCTCGCAGAGCACGTCGATGCCCGCCGCCGCGGCGTCGACGACGATGTCGCGGTGGGCCCCGTTGGGCGTGCAGACGCAGACGGCGTCGAGCGCGGCGTCGGCGAACAGGTCGGCGTGACTGGTGTACGACGGACAGTCGTGCGTCTCGCCGAACGACCGGGCGGTCTCCGGGGTGTGGTCTGCACAGCCCGCGAGTTCGACACCGTCGGTGTCCGCGAGCGCTTCGGCGTGGGACCGTCCCATGCTCGCACAGCCGACGATGCCGACCCGAATCGGCGTCTCAGTCATCGGCGCTCACCGTCTGGCGAAGGGGAAGTAGCGACTGTAGGCGTCATCGACTCGAACGTCAGCGGGCGGCGTGATAAGCGTTTACCAGCGGGGCCGAGCGGTCGCACGGCGCGGCTCACTCGGGCGAGAAACTCTCCGTGAGCGTCCGCCCGACCAACCCGGCGGCGACGAACGCGAGGACGCTGGTGCAGACGAACGCCGTGGCGTAGTCGAACCGGGTGGCGAGCACGCCGACGAGAAGCGGTCCGAGGACGCCGCCGAGGCCGCGGGCGGTCGACCGGAGCCCCATCAGTTCCGACTCGCGGTCGACGGGGGCCACGTCGGCGACGAAGGCGATAGTGCCCACGGTGAGCATCGAGAACGTGACCGCGTGGACGACGAAGGCGGTGCTGCTGATACCGATGCGGGCGAGCTGCCCGTCGGGAACGAGCGCGAGAACGACGACGAGCGCCTGCACGCCGCTGCCGGCGAGTCCGCCCACGATGAGCTTCTTCCGGCCGATGCTGTCGCTCAGGCGACCGAAGCTGTACATCGAGACGACTCGGACCGCGGGACTGACCGCGAGCACGGCACCCATGACGACGTTCGAGAGCCCCACGTCGGCGACGAGGAACACCGGAACGACCGAGATGAAGCCCTTCTCGGTCATGTTCCGGAGGACGATACCGACGTACAGCCAGCCGAGTCCGGTCCGCTCGAACAGTTCCCGCCGCGCGCCGCCGGGGAGGAGTCGCCCGCGGACTTCCCCAAGGAGTCGACCCGTGGTCAGCGTCTCTTCGGACGGGGGCGTCGGGTCGGCGATGCGGAGCGTGAGGAGCGTCGCCACGAGGCCGAGGCCGACGACGACGAGATAGAGGTCGGTCGGCACGAGCAGGCCGACGAGATAGCCGACGAACAGCCGACCGCTGATAGCCCCGCTAGAGCGGGCGCTACTGTAGAAACCGATGGAACGTCCGCGCTCCGACTCGCCGCCCGACTCGCTCACGATGGTGAGAATCACCGACTGGAAGCCGGCGGTGAACACCGCGAAGAGGCCACGACAGGCGATTTGGAGCGGGACCGAGGCGGTCACGGTCAGCGGGGCGATGGCGAGCGTCGAGAGGAACGCGGTCGCGATGAGTATCGCTCGCCGCCGACCCGTGATGTCGGCGATTGCGCCCCAGACCGGGGCGAACACGAACAGTCCGAAGGAGAACGCCGCGTACGCGAGGCTCACCGCGAACGGCGACCCCTGTTCTCCGATGTAGAGCGCCATCGCCGTGCCGAAGAGCGACCCACACGCGACGCGAGAGATACCGATGAGCGCGAGTGCGCTCCGCTGCCCTCGACTCGCTGGTCGAGCCTGCTGATTGACTACCACTACGACTCGGTGTGACACTACCACCCAATAAAGATTGGCGAGCCGGAAGGCGATGCGCCGAGGACGGCGGCGCGAGACTCGATGCGACCGTCAGGTCGACGGGCCGGCGCGGGCGATGGCGAACTCCGTGAGTCCGTGTCGCTCGGCGCACGTCCGGTCGCCGTCGGCGACGGCGAGAAGATACGCTTCGAGGTCGTCCGCGTCGGTCTCGCGGGCGTCGAGGTCGATATCGTCGGGGACGGCCGCGAGCGTGTCCGCGTCGCCCGAGAGTTTCACCACCGGAACGATGGGATGGCCGGCGGGCGTCCCCTGTCCCGTGACGTGGAGGACGAGGTGCGCGCCCGCGGCGGCGAGGCCGGTCGCGGCCTCCTCGACCCGAGAGGGCGCGTCGAGCAGCGTCACCGCGCCGGCGGCGGCATCGGCAGCGTCCGTTTCATCGACTCGTTGGCCGTACGCCGCGACTCCCGTGACCGGCGCGTTGCCGAGGAATCCCGTCGCCGCGTCGAATCCACGGGCCGCCGCCTCCGTTCCGACGCGCGTCGCCCTCGCGGGGCGGCCCGCCGCGTCGAGCAGTCGGTCGGCGGCCGCGTCGCCGACGAGCGACCGGGTCTCCTCGGGGTGCGCGGCGAACCGCTCGTTGCCGGCGACGACGACCCGCCCGCCGGCTGACGCGACCCGCTCGACCAACTCGGCGACGAGCGGGTCGGCGTGCCGTCTGGTCGAGTCCGCGAGGTCGTCGACGACGACGCCGACCGTGAGGTCACCGAGGGTCGCCGTCTGTTCGTCGGCTGTCGCGGTCGCCCCGTCCGTCCCCTGAGCGGCGGCCGACTCCCGGAGGTCGGCGACGGCGGCCGTGCCGCGGTCGACGCAGGCGTCGGTCCCCCCGGCGTCCTGTATCGTGAGTTCGCGGACTGGAAGCCCGCGTTCTTCGACCGCCGCGGCGACGACGTCGCTCCGGACCGTCTCGCAGCCGAGGCCGACGACGACCGTACCCGCGACGTTCGGGTTCCCGGCGAGGCCGACGAGCGTCCGTTCGGTCTGCTCGGCGTCCGCGCCCAACTGCCCGCAGCCGTGGTCGTGGGGCGCGGCCACCGCATCGGGCGAACCAGCGGCTATCTCCTCGGCGACGACGTGCGAGCAGATGACCGACGGGAGGACGAGCACCCGGTTTCGGATGCCGAGGCGGCCGTCGGGTCGGCGGTGGCCCGCGAACGAGTCTGGGGTGACTCGGCGGCGGTCCGGGTGTGGGTTCCGGGTCATCGCTCCACCTCCGCCGCCACGTCGCCGCGGCCGCGGGTGCTCTCGCAATTGTGCGTGTGGACCCACTCACCGGCCGCGACAGCCGCCGTGGTCCGCCCGATGACCTCACCGTACTTGCGGACCGTCTCGCCGGCCGACAGCGGGTCGAGGGCGAACTTGTGGCCGAACGGAACGTCGTCGGCGAGCGTCACCGCGCGGTCTCCGTCGCGGACCTCGCGCCCGGCGTCGAGGTCTTCGAGCGCCGTCGCCACGCTGTCGCCGTCGGCCAGCACGAGGGCGCCCCCGTCGAGGACGCGGCCCTTCATTTGCCCCGCACCTCCGCGAGTTCGCGCGGGTGGACCTCCGTGATAGCGAACTCCTCCATCCGGCGCGTCTCGGCCCCGGTTCGCTTCCCGTCGGCGACGGCGAGCACCTCGTCGAAGACGCGCTCGCCCGCCTCGGAAATCGTCGCGTCGCCCTCGACCACCGCCCCGGCGTTCACGTCCATGTTCGACCGCATGCGCTCCCACGTCCGGGGATTTCCCGTGACCTTCACCACGGGCGCGACGGGGTTGCCAGTGGTGCTCCCGCGCCCGGTGGTGAAGACGATAATCTGCGCGCCGCCGGCGACCTTGCCGACGACGCTCTCCACGTCGTAGCCCGGCGTGTCCATCAGGACGAGGCCGCCGCCGACCGGCAAGCGCTCGGCGTAGTCGACGATGCCGCGCACGGGGGTCGTCCCGCCCTTCGAGATGGCTCCGAGGCTCTTTTCCTCGATGGTCGTGAGGCCGCCCTCCTGATTGCCGGGCGAGGGCTGTGCGCCCCGGAGGTCGACCCCCATCAGGTCGGCGGTCGCCTCGCGGCGCTCGACGCGGTCGAGCAGTCGGCGGCGGGTCTCCTCGTCGGCGCATCGCTCCGCGAGGACGTGTTCCGCGCCGATGAACTCCGGCGTCTCGCTGAACGAGGCGGTTCCCCCGGCCGCGACGAGACGGTCGCAGGCGTCGCCGACGGCGGGGTTGGCGGCGATGCCCGAGGTGGCGTCACTCCCGCCGCACTCGACGCCGACGACGAGTTCGCTCGCGTCGGCCGACTCGTGGCGGGCGTCCGCGGCCGCCTCGTTCAGCGAGTCGAGGGCGGTGCGCCCGCGCTGGAGGGCCGCGGCCGTCCCGCCGACCTCGCGGACCGAGAGCGTCTCGACCGGCTTGCCGTCTCGGGCGATTCGGTCCGCGAGGTCGGCGGCGTCGATGTCCTCGGTTCCGAACTCGACGACGAGCGCCGCGCCGACGTTCGGGTTGCGCCCGACGCCGACCAGCACCCGCTCGGTCTGCGCTCGCGCCTCGTCCGGTTGGTTCGCTCCCATCTGGTGCGGCGTCGCGCGCGCCCACGCCCCCGCCTCGGCCGCGATACCGCGGGCGACGCAGGACGACGCGACCGAGGTCGGAAGGACGGCGACGTGGTTTCTGACCCCGATGCGGCCGCTCTCCCGGCGGTAGCCGGTGAACTCTCGTCTCATACCACGCGATTCGGTAGCGCCCGACAAAGTGGTTTCGTCGGGTGCGGGCGGAACGCTCTTGCGGGCGGGTCGAGTGAGTGAGACATATGCGAACCTACGAGGTCAGCCGCATCGACGCGGACAGGGCGGTCCCGCTGACCGGCGCGGTCGACGGGACGGTGTGGGAGCGGGCGAACGTCGCCCGACTGGACGAGTACGCGTGGGGCGACGAACCCGGCCCGGAGGCGACGGTCAGGGCGCTGTTCGACGCGGAGGCGCTCTACCTGCAGTTCCACGTCGAAGACGACGAGATAACCGCCGACGTGACGGAGCTGAACGGTCCGACGTTCGAGGACAGTTCGGTCGAACTGTTCGCCACGCCGGCCCCGCCCGACGACGGCTCGCCGGGGCGGTACTTCAACTTCGAGGCGAACTGCTGCGGTACGTTCAAACTCGCGTGGCAGGAGCCGGACTGGCGCGAGCGCGACATCGGCCGCGACCTCGTCTCGCCGACCGACGCGGCGGCCGTCGAGGTGGAAACGTCCGTCCCCGGCCCCACGAAAACCGCGTCCCCGGACGACGACGCGTGGTGGCTCGCGGCGCGGCTCCCGCGGTCGACGCTCCAGTCGTTGACCGGCCTCCCGCTCGAACTCGACTCGGAGACGGTCTGGCGCGGGAACTTCTACCGGAGCGGTCTGCCCGACGCGCAGAAGGGGACGTGGAACCGAATCGAACTGCCGGAGCCGACGTACCACTCGCCGACGTACTTCGGGCGCATCGAGTTCGAGTGAGCGGTCGCCTCGGACGGGTGCCCCGGACGAAGTCGCCGAGCAAGCCGTGGTGGCACCGAAACGACTTTTCGCGCGGGAACTAAACGACAGCCCATGCAGCAGCCGTCCGCGTTAGTCATCGGAGAGACGACCTTCTCGTTCCACGACTTCGAGGAGATGCGACCGCACATCGAGTCCGCCATCGGCGACGCCGCCGAGGTGACCGCGACGACCGACAAAGACGCCCTCGCCGACCTCGCGGGCTACGACCTCGTCGTGGACTACCTGACGGACGCCACCCTGACACCCGAGCAGTTAGACGGTCTCCTCAGTTTCGTCCGCGACGGCGGAGCCTATCTGGGTCTCCACTGCGCCGCCGACCTCATCAACGTCCACGACGGGGACGGCGGCCTCGACAAGCGCGACGAGCCGTTTCCCGACCTCCGCGACCTCCTCGGCGGCCACTTCCTCACCCACCCCGAGCAATCGACGTTCGGCGTCGAAATCGTCTCCGACCACGCCGTGACCGACGGCGTCGACGACTTCGAGGTGTTCGACGAGCCGTATCAGGTCGACGTGGACGACGACGTGACCGTGCTCGCGCGCATGGCCCACCCCGACCTCACCGACTACCCGGTCGCGTGGGTCCGCGAGTACGGCGCGGGGCGAGTCTGTTACGCGTCGCTCGGACACACCGCCGAGGCCTTCGAGAACGACGACTACCGGCGACTGCTCCGCAACGCCGTCGGCTGGCTGGTCCGCGACTGAGCGGAGCGCTCGCGCGTCGCCGTGTGAACGTTTATCCCGGTCGGTTCCGAACGTCGGTACATGAATCTTCGAGCCGCCGACCTGACCGTGTTCGTGTTCGTCCTCGGCGTCATGCTCTCGGGAATGTGGCTGGCCCAGCAGTTCGGCATGGTGTGGTCGCCGACGCTGTTCGCCATCGTCGCCGTCGTAGCGGCCGTCTGGACGGCGTACTACCGGTTCGGGGTAGAACCGCGAATCGATGCGAGCAGAGGAGACGACGACGACAACCAGCAGGAACCCGGCGTCAGCGACGGCGCACAGGAGTGACCGACTAACCGCATCAGCCGGTGTCGGCGACCGACGCTCCGACTCGTCCCGCCGCGCTACCGCTCGCTGAAGTACGGAATAATCTCGTTTTCGTAGTGCCGCATCGTCTCCTCGTAGTCGCCGACGGGGATGAGAACGAGGTTGTCGACGCCCGCGTCGCGGAACGCCTCGATTCGCTCGATGGCGCGCTCGGGGTCGCCGGCGACGCAGATATCGTCGACGGCCCCGTCCGGGATGCGCTCGGCCGCCGCCGACAACTGACGCTCCTGTTCCTCGTCGAACGCCATCTGCCACATGATGGGCGTCGACTCCGCGATGTCCTCGTAGCCCATGTCGGCGAGGAGCGGCGGTCGGAGCGCGAGGTTCACGCGGTTGCGCTCGATGCCGGCCGCGCGAGCCTCGTCGCCGTCCTCGGAGACCGTGGTCGGAACCATCACCGCGCGGTCGATGGCGTCGGGGTCGCGGCCTCGGTCCGCGGCCACGTCGAGGACTTTCCGAAGGTCGGCCGCGTACTCGTCGGGCGAGTAAATCCACGGGAACCAGCCGTCGGCGACCGCGCCCGTCAGACCGCGCATGCTCTCGCCGTAACCGCCTATCCAGAGCGGCGGGCGCGGCTCCTGTGCGGGCTTCAGCCCCATGTGTGCCTCGTCGAGGTCGAAGTAGTCGCCCGCGAACGAGAACGGCTCGTCGGTCGTCGAGTTCCACAGGCCGTCGATGACGGCGACACACTCCCTGAACCGGGTGTACGGGTCGTCCCAGTCGATGTCCGAAATCGGCGCGAAGTTGAACGCCTCGCCGGCCCCGATACCGAGACCGGCGCGGCCGTCCGTCATCCGGTCGAGCGTGGCCGTGACGTGCGCGAGTTCGGTCGGGTGGCGGCGCACCGAGTCCGCGACGCCGGGCATGAGGGTCACCTCCTCGGTGCGCTGGGCTATCGCCCCGAGGACGGAGAACGCCTCCCACGGCGGGTCCACCAGATACTCCTCGGAGCCGGTCGGGTGAAACAGGTGGTCCGGAACGGTGACGGTGTCGAACCCGGCCGTCTCGGCTCGGACCGCTCGCTCGATGGTTTTCTCGACGTTTCCGTAGCTGACAACTTGACAGCCGAAGCTCAAACCGCGGCTATTGGCGCTCGACATCGCGTGTACCGACTGGGCCGCGGGATAAATAGCTGACCCCGGAGGTGGGGAGTGACGTGTTCGCGAGGGTTCGAAACGCCGGCTTACGCCCGCAGGACCGACGCGTCGAGGTCGTAGTCGGCGAAGTACTCGCGCTCCAGTTCGACGAGTTTGGCGAACAGCTCTTGGGCCTCGTCGCGCGAGACGGTGACGAGCGGTTCGTTGAGGAACGCCTGAAACGCGAGGTCGAGGTCGCCTTCGAAGCCCGCGCGCACGAGCGTCTCCTGATTCGTGACGTGGCGCTCGACCATGCTCTCGACCTCGTCGGGTAAGCCGCCCGCACAGAGGGGTGTCACGTCGTCTCCGGAGAGGAGCGCGTTCGTCTCCACGACCGCGCCCTCGGGGATGCCGTCGACCTGCCCCTCGTTGGGGTAGTTGAGGTGCGTGACGAACGTCCCCTCGCCGGAGAGCGCCCGCATGATGTCGACCGCTTCCTCGCCCGACTCGTGGAACTCGAACTCCGCGTCGCCTTCGAGGTAGCGTTCCATCTCGTCGGGGCCCTCGTCGTCGGAGACGCGGGCCGAACTCGGCGTGAGCCGGATACCGTAGCGCTGGATTTCCGCCGGCTCGTCGATGCTCAGATACCACGGGACGAACTCCACGAGGTGACGGTCGCCCGCCGCGCCGAGGACGCCGAAGCGGTCGTAGAGGTCGAGCGCGACTTCCTCGTTGTTCACCCAGTAGGACTCGGCGTCGAGGTCGCCCGACTCGCGGTCGAAAAGCGGTTCCCGACGTTCGAGTTCCTCGTCGAGGTACTGGAACACGTCGCGGTCGCGCCACCGCGCCTCGTCGACCCACGTGAAGTGGTTGACTCCCTTGACGTTGACCCGAACCTCGTCGCGGGCGACGTCCTCGGCCTCGTCGATGTAGCGCTCCGCCATCTCGGCGAACAGCTTCTGGGTCTTGAACACCTCGTGGCAGAGCCCGATGGCCTTGATGTCGGGGAATTCCTCGTAGAGCGTCCGCGTGCAGACCGTCATCGGGTTGGTGTAGTTGATGACCCACGCGTCCGGGCAGCGCTCGCGGACCGTCGCGGCGATTTCGCGGTACTGCGGAATCGCTCGCAGCGCCCGAATCGCCCCGCCGGGGCCGACGGTGTCGGCGACCGTCTGATAGATACCGTACTCCTGGGGCACGTCGATGTCGTGGACGAACGTCTCACCCGGCGGGTCCTGAATCGAGCAGATGACGAAGTCGGCACCGTCGAGCGCCTTGTCCATGCTCCGGGTCGCCTCGAACGACCAGTCGCCGACCGCCTCCTCGCGGTCCATCACGCGGTTTCCGAGGAGGGCGTTCTTCGACGCCATCTCGTAGTTCACGTCGTACAGCGTGACGCTCCCCGCGAGGTCCGGACACTGCGCGAGGTCGTTGATGAGCGTGTGGGCCCACCCCTGACTCCCGCCGCCGATGTAGCCGATGTCGATGGTTCGGGACGAACCCGACGGTACAGGCTCCGCTTGCTCCGACAGCTGATACATGTGATAACACGTGACGAGTCGCGGTCGCAAATAGCTGTCGTTTCGGTGGGTCCGGCCGCTCCGTCACTCGGTCAGGATGGTGACCGGGCCGTCGAAGTTGAGGACGACGCGCTGTGCGGTGTCGCCGAACAGCGCCTTCCCTGTCGGCGAGCGCTGTCGACCGGCGACGTAGACGTGGTCACAGCCGCGCTCGTCGGCGACGCGAATCACCTCGTCCGCGAACTCGCCCTCGTCGGCGACGACGGTGACGGCGTCGTACTCGACGGTTCCGTTCACCGACTCGAACGCCTCGTCGGCGGCCTGCGACGCGAATCGGGTGGCGACTTCCCGCGCCGAGTTCGACTCCAGCGGCGTGTTGGCGGCGTCGCTCATCGCCTGCAACGTCTCGGCGTTCTCGACGATTTCGTCCTCGGTGATTCGCGTGAGGAGCACGAGCGGCGTGTCCGTGCCGGCCGCGATTTGCCCCGCCTCGACGAGGAGGCGCTCGTTGGAGTCCGTGCTGTCGACTACCACTAGCGATGACTGCATACCGGTGCCACGGTGCTTTAACGCATAAAACTATCCCGCGAGTCGGAACAGCGCGAGGTCGGTTCGGCGGTGCAGCGGCGGGGAGACGAACGAGCGACCCGCGCTCAGCGGTCGGCGCGGTACCGTTCGACCGCGTCCTCGTCGATTTCGACGCCCAAGCCGGGGGCCTGCGGCACGTCCACCTCGCCGCCGGTCGGGTCGAACGGGGTCCGCAGAATCTCGTCGCGGAGCGGATTCTCGCTCCGGTCGAACTCGACCATCATCGGGTCCGGGACGTGCCGCGTGTGCGGGTAGTCCGAGACCGACGCCGCGAACTGGACCGCCGCGGCGAGGCCGACCGCGCTGTTCCAGATGTGCGGCCGGACCGCCACGTTCTCCGTGCTGGCGAGGTCGGCGATGCGACTCGCCTCCGAGAGCCCGCCGCACCGCCCGAGGTTCGGCTGGACCACGTCGACCGTCCGGTCGTCCACGAGGCGCTTGAACTCGAAGCGGCCGTAGTGCGCCTCACCGGCCGCGAGGGGCACGTCGACGCCGCGTTTGACCTCGCGGTAGCCCGAGAGGTTCTCCGGCGGGACGGGTTCTTCCATCCACGTGATGTCGAACTCCTCGATGGCCTTCGCGGTGCGAATCGCCTGTCGCGGCCGGTAGTTCCCGTTGATGTCGACCATCAGCCGCGCGTCGTCGCCGAGGAGTTGGCGGGCGGTTCGAACCCGCTCCACGTCGGAGTCGGTGCCGTTGCCGATTTTTATCTTGGCCGCGGAGAATCCTTCGTCGACGGCGTCCCGAATCGGCTCGGCGATGTCGCGGTCCGCCTCGGTGAAGTACATCGTCGAGGCGTAGGCGGTGAGCGTCTCCCGCGGCGTCCCACCGAGGAGTCGGTGGACGGGCTTGCCGGTCGCCTTGCCGACGAGGTCCCACAGGGCCACGTCGATGCCGCTGAGGGCGCTCTGGACGAAGACGCTCCCGCCGAAGTGGTATGGGTCTGTGTACGACGCCTCCGCGAGGCGCCGCACGTCGAAGGGGTCCATGCCGACCACGTCGTCGCGGAAGAACTCGTCGACGACGGGCGCGATAACGCTCCCCGGGGCGAACGCCTCGCCCCAGCCGACGTCGCCGGTGTCGGTGTCGACGCGGATGAGCGTCGTCGCCCTGTCGTGGCCGAACCCGCGCGCGTCGCCGAGGCCCTCGCCCTCGGGGAGGCGGTGCGATATCGGGATGACTTCGATGTCGGTTACGTGCATGAAAAATGTACCACGGAGAGACGCATTATAGCTTGTGCAGACGGCGAACGCGGCGAGACAGACGGGACGAAGGCGGCGAGTCGCTTCGAACCGTCGACTCAGTCCTCGTCGTAGTGGAACTCGGTCCACGGCCCGTCGCGGAACGGGTAGTCGTCGAGCGCGTCGAAGTTCACTTCGATTCCCAGTCCCGGCTCGTCGGACAGCGAGAGGACGCCGTCCTCGACGGCGGGTTGGCCCTCGATGATGTCGAACGCGAGGTCGAAGGGGTACATTCCGGGGTCGGTCTCGGCGTCGAGGAGCGGGTCGTCCTCGAAGACCGGGTATTCGAGGAGCGACACCTCGGGCGCGGCCGCGACGAGGTGCGCGTTGGCGAGCAGGCCGACCCACGTCCCGAAGTTGTGCGGGACGAACTCCACGTCGCGGCCGACGCAGGACTCGACCGCGGGGCGACAGCCGGTGTAGCCGCAGTGGTGCCGAACGTCGCCCTGCAGGAAGTCGACCGCGCCCGTCTCGCCGAGCGCGACGAGGCCCTCGGGCGTCGGTTCGCTCTCGCCGCCGGCCAGCGGCGCGCCCGTCTCCGCGAGTTCGACGTAGCCCGCGTGGTCGTCGGGCGAGACGGGCTCTTCGACCCAGTAGCAGTCCCGCTCGGCGGCGAAGGTGACGAGGTCTTCGACCGTCTCGCGGTCGTAGCCGTCGCGAATCTTCCACCAGGTGTGCACGTCGAGCATCACTTCCATGTCGCCCGCGACGTCGGCGAGCAGTTCGACAGTGCGGCGGTCCCCGTCGGGGCCGATGCCCGGTCGGTACTTGTAGCCGAAGAAGCCGAGGTCGCGGATGGTCGCCGCCTGTTCGGCGTACCCCTCGGGTTCCATGTACATCCCGGCGCTGGCGTACAGGGGCATCTCCGTCGTCGGGTCGGTGCCGTACTCGTCGGCGAGCAGTTCGTAGATGGGCGCACCGACCTCCTTCCCGCGGATGTCGTACAGGGCCACGTCGAGCGCCGAGATGGCCTGATGGCGGAGTCGGTCGGGGAGGTCGGTGTCGCGGAGCATCGCGTGCGCGTCTTCGACCTCCTCGACGGTCTCGCCTTCGAGCGCGTCGGCGACGGCCCCGTTTACCACGTCCGCGAAGGTGCCCTGCGATTCGCCCTCGAAGTACTCCCGCATCGCGGAACTGCTCGCGCCGGCGGTGGCGATGCCGCGGGTTCCGTCGGCCGATTCGACGACGACGAGCACCACGTCGCGTTTGAGGAGGCGACGGACGCCGCCGTGGAAGGGTCGGTCCTGCGGCGGTTCGATAGGTGACGAGAGAGCGTATCCGCTGATAGTCGCGATTCGCATACCTCTACAAAATCGGCCACCACGATAAAACTCCGCCTCGCGCGGGAGAACGCGGAGTGGAAACAGTCGAGAGAGAACGAAGGCGCGCTACTGGAAGACGTCGGACGCGAACGGGTAGAGTTCGTCGAGTGCGACGCGTTCGTTCCGCCGACCCGACTCGTAGGCCGCCATCGTGATGAGCACCGCCTTGAGGCCGTCGCGGGCGGTCGCGGGCGGCGTCTCGCCGGTCTCTATCGCGTCGAGGAACGCGGTGCCCTTGCTCAGCCACCGCTCGTAGCCGTCGTAGGGATGGTGTTCGGTCCCCTCGTCGTCGATGACGTAGCCGGTCCGGTCGTCCCACTCGTGGCCTTCGAGGTATATCGCCCCCTCGTCGTCCCAGATGTGGACGTGCTCGCGGGTCCGCGCGACGACGCCCGTGTCGGAGACGTTCGCCACCGCGCCCTCCGCGAACTCGATGATGATGGAGGACTGGCGGTCGAACACCTGCTCGTCGTCGTGGAAGTCGACGTAGGCGTTGACGTGGGTCGGGGTGAGTCCGGTCGTCCAGAGGATGGCGTCGATGACGTGCGTGCCGACGTTCAGGAGGTGACCGCCGCCGCTCAGTTCGGGGTTCATCCGCCAGTCGTCTTCCTTCTCGTAGTAGGACTGCCAGTCGTGGGTCACCTCACCGGTAATAAATCGCGGGACGCGGTCGCCCTCGGCCCACTGGTCGTGGGCGCGCTTGTAGGCCGGATTGAAGTGTCGCTGGTAGCCGACCATCACGGTTTGGTCGCTCGCCTCGGCGCGGGTCGTGAGTTCGTAGGCCTCCTCGGCGTCGGTCGCGAGCGGCTTCTCGCAGAGGACGTGCAGGCCGCGGTCCAACACGGCCGAGGTCTGCTCGTAGTGCAGGCCGTTAGGCGTCGCGACGGCGACGGCGTCCATCGGGGCCGAATCGAGGAACGCCTCGAACGACGGGTAGCGGTGCGCCTCGGGAACGTCGAAGGAGTCACCGACCTCGGCGAGGCCGTCTGGGTCCACGTCGGAGATGGCGACGAGTTCCGACCGGGGGAGTTCGACGAACTGTTGACAGAGCCGACGACCGAGGCTTCCGAGGCCGACGACTCCGACGGCGATTGGAGACGAGTCTGTCTGACGCGGCATGGGTTCGACTACAGAGATGGGGCAGATAACTGTTTTGACGGTCCTCGGGCGCTCGTCGTCGCGTGCGACCCCCCTGTCCGAAGATTTTATGCGCGAGTGCACGGTGGTTCGGGTATGCCACTCGCAGAGAGCGGTGTGCGCGAGCACCTGCGCGGCGTCGCCGCCGGGCTCCTCACCCCGTTCGACGACGACCTCGACATCGAACACGACGAACTGGCAGCGAACGCGAGGACCCTCTACGACGAGGGAATCCGCACGTTCCTCGCGTCGGCGAACATCAGCGAGTATCACTCGCTGTCCCAGCAGGAACGCGTCGACGTGACGGAGACGGCCGTCGATGCGCTCCCCTCCGACGTGTGCGTCCTCGCCGGCGTCGGCGGGAGCACGACGGGTGCGCGGGAACTCATCGACGCCTACGACCGCATCGGCGTCGACGGGATGATGATAATGCCGCCGGACCACACGTACGTCCACGAGCGCGGCCTGCTTCGCTACTACGAAAAGCTCGCAGACGCCTCGTCGGCCCCGCTGGTGCCGTACGTCAAGGGATTCGACCCGTCAATCAACTATCTCCGTGACCTCGCGGGGCTCGACGGCGTGGTCGGCATCAAGTACGCCATCGAAGACGCCGTGAAACTCGGCGCGGCCGCCAGCGCCACCGGCGACGACGTGGTCTGGGTGGACGGCCTCGCCGAACCCTTCGCCGTCTCGTTCTGGAACGAGGGCATCGAGGGATTCTCGGCGGGAGTGAGCAACTTCCGGCCGGAAGTCGGCCTCGCGCTGTTCGAGGCGCTCACCGAAGAGAACTGGGAGCGCGCCCGTGAGCTTCGGAACATCTGTCTGCCCTACCAGAACTTCCGCGACCAGACTGGACAGAACAACACCCTCGATGGCGCTATCAGCGTCCCGGCGGTGAAGAAAGGCCTCGAACTGGCCGGCCTGCGCGGCGGGAACGTCCGCGAGCCGATTCGCCCGCTGTCGGCCGAAGACGAGCGCCAGGCGGAGGAGCTGTACGACCAGCTCGACGACGACATCGAGCGCCTCATCGACTGAACGCGACCCACAGAAGACGCCGAGCGACGACAACCAACGACCGACGACAACCAGCGACCGACCGACCGAGGGCCGCGAGAGCGACTGGCATAACCGCGGTAGCGACGAGGTCGAGCCGCGCGGTGTCGGCACGGCGAGTGACAACTGAATCGAGTGGTTCGCCGACAACGCGGCCGGACGGATCGTCGTCGCCCGAACCGACCGGAGCGCCGCGACTCGCGCGACCCAAATATTCATCACCCGAGACGCGGGGTATGGTGGCATGCGCGAGTTCGAAGCGACCGCCGAGGCGACTCGACCGCCGACGTGGGCGCACAAACAGCGAGCACTGTTCGACCTGACGGCCGACGCAGTCGACCGGTTCGTCGACGACTACACCGGCCCCGACGGGGAGCCGTTCTGGCCGCCAGACGACCACGTGGGCGTCGACGGCTTCGACGACGTGGTCGAGGGGTTCTACAACTGGCCGCTCGTGTACGCGATGGGCGGCGACGAACGCCTGCTCAACCACGCCCGTCGCGTGTACGAGTCCGCGTTGGAACGCGGCGCGGCGACGGAGACGCCGTTCGGCCATCCGATGGTCGTCGACGAGTTCGAACAGTGTCGCGACTGGTTCCACCTCGGGGAGGGCAACCTCTACACGTACAACATGGGCCTCGCCGCGCCCGACGACGACGCGGTCGTCGACCGAGCGACGAAGTTCGCTGACCTCTACACCGCCGACTCGGACACGGGGAACTACGACGCCGAAAACCGAGTGGTTCGCGGGCCGATGAACGGGAGCATGGGCCCGGAGTTCTGCGACTTCTCCGCCTACGAACACCACCCCTACGGCGCGGACTACCGCTGGGCCAGACACGGCCTCCCGTGGCGGGATTTAGAGTTCGACGAGGCCGCGGACCTCCTCGACCCGGCGAACGAAGAGCGCCTGTTCGAGGTGCTGAACGAGCGCTGCGCGAAGGGCGACATCCCACTGAACCTCAACATCACGAGCCTGATGACGAACGCCTATCTCCACACGGGCGACGACGACTACCGCGAGTGGGTGACCGATTACCTCGACGCGTGGCGGGAGCGGACGGCCGAAAACGGCGGCATCATCCCCGACAACGTCGGGCGCTCCGGCGAAATCGGCGAGTACACAGACGGGTCGTGGTACGGCGGCTACTACGGCTGGTCGTGGGGCGGGTGGCACTACATCGGCATCGGGCCGACGGTCGCCGCCGAGAACGCGGTCCTGCTCGAAGGCGACCGGGAGTACCTCGAGTTCCCGCGGTCGCAACTCGACGTGCTCATCGAAAACGGCATCGAGGTCGCCGAAGACGACGTACACAGCACCCTCCACATCCCGCACAAGTACGGCGGCGAGGGCGACTACCACTACGACGCCTCGGGCGTCCTCACGGAGGACGACGGGGAGGTGCTGTGGCGGGACGGCTGGTACGAGTTCCAGCCGCTTACGGACGACCCCTACGCGGTTCACCTCTGGTACATGTCGATGCGTGACGAGGACCGAAATCGACTGCGTCGGCTCCGCGACTGGGGAGAACAGGACTGGCGACGCGTCGACCCGCGGGCGAAGACGAAACACGACGACGGTCACGAGTACGCGTGGCTGGCCTACCTCGACGGGGAGTTCCAGGACTACCCGGACCGAATCCTCGAAGCGACGCGCGAGCACGTCGACGAGCGACTGCGCCTGTTCGACGCCGAGGGGAACGAGCCGACGACCGTGGACGAAGACTACCTCAGAGACCGAAACCCGGCGTTCCACAAGGCACTGCTCCAACTCACCATGGGAGCGCCACAACCCGTCTACTACGGCGGCCTCGTGATGGCGCAGGTCAGACACTTCGACGCGCGCCGGGAACGGCCAGGACTACCGGCAGGCGTCGCCGCGCTCGTGGAGTCGGTGACGAAAGACGGAATCGAACTGACGCTCGTCAACACCGGGGCGAGACAGGAAGAGGTCGTCGTCCAAGCGGGCGCGTACGGTGAACACCGCTTTACTACGGTCGAGACCGACGGCGTGGAGCGCGGCGTCGGCGAGGAAGACTCCGACAGCGCAAGTGACGGCGACGAAGGGACGGGCGCGCTCCGGGTGCGGCTCCCTGCCGGAAGCCGGATGTCGATTCGCGCCGGTCTCGACCGCTTCGTCGACGACCCGAGTTACGAACGCCCGTGGTCGGAAACGGCGTCGTAAGGTCCCGCGGCGGCGACGCGCGGGGTTCGGGAGAAGCGCACGAAAAATCAATATAGCAATTCTCGTTCCCTTCGAGGGAACGACGATATTCGGGGTGTACCGGCAGATATTCAAGAGAAGGATTGGTGAGGTCCGAGGCGGGCGATTCGACGTGGAGGTGACTCACGAGAGTTGGAATCGAGTCGAGTGGCGTTCCCCTATTGGGAATTATTAATCGAGAACTATTCTCAAAGCCGTCTCGGGAACATCGAGGAGGCGGTTCCGCAGATAGATTACAACCATATAATCGTAATGCTTGTTGGCCGGGAAAACGAGGATATTCCCTCGTCACGTGGCGTTCAAAACCACAATATTCCAGATTCTGCAGCTACAGCCCATGTGTCGACAATTGACAATAAGTTCCCTTTAGGGGAACAGTTTAGAGCAGCGATTGATACCCAATATCTCGCTCGGGAGGAGAATTTATCAACGGGGGCGAACACTATGGCGCATGCCGACACGAGTCACAGTCTGGAACGAGAACGTCCACGAACGGGAAGAACCAGAGGTCGCAGAGCGGTATCCGAAGGGAATCCACGGCACCATCGCGGAACATCTGGAGGGGCCGGACCGCGAGGTTCGGACGGCGACGTTACAGGAGCCCGAACACGGCTTAGACGAGGAGACACTGGACGCGACGGACGTGCTAGTCTGGTGGTCCCACTGCGCCAACGACGAGGTGACGGACGCCGTCGCGGAGCGCGTCGTCGACCGCGTCCACGAGGGGATGGGCTTCATCCCGCTGCACTCGGGGAAGAACTCGAAACCGTTCACGCGGCTGATGGGCACGACCTGCAACATCAAGTACCGCCACGGCGGCGAGCGCGAGCGCGTCTGGGTCGCGGACCCCGGCCACCCCATCGCCGACGGCCTCGACGAGCAGTTCGTCATCCCGGCGACGGAGACCTACGGCGAGCCGTACGACATCCCGGAACCAGACAGAACCGTCTTTATCTCGTGGTTCGAAGGCGGCGACGTGTTCCGCTCGGGCGTCTGCTATCGTCGCGGCCGCGGGCGAATCTTCGCCTTCCGACCGGGCCACGAGGAGTATCCCATCTTCCACCAGGACGAGATCAAGCGAGTCATCGACAACGCCGTCGGGTGGGCGACACCGACCGAGGGCGCGTCGGCGCGGTGGGGGAAAACCGACCCGCTCGAACCCGTCGAGGAGTGAGAACAGGAGCGCGCGTCGCAACGATTCTGTTCCCCACAGAGGAACAAACGTGACTATTGTTGCTGAACGAGTTCGAAATCACTTCGCTGTGAGAACGGAGGCGATGTTCGAACCCAAAAGCGAGTATTATAGCCAACACATCAGTTATCTGTGTATCTTTATTATTTGGTAATTCTGCACAAGGAATCACAAGGAAGCTACGACGTACTCGCAGTAGAGTTCCACCGTGAAGCGACGGAGCGTACCACCCACCCACCGACTCGACCGCAACCCAGACCGAAGACGGGGGCGAGACACAGAACAAATGCGCTGGCGAGTGCGAAGAACGCGACTCTGGACAGCGGCCACGCCGTCGTCGTTCCCGACGTCACCATGAACACGAGCAGTTCGAGCGCGCCGCCGAGAAAACCGGCGCGGAGTCCGGCGGCGTCCGGGTCCGCCGAGCGGACTGCGGCGATAGCGCCCGCGACGAACGCCCCGAATATCATGATACCGGCACCGACGGTCGCCTCCGAGTTCGGCAGTCGGTTCAGGACCGTACTGACGGGGAGCGAGACGACCGCCCCGACGAACGCGAATTGCCACGACGAGGGGAGGGCTCGAACGCGAGGAGTCGAAACCATATTCAACTATGTAAGTCGGCTGAAAGTTCATATAGCTTGGCGGGGGTTGCCGATTCGGAGTCGGCTTCTAGGTCGCACCGGACACCATTCCAGACGGAAGACCGTCGAGCCGACAGAGCACTCGTCAAATACTGTCGGAATTTGTATATTAACACATAGTGATAAACATTTTTATATTTCTGTCGCGAGTTTCAGTAGCGACAAAAGAGACGACTATCCCCGGAGAACGTCTTCCATGGCAGACAGTACAGAAGTTGACGAGCTGGTCGTCACAGAGCTTTCCGACACAAACCCGACAGCGCTCGAAGCCGGCCGCACGGAGTCGGTCGACCTAAGCGACGTGGCGGTCACGCGAGCGACGCTGGAGCCGGAATGGGGAGCGGAAGCCGACCACGATGGAGCGGAAGCCGCCTACTGCCAGAACGCCCATGACATCTACGTCGTTTCGGGGACGCTTGGCCTCGAACTGGACGACGGGACGCAGACGGAGATTGCCGCCGGCTGCGCCGCGACCATCCCGCCGGGACACCGCGGATGGACGGTCGGCGACGAGCGACTGGTCTACCTCGAGTTCGACCCGAGCGAGTAACCGTGACTACCATATCGTCGGTCCACGTAGCCTCCCGACGAGATGTCCCGATTCGTGGCGGCCGCGTGCCAGCTAGACTCGCGAGACGACAAGGCGGCGAACGTTGAGCGGGCGCTCGGCCTCCTCGACGAGGCCGCGTCCGACGGTGCGGACTTCGTGGCGTTCCCGGAGATGACGACCTTTATCGGCCCGGAAGAGCGGTTCGCCGAGGTCGCAGAGCCGCTTGACGGACCCACCGTACGACGGTTCTCGGAGAAGGCCCGCGAACACGGCGTCTTCGTCCACACGGGGAGTTTCTTCGAACGGATTCCGAACAGCGACCGGGTCTACAACACGTCGGCGCTCATCGGCCCGAGCGGCGAGGTGCTCGACACCTACCGGAAGGTCCACCTGTTCGACATCGAAATCGGCGGGAGCGTCGAACACCGCGAGTCCGACCACGTCGCCCCCGGCGACCGGGCGGTGACGGTCGACACCGACCTCGCGACGTTCGGCCTCTCTATCTGCTACGACCTCCGGTTTCCGGAGCTTTACCGAACGATGGCGCAGTCCGGCGCGAACGTCCTTCTCGTCCCCGCGGCGTTCACGATGCACACCGGAAAAGACCACTGGGAGCCGCTCCTTCGCGCCCGAGCCATCGAGAACCAGGCGTACGTCATCGCGCCCGGCCAAATCGGGGACAAGCCGTCGTGGGTCGAGACCTACGGCCGCACGCTCGTCGTCGACCCGTGGGGGAACGTGGTTTCGAAGGCGCAGGACCGCGAGGAGGTCGTCACGGCGACTATCGACCTGTCGCATCTGAATGACATCCGCCGCGACATGCAGACGCTCCAGCACGCGCGACCGGACGTGTACGAGCGGTCGGACGAGTGAGGAGGGGACGCGGGCGACTCGGCTCGATTAGCTCCCGCCGAGCACGCGCTTGAACAGCGTGAACGTGAGCAGGGTGAAGAACAGCCCGTTCAACATCCCCTGACTCGCCGCGAGCACGCGCGCCGCCGGGCCGAGCGGGTTGATGTCGCCGTAGCCGACCGTGCTGAAGCTGATGTAGCTGTAGTAGACGTTGTCGAAGAGCACCTCCATCGTCGTCTTGTCGACGGCGGCGGGGTCGAAGACGCTCCCAGCCTGCGTCAGAAACGGCCCGCCGAGGGCGTAACACAGTCCGAACAGCGCCGGAAGGAGGAACGTGAACGCCGCGATTCGCGGGAGGCGGTTACCGTAGCCGCAGGTGACCTGCATGAGCGTGTTCAGTCCCACGCTGGCGACCTTCTTGCCGCGGGCCCACGTGTTCAGCGAGTACTCGTTGAGGATGATGTCGAAGTTCTTCTGGCGGTTGTAGTAGTAGCGCTTGAACTCGAACTCGCGGCTCGCCGGGGTGTCGCCGACGGCGTTGGCGCTGTCCTGCGCCTTCCGGTACGTTTCTTCGATGATATCGGGCGTCAGTTCCACGGCGAACTGGCCGGTCGCGCCGTTGCCGACGAAGTCGTGGATGGTCCAGTCGTTGCGTTCGAGGTAGCCGTGGTGGTCGCTGAAGTCGAAGCGGTCGAACTCGGTGAGACAGAAGCGGAAGTGGTCCAAGAGTTGGTGTTCGTTGCCGTCGCCCTCCAGCGTCAGGTCGCCGATGGTCGCGCGGGTGAGGTCGTACGGCGTCGGCTCGCCGGAGCCCTGCGAAATCGTGCCGCCGGAGAGCGTCGCGTCGGTGAAGTCGAGGTAGGTGTCGCGGTCGCCGACGAGCACGCGGAAGCGCGCCGTCTCGAAGTCAGACTGCCGGAAGTCCGCCCGGTCGTGGAACGTCGTCTCCCAGAACGACGCGCTCGTGAAGTTCGCCGCCTCGAACTCCGCGCCGGCTTCGAAGGTCGCCTCGTTGAACGAGGCGTTGGCTTCGAGGTGCTGCAGTTCGCCCTCGAAGAACGCCCCGCGGAAGGAGGCGAGGCCGTGGAACGCCGCGGTCTTGAAGCTCACGTCCTCTTCGAACCGGGCCTCGCCGAACCGAGCGTTCGCTTCGAACTCGACCCCCTCGAACGAGGCGTCGCACCCGAACGTCGCCTCCTCGGCGACGACGGCGTCGCGGAACTCGCTCTCGTCGAAGTTCGCCTGCCCGCCGAACGACGCCAAAGAGAGGTCGAACGCGCCGTCGACGCGGAGGCGATAGCAGTCGGTGCGGGCGGTGAACGTCGCGCGGTCGAAGTTGACCGCGCCCTTGAACACGGCGTCCTTGAAGTCCGAATAACGGAATCGCGCGAGCTTGTAGTCCGCTTCGCCCTCGAACGTCGCGCCCTCGAACGTCACGTCGTCGTGGGTCGTCCGGCTCCCGCCGTTGAACTCGACGCCGCGGAACTCGGCCAACTGCATGAACCGGGCGTCGGCGAAGCTCGCGTCGTCGTCGAACCGCGCCTCGTCGAAGTCGGCCATCTCGTCGAAGCGGACGCCGTCGAACCGCGCGTCGCCCTCGAACTCGACGTGCTCGAAATCCGACCCCGCGGTGAACCGCGCGCCCTCGAACGTCACGTAATTGAAAATGGCCTGTCTGAAACTCGCGTCGTCGCGGAACGTCGCGTTCGCGAAGGTGATGTTGTCGTCGAGGACGTGGCTGCTCCCGCTGGTCTCGACGTTGCGGAAGCGCGCCGTGCCGTGGAACGTCGCGTCTGCGAAACTGGTGTCGCCCTGGAACACCGTCTCGTCGCAGCGGACCTCGCCGCGGAAGGCCGCCTCCGAAAAGCGGACGTCCTGTTCGAACGTCGCCTCGTTGGTCGTCACCGCGCCGGTCACGGTGACCTCCCGAGCGTCCACGTCGCCGGTGACCACCGCCTCGTCGAGTTTGAGGCGGCCGACCGTCGCCTCGCGGAGAATCAACCCCTGGTCGAGGCGGCCGTGAGTGAGGTCCAACCCCTCGATGTCGGCGTGCTGGAAGTTGAGGACGTGGTTCGTCGCGCCGTTGATGTCCTGGTAGGTGAGCGAAAGGTGCGGGAGGTCCGCGCCGACGTACTCGTTGACGCGGGTGTCGGGCGACTGGAGGTTCGTCCGGAGTTCGCCGACGATGTCGTCGCCGGTCACGTCGAGCGAGGCGCGCTCGTCGCGGCTCATGTGGAACACGCAGAACTCGCTTTCGGGGTGGGCTTCGTGCGGGCACTCCCACGTCGTCTGGAGGTGGGCGTCGGTCTGGACCGACGGGTCGAACGTGTACCGGCACGACGAGGAGGACATCAACGCCGGCGTGGACTCATTTCTCGACATGGCTGGGGAGGGGTGGACGGGTGTGCCGGGGACAGCGGGTGTGGCGGGTGCAGCTGAGGGTGCAGACCCGGCGGGCGCGTTCGGTCTTCGGGGCGACGGTCGAACGCGCGGACAGTCGTATGTGCAACATTGTCTGGTGTTTTGATATATATCTTCGGACCGCCGTCGGCGTCAGTCGAATATCTCGCGGCGCTCGGACGCCGAGAGTTCGGCGTGAATCGCGTTGGGCGAGCAGTGTTCGCACTCGCGGGCGGGGTTGGTGCTCTGCTCGAAGCTCCAAAGCGGCCAGCCGAAGAGGAAGAAGGCCTCCATCTGGTGGCGCTCGATGATGGCCTCGGCGGGCTTGCCGCAGTTCGGACACCACTCGTCGCCGTCGGCCGGCTCTTGGAACGTCACCTTGCGGCGGCCGAACCCGGCGTTCGAGTAGGCCTCGCTTCGGGACATCTCGACGAGGTCCTCGGCGGGGTAGGGGTCGGCGTCGACCGCGTTGTCGAACCCGGTGTCGGTCTCGACGCTCGACGCGAGGTACGGCCCGACGCTGACGGTGTTGTCGTAGCCGACGAAGTGGACGGAGACCGCCGCGCCCCGGCCCTCGACCCGCACCTCGTGGCCGTGGCCGACGAGGTAGAGTTCCACGTCGGAGTTGACCTTCGTGAGGTCGATGTCGTGGGCCATGCCGACCGCGTAGACGCCGGTATCGGGGTCGGTCGCGCTCCCCGACTGCTTCCAGCCGAAGGTGGACACGTCGTAGTCGTCGGGAGCGGCGCCGGGCGTCGCCTCGCCCGCGTAGACGTTCTCCGCACCGGGTGCCGAGACCGCACCGTCGGCGGCGGCGGCCGCGATGAACACGTCTTCGGCGTCGCCGAGGAGCACGTCGCCGTCGACCGACTGGACGTAGCCGTCTTCGAGGCTGCCGCGAATCTCGGTCTCGACGGTCGCGTCGCCGACGGCCGCGTCGTCGGTCACCGGCGCGTGGGTGAAGACGTACTCGGCGTTCTGCACGGTGAGGTCGCCGGCGACGCTCGCGCCGCCGACGAACACGTCCGCTGGGTCGCGGAGTTCGACCGGGGGGCGTTCGGAGCCGTTGAGCGTCACGTCGCCGTCGTAGGTGGTGGCGTTTCGGGTCATCGTTGGGTAGTTCGTTCGGGAGTCATCGCTGAGCCTCTCGTTCGGGCGTCATCGTCGTCTCGGTGTACAGCGCGAGGTCGTGCTCCGGGTAGGTGTGGTACGTCTCGTAGCCGCCGTCGCCGACGCGGATGGTGGTCCACGCCTCCGGGCCGAACCGATAGGCGACGGTCGCGTCGTCCGGACCGGGGAAGGCGTCAAGCGGCCGGCCTTCGACGACCGTTTGGGCGTCGATTCGGTCGCTCTCGAAGCTGAACTCGCGTTCCGAGCCGACGGAAAGCGGCGTCTCGTGGGTTCGCTCGTGTGGTAGCGGCTTGCACGAACACAGCTCGTGGAAGTCGAGCGCCGGCAGGCCGACGTAGTGGGACTCGCCGATGACGGTGAGGACCGCCGGTTCGCCCGCGAGCGTCGCCGGGGAGACCGTCTTCACGTCCACGGTCGTCAGGTCTGGCGCGTCGGCGCTGTAGCCGAAGTACAGTTCGGTCGGTGTCTCGGCCGGCGGAGACGGGGCGGAGGCGGCGGGCGGTTCGGTGGTGGAAGGTGGTTGGGAGGGCATGGGAAATCAGGTGTCGACGAGGATGTCGTAGTTCGGGTGGAAGATGGAGTTCTCGCGGACGCCGCGGTAGTGCGGGACCGCGTGCCACTCGGCGGAGCCGTAGTGCTCCTCGCGGGCGCGGACGTACCGGGTCGCGCCGTCGCCGGTGAGCCGGGGCCGGTCGCCGGGCGCGAGCACGTAGAACTGCTCGACGCGCTCGGTCTCGCCGTCGTCGTCGAGGTCCTCGCGCACCCAGTAGGAAAGTTCTTGGGTGAAACCCGCGGCCCCGACGGTGTTGACGAACGCCTTGTGGTGTTCGGGGTATGCGTCGGGCGAGTAGCCCCACGTCACCGCGACGCCGTCCTCGGAGAGGTGGGTCCGGACGGAGCGGTAGAACTCGGTCGAGTAGAGCGTGAGCAGGTCGTCGTCGGTCGCGCCGGGCACGTCGAGCAACACGAGGTCGTACGTCTCGTTCGTCTCTTGGAGGTACCGGTAGCCGTCGGCGACCGTCGTGTTCAGCCGGTCGTACTCGTGGGCGTCGTCGTGCCAGCGGCCGAAGAAGGGGTCCGTCTTCGCGTCGCGCATGAACTCGCCGTCGAGGTCGACGTGGTCGACGGTGACGCCGTACTCCCGCAGGTGGTCGATGGCAATCCAGTCGCCGCCGCCGACGACGAGTACCTTGGTCTCCGGGCCGGGTTCGACCAGCGACATCGGCACGTCGACTAGTCCCCGATGGTAGCTGTCGGCCCAACTCTCGCAGAGTTGGACGGCCGCGCCGAGGCGGAGGCACTGTTCCGTCCGCCCGTCGAAGTGCGGGTTCGGGCCGGTGCCGGTCCACGTGCGGTTGTATCTGATGACGTGCTGGTAGGCGGTCGTCTCCTGTGAGGTGACCGTCGCGCGCATCGCGCCCGGCGGATACTCGTTTTCTATCTGCTGTTCGAGGTAGAGTTGCGACAGGCGCTCGTCGGCGACGTCGTGCTTGGCGACGACGCCCGCGTAGGTCGCCGTCAAGAGGAGACAGACCACGAGGAGCGTCTTCGAGACCCGGGCGGCCGAGAGCGACCGGTCGGCTCGGGCGCTGTCGGTCGCGTTCCCGCCGTGTGCGGCGCTGGCGGACGAGGCGGGGCTTGCGGACGGGGCGGCGTCGCTGAAGGGCCACCACGACCACTCGCCGAAGTGGGCGACGAAGACGAGCGCGGCGACCCCGTTGAGGAGCGCCAGCACGAATATCGTCGGGATGAGGCCGAGACCCGGGTAGAGGACGCGGGCGTAGACGACGGCACCGGCGAGGCCGCCGACGTAGTCCATCGCGAGGATGACAGACAGCCCGCTTCTGCGGCCCTCGGTCCGCTCGACGGTCCAGAGGGTACCGACAGCGGCGACGACGAAATCGTGGATTCGCGCGCCTGCGGTTCGGAGCCACGAGGGCGTCGCCGACCCGTCGTCGTCGAGTTCGTCGAACATGCGGGTCAAAAGCGGGAGTTCGAACCCCGAGAGGAATCCGACGACGACGACGGGGAGGCGGGCGACGGTCCAGATGACCTCCGCGGGCACCGCCTGCGGGATGCGGACGCTGTTGAGACCGACGATGAGCAGGAAGCCCGCGGGTGCGGCCGCGGCCAGGAGCACCTCGGTGCGGAAGAAGTTCCCACCGAGGTTCGCGCCGTCGAGGTCGTCCGAGAGCGCCGCGCCGATGCCGAGGCTGAAGAAGTACAGCCCGACCGTGATGACGTACTGGGTGACCGTCCCGCCGTACATCACTGTCAGCAGTTCGGAGTAGACGAACTCGTAGGCGAAGCTACAGAACGACACCACGAAGGTGAGCGTCAGGAGCGTCGCCGTGTCGATTCGCGTGTTGGACATCGATGAAGGGCGAGTGGGTGAATGATAGAGGGCGAGGGAAAGCGCGCGTCAGCCGCGCTCAGATGCGCGGAGAGACTTTCCACTCTTCCTCGATGGAGTATCCCACGTCACCGATACCGTCGGTGACTTCGAGGTCGTAACACTCCCAGCGGAAGTCGTGGTTCACGTCGTCGCCGACGACGTGCGCGCCGACGCGGTACCAGCCGTCTCGTCCGAGTTGGCTCCCGTTCGCCATGTCGTACTCGACGGTTTCGTTCGGGTCCTGTATCTCACGGTCCCACGGGACCGGGCCGGCGTCGGGCGCGTCGTCTCGCATCGCCGCGGTCGACCCGAGGTAGGCGATACCGAGCGCGGCGACGCCGACGGGGAACCGACTCACTTTGCCGGCGTTGTTCTCGTACCAGTCGTCGGCGTAGTCGCCGCCGTGGTACCACGCGTGGCCGTGGACCGTCCGCGGGGCGGAGGCGTAGCCGCCCGTGCCGCGGCCGGTCGCGCCGCGGCCGCCACCGCCGCCGCCCTTGCCTTTCGCGCTCGCAACCCCGACGGGGCTGAGCGCGGCCAGCGACTGCGGGTCGAACCCTGACAGCGACGACTGCTCGTTGGCTTCGTAGCGGGACATCACCCACGTCTGGTCGGCGAGGTCGACGACGAGCGAGCCGTCGGAGACCTCGAAGTCGGAGACGACGCTCGACTTTCGCGGGGGAGGGGAGTTCGAACCGAGACAGCCGGCGAGTCCGCCGACGGCCCCGAGGCCGGTCAGTTGGAGGAACGTACGACGCTTCATGGGGACTCTCGTCTCTGTCAATCAGAAAACTAGGATAACAGTCTTGTGGTTCGATACGTCTCGCCGGAGAGAACGTCGTGTCCGCTGACGGATTTACGGGCGGACCGTCGCGAACGCGGTCCTGACGCTCCCGATGACGACCCTGTCGAGCGAGTGCGTCGCCGCGCCGAACGCGACGAAGAAGACGACTATGACGAGGAACTCGACGAGCGGGAACGCGCCGAACGGGAATACGCCGACACCGAGGTCCGTGGCGAGCCGGATGAACGCGATGCCCGCATCGACGGCGCGGTCGAACGTGAGAACGGCGATAGAGCCGCCGACGACGGTGACGACGGCGTACACGAGAAGTCGCGGGACGCTGGGGACGGCCCATCCCGACGCTACGCGGTCGGGTCGGCCGGCGTCCCCGGCGACGACCCCGAGCGCCGCGAGTTGCCGGCGGAGTTGGTCGAGCGTCGTCACGACGAAGATGAACCACAAGAACGCCGCGAGTCCGAAGCCGACCGCCGACGCCGAGAGCCCGGGAACGACACCCGTCACGGTGTCGACGAGAGTCGGTGTGGCGCGCTCGACGAACAGATAGAAGACGACGAACCCGAGCGCCGCGTCCACGGGCCCGTACGCCGGGAAGGGCTCGTGTTTGCGAGCGCGGTCGGGGCCGGTGTTCGCGTGCGCGTTCATGCGCGAAGAGACGCGCTGCGAGGGCATCAATCGGCGACTCGATTGTCACGGCGCGAGAGCCAGCCACCGGAGGGTCGTTGGGCCCGTGATCATCGGGTCCCGGGGAACGAGACGGAACGAGAGTCTCACATCAATCATCAGGGATGTGAAGCGATTCGCGGAGTTCGCTCGTGAGCCGGTTCACGTCCAGATGCTCGGGTAAGTCGTTCCGCCCGTCGTGTTTCGTGAGCGAGCCGGGCTCGAACGCGGGGTTGCGCTTTTCGACCGTCTCCAGCGGCACCTTGGTCGTGACGGCGAAGTGCTCGACCGGGGAGACGAACCCCCAGAGCGCGCCCGCCGTGTTGAGAACGACGAGAATCGGCGTCCACGGGACCGCGAGGAGCGTGAGTTTCGACTCCGACCAGTAACTTGCCACGCCAGCACCCGTCACGACGAACAGCGTGGCGAACTCGAGAAGGGAGCCGACCCGATAGAGCACCAAGTCGGGGAGCGCGCCGGGGATGACGAACGTGACGAGCGTTATCAGCGGGATGAGCGGCGAAAAGCCCCACGCGACGAGGCGGAACTGCAGAAACAGCTGATAGTGCAGCGGCAGGAGGTCCGAATCCTGTCGCGTCCCGGAGAACCACCGTCGACGCTGCTTGAGCATCGTCATCACCGACGGCGGGGCCTGATTGCGGAACTTGCAGTTCAGCACGCTGAAATCGAGGTCGGCGGCGGCGGCGGCGCGCCACGCGAAGTCCGTGTCCTCGGTGATGGTCTTCGAGTCCCACGTGATGCGGTTTTCGAGGCTCGTCCGAATCGCGATGCCGCCGCCCCACGCGTACAGCGGGAAGCTGAAGCGGCCGAACGCCCGCTGTTCGCGCTGGTAGCCGATACGGAACACCTCTGAGAGGTACGTTACCCACGACCCGGTGTACACCGGCAGTTCGGTTATCTGGATGATGTCGCCCTCCGGCAACCCCTCGAAGTTCGCCATCAGCGTGTCCTCGTCGAGGTAGAGGACGAACTCCTTGTCGCAGGGAATCTCGCGGCGCGCCCATTCGAGCGCGCGGCCCTTGTGAGACGCCGTGCAGGTGAACTCCTCCGGGACGGCGTGGACCGTCGCGCCGTCGACCGAAATCGGCTTCTCGGCGACGACCCGAACGTCGGCGAGGTCGTCGGGGACCGCATTCACCGTCGATTGGACGATGTTGGCCGCGTCGATGGTGATGATGCGAACTTGGATGTCGTCGTAGCCGTAGGCGACGTCCCCGGCGGGGATGGTCTGTCGCCACGCGAGGACGAGCACCTCGACGAACCACGTGAACACCGAGGCCGAATACAGCACGAAGACGGTCCAGACGAGCATCAGGAGGACGAACACCGCCAACTCGGACTGGACCCCAAACATATAGATTAAACATACATTCTTGAAATAATGAATGTTCGGACGTCGGAATCGGCCGACTCGCAACCGAGTCGAAACCGCGCGCCCGGGTTCCGACGTCCGTCTACCCAGCACGTCGGGAGACTCATTTTCAGACAGTTATAAACCCTTAATTGTTTGAGGTTACACACACCGTTAGAATCAACCAATATCGGACTAGTGAATACGCATGCACGCACAACACGACCGGTCGCGTCCGGCGACCGCCCCGTCCGAGCCGATTCTCCTCCGCGGAGACCACCGAGCGTGGCTGTCGGGCGCGGAGTTACTCGACTTCCCCGCTGAGGACCGAACGGTGACGGTCGCGTGCGCGTCGGGGACGCGCCACACCGCGACGTGGACCGGGGTTCCGGTCTTCGACCTCTTCGATGACGTCGACCTCGACGACGAGACGACGCACCTCGTCGTCGAGAGCGCCGACGGGTATCGCGTCTGTATCGACGTGTACGACGCTCTCGACGCCGTGCTCGCCTACGCCCGCGACGGGACGCCGATAGGCGAGGAGCACGACTACGAGACGCGCTTTATCGCGCCCGACGTCGACGGGTCGCGGACGGTGAAAGGCGTCCGCGCCGTCGAAGCACGCGCGCTCGACCCGTCTACCGACCCCGAATCGCTCGAAGACATCTCCAAGAGACCCTGACCAGATGACGCGAGAGAGACGGAGTCGGCCGACCCGAACGGACGCGGCGGAGAACACCAGCGACTCCGCGAACGGGTCGAGCAGGCGGGCGTTCCTCGCGTCCGTCGGTGGGGTCGCGGCGGCCGGCCTCACCGCGACAGCGGGCTGTCTCGGTCGAGCCGGGTCGACGCCGACCGTGTCGATTCTCGCCGCCGGGAGCCTCCAGCGGGCGCTCACCGCCGAGTTCGAATCGCCCGAGGGAACCCGCGTGGAGGTCGAGGCACACGGTTCCGCCCGCGTGGCGCGGATGGTCGACGACGACCAACGCGACCCCGACATCGTCGCCCTCGCGGACCCGACGCTGTTCGACGCGCCGCTTTCTGTCCCGTGGTACGCGACGTTCGCCAACAACGCGCTCGTCGTCGCGTACAACCCCCAGACCGACGGCGGCGAGCGAGTCGCCGACGCCGCGTCGTGGCCCGACGCCCTCCTCGACGACGGCGTCAGCCTCGGCCGAACCGACCCCGACCTCGACCCGCTGGGTTACCGGACGCGGTTCGCGCTCGCGCTGGCCGCCGACTACTACGGCCGGCCGGCGCTCGCCAACGACCTGCTCCGCCGCGACCAGATTTACCCCGAGACGCAACTGCTCGCGCAGTTCGACGCCGGCGGCATCGACGCGGCGTTCGTCTACCGGAGCATGGCCGTCGAACGCGACTACCCGTACCTCGAACTCCCGGCCGAAATCAACCTGAGCGACCCCGAACACGCGTCGGCGTACGCGACGGTCTCCTACACGCTCCCGGAGGGTGTCACCGTCCGCGGCGGCCCAATCCGGTACGCCGCGACGCGACGGACCGACACGACGGCGGCGAAGTCGGTGTTCGGGGCGCTCGTCGGGACCGCCGACGAGTTCCTCGAACCCTCCGGGTTCACCGTGCGCGCGAGCCAGCCACACTACTTCGGAGATGTCCCACCGAGCGCCTAACCGCCGCGAGAGCGGCGTCACGCGACTCCTCCCCGAGACGTGGCGAGGCCTGACCCTGCTTCTCGCGGGGATGCTCCTCGTCTACTACCTGCTTCCCATCGGCGCGCTCGTCCTCGCGCAGTCGCCGGCGTCGCTGGTCGGCGACGTGACGAGCGACGTCGTCGTGACCGCCGCCACCAACTCCGTCGTCGCGGCGACGCTGAGCACGCTGGTCGCCGTCGCCTTCGGCCTCCCCTTGGCCTACTGGCTCTCGCGCACGTCGTTCCGCGGCCGCGACGTGATTCTGGCGATGGTCATGCTCCCGCTCGTCCTCCCGCCGGTCGTCAGCGGGATGTTACTGCTCAAGCTGGTCGGCCCCGCGGGCCTCGGTCAGCTGACGAGCGTCCCGCTGACGCGCTCGCTGGTCGGGGTCGTCCTCGCGCAGACCTACGTCGCCTCGCCATTTCTGGTCGTGACCGCGAAGACGGCCTTCGACGGCGTGGACAGGCAACTCGAAGCGGCGGCCCGTTCGCTCGGCGAGGACCGCATCGGGAGCGTCCGGCGCGTGACGCTCCCGCTGGCGAAGCAGGGCATCCTCGCCGGGGTGACCCTGACGTTCGCGCGGGCGATGGGCGAGTTCGGCGCGACGCTCATGCTGGCGTACTACCCGCGGACGCTCCCGGTGCAGATCTGGGTGTCGTACCTCTCGACCGGCCTCGACGCCGCGTTCCCGGTCGCGCTCGTCCTCGTCGGCATCGCCGTCGGGGCGATTCTGTTGGTCCACGCGCTGGAGACGAACCCGTGGGAGTGAGGGCGAACGGGACCGCAGGAGTCGTCAGGAGACGGGAACGTAACCAACGACAGTCGTCCAACCGAGAGGTAGGTTCGCTCATCCACCAGACGGCCGGTTCGCGTTAAACGATGCGAGACAAGCGACCGGTGCGACGTCCAGCCGCGCTATTCAGCACGCCGCACCTGTTGCTCTCAGAGTGACTCACAGATTCGAGCCCGGGGCGGTATCCGAGCTTCCGTCGATTCGCTCGTACAGGTAGTACGAGTAGACGACGGTAACGCCGGCTGTCAAAAGCGCAGGAACGAGGAGGAAGTAGAGCGCGTAGTCACCGAACAACAGACCGACGAGCGTGAGGACGGCGGTGAGTTTGAAGAGTCGGCCGCCGAGTGCGTGAGTCCGTGCCCAGACCTCCTCGCTACTGAGAGTCCACGGCGTCCGGATACCGACGAACCAGTTCTGCTCGGCGTGCGCGAGTACGACGCCACTATAGTAAAACAGCCCAGCCACGGCGACGAGAATCAGGGAGGTGAAGTCGAACTCGTAGCCGAGATTGAAGGCGACGATGCCGACGTGAACGACGGACATGTAGACGGTGAAGATGACGACGAACCAGTCGTAGTAGGACCGGAACTCGGCGATGTTCTCTCGGAGCGGGTCGATTCGCGGGATGGCGGCGAACGTGACAAGGAGCCCCGCGGTCAGAGCGGGAATGAGCCAGAGGGCAAGCAGCTTCGGCATCGTCCCGTTGGGCTCGCCACCCGACCCCCAGTTCGTGACGAGCTCAGCGGGGAGCGATGGCGCGGCAAGCAAGCTCACGATACCGGACAGCGCGACGAAGCCCGCAGCCGCGAGGAACCGGTGAACCGTCTTCATACTGGAACGTACGGCCTGCGTGTAGATGAACAGGCTGGTTGGAAAGCCCGCCGGCCTCTCGTCATCGCGACAGACCGGCGGTCCTCCGAGCGACCTGGGGGAGTTCGCCTCCGTCGCCCGTGACGTGCTCACCCACGAAAGCCGAGCAGCCGAAGGCCGTTCAGTGAGACGATGACCGTCGAGCCCTCGTGGCCGACTACTGCGAGCGGGAGCGGGATACCTCGGAGGAGGATCGCACCGACCATGAGTGCAATCGCGCCGAAGGCGATTGCGAGGTTGATGGTGAGCGTCCGGCGAGTCCTGCGTCCGAGACCGAGCACGTAGGGAATCTTGCTGAGGTCGTCGCCCATCAGCACCACGTCAGCGGTGTCGAGCGCGACGTCGGTTCCCGCACCGCCCATCGCGATGCCGAGGGTCGCCGTGGCGAGCGCCGGCGCGTCGTTGACGCCGTCGCCGACCATCGCCACGTTCTCGAATCGCCCGACCAGGTCCTCGATGGTCGCCACTTTCTCCTCCGGGAGCAGTTCGGCTTGTACCTCGTCGATGCCGACTTCGTCGGCGATGCGCTGTGCGACGCGCTCGTTGTCGCCCGTCAGCATGACGATGTGCTCCACACCGAGCGAGCGGAGGTCGTCGATCATCTCGGCCGCGCCAGGGCGAACGGTGTCGGTGAAGGCGAGCCACCCCGACACGCTGACGTCGCCGTGGTGCTCTCGGGCGACGAGGACGCTCGTTTTCCCCTCCGCCGCTAACGTCTGGAGACGGTCGAGGCCCGGTTCGAGACCGTCGATCGCCGCGTCCCCGAGGACGGTCTCGAAGTAACTGCGGTTCCCGATGTGCGTCGTCGTGCCGTCGACGTCCGCTTTGACCCCTTTCCCGGCGACCGACTGGAACCGCTCCGCGTCGGGGACGTCGAGTGAGCGAGCATCTGCCGCCCGTACCGTCGCACGGGCGAGGTGGTGCTCCGAGCGGGCCTGCACCGCGGCCACGATAGAGAGGAGTTCGTCCTCGGTCAGCGTCTCGTCTGCCGTGCCGTCACGGACGAACACGTCAGTCAACTGCGTGTCTCCCTGCGTGAGCGTCCCGGTCTTGTCGAAGGCGACCGCATCGATACGCGCGGCGGTCTCGACGTGCTCGCCGCCCTTGAACAGGACGCCCTGTCTGCCTCCGGAGGCGATAGCTGAGAGGACTGCCGCGGGCGTCGAGATGATGACCGCACACGGCGAGGCGGCGACCATGAGCGTCATCGCGCGGTAGAACGTCCCGGTGAAGTCGTTCCCGAGCGCGACCGGAACGGCGATAGCTGCAATCGTGAGCCCGAACACGCCGAGGACGTACGGTTGTTCGAGACGGTCGATGAGCCGCTGTGTCGGGGCTTTCTCGCTTTGAGCGCGTTCGACCATGTGGATGAGACGGCTGATCGCCGACTCGTGTGCCTGCCGCGTGACTTCGATTTCGAGGCTCCCACTCTCGTTTATCGTGCCGCCGAACACCTCGTCACCGGGCACCTTGGGTACGGGAACTGATTCGCCGGTGAGCGAGGCTTGGTCCACCGTTCCCTCGCCGGACGTGACGATGCCGTCGAGCGGGATTCTGTCGCCGGGGCGGACGACGAACACGTCGCCGACGGCGACCTCCTCGATGGGAACCGTCACCTCCGCACCATCGCGGAGGACCTGCGCCTCGTCCGGCCGCATCTCGACGAGGGACTTGATCGCCCGGCGCGAGCGGCCGATCGCGTAGTGCTGGAGCGTGTTCGACAGCGAAAACAGGAAGAGGAGCATCGCTCCCTCGAACGGTGCGCCGATAGAGAGCGCCCCGAGCGCGGCGACGATCATCAACAGGTCGATGTCGACAGCGCCGTGACGAAGCGTCTCGATCGCCCCCTTGAGCCCGTACCAGCCACCGAAGGCGTACGCGACGCCGTAGCCGGCCCACATGAGGAGTGACGGTCCACCGAGCCATCCCGTCGCCAGGCCGGTCACCATGCCGACCAGCGTCAGCCCGACGAACACGGCCTCCCGCCTGAGGTCCGAGCGGGTGGTCGCCTCGCCGGGTGCCGTGTCGGGGTCGTCCCGAATCGAGACGTCGCGGTCGCGAACCGCTTCTCGAAGCTGTTCCTCCGAGGTGACGCTCTCGTCGTAGGTGATTCGAACGCTCCCCGTTCGGAACGAGACGTCGACGTCGTGGACGCCGGGCGTGTCCCAGAGGTGTCGTGCGAGGGCTCGCGCCCCCGCTTCGCCGCGACCGCCTCGTCGTTCGATCTGGACAGCACACGTCGAGAGCGAGGGTGATTTAGTAACGGTCACGCGGTCTCTCCATACACTGCATCCTGATTCTGTATTGTCGGTCTGTCATCGTGTCCCTGTCTCAGTGCAGACGAAGCGGGTCCCCACTATCGACCGCCCTCGAGTCCTTCTGGTCCGAATGGTTCAACTGACGATCGTCACCGGAATCCGCGCTCGGCGGGTAACCGTCTCGGCAACGCTCCCGAGGAGCGCACGGTCGATTCCCGAGCGGCCGTGGCTGCCCATGACGATCTGATCGACGTCGTGGTCGTCGGCGTATTCCGAGATTGCTCGTGCCGGTTTGCCGACTTCCGTGACGGTAACCAGTTCGGTATTCCGTTCCGCCGCGAGGTCCGTGGCCGTCGTGTGGATTTCGGTTGCGACTTCTTTCGCATTCTCGTGCCAGTCTTCGGCGACTGGTAAGCCGCCAGCCTCCACGTCGATAACCGAGTCGAGCGGATTAATCACGTACATCGATGTGATGGACGCGTCCGGAAAGGTCTCGATGGCATATGCGAGCGCGCGCTCTGAAAGCGGAGAGCCATCGAAGGCGACGAGAACGTTGACCGGCATGAGAGAACACTTCGTGGTGAGTAGGGATGAACGTACTGCCGCGCGGGTGGCGCACCGACGATTCGTGAAGGAAGAGCGTTCACACGGACCGGGTCGTGGACATCACTCGGCCGGATTCGGCGGTTGAACGCACTCAGCTGCCTCGCGTGGCGACGTGAGTGTGCTAGCGACGGGGGTCGTCGCCGTCGGGTGTAGCCTTCTCGTTACACTGCTGGCGTTCTCCGTCGACCTAACGCCGCCCTTCGAACACCTCCGACCCCCAAGTGTGGGACAGGCATAACCGTCCAGCGCCCCTCTCACTAGAGAGTTACTCATGGATATCTCCGAAATTCTCTCCACGAAGTTCACCGAGTTCGATATCGGGACGCCGCTGTCGAAGGTCGCCGGCGCATTCGAGAATCAAGAACTCGATGCCGTCGTGGTGACTGACGGTGACGAGTATCGTGGTGTCGTCAGCCGCCGACAGTTGGCTTCCTCGTCCAATCAGCCCTCCGCAAAGGTCGGCTCACAGGCCCAGCACGTCCCGACCGTCGAACGCACCGAGGACGTTCGGGAGGTCGCGCGACTCATGATCGGGAGCGACGCCAAAACGCTTCCCGTACTCGATGAAGAGCGTATATTCGGTGTGGTGACCGCAGATGCTATCCTCGAAGCCGTGCGTCCGTTTCTCGATGCCGTGACCGTCGAAGACGCGTATTCGCCGAAGCTCGTCAGCACGACTCCCGAGGCGACGATCGGAAAAGCCCTTAACGTGCTTCGGGAATCCGGTATCGCCCACCTCCCTGTTATCGACGGGGACGACCTTGTGGGGATGGTAAGTCTGTACGACGTTATCGAATTCACGACGCGAGGTGGAAGCAAGAGCCAGGGTGGGTCGTCGGGCAGCTTCGGTGGCCGCGGACGCTCTGGAGGGTCTCACGGTGGATTCGGTGCTCGTGAGGGCGACTCAGACCGGATGCTCGACCTTCCGGTCAGGAATCTGATGTCCGATGCAGTTGTGACGGTCCGCCGAAGCGCCCCCCTCGACGAGGTTGTCGAAACGATGTTCGAACACGAGGTCTCATCGCTCGTCGTCACGGCCGACCAAACGGGCGACCCAGTCGGTATCATCACGAAGACGGACGTCATTGAGGCGCTCACCTGGGAACGCGACGACCGGAACGCCGTGCAAGTGTTCGGACTCGACTTGCTAGAGGGGATGGACTACGACGACGTCTCCACGTTGATCGAGAGCGTCACCTCGAAGTACGGCGAGATGAGCGTCATCAAGGCCAGTATCGAACTACAGGAACACAAAGAACAGAGCCGGGGTGTACCACTCGTGTTGGCACGGATTCGACTGGTGACTGACCGCGGCTACTTCACGGCCGATGGCGAAGGCTACGGTGCCACCCACGCGCTCCGACTCGCCGCGAACGCGGTCGAACGCCAACTCCTCAAGGGGAAGACGTACGGTCAGTCGAAGAAGCAATCCGACGCTGAGTCTCAAGAGCACCTCTACGGCTGGTGGCTCAGCGGGTGACGAACTCACCTTCCCACGAGAGGGCTGGTCGGCGTCGATCGACGGACAACCAGTATGGTCGGTTGACCGATAATCCGTGAGGGGCAGATTGCACTAAGGGCGAATCTATTGATACCGTTGTTCGACTTCGAGCGCCTCGCGGACGGCGTCGTCGAAGCGTGTCCGTAGCTCGTCGCTGAGCGCCTGGACGTGTGAATCTTGCTGTACTACTTCTAGTGAATCCCAGTTGCCAGTCTCGGTCGCCGCGTACAGTTGTGTGAACTTTTCCCCATTGTTGCCGTACGCAGTAACAACCACGTACGGCTTAGCCTCTTCAGAACCTTCGGAGGTGTGCCTCCCGCGCCACTCTTCGAGTTCGGTGACGCTTACCCGTCCGAACGTCGCCAGCTCTGCGCTGAGTCCACCGGTCCCAAGGCGCTGAATGAGCTGTTCGCGGTCCCATTCCCGTGTCTCGTTGGTCTCGGTATCTCTCCCTATTACGGTTTCTTCGGTTATCGATTCGACGACCCAGTGCGTGAGTAGCGGCCCAGCCATCTCAGCAGTTGACTGAGTACCGACGTCGCCTTCTTGGATACGGCCGCCTTTCTGAACGCGGATGTACCGTGGATTCGACGCGGGGAGATCGATGAAGATCTCTTCCGAATCTACGTTGACCAGTGCTTCGACGCCGTCGATCGTTCGCGTTTCTATCGTTTTCTTTGTGTGTTCAGTCATAATTGGCGGCTTTGGTGTACCGGACGCAGCGAGCGGAAAGTGAGTCGGCTTGCTGTGTGTTCTACCGAGTGGCCCATATCCGTCTGGCAGACACGGACTGCATCGACACGCGTCGTCACCGGTTCGGCAGTACGGCTACCACTTGAGATACGCCGGGGAGACGGTTTACCCTGTCGTCCGTTCGCACAGTGCGGACACACTATCCGCACTCCGAAACAGGGATTCACCGAGACACGTCTAGATCACGACTCTCGGCGGGTAATTCGGTGCTTCGGAGGAGTCGATATCGAATCCAGTTCGAGGAGTTCAGCAACGGTTATCGCCCACTCTCCCGCGTGCAAACGGCCAATCAGGTGAGTGATAACTAATAGCGTGGCCGCAGTATACATGCGGATATGCGGTCATACCGCCATGGGACGAAATCGTTCATCGAGTTCATGAGCACATATCTCCAAGACCATCCCAAACGCTGTCCAGTATGCGGGAACGAAGCCCGCGCTCAGTCGGAGTGGCGGATCGAAAAGCGCGACGAGGACGGTCTCCACTTCATGCACGCCTGTCCAGAGTGCGGGGCTGAGGAAGACGTATTTTTAAATCTCGAACCGGAACACGGGCGAACCAGACGGTAGTCGCACACCGGAGATAGTGTAGTAAAAGTGGCGAGACGAACCTCAGCTCTGTGTTTGACGGGTGAACTCACCGAGTGCCTCTTCGATGAGCGTCGCAACCCGTTCACTGTACCGCCAGAGTGCCGCGTTGAGTCGCTCTTCGGCCTCGTCGTCGAGGTCGTCTGCCCCGCGAAGGACGGAGTCTTTGGTGATCTGTGGGTGGTACACACAGACGACGCCGAGTGAGGAGTCCGAACTCGAGGTTCCCGCCGTGTGAATTCCGTACTGATCGGTTCCCCAGACACCATCGCCTCCCTCTCGTTCCAGTTCGGAGTCGAGCGCATCGAGCAGTTGCACTTCCTCGAGGGAGAGGATGGGGTCGTCACCTTCGAACAGTTCAGTGTACGCCTCCATCCTGGCACTTCTCGTCCACTGGTCCAACCGGGAACGCGCCCGTAGTACGAGTTGTCGTTCGTCTGGAAATTCGGCCATGCTTCTAGAAGGGGTGCAAGCCGAATGAGTGTTTGTACAGCGTCTACGGATGGTAGGTACGTCAGCGGTGATGTCCCTTAGGCGTCTCTATCACGGGCAGAGCATTCAAACAGCGTCTCCCCGTACATCGAGTATGTCGGTGAGAGAGCTATCGTAGAAGCTAACGACAGTCAAGCGGAGTACGCCACAATTCCAGAGACTATCGACATCCTCAGATATGTCGCGGAGAGTTTGAGCCTCTCTTTCAGCCGGTGGGACGAACCATACGTGACCGGACCGAGTCTCTATTTTATTGTCGTCGCGGACATAGATTTCGGAAAATACACCGATCCACTGGGAGACAACACGTGGCCCGTCAAACAGTGCCGGTCAGTCGGCATCACATCCAATGAGTTCATCGACGCAGCCCGCAACGTGGCATTCAGCTGCGATGGAGCAGTCGTTATTGCCGCAGATAAGACAATCCAAGAACAGATGGTTCGCGTTCGGACTCCAAATACTACTGAAGCGGTCGAAGAGACACCCATCGCCTCTGCCGCTTGGATGGGAACCAAACATCTCAGTGCGTTAGAAGTATCTCTCCGAGAAGAAGTTCTTGCCAGTGTAACGCTGAGCGAAGAGAACGGACGTGTGACCGTCTTTCGGAGTGGAGAATATACTGATCGCGAACGTGAAGAACTTGGGGGACGCTGGCGGGCGGGACACTGAGGTTGCGCGTCTCTTCCGGCGACGGATGTTCCGCGAGCTCAGTTCTCGAATCCGTCGTCGTATTGTTCGTAGGTAATCGTTAGCTTGCCTGCCGTTGGACGTTTCGCTGCGTCTCGGAGCGTTTTGAACGATTCGAGGAGTTCGCTTGTGCCGGTCGAGTCATCTCGGCCGCTCGACGACTCCTCTCGAATCGTATCGTAGACTCGCTCCAAGATGCGTCGAGCGGCGTACGAATCGGTCTTTGAGTCGATGTCGAAGGAAGCCACGTGACGAGACATACGCAGATATCGTGCTCCACGATGTTAACAGCCATCATGGTTCAGCCGGTAGCGTGTCATCGCCCACCGTCGGGGGTGATTCTCGTCCACTCGGGGTCACCGGTTCGGACAGCGGTGAGGATACATCCTGGCTCGGTTCCGCCGATAACTACTGTTTCGCAGTGTGCACGGTGAACCTCCTTCGCGGCGAGAAGGTCGACCGATACACCGTTTTCGGCAGCACTGTCGATATGGAGAACGAGGCCAATGGGTTGCCTCGGGCGGGGCTCGCCGACGGAGTCGAAAACGGAGAGCGAAGCGCGACGGAACCCGGCCACCCCGCGAGAGACCGAATCGGCACCCACCTTCTTTACGGAGCGTTCCGTGGTCGCGAATAGAGGACTCGATGACATCGAAACAGGGCGGACACACGCCGCTTTCTCCTCGCGCGACGCGAGCGTTCGAACACCTTCGGCCTCTCGTCGCCGACCGCGACTCGGGGATGCCCGTGGCGGACGCGCGCCGCCGGGTGCGCTCGGCGGGCGAAGACCCCGAAACCGTCGACGAGCTCCTGAACAAGGGCTACCTCTACGAAGTCGAAGGCGACGTGTACGTGACGTGAGGCGTGTCGCGCCATCCAGACCGAGCGCAAAGGCCGGCCACCGAACCTAGCGCGAGGCGGCGCGACACCGACCCGCCGACCCGTGACCCTCCGCGGGGGTCGGGGGTGACTACCCTGCGACACGCGAAAATGCTCGACTATATAACGCCCGTTCGACTCCTGAGACGCACGTATCCGTCACGAGAATCGCGCGAGGCCACGAGATACTTACACCGCGAGCGAGACGGTCGGCGTGCATCATGAAGAAGGTCCTCGCACGAATCGGAATCGGCAACGCAACCGTCGATACCGTCCTCCCCTCCGACACCGTCCGCGCCGGCGAGACGGTCGATGCAGAAGTGCACATCGAAGGGGGTTCGACGGAACAGGAAATCGGGAAGATTCGGTTCGAACTGGAGACCCGCTACCGGACCGAAGAGGGCTACCGAGAGGTCGATATCGCGCAGTACACCCTCGCGGAGAGCCTCACTATCCAACCGGACGAGCGGGAGACGCGAGCGGTCTCGCTCGACATCCCTCGCGGAACGCCCGTCACCCTCGGGAACGTCGACGTGTGGGTCGAAACCGAACTCGACATCGAACTGGCCGTCGACCCCGAAGACAAAGACTACCTGAACGTCCAGCCGACGCCGCGGCTTCAAGCCGTCTTCGACGCGCTCGACGACCTCGGCTTCTCGCTGCACAGCGCCGAGTGCGAGGCCGACCCCCACGGCGTGTTCACCGCGACTCGGCGCTTCGTCCAGGAGTTCGAGTTCCGACCCACGTCGGGGCCGTTCGCCGGCGAGTTGGACGAGCTCGAAGTCGTGCCGCGACCGGGCGAAGACGCGCTCGAACTGCACATCGAAGTCGACCGTCGCGGCGGCGTGCTGAGCGAGCTTAGCGACTTGGACGAGCGGACGGTCCAGACGACGGTCCGGACCACCGACGCGGGTGAGGTGCGCGACGAACTGGAGTCGCTGATTCGCGCGAACGCCTGAGAGCGGAGACAGCGGCGACTCACCCCAATCGCCTTCCGGCTACCCAACGTTTTTGCGTCGATTCGGCGTATCTGTGCGGGCATGACGACACCCGAAGACATCGACCTGGACTTCGTGCCGTTCGGCGAGACGGGCCTCCAGACGAGCGAACTCCAGTTCGGGACGTGGCGGTTCGGCAAGGAGACCGAACAGGGCAACGTCGAGATCGACGAGGAGCGCGCGCACGAACTGCTCGACGCCTACGAGGCGGCCGGCGGACGCTTCATCGACACCGCGGACATCTACGGCGGCGGCGCGAGCGAGCGCTGGATCGGCGACTGGCTCGAAGACCGAGACCGAGAACGGTTCACCATCGCGTCCAAGATTTACTGGCAGATTCGCGACGGCGACCCGAACAGCCGCGGGACGAACCGGAAGAACATCCGTCACCGCATCGACGCCCTGCTCGACCGCCTCGACACCGGCTACGTGGACGTGCTCTACATCCACCGCTGGGACGACGAGACGCCCACCCGCGAGATGATGAAGACACTCAACGGCCTCGTCGAGGACGGAAAGGTCCACTACCTCGGCGCGTCGACCCTCCGACCGAACGCGTGGAAGGTGGCGAAGGCGAACGAAATCGCCCGCGCCGAGGGCTGGGAGCCGTTCACCGTCGCCCAGCCGCGGTACAACCTCGTCGACCGCGAAATCGAGGGAGACTACCTCGAGATGACTCGCTCGTACGGCATCGCGGTCTGTCCGTGGAGCCCGCTCGGACAGGGCTTCCTCACCGGGAAGTACACCCGCGAGGACGGCCTCACCGGCGAGTCCCGCGCCGCGGAGTCCAGCCGGTTCGAGGAGTCGTATCTGACGGCGGAGAACTTCGACGTGCACGACGAACTCGACGCGGTCGCCGAGGAAGTCGACGCGACGCCCGCCCAGACGGCGCTCGCGTGGCTCATGCACCGCGACGGTGTCACGGCCCCCATCGTCGGCGCGCGCACGGTCGAACAGCTAACAGAGAACCTCGAAGCCGCGACTATCGACCTCACGGACGAGCAGGTCGACCGCCTGACTGAGGCGAAGCCCGACCCCTACGCGGGGCTCTAACGGCCAATCTGCGAAGTATTACACGCCCTCGCGAATCGTCTTGTAGAGGTGCGCGAGCGTCTTCATCCCCGCCGCGTTCCGTTCGAGGCTGTAGAAGGGGTGGAGTTCGGGGTTGAACTTCGCCTTGTACCGGTTGATGCGGCGGTTGTTCGCGCCGACGAGGTCGTAGGTCGTCCGCCCGCGGTCCATCGCGTCGCGCATGATGCGCCAGTCGAGCAGGTCGTTGACGGCGAGTTCGGAGTCCACGTCGGCACGGACGCCGCCCTGCCACCGCGACACCGTCTGCTTGTAGTCGACGGCGAGGATGCCGCCGACGAACTCGCCGTCGGTCCGAAGAACGTAGGGTCGAATCTGTCCCTCGGGGAGGGTGGTGTAGAGGTCCTTGACGAACGACGGGGTCGACCGGTACGAGATGCCCTGTGCCTCGTAGCGCGAGGCGACCTGTTCGACGATTTGTTCGATTTCCTCGGGACCGCCCTCCTCGATGGTGTACGCGTCGTCGGGCGCGTTCCGGATGTTCGACCGGGCATCGCTGCTGAAACTCATGAACACGTCGTCGGCGCCGGGCGAGAGGTCGACGTGGTAGGTGTACTGCGGCGTTATCGCGTAGTCGTTCCACGAGAAGGCCCTGAGGTCGTCGTACCGGCCGTCGAGGCGGATATGGGTGTAGCGCGGTCGAACTTCGTCGCGGACCCATTCGAGGCAGTCGTCGATGAACTCGTGGTGCCGGCCCTCGCGCTTTCGCTGTTTCATGTGATCCATGTTCAACAGGACCGGTCCGAGATACGCGACTCGCAGTTCCGGCGGCGGCGAGAACACCGTCGCGATGGGTCCTTTGTCGATGCGGAACATCGGAAACAGTCCGACGACTTCCTCACCTTTGCGTCCGACGAGCGGTATCAACTCCGCGCCGGCGTGGGCCGCCTGAATCTCAAGCGCGTCGTACTGATGGAACGCGTTGCCGTGCGGGGACTGTTCGACGAACGCGTCCCAGCCGTGGACGTCGTCTCCAGTCGCCCGTCGAACCTCGATACTCATGAGTGGGGTGCCTGAACTGTCGCGTCATACCACTTTGTTATGAACCCGTTATGAGGCCCATTTCACCGAATTTGGACGGAGCCAAACCGCGTTTCGGCTGGCGTTAGGAGCGAGTGAACAGGGCAGATTGGTGAGCGAGATTACGGGAGTCGCGAGCGTCCACGAGGCGGAACGTGGCGCGACCAGCGACTCGACGGGACGTGACCAGCAGCGCGGGGACTACCCTCGCGTTTGTAAAACCGGAGCGAAGTCACCGTTTTACGCCGACACGACGATAGTTAGCATATGGCAGGACTCTCCGAACGCGCCGCGGCGCTCGTGACGAGCGAACCGCTCATGGCGCACCTCGCGACCAGTGTCGACGACCGTCCCCACGTCGCACCCGTCTGGTTCGACTACGCGGACGACCGCGGAGTAATCGAGGTTCTCACCACGGGTCGAAAGCTCGAAAACATCCGCGAGAACCCGCGCGTCGCGCTCTCAATCCAGAAAGACGAGAACGGACAGGCGCAGTGGAAGGTGACGATTCTCGGGACGGCCACCGTGGTCACCGACGACGACCCCCGGAAAGACGCGACCCGGCGAATCAACCGGAAGTACGGGGCCGAAGAATCCGCGTGGCCCGAAAACGAACTCGTCCGAGTCTCGGTGGGGACCGTGACGGTCAGCGAGTACTGAAGCCGTCCAGCCAGGATAGTGAGGCGAGAGAGTCAGACGACGGCGCCTCAGTCGGACGACGGCGCCTCAGTTCGGCCGTCGTCGAACCGGCGAATCTCCCGCGAGAGCCGACCGAGGTCGAACCCGGCGTCCGTGAGTCGGGCGGCGACGAGCGCCGCCGCCGTCGACACCACGAACGCCCCGCCGAAGGAACTGAGATACAGCGGGTCGGCGGCGGGGAGCAGGCCGCCGACGACCGGAATCGACGTGATGACGCCGCGGAGGTCGGGGAAGAACGCGAGGCCGACGGCGAGTCCGGTGAGACTGCTCGCGAGCGCGCCGGGGCCGGTGATTCGCGTCGAGTACAGCCCGTAGACAAGGGGGAAGGCGACGGCCGCGCCGAGCAGGTCGGCGAAGAAGAACAGCCGGAGGACGCTCTGGGCCCGGAGGCTGACGTAAATCGCAGCGGCCGCGACGACGACTGTGAGCGCTCTCGACCCGAGCGCGAGGTGGCGGTCGCTCGGTTCCGCGAGCAGGCGGGCGAGGTCGGCGGTCACGAGGCTCGAAAGCGCGTTGAACAGCGTGTCGATGGAGCTCATCACGAGCAGGAGCGCGAGGAGGACCGCCGCGAGGACGAGCCACTCGGGGAACGCCTCGCCGAGGAGGACGAAGAAGGCGGCGTCGGCGTTGTAGCCCGCGCTCGCGGGGTCGGTGACGACGGCGGCGTTACCGACCGCGACGACGCCGAAGAAGGCGGTGACGAACACGATGGCGCCGTTGGCGAGCGCCGCGGTACGGAAGCTCCGTCCGACCGTCTCTGACGAATCGGCCGCGTAGATGCGCTGCCACCACGTCTGGTTGATGAGTTCCGCGCCGAGGATGGCGAACGCGAGCGCGAGGCCGAACTGTAGGCCGGCGACCGCGCCGAGGTCGAGAAGGGCGGGGTTCGTCGCCGTGATACCGTCGATGGCGGCGGCGGGACCGCCGAGCGCGACAAGCGCGCCGGCGAACGCGAGCAGCAAGAGCGGGATGACGACGACCGCTTGGACCGCGTCGGTCGCGATGCTGGCCCGGAGGCCACCGTAGCTCGTGTAGAGCAGGACGAAGCCGCCGACGAGGAGCGCGGTCTGCCACTGTGGGACGCCCGCGACGAGCGAGAGCGCGCCCGCGATGCCGGTCAGCTCGGCGGCGAGGAAGATGAACATGTAGAGCGCGCTCACGAGGAGGACGAAGGCGTACATCGCTGACCCGTACCGGGCGTGGGCGTACTCGGTCAGCGAGTGACCCTCCGGGATGAGTTCCCGGATTCGCGGGCCGAGGCGGGCGTAGACGAGCATCGGGACTGCCTCGCCGACCGCGTAGCCGACGACGGCCGCGATACCGAAGCTCGCACCCGCCTCCGGAGCCGAAAAGAGCACCCAGACGCCCATGACGGACGCGACGAGCGTCGCCGTCGTCCGCCGGCTCCCCGCGGAGTCGCGGGCGCTGATGAGGTCCTCGACGGAGCCGACGCGACCGCGGGAGAACCACACGCCGACGCCGGTAAAGGCGACGAGCGTCGCGACGGTCAGGCCGAGCGCGACGGTCGAACTCACCATCGGCCGTCACCCGGTTGAGAAGAGCGACCGCTCGACTTCGAGGACGCGGACGAAGTCGTAGGTACCGTCAAATCGCCGGACGGAGCCAGTTCGTACGCCTCGTCGAAGAACGCGACTTCCAGTTCGACCGTGCGACGGAACAACTGCTCGAGCCGCCGTTGCCGACGCGGGGAGGCGGCCGCGCCCTCGCGGTCGAGTTCGGTCCGGAGCCACTCGACGAACGCCGCGAAGTCGTCGACCGCGTGGAGGTCGACCCACTCGGAGAGGTAGAACCGCGAGGGTGGTTCGTCGGCACCGGTATCGGTCGCGGGGTCAGTCGCAGCCGCGGCGGTCGCCCACGACAGATAGACCCACTCGGCGGGGACGAGCACCGCCAGCGTCTCGGCGTACCCGCCCTGCCCCGCGGCGCGTTCGAGCAGGTCGATAAAGGCGCGCGTCGCCGGCGTAGTCTCCGGGTCGGAGTAGACGGACTCGGGCACGTCGAGCGCGTCGAACGCCCGGAGGAAGTAGTCGTCCTCGTCGTCGGTGAGAACGCCGAGGAACGAGACGAGTTCCGACTTCGACTCCATGGTCGGCGCGGTACCGACGGCGTGGCCGAAGACGCCGACGAGCGTCTCCACGAAGGCGTAGTCCTGTACGAGGTACTGTCTGAACACGTCGTCTGTGAGTTCGTCGGCGGCGAGTTCCCGCGTCAGTCGATGTCTCGTCGCGTCGCGCCACGAGTCGCCCGCGCGCTCGCGAAGCCAGTCGGTAAAGCGCGGGTCGGACCGCGACGCGGCGAACTCGTCGTACGTCTCGGGGGTCGACGAGTCCGTGTCGGTCATAGGGGCCACTCCTCTCGCCGCCAGGCGGCGTCCCAAAACAGGTACTCGTACTGCGCCGACGTGCGGAACAGGTCGCGGTAGCGTTCGCGGTCCGACTCGGTCGCGCTCGCGGCCACGTCGTCCATGAGCGACTTACACCAGTCGGTGAGTTCGGTGAACTCGTCGCCGGCGTACATCTCGACCCACGCGGCGTACTGCTCGTGGTCCGGAGCCCCCGCGTCGGCGAGCCGGCGTCCCGTCTCGTTGAACCCCCACATACACGGAAGCAGGGCGGCGACGATGTCGCCGAAGGAGCCGAGCGTCGCGGTACGAACGAGGAAGTCAGTATAGGCCCGGGTCGTCGGCGACGGCCTCGTGGCTTCGAGTTCGGCGGGGTCGATGCCGAACTCGGCGGCGTAGCTCCGGTGGAGGTCCATCTCCTCGTTGACGGTCGATTCGAGGAGGCTCGCGAACGTCCCCATGGAGTCGAGCGTCGGGGCCTTCGCAGCACCGAGCGCGAAGAGCCGACTGTACTCGACGAGGTAGACGTAGTCCTGCCGTACCCAGTAGCGGAACGGCTCCTCGTCGAGGCTCCCCTCCCCGAGTCGAACGACCATCGGATGGTCGAGGATGGCCGACCAGAACTCGTCGGCCTCGTCGTGTATCGTGTCTGTGAACGCCATGGCGAGTAATCGAAGAAGACGCTAAAAAGAATTATGATGAAGTGGTATTCATTGGTTATCTCATGTGGAGCCCGTCCCGACTGTTGTCCGACCGCCGGTCTCAACTCGCCCAGTACGCCGGCCGCCCGGTCAGCGGTGGGTTAGCCGTCCAGTTGTCTAGTTGTCCGGTGATTAACGCGTGTGAACGACCCCGGTAGTTTAAGTCGAGCGAGTGTCAACGAATCCACAAGATGTCGCACGAGAACGCCGTCGGGTCCATCGAGATTCAGAACGTCGTCGCTTCGACGGAGGTTCCGGTCGAACTCGACCTCGAACGACTCTCGCTCGATATGGACGGGACGGACTACGACCCCGAGAACTTCCCCGGACTCGTCTATCGAACCCGAGACCCGAAGTCGGCGTGTCTCGTCTTTCGGTCTGGGAAAATCGTCTGTACCGGCGCGGACAGCGTCGACGACGTGAGCACGGCCATCGAAACGCTGTTCGACGAGTTCACCGACCTCGGCGTGCCCGTTCCCGAGGATGCGGATATTACGGTCCAGAACATCGTTTCGAGCGCCGACCTCGGCGAGGCGCTCAACCTGAACGCGCTGGCCATCGGTCTCGGTCTCGAAGCCGTCGAGTACGAACCCGAGCAGTTCCCCGGACTCGTCTACCGTCTCGACGAACCGAGCGTCGTCGTCCTCATGTTCGGAAGCGGAAAAATTGTGATTACGGGGGCGAAGCGGACTGCCGACGCCGAAGCAGCGCTCAAGACGGTCGACGAGGACGTTCGCGAGCTCGGACTGTTCGGGTGAGCACTCGGTGGGTAGTCGACGGGTACTCGGTGGCCGTTGAGACACCGGGTGACGTACTGGCGTGTTGGCGAAGCTGGGAAGGCGGTTAACTGGAGGTCGGGAGACGGTATCGGTGCTGACGGTGGCTGTTTTCGGGTTGTTGTCCGTCGGCTCCCGCTTCTCGTCCGTCCTGTTTCCTTTAGTCTCTGATTCGTTGCTTGTTGTTGTGGTGTTGTGGTGTTGTGTTGAGTAGTAGAACTAGTAGTCTAGCTACTAGTGTTAGTTCGGTGCGTCAGTGAGGAGAACGGCATCGCGTCGTTGGATGCGTGTCGAGGTGTCGTGGCTGTTCTTCGAAATGGGTGTTGTTCATGATTCGTCCGTCTGCGCTCGGGAGTACACACACACCCCCCTCGCGTTTGTAACGGCTACGCCAGACCCTAGAGGAATTCGACACACCCCCCTCGCGTTTGTAAATATAGAAGCAAAAACATCCGGAAATCACTCGACCTGCGGACCACCCCCACGCCGATTCGCGTTACATTCGCGAGGGTGGTGTGTCTGCACCGGTGCTTTCGACGCTCAACGTTACAAACGCGACGGTACTCCCCCCGTTCAATTACAAACGCGAGGGTGGTCTCTCGCGACTCGAGTTACAAACGCGAGCGTACCCCTCCAGTGAGTGGTTCCCCCGAGACCGTCTCGCGCGTTACAAACGCGAGGGTGGTGTCTGACAGCCTTACTTGCGCGATACTACTCGTTGATCGTCGAATCCAAAACCGGGACTGAAATACCGCTCAAACGGCCGTATTTGTCGCTGTTACAAACGCGAGTCCACCCCTTCACCTTTATTACGGGTGAGTATGAATACCGAACTCACATGACATCGGACGAGAGCGAGGGCGGGACTCGCGACCCGCTGTTCCGCTACGACCAGCCTATCTTCGCGAACGAGGATATCCTCAAAATCTCTCATCTCCCCGGTCCCGACAAGATTGTCGGCCGCGACGAGCACATGTCGAAAGTCGCACAGGCGCTCAACCCCGCCATCTTCGGACGCGAACCGACCCACCTGTTTATCTTCGGAAAGACCGGGTCGGGAAAGACGCTCACCGCGCGTCTCGTGAGCGAGCGGCTCCAACACGAGGCGGTCCGCGAGGACGTCGACGTTCGCATCGCCGTCATCGACTGCGGCGAACAGCACACCGAGGCGTCGGTCATCAAGACGCTCGCCTCGCAGGTCAACGACCCGTCGAAAAGCGGGATGACGATTCCCGAGCGCGGGCTGTCGACCGGCGACTACTACAACCGGCTGTGGCAGGTGCTCGACACCTGTTCCGACGTGACCATCGTCATCCTCGACGAAATCGACATGCTCCGCGACGACGAGGTGCTTCGAAAGCTCTCGCGCGCGGGCGAGAACCAGAAGATAGTGGACTCCCGTATCGGTATCATCGGCATCTCGAACAAAATCGACTACCCCGAGGAACTCACAGAGCGCGTCAAGTCGAGTTTCGCCCACGACGAACTCGTCTTCCCGTCCTACGACGCGAACCAACTCCGCGAAATCCTCGAAAACCGGAAGGACGCGTTCAAGCCCGGCGTCCTCACCGACGACGTGATTCCCCTCGCGAGCGCGCTCGCCGCCCAGGAACACGGCGACGCGCGGAAGGCAATCGATATTCTCCGTAACGCCGGTCGTATCGCCCGAAACGAGAGCGCGGAGACCGTCACCGACGACCACGTGCGGGCCGCCAAAGAAAAGAGCGAAGCCGACCGCTTCAGCGAACTCCTCGAAGGGACCGCAACGCAGTCGAAGGCCGTCCTCTACTCCCTCGTTCTCCAGACCGGCGGCCGAAAGACCGCCGAGATTACGACGAACAAGATTTATCGACAGTACCTCACCGTCGCCGACGACCTCGACATGGACCAACTCTCGGAGCGCCGCGTCCAAGAACTCCTGCAGGAACTCGATTTCCTCAACGTCATCCAGTCCGAAGTCCGGGGTCGCGGCCGCGGGCAGGGCGTTCACGGGACCCACCGCCTTCTCGAGGACCCGGACATCGTCAAGCGGGTGCTTCTCCGAGACAGTCGTATCTCCACGCTCGAATAGCGATGCCCGACGCGTGCGTTCGCACGGAATCTTCCACGCTGACGGTCGAGTTGGAAAAAAGCTATCGCACGAACCCTTAACACACGCCCGTCTCTGTCGATAGACGACCGAAATCATGGACGAGGAGTTACTATCGTTGCTCACGAGTCTCGTCGAAATAGAGACCGAGAACCCGCCGGGAGACGAGGGGGCGGCGGCGGCTTTCGTGTACGACTGGCTCGAATCTCGGGGCGTCTCGGCGACGCTCGTCGAGGAACCGTATCCCGACCGACCGCAGGTCGTAGCCCGCGTCGGCGACGGTGAGCCTTCGGTCGTCCTCAACGGCCACCTCGACGTGGTCCCGGCGGGCGACCGCGACCAGTGGGACCTCCCGCCGTACGAACCGACTGTCAGAGACGGTAGGCTGTACGGTCGCGGGAGCGCGGACATGAAGTGCGGCGTCGCCCTCGCGATGCTCGCGACGGTCGAATTCGCCGACGCGCTCGACTCCGGATCCCTCGACGGGTCGCTCGTGTTCCACGCCGCCGTCGGGGAGGAGACGGCCGAACCGGGAACGAAGACGCTCCTCGAACGCGGCTACGACGGCACCTACGGCGTCGTGCTCGAACCCACGTCGCTGCGAACCGCGACGAGCGCGAAGGGCCTCGGCTGGTACGAGATTACCGTCGGTGGCGACCCATCGCACGCGAGTCGGCCCGACGAGGGCGACAACGCGATCGGGAACGCCCGACTCGTCCTCGACGCGCTCGCGGCGTACGACGAGCGGATTCGACAGCGGTCCGACCCGCTCGTCGGCCGGCCGACTGCGACGGTCACGCAGTTCGAGGCGGGGACCAAGGAGAACGTCGTCCCGGAGGGGGCGACGATAACGGTCGACAGGCGGTTCGTTCCCTCGGAGTCCGTCGAGGAGGTCGACGCCGAAATCGACGCGGTGCTCTCCGACGTCGCGGCCGAACACGACCTGCACGTCGAGTGGACGCGAACGCGGGTCTACGAGTCGGCGGCGGTTCCGACCGACAGCGACATCGCGACGCGCTTTCGGGACGCGGCCGCCGAGCGGGCCGACACCGACCCCGAGCCGTGGGGCATTCGGGCGGCGACCGACGTTCGGAACCTCGTCAACGACGCCGGGATGGACGCGATTACGTGGGGTCCGGGGTCGATGGCGCAGGCCCACGCCTACGACGAGTACATCGAGCTGTCGGAGGTCGAAGCCGGGTACGACATTCTCTGCACGGCACTCCGCGGACTGTTCGAAGACGTGGAGAACTGACGGTCCGAACGTCGGCCCTCGGCCGAACGACTCGAAAAAAGCGGCTGACAGCGACTTCGATTATTCGACGAGCTCTTCGAACCGCTCGACTGCGGCGCTCGCGACCGCCATGTCTTCGGACACCTCGCCGCCGCTGACGCCGACGGTCCCGACGATTTCGCCGTCGACTTCGAGGGGATAACCGCCGCCGAAGACGACGAGCCGATTCTCGTCGGTCGTTTGGAGTCCCCAGAGAGACTCGCCGGGGTGTGTCGGCTCGGCGAGTTCGTGCGTGGGCGTCTGTAGCGCGGCCGCCGTGTACGCCTTGTTTCGAGAGATGTCGACGCTCGCGAGCCACGCGTCGTCCATTCGGTGCTGTGCGATGAGGTTACCCTCCGGGTTCGCGACCGTAATCACCATTCGCAGTCCCATCGATTCGGCCTCCGCTTCCGCCGCTTCGATGAGTACCTTCGCCGTCTCGAGATTGATTGCATCGGACATATCGCTTCGTCGAAACCGGTCTCGACGGCCCTACTTATACGTGCGCCGCCGCGCCGAGTCGGCGACTGAATCTGCTTCTATCCGTCGATTTCGGGCGTCTGAGTCTCGCCCGGAGCGGTTCCCCGGCAAAACAATAGTGATAGAAATACTGACAATTCATGTCGCCGCCGACGGTCGCGAACCGGGACCGTTCGGTCCGAGGTGAGTCGCGCGGGTTGGGGCCGGGGTCGACTCAGTCGTACAGCGGGTACTCGTCGGTCAGTTCGTCGACCTTCTGGTCGACGAACCCCTTGACTGATTCGTCGTGCGGCGCGTCGACGATTTCGTAGATGAGGTCGGCGACGGTTCGGCAGGCCTCCTCATCGAAGCCGCGGGTCGTCAGCGCGGGCGTGCCGGCGCGGATACCGCTGGGGTTGAACGCCGAGCGACTCTCGCCGGGAACCGTGTTGGCGTTGAGGACGATACCGACCTCTTCGAGGGCCGCTTCGACGTCCTTGCCGGTCGTGTCCGGGTGCGACGGCCGGAGGTCGACGAGGACCAAGTGGGTGTCCGTGCCCCCGGAGACGAGTTCGAGGCCGCGCTCCTGTAGCCGCTCGCCGAGGGCGGCGGCGTTATCGACGACCTGCGACGCGTACTCCTCGAACTCAGGGGTTAGCGCCTCGCCGAAGCCGACCGCCTTGCCGGCGACGTTGTGCAGTATCGGTCCGCCTTGGAGTCCGGGAAAGACCGCGGAATCGACGCCGTCGGCGTGCTCTTCGTCGCACATGATGATGCCGCCGCGACCCGAGCGAATCGTCTTGTGGGTCGAGCCGGTGACGAAGTCCGCGACGCCGACGGGCGAGGAGTGTTCGCCCGCGGCGACGAGGCCGGTGATGTGGGCGATGTCGGCGAGGTGGTACGCGTCGACCGCTTCGGCCGCGGCCTGCACGCGCTCCCACTCGACTTCCCGCGGGTACGCGGAGTACCCCGAGATGATGATGTCCGGGTCGAACTCCTCGGCCTTCTCGGCGAGTTGCTCGTAGTCGACGTAGCCGGTCTCGGCGTCGACTTCGTACTGTTCGACCTCGTACGTCTTCCCCGCGACGTTCACCGGGTGGCCGTGGCTCAGGTGGCCGCCGTGGGTCAAATCGAGCGAGAGAATCTTGTCGCCGGGGTCGAGCACGGCGAGGAACACGCCCATGTTCGCTTGCGACCCCGAGTGCGGTTGGACGTTGACGTGGTCGGCACCCCAGAGTTCCTTCGCGCGGTCGATGGCGAGTTGTTCGACTTCGTCGGCGTACTCGCAGCCGCCGTAGTACCGGCTTCCCGGGTAGCCCTCGGCGTAGTTGTTCGTCAGCTCCGAGCTTTGGGCCTCCATAACCGCCTCGCTGACGTGGTTCTCGCTCGCTATCATGGCGAGCGTGTCGTTCTGCCGCCGGCGTTCGCCCGTCAGCGCGTCGGCGACGGCCGGGTCGGTCTCTCGAACGGTGTCGTAAGGCATCGTGGGTGCATCTCGACTCTGCGGTATAACGCTTCGCCGACCCCCGAGACGAGGGTGGAACGCCGGGCGAGAACCACAACTTGACAGAACGAATATGTTCTGTGGTCGGGCCGAGAGGCGCGACGAGCGCCCGTTGTGGCTGTCTGCGAATAATCCGAATTGAGGTTGTTGACTGCCAAAAACGGCATGTACTGTGCTCGGTTCTCACCCAGACGAGCGCCGACCGGCGATAGCTCTATATTGGAACTTCGTCACGTTTCTCACATACCGTGCTAAGAACTATCACAGTTTACGGACAGTCCCGAACCCGAGGCGACACGCGCCTGCCATCCCGGCGCGCCGTGCGACCGACCGCCGGGGTGAGTCGCCGATGAGTGAGACGGAGTCGCTCCCGGTACAGTACCGCGATATCGAACGCGCGCGCGAGCGACTCGAAAACGACCGCGTCGTCAAGCGGACGCCGATAGAGCGGAGCACCTCGCTCGGCGACCTCGTCGGCGCGGACGTCTACCTGAAGATGGAACATCTCCAGTGGACGGGGTCGTTCAAGACGCGGGGCGCGTACAACAAGATTCGACAGGACACCGACCGCGGAATCGACGAGTTCGTGGCCGCGAGCGCCGGCAACCACGCCCAGGGCGTCGCGCTCGCCGCGACCGAGTGCGGAGCCGACTCCACGGTCGTGATGCCGGAGAACGCCCCGCAGACGAAAATCGACGCGACGCGCGACTACGGCGCGGCGGTCGAACTCGTCGGCGAGGACTTCCAGGAGACGATGGCGTACGCGCAGTCGCTCGCCGAGGAGTCGAGCGCCGAGTTCGTCCACGCGTACGACGACTGCGACATCGTCGCCGGGCAGGGAACGCTCGGCGTCGAGATGTATCGCGACCTCCCCGAGATGGACACCGTAGTCGTCCCCATCGGCGGCGGCGGGCTCATCTCGGGTATCGCGACCGCCATCAAGCACCACGACCCCGAGATTCGCGTCGTCGGCGTGCAGGCCGCGGGCGCGGAAACGGTCCACGAGAGCCTCGACAAAGGCGTTCCCGTGACGCTCGACGACACGAACACCATCGCCGACGGCATCGCGACCGGCGGCATCTCGGAGTTGACGCTCCGAACCATCGAGGAACACGTCGACGAGGTCGTCACGGTCTCCGACGGGGAAATCGCAGAGGCCATCCTCCTCTTGCTCGAACGCGCCAAGCAGGTCGTGGAGGGTGCCGGTGCCGCCTCGGTCGCCGCCGTGCTGAGCGACCACCTCGACGTCGAGGGCGAGACCGTCATGCCGCTGCTCTGCGGAGGGAATCTGGACATGACGATGCTCCAGACGGTGCTCGTCCATGCGCTCACCAGCCGCCGGCAGACGCTGCGCCTCCGGGTCCGAATCCGAGACGAACCCGGCGAGATGGCGCGGCTCTCCCGACTCATCGCCGACCGCGACGCGAACATTCACGACGTTCGCCACGTCCGCGCCGTCGACGCCCTCGACGTCGGCGAGGCGCACCTCCTGTTCCGTATCGAGACGAAAGGAGCCGAACACGCGGCGGCCGTCGTGGACACGATAGAAGACGCGGGCTACGCGGTCGACGACGTTTCGGCCCGGCGATAGCCGCGTCGCTCGTCGGTTTCGGTCGCTCTCGCGGTCTCAGCACAAACTATTATTATTTTGACACCTCGTGCGAGTTCCGTCGGGACACAGCTTGAAGGACGGGAACGCCGACACTCTCCCCGTGAAGCGAATCATCGATACCGACGAAGCGCCCGCCGCGGTCGGCGCGTACAGTCAAGCGACGACGAACGGCTCTATCCTCGTCACGGCCGGGCAACTCCCGCTCACCCCGGACGGGGAACTGCTCGACGACGAATCGGTCGAAGAACAGACGCGTCAGTGCCTTCGGAACGTGGAGGCCATCCTCGCCGCCGAGGGGCTGACGCCGGAAGACGTGCTCAAGACGACTGTGTTCCTCGACGACATCGACGACTTCGACGCGTTCGACGAGGCGTACAGCGCCTTTTTCGACGTGGAACCGCCCGCACGGAGCGCGGTCGGCGTCGGCGACGTGCCGAAGGGTGCGGCCGTAGAAATCGAGGCCATCGCCGCGGTCGAGTAACGCCGCTACTTCTCTCCGGCCGACGCTCTGATGCGCGCCACGACGTCCTCTCGACTCACATCGGGGTCGTCGTCGGTGGTGAGACGGCCCATCACGAATTCGAGCAAGTCGAGGTCTTGGAGCAGTTCGAGCGCGTCCATACGTTCGAGGCCAAGCACCTTCCCGAACTCGTAGACGGTCTTGGCGTCGTTGGCGGCGTCGGCGAGTTGGTCGATTGTGACGGACTCGGGGAGGCCGATGCCGTCGGCGAGCGCCTCGGGCGATTCGCCGGCGTCGTTGGCCGGCGTCGGCGCTCGCTCGATAGCCGCCGGCTCGCCGGCGAGCGACGTTTCATACGACGACGGCTCGTGGACGCCTTGGTCTATCATGTACCTGCGGACCGTCTCGTCGGTCACGTCCATCTCGAAGGCGTCGGCCATCCGCTCGAACGTCTCGTACCGCGCGTACACGGCTTCGAGGTACGGCGTGTCTTCGAACGCCGGCACGTTCGGGTTCCGGACGGTCTCGGGTGACTCGGTATCGGCGTCGCCCGTCTCCTTCGGAGCCGTCGGCGTCGAATCGGCCGCAACCGTGACGACGACCGACGGCTCCCCGTCGAGCGAGACGTCCGCGGCATCGACGGCGACGTGTTCGCGACCGCTCGGCAACACGTCGTCGACTTCGAGCGTGAGCCCAATCGTCCCGTCGGAGTCGAGAGAGGTCCCTCGGACTCCGACGCCGGAGCCGCCGCCGGCGCTCGACGAGAGCGCGAACTCGACGTCCGCCGACGCGCCCGTCTCCGTGACCGCCACGGACGACTCTTGGACGCTCGCGGCGTCCGTCCGCTCGCATTCTTCGAGGAATTCGCCCAGTCGCCGAAGCGATGTGCCCACACTCATTGTCCGTCTCGGTCACCACGGACGCGCCGGGACTCCCTGAAAAGCGGTGTGGAATACTGAGTGGATTTATATAGTCCCACAGAATATGCGGCGAAAACTATTAACAAGAATCTGCTGTTCAAACTACTATATCGTGCTCACGAGAAACGTTTTCACCGCGAACGTCGAAACGACTTCGCGTACTTCAACCGATCCGACGCTCTGGTTTGCTCGGTCTCGAACCCCTTGGACTACGAGGTAAAGACACGATGAGTTTGATAACTGTTGCCGACATCGCGCACGACGACCTCGCGCTGACGCCGACGATTCGGTCGGAAGCCGCGAGCGAGATAGACGTCGTCTCGCAGTCCGCGACGGACCCCGAGACCGGCCTGTTCTTCTTCGTCGTGAAGGGCGCGGAGTGCTCGGCGTTCGAAGCGGCGTTAGAAGTCGACCACACAGTCAGCGACTGGCGACTCGTCTCCGAGCGAGACGACGCCGCGGTGTATCGCATCGGACACACGACGGACGCGATTCTCCTCTCGCCTATCGTCACGGAGCTCGGCGGGCTCATGCTCGACGCGTGCAGCAACGACACGGCGGGCTGGCGGGTCCGTCTCCAGCTATCGGACCGCGAGGCGCTCTCGGAGCTGTGGGAGTACTGCGAGGCGAAGGACATCACCTTCGAGCTGAACCGGATGTTCCGACAGGACGGCTGGATGAACGGCGAGCCGAGCAAACTCACCGACGCACAGCGCGACGCGCTGGTCGCCGCCTACGAACACGGGTATTTCGAGGAGCCGCGAGAGGCGGCGTTAGACGACCTCTCGGAGGTACTCGACATCTCGCCGACGGCCGTCAGCGGGCGCATCAGACGGGGGACCGCGGAGCTGGTCGAGTCGATTCTTCTCGACGAGTGACCGGGTGAGCCCCGCAAAAAAGGTGTGGGAGTCAGACGGCGAGGACGTAGTCGTCCTGCGGTTCGTAGATTTCGCCGCTCATCCGCAGGTCGCGGACGGCGTCGAGCGTTTCGCCGATGGCGACGCCGTTGTCTGCGAGCGCCGCGGCGAGTCGCCCGAGCGCGACGCCGTCGGGGTGGTCCTCGCCGAGTTCGATGAGCGCCTCCTTCGCGTCGTCGCTCTCGGCCTCGGCGTCGAACGCGACGCGCTCCCACTCGACGTCGTGGCCGGTGACGTTCGCGTGTCGTCGGTACAGTTCGACGGCGTCGTTCGGCTCCGCGACGGAGACGTGGAGGTCGCACGCCGGGCAGGTGACGACGCCGGCGCGTGGTTTTTCGGCTAGTTTGGCATCCTCGTCGTCAGGCATTGTAAGCGTCCTGTGCGAGTCGATGGAGTTTGTGGACGGTGTGTTCGTTCGGACCGAGCTGTGCCTGCCCGAGCGCGCCGGACTTGAGCCCCTCGTACTGCCGTTCGACGAGTTCGAAGTCCTCCTCTTGGAGCTGTCGGCTCGTCTGGACGAACTTCTCTTCTTCTTCCGAGAGGTCGGCGTCGCGGAAGTAGTAGTCCGCGATGAGTTGGAAGCGCCCCTCGTCGATGGGGTCGATGATGTACGTACCGTAGCCGTCGGCGGTGCCGTACATGTTGACCGTGAAGTTCGGCCAGAAGTAGTAGAACTTGGCCTCGTGCTCGGGATGGATGCGCATCTCGTCGTCGACGTCCTCTTTGTGCTTGTAGTGGAGCACCCAGTGGTAGTCGTTGACTTCGAGTTCGGAGTCCATGAGTTCGAGTCCCCGGACCCAGTCTTGGTGGTTCGCCTGACAGTGGTCGCACTCCGAGTAGTTCCCGCTGAACGTCTTCCAGTTGCACTCGACTTCGGAGACGTAGCGGCGGGCGTGTTCGTACTCGCCGAGCGGCAGGTCTTCGAGTTCGGTCTTCATCGACCCGGCCTGTTCGGCCAGCGAGAGGCTCGGTTCGTCCTCGAAGTTGACGAACACGAGCGGCCCGATAGCGTCCGTATTGACCTCCATGAGGCCGTTCTCTTCGGGGTCGAGTTCGCTGACGGCGTCGTCGTCGAGGTCGGGGTTCAGACTCGCCTCCTCGAAGCTCTTCGGAGTGCTCTGGAGCGACCCATCGAGTTCGTACGCCCAGAGGTGGTACGGGCAGGTGATTCGACTGAGGCTTCCGGGGTCGGTCATCGGCGTGTCGTCGAGCATCTTCGACCCGCGGTGGGCACAGACGTTGTAGAACGCCCGTACGTCGCCGTCGTCATCGCGGGTGACGATTATCTGCTTGCCGCCGATGGTTCGCGTGAAGTAGTCGCCGGCGTCCGGGATGTGGGTCGCGTGACCCGCGTAGACCCAGTACTGACCGAACACTTTCTCCTTTTCCATCTCGTGGACCTCGGGGTCCGTGAAGTACTTCGCCGGCAACGCGTTCGTTTCCGCAGTGATGTCGGCACTAACCGCACCGATTTCGTCACGATTGTTGTTCCACCGTGTCATGGGAGGAAGAAACACACATCTTTGGAAAAGGGTTCGTCGGGAATAGTGGACCCGTATAAGTGGCGGTGGATAATCGCGGTGGCGCGACGGTTCGGCCGTCAGCGACGCTCTCGACGGGTTTTGAGTCGGACGACGGAAAAAGGGGCTCCGTGATACAGGTCAAGAGTGAAGGGGGGACGTTCCGAACCGACGGACACAATGAGTGTCCGCGACGACCGATACGACGTCGCCGTGGTCGGGGTCGGCGGGATGGGAAGCGCGACCGCGTACCACCTCGCCGACCGCGGCCTCGACGTCGTCGGTCTCGAACGATACGACATTCCCCACTCGCAGGGGTCGTCTCACGGTATCACGCGCATCATCCGGCGCGCGTACTACGAACACCCCTCGTACGTCCCGCTCATCGAACGGGCGTACGACCTCTGGGACGACCTGGCCGACGAGACCGGGCGCGAGGTCATCCACCGAACCGGCTCTATCGACGCCGGGCCGGTCGACAACGACGTGTTCGCCGGCTCGAAGCGTTCCTGTGAGGAACACGACATCCCGCACGAGGTGCTGACCGGTGCGGAAGTCAACGAGCGGTTCCCCGGCTACGAACTCCCCGAGGAGTACCGGGCGGTCTATCAAGAGGACGGCGGGTTCATCGTCCCCGAGCAGGCGATTATCGCGCACACCGAGGCGGCGCAGGCGCGGGGTGCCGAGATTCGCGCCCGCGAGCGAGTCGAAGACTGGGCGGAGACGAACGACGGTGGCGTGCGCGTCCGCACCGACCGAGGCGTGTACGTCGCGGACGCGCTCGTGCTCGCCGCGGGCGCGTGGAACTACAAACTCGCCGATGCCCTGGACGGGCTTGCGGTCCCCGAGCGACAGGCGCTCGCGTGGTTCCAACCGGAGTCGCCGTCGACGTTCGCGCCCGAGGAGTTCCCCGTCTGGAACCTCAGCGTCCCCGAGGGTCGGTTCTACGGGTTCCCGGTCCACGACGTGCCGGGCTTCAAACTCGGCAAGTACCACCACCGCGACGAGGAAGTCGACCCCGACGACTTCGACCGCGAGCCGAACCGCGCCGACGAGGCGATACTCCGGGACGTCACGGAGAAGTACTTCCCGGAGGCCGCGGGGCCGACGATGTCGCTCGCGACGTGCATGTTCACGAACTCGCCGGACGAACACTTCATCCTCGACACGCTCCCCGACCACCCGCAGGTCGCCGTCGGGGCCGGCTTTTCGGGACACGGCTTCAAGTTCGCCAGCGTCATCGGCGAAATCCTCGCCGACCTCGCCGTCGACGGCGAAAGCGACCTGCCGCTCGACATGTTCTCGCTCGACAGGTTCGAGTGACGACCGCGGCTTTCGGTTTCACCCCGTCAACCGATTTGAGGATATAACTTTCGCAACGTTCCTCTATTTGCGTATAAATGCCACTATTATCGAAGACTATCGGTTAAGATGTGTAATACCGATGGGTTGGTTGAATCGTGAGGGGTGTGGGCTCGTGTCATAGCTCGAGTGGACGCGTCGGAGCAGGCGCCGACCTCGACGGTGACCGCGGGTGGCCCCACAGCGGGACAACGATATGAGCGTACACGAATTCCAGAGGCGATTCCTAACGGAGGGTGTATCGAATGCCGAATAGCAACGACTCGGCCGACCGGTCTACGAGCGAACTACAGGCGGACCTGTTCTACCCGGAGACCGAGCGCGAACCCGGCGATGGGAACATCCAACGCTGGGGGCTCGACATCCACCCCGTCGTCTTCCCGGCCGCGCTCTTGATAATCGGCGCCTTCGTCGCCGTGACGCTCGTCCTCGGCGAGCAGGCGGCGAGCGTCTACTCGGGCGTCAGGGGTTTTTTCGAGGGTAACTTCGGGTGGTTCTTCCTCCTGTCGGTCAATCTCTTTATCGTCGTCTTGGCGTACTTCGCGCTGAGTAAGTACGGCGAGATAACCCTCGGCGGCGTCGAGGCCGAAAAGGAGTTCAGCGACTTCTCGTGGATGGCGATGCTGTTCAGCGCGGGCATGGGTATCGGACTCATGTTCTACAGCGTCGCGGAGCCACTGTACTACTTCACCAACGTCCCCGGCTTCTTCGACGCCGAAGCCGGGTCCGGTGGCGCGGGCATCGCCGCGATGACCCAGACGTTCTTCCATTGGGGGTTCCACCCGTGGGCCATCTACGGCCTCGTCGGACTGGGGCTCGCGTTCTTCTCGTTCAATCGGGGGCTTCCGCTCACCTTCCGGTCGATTTTCTGGCCGCTCCTCGGTGAGCGAATCTACGGCTGGCCGGGCCATCTCATCGACCTCGTGTCGGTGTTCGCGACGCTGTTCGGCCTCGCCACGTCGCTCGGACTCGGCGTCGCACAGATAAACACGGGTCTATCGTACATCCTCGGCGAGAGCATGCTCGGCATCCTGAGCGTTCCGAACAACACCGGGATGCAGATTGGGCTCATCGCCGTGATTACTCTCATCGCCACCGCATCCGTCGCGGCCGGCCTCGAAGACGGCATCCGGCGTCTGAGCACGCTGAACGTCTTTCTGATGTTCGTCTTGTTGTCGTTCGTGCTCGTCGCCGGCGCGACGATGAGTATCTTCGGCGCGTGGGTGCAGGGGCTCGGAAACTACTTCAGCGACTTTCTCTCGTTGGCGTTCTTCACCGGCACGCTCGGCGGCGGTGCGTCCACCGTCAACGGTTGGACGGTGTTCTACTGGGCGTGGTGGATTGCGTGGTCGCCGTTCGTCGGCATGTTCGTCGCGCGCATCTCGAAGGGACGGACGGTCCGCGAGTTCGTCTTCGGCGTGTTCGTCCTGCCGTCACTGTTCTCGACCGTTTGGCTCTCGGCGTTCGGCGGGAGCGCCCTGTTCAACTCGCTTCAGGGCAACGGCGTCGTCCTCGCGACCTACGGCGAGGCCGGACAGACGGTCGCGATGTTCGCGCTCCTCGAACAGTTCCCATTCAGCGCCGTCTCGGGACTGCTCGCGGTGACGCTCGTAGTGACGTTCTTCGTGACCTCTTCAGACTCGGGGTCGCTCGTCGTCGACCATCTCACGTCGGGCGGCAAACACAATGTTCCGCGGACGCAGCGTATCTTCTGGGCGGTCACGGAGGGCGTCGTCGCGTCGCTTCTCCTCTACGGCGGCGGGCTCGACGCACTCCAGACGGCGGCTATCGCGACGGGATTCCCGTTCGCTATCGTCCTCGTCGTCACGTGCTACACGGTCTATCTCGGCCTCGACAAGGAGTACGAACTCCTGCAGTCCGAGGAGTTCGCCGAGCGGATAGAGAACCTGGGTGACGAAGATATCGACATCGACGTCGGTCGGTCTCGGACGTCGGTCGTGACCGACATCCGAGAGAAATCCGGGACGACGGACGACTGAACGGAAGCATCGAATCGATGACTCTACGCTATCGATGAACGCGCTCGCTGTCGCTTCGGCGGCGTTCGCGGTCTTCCTTTTCGTCGTCGCGCTGTTCGCGATGACTGTCGGTGAGCTACAGGGCGCGGGTCTCGCGTTCCTGAGCGCCAGCCTCGTTATCTACCTCAGAGAGAAGTACCTCGTCGGCGAGTGACGCTCGTCGGCGAGAAATACTCGTTGGCGAGTGACGCTCGTCCGTGGCCAGACCCGGTTCTCGTCACCCCCGGAACTTATACACCTCAGATAGTGGACCCGGAGAGACATCCGAAGGCCGCGGTCACTACTGTTTGGTATATGAGCACATGGTCTACGTTTCCCGAACGCGCCGGAACGGTCGTCGTCGGGGCCGGCTGTGTCGGCTGTAGCGCGGCGTATCACCTCGCCGAGTCGGGTCGCGACGACGTCGTCGTCCTCGACCGGGGACCGCTGTTCGAGACCGGGGGCTCGACGTCTCACGCGCCCGGACTCGTGTTCCAGACGGCCGGGAACAAGCTGATGACAGAGATGGCGTCGTACACGCGCGACCTCTACGACGGGTTCGGCGACTTCCGGACGTGCGGTGGCATCGAAGTCGCCTACACCGAGGCGCGCTGGGACTTCCTCAAACGCAAGCGCGAGTGGGGGCAGTCGTACGGCATCGACGAGGGCGAACTTCTCACGCCCGAGGAGGTCGAAGCGCGCGTCCCGCAGATAAACTCCGACGTCATCTACGGCGGGTACTACGTCCCGTCGGACGGAAAGGCCGACGCCGTTAGTGCCGCCGAGTCGATGGCGGAGCAGGCACGTGAGGCAGGCGTCGAGTTCTACGGCCACACCGAGGTCACGGACATCGACATCTCCGGCGGCAGTATCGATGCGGTCGATACCGAACACGGCCGAATCGAGGCCGACGAGGTGCTCGTCGCCACGAACATCTGGGGGCCGTTGTTCGGCGAGATGGTCGGCACGGACATCCCGCTCGTGCCCTGCGCACACCAGTATCTCGTCTCCGACGAACTGGACGAACTCGATGGCGCGTCGCGCGAAATCGAACAGCCGCTGCTTCGGCACCAAGACCACTCGCTGTACTACCGACAGCACGGCGAGCGCTACGGTATCGGCTCGTACAACCACGAGTCGCTCCTCGTCGACCCGTCGGACATCTACGGTCCCGACAAGCTCGACGACCTCGGACTCGAATACCCGTCTCTCCGCGAGTTTACCGAGGAGCACTTCTACGAGAACACCCACCCGGACCACGACCGGTCGGCGTTCGACGCCGCCAGCGAACTCGTCCCCGGCTTCGCGGACTGCGAGTGGACCTCCGCCATCAACGGGATGTTCTCGTTCACCCCCGACGGCATGCCCATCCTCGGGCCGGACGAGGACACGGAGGGACTCTGGTGGGCGCTCGCCGTCTGGGTCACGCAGTCCGGCGGCGCGGGCGACATCGTCGCCAGCTGGATGGAGGACGGGACGCCGCGGCTCGACGGCTCCCGAGTCAACGCTTCCGGAGCGCACGTCTCCCGGTTCCAGTCTCACACGGGCAGCCGAGAGTACACCTACGGCCGCGGGGCACAACAGTACCGGGAGGTGTACCAGCTCATCCACCCGCGCGAACAGCCGGACGGACAGCGTGCCCTCCGCCGGAGCCCGTTTTACGACCGGCAGGCCGACCTCGGCGCGGAGTTCTACGACAGCGACGGCTGGGAGGTCCCGCAGTGGTACGAGTCCAACGAGACGCTCCTCGAAACGTACGACGTTCCGGACCGCCCCGACTGGCTCTCGCAGAACTGGTCGAAGGTCCACGGCGCGGAACACCAGCACCTCCGCGAGAAGGTCGGCATGGTCGATATGACGACCTTCACGCCCATCGAAGTGACGGGACCGGGTGCGCTGGAGTTCCTGCAGGGGCTCCTGACGAACGATGTGGACGTCACCCCGGGCCGGATGCGCTACTCGGCGATGCTCAACGAAGACGGCGGCGTGCTCGCCGACCTGACGGTCGCCCGTCTCGACGACGACCGGTTCGTGCTGTTCACCGGGGGCGGAAGCTCGGCGACGCTCCACTCGCGGTGGGTCAAAGAACACGCGCCCGACGACGGCTCCGTCGACGTGACCGCGCACGTCTCCAGTCGGACCGGTATCGGCGTCTTCGGGCCCGACTCCCGGAAGGTGCTTTCGGACCTCGTCGAGGCCGACCTCTCGAACGACGAATTCCCGTTCTACTCCGCACAGGAGACCTATCTCGGGAGCATCCCCGTGACGATGCTTCGACTCTCGTACGCCGGCGAACTCGGTTGGGAGATTTACGCCCCGACCGAGTACGGGTGCCAGCTCTGGGACGCGATTCGGGAGGCCGGCGAGGAGTACGACATCGCTCCCGTCGGCTGGGCCGCGCTCGACTCGACGAGTATGGAGAAGGGGTACCGTCTCTGGGGGACGGACCTCACGCCCGAACACAACCCGTACGAGGCCGGCATCGGCTTCGCGGTCGACCTCGACACGGACTTCGTCGGGAAGACGGCGCTCGTGGAAGACAAAAACGACGACAGCCCGAGCGACCGCATCGTCCCGATAACGCTCGACGAGGAGGAGGCCGTCGTCGACGCGGGCCACCCGGTGTTCGCCGACGGCGACGTCGTCGGTTACTGCTGTCGGGCGGATTACGGCTACACTATCGACGCCGGCATCGCGTACGCCTACCTCCCCGAACAGTACGCCAGCGCGGGACAGGAAGTCGAAATCCGGTACGAAGGTGACGCCTACTCCGCGACGGTCCGGTCAGGGCCGCTCTTCGACCCCGGCCGCGACAAGATAATTCGGTGAGCGCCGGTTCCTCTCGCGTTACCGAGATTAGCCGAGAAAGCCCACGACTGAAGTCGTGGGCTGAATCGGCGCACGATACTGTTAACGTGTTCGCTGTTGTATTGGGTGCTATCCGACGCGGCACGTCCGCGCCCATACCGGGACAATTGGACAGTATCGGATTCCCCAACCGACAGTCGAAGGTATCCCCTTCGAAATAGGTTGGATACCGACGTTAAACAACCAAGTACCTCCGAATCCGCCCTACGGGGAGACGATAGGAGTAACGGTATCGTGGCGGTGCCTGCACCCGGTCGGTGTGCAAACCTTAAATCTCCCAAACCAGCGGGCCTTTGCTCGTGGGAAGCCCACGACTTTAGTCGTGGGTGGCCGTCACACTACTCTAGCGCTGTCACGGGCGTTTCGCTCCCGCTGTCGTTCCGCACGTGTTCTGTCCGGCGCTAAGAGGTTTGACGAAGGCGGATTATCCGAATTATTCAGAACTCTCGTCGTTGTCGACGCCGCGCTGTTCGAGGACGCGTTCGACGATTTCTTCGGGATGTTCGGTCGCCACGGCGAGCGCGGCGTTGTGGAGTTCGCTCTTCGTGACGCCCTTGAGTCCGTGGTCGCGAGTCAGTTCGCGCTCCACGTCGTAGGTGATGATGTCGTCGAACTCGTCGGCGACCGCTTCGAGCACGTACAGCGCCTTGTGGACGGTCTCGTCGAACTCGAAGGCGGGGCGCTCGCGGGGGTCGATTTCGTCGAGCGGTTCCGATTCTGGCTCCACTTCCGATTCGGCCGCGTCGTTGGCGTCAGCACCCTCGGGCTCCGGTTCGGATTCGGGTTCCGACGCGGACTCCCCGCTCCCCATCGCGGCGTCGAGGTCGCCGAAGGGGTCTTCGCTCATCGGGCCACCTCGCCTTCTTCGACGATCTGCGCGAGTTCGTCGTAGCACGCCAACTGGTCGCAGGTGCTGTCGTAGTCCCGAAGCGGCATGTGCTCTCGAATCGACGCGTCGATGGCCGAGCGGTGCCGAATTCCGGGCTTCGGCAGGTCGTCGTCCCACTCGCCGTCGTCGATGGCCTCGAACACCTCCGGGTCGGTGTACGCGAAGTTCGGGAGCTTCGACGCGATGTTCGGCTTCGAGACGAGCGCCTCCACGAGCCGTCTCGTCGGGCGGTCGTGGTCGATTCGGTCCCGCAGGTCGGTCGGGACGACCGCGAGGATTTCGAGGTCGAAGTGCTCCCGCGCGGGCGTGATAAGCCGCTTGACCGTCTTTTCGAGCCCCGAGAGCGCACCCGACTCGGGGCGCATCGGCAAGACGAGGTTCTGCGTGGCGTACAGCGCGTTGTCGTTGAGTTTCCCGCGCGCCGCGGGGCAGTCCACGACGACGTAGTCGTAGTCGTCGCCGAGAAGCGGGTCGATGACGCGCTGTTTGAGCCGCGCCGACCCCATCATCACGCCGCCGAGGTCCGACTCGACCTGCTCGATGCGGTCGTTCGACGGGAGGAGGTCGATTTCGAACCCGGTCTCCAAGATGAGCTCCCGCGGCTCCAACTCGGCGTCGTCGAGGAGCACGTCGCCGAGGTGCGCTTCCGAGTAGAACTCCTCGCCGAATCCGAGCCCCGTCGTGGTGTGTCCGTTCGGGTCGAGGTCCACGAGCAGTACGTCGCTGCCCCGGTGTGCGAGCTCGCGGGCGAGGTTGATGGAGGTCGTCGACTTGCCGATACCGCCTTTGAGGAGACAGACGCTGACTGCACGTGACATGATGGGGATATCCGTGATAGCGAGATTCTCGGCGCAGTTGAAATAATTATGGTTACTCCGACTCTTTGGATAACTCAAATTATCTAAATAATCCAAATTATTCATTCTGGGGGTTGTATCGACTCGATTCGCGCTCTCCCCCCGACTGGCGGCCCGAATTGTCGCCGGCAGTAGCTATTTGGACCCGTTGTGTGCAGGTACGTTCGTGATAGATTGGTTGCCCGGTCGAGGGCTGCGCGCCCCCGAACTCTCGTCGCAGACGGTGACGCTCGCGGTCGCCGCCGCCTTGCTCCTCGCGGTCGTCGGCCTCCACCCCGTCTCCGTCCTTCCGGTTCGGTCGCAGTACGCGCTTTCGGTTTTCGTCGTCGCGCTCCTGCTTTGGTTGACGAAGCCGGTTCCGTACGCGATTTCGAGTCTGGCCTGCGTCTCCCTGTTGTACGCTCTCGGCGTCGTGGACTCCTTCGAGGCCGCGGTGAGCGGCTTCACCTCCTCGCTCGTCTACTTCCTCCTCGTGTTGTTACTCCTCGGCAACGCGGTCCGGTCGGTGGGGTTGGACACCCAGTTAGCGAACCGACTGCTGTCCCCGGACAGCACCCCCCGCGGGGCGTTTCGTTCCATCGCGCGGAACGTCCTCGTGCTGGCGCTGTTCATGCCGTCGGCGATGGCCCGCGCGGTCGCGTTCATCCCCATCGTCGAGGAGGTAACCGAGGAGTTCGACCTCCCGTCGGGAAGCGGGTTCGAGCGCGCGACGTTCCTCCTCTTGGGTCACATCAACCCCATCGCGTCGATGGCGCTCATGACCGGCGGCGGGATGGCGCTCGTCACCTCGGGCATCCTCGCGACGAGCGTCCGCCCGCTCTCGTGGGTCGAGTGGGCTGTCTTGATGGTCCCACCCACGGTGGCGCTCTACGTACTGGCCGCCGCGGCTGCCGGTCTCCTCAACACCGTCGACGCCGACTCGACTGTCGACCCCGGCACGTCGGGGATTGCGGATGCGTCCGCCGACGGCGAGTTGACCCGCGAACAGGGACTCGTCGCGGCGGTGATGGCCGGGACCGTCCTCGCGTGGGTCGTTGGGTCGTTCGCCGGACTTCCCGAGATTCTCCCGGCGGTCGCCGCGGTCTCCGTCCTCGCGCTTCCGGGAGTCGACGTTATCGACGCCGACGACGTCAAGGGACTCAGTTGGGGCGTCCTCTTTCTCATCGGCGCGACGCTGTCGATTCTGGACGCCCTGGAAGCGACCCAAACTATCGCGCTCGTCGTCGACCTCCTCGCGCGGTTCGTCCCGTTCGAGGCGTTCAGTCACTGGCAACTCGTCGGACTGCTCCTCGGGTTCGCGGTCACCGTTCGCGTGCTGTTTTCGACCGGGTCGGCCGCCATCGTGGTGATTCTCCCCATCGTGCTGCGATTCGCGGAGACGTTCGGCGTGACGCGGCTCTATCTCGGACTCGCGGTCCTCCTCGTGGTGGGGTCGACGACGATTCTCCCGTTCAACACGACTGCCGTCCTCGTCTCGCTAGACCGCGGACCGCTGACGAATCGGGACGTGACGCTGTTCGGGTTCGTGACGATGGGCCTGTCGCTCGTCGTCGTGACCCTCTCGTGGCTCTTTTATTGGCCGCTCGTCGCCTGAGTCGGCGACCGGCGCACCGACCCGTCCGCGCGAATCCAGGTTTCGGTGACGCCCCCCGTTGCGACAACCACCGGGCTATTTGTAGGTGAGCGGTATCTGCCCGGTACGGGTGAGTTCGCATCTTACGTGTTGAGTTTACGACGGCCCCGACCGGCGTCATGTCGAAGATAGACCGCCGTCTGCGAGACGCCCGGAGCATCGAGTTGGACAACGCGTTTTACGTCGAGGACGGGACGTGGATCGAGTCGCTCACCATCGCCTCGAACGCCCCCTTCGACGTGGAGTCCCTCCTCGCCGACATCTCGGGCGTGACCGTCTTCTACGACGAGGAGATTCCGACCGCCTCGACCGACGTGCAGATACGTCGAGTGACGATTCTCGCCAACGAGTCGTACCCGTTCATCCTCGGACTGGTTCTCAGACAGGAGACGATTCCGAACCGCATCGTCCTCCAAGACGGCGTCTTCGAGGTCGTCGCCACCGCCCAGGACTGGGACCACTTCAGGGAACTCGCCGACGAGATTCAGGAGACGCTCGGGGAGTTCGAACTCCGCTCCGTGACGCAGGACGAAGCCCCGGGTGAACCGCTCGACAGCGGCCGATTAAAGGAGGTGTTAATCTCTAAGCTGACCGACGACCAACTCGCGGTTCTGGAGACGGCATTCAACCACGGCTACTTCCACATTCCGCGGGAGACCTCTGAGACCGAACTCGCCGAGGAACTGGGTATCGCTCAGTCCACGCTGAGCGAACGACTCCGGACCGCGGAGCGAAATCTGCTCGAACTCATCTACGGTCCGCGACAGGAGTAGCTCAGCCCTTGTTGGAGAATATTGCCGAATCTCGGCGACCGAGTATATAAAGAACGATAGATATCGGGGCGTATCGGGAACAGCACCATGGAAGATACTCCATAACAGGCTGTCGCAATGTCGGAGAAAAATCGTGATAGTTCGGGTGTCGAACGTGGAACTGGCCTTACGCGACGCGACTACGTGGCGGCGACTGCGACCGCCCTCGGCGTGACCGGACTCGCCGGGTGTACCGGTGGCGGCGGGAGCGGGAACGGCGGGACTGACGGCGGGTCGAGCCTCACTCCCGACGTTCCTTCTGGAACCCCGGAGACGGTCGAGACGAAGTACTGGCGCGAGTGGGAGACCATCGACGCCGACGAACCGCCGCTCGACTACAGCGCGACCGCGGGTGCGGTGTTGGACCCCGTCCCGCTCGAATTTTCGAGCGAGGACGACCCGTGGATGCGGGAACACGCGCTCATGGTCCAGCGTGGGCTCGACGCCCTCGGCGTCAAGACGCAACTCAACGATCGACCGCTGAACCAACTGTACGCCCAGAGTTGGGACACGAAGGGGCTCGAAGCGATCATCTCGATGAGTACCCACGGTCCGGACCCGCAACGCGGGCTGGACCCGAACCCGCTTTTGATGCGGCGGAGCGAGACGAGCCTCTCGAACTACGACAACTACTACCACCCCGACCTGCAGGAGGTGCTGACGGAACAGAGTCAGACGACCGACCGACCCGAGCGCGAGGAGCTCGTCGCCGAGGCGCAGCGCATTTTCAGCGAGGACGTGGGCGCGCTCATTACGCTGTTCCCCGATATCATCACCGCGGTCAACACGGAGCGCTGGAGCGGCTACGTCCAGACGCCGGGTAACGGCCCGACGAAGGACTCGTTCGTCTGGTCGGAGGTGAACCTGCAACCCCAGACCGACGACCGGACCTACATCAAGGGCGTGACCACCTCGATGAACTCGCTGAACCTCCCGTGGGCCGCCGGCGGCGCGGAGGCGAAGCGGCTGACGTTCATCTACGACGGCCTCTTCGACGCCACGCCGGACCTCGAAGTCGTCCCCGCGCTGGCGACCGGCGGCGGGTTCGTCGACGACACCACCGTCGAACTCACTCTTCGCGAGGGCGTCGAGTGGCACGACGGCGAGCCGTTCACCGCGGAGGACGTGAAGTTCACCGTCGAACTGTACAAGGAACACTCCTCGACCAGTCAGACGCCGTTCTACGAGCCGGTCGAGTCGGTCGAGGTGCTCGGCGACCACGAGGTTCGGTTCAATCTGAAGGGCCCCGACGCGGCGTTCATGACCCAGCGCGTCGTTCGCAGCGTCATCATCCCCAAGCACAAGTGGGAGGACGTGGAGAACCCGTCTCAGCACAACCCCGAGTCGCCCGTCGGCACGGGGCCGTTCACGTACGAGAACTGGGAGCAGGGTACTCGCTTCGAGGTGTCGAAAAACGAGGGTCACTGGATGTTCGACGACGACTGGCGGGCAGACGTGCTCGGCGACCAGGCCACGACCGGCGAGGGCGTCGACCGCGTCATCTGGATAAACGTCGGCAACATCGACTCCATGATCGGCTCGCTGCAGGGCGGCGAAATCGACGCCATCGGCACGACGCTCTCGAACTCGCAGGCCGACCGCGCCGCGAGCACCGCCGGCGTCGAGAAGATGACCTCGGGCAACTTCGCGCCGCTCGACACGAAGCTGATGTTCTCCTGTCCGCTCGTTCGCGACAAGGAGTTCCGCGTCGCTCTCGCCAAGTCGATAGATACCGAGGGCTTCGCTGCCGACGTGCTGCAGGACCGCGCGACCGTCCCGAGCGGGGAGAACCCGATTTCGGACCTCACGCCGTGGCACACGTCGGATACCACCCACTACGAGTTCGACATCGACGGGGCGAAATCGCTCCTCGAACAGGCCGGCTACACGCGGGACGACGACGGCAACCTCCGGTTCCCCAACGGGGACGCGTGGGCCGCCTTCGTCGAGCGTATTCAGCCCGGGAACATGCACAAGCGCCGCGACGAGCTCGGACAGGCGGACTTCTCGTGAGGTGACACGCATGTCGAACACTACTCACTCGTGGCGTTGGGGGGTCCGACCGTGAGCGAGTTCCAGCGGTTTCTCGCAAAGCGGCTCGCCATCTCCATCGTGCTCACCCTCGTGGCCGTCTCGGTCATCTTCGTCGTCTTGCGGTTGCTCCCGGGGAGTCCGTTCGAATCCCTCGTCACCGCGGGCAACCTGAGCCAGCAGCAAATCACCGAGATTCGAGCGATGTACGGCCTCGACCAGCCGATGTGGCGGCAGTACCTCAGCTACCTCCAGAGCATCCTGCTGTTCCAGTTCGGCTACTCCATCCTGCGGAGCCAGCCCGTCTGGGGGGTACTGGCCCCGCGGCTCGTCAACACGCTCATCCTGCTCGTCCCCGCGTTAGTGACGACGGCGGTCCTGAGTTCCCTGCTCGGGATGTACGTCGGCTGGAACCGCGGGAGCAAACTGGAGAAGCTCAGCATCATCGCCACGACGTTCCTCCGGTCGACGCCGGTGTTCATCACGGGCATCCTGTTCGTCATCATCTTCGCGTACAACCTCGAACTGGTGCCCGCATTCGGGATGCGCTCTATCAGCGCCTCGCCGGAGGGCTACGTCGAGACGTTCGCCTCGCTCGACTTCCTGCACCACTACATCCTGCCGTTTACGGTGTCGGTGCTGTACTACAGCGGCGACTTCCTGCTGTTGGCACGCAACGGCGTCGTCGAAAAGCGGGGCTCTGAGTTCCTCAAGCTCCACCGCGCGAAGGGGCTCTCGGAGATGCAGCAGCTCGCGCGGGCGGGTCGGAACTCCATGCTGCCGATTCTGACCTACTTCGCGCTGCGTCTCGGGATGATTTTCCAGGGACTCATCCTGCTCGAAGTCGTCTTCGGCTGGCCCGGCATCGGCCGCGAACTCGTGCTCGCCATCCAACAGCAGGACTACCCGCTGGTGCAGGCCGCCGTCTTCATCATGGCGCTCGCGGTCATCGTGGCGAACCTCGTCGCCGACGTGCTGTACGCCTACTTCGACCCGACCGTCTCGACCAGCGGAGGTGGTGCCGCGTGAGCACCGAGACGAAGCCCGAAGCCGAACTGAAAAAGCGCGTCGAGGGGGTCGCGGAGACGCTCCGCGACCAGTTCACGTTCCTGCGACGCGACCGCCTCGCGTTCGCCGGCGTCCTCATCGTCGCGGCGTTCGTCTTCCTCGGTCTCCTCGGCCCCGCGCTCGCCCCGCACGACCCCATCGAGCACACCGTCCGCGACGACGCCGGCTCGATGCTGCGGCTGTCCGAACCGACCGGCGCGGCTCCGTTCGGGACGACCGCCTACGGCAAAGACGTCCTGAGCCAGTTCCTCGCCGGCGCGCAACCGACGTTCATCGTCGGCCTGTTCGGCGGCATCGGGACCGGTGCGCTCGGCTTTCTCGTGGGACTCGTCAGCGGGTACTACGGCGGCTGGGTCGACGAGGTTCTCATGCGTCTCACGGACCTCACGTTCTCGCTGCCGTTCACGCCGATGGCGCTGTTACTCCTGACGTTCGTGACGCCGAGCGTCTGGCTCATGACGGGTATCATCGTCGCGTTCCTCTGGAAGATGCCCGCCCGCGTCGTCCGCTCCGAGGTCCTCTCCGTCAGAGAGCGCACTTTCGTGAAGTCGGCGCGCGCCAGCGGCGCGAGCGACTTGCGGACGATGCTCTACCACGTCGCGCCGAACGTGCTCCCCATCGGCTTTCTCTACACGGCCTACGGCATCGCGTGGGCCATCGCCGCGCAGGCCAGCCTGGCGTTCCTCGGATTCGGCGACCCGACCGTCACGAGTTGGGGCCGGATGCTCCGACAGGTGTTCGAATCGGGCAACATGCGCGTCGCTTGGTGGTGGGTGCTCCCGCCCGCACTCGGCATCGCAGCCATCACCACCTCGGTGTTCCTCATCGGCCGCGCCTACGAAGAAGTCATCAACCCGGAGATTCAGACCGAACAATGAGCCTCCTCGACATCACAGACCTCACGGTCACGTACTCGACCGACAGCGGAACCGTCCACGCCGTCAACGACGTGTCGTTCAGCATCGACGAGGGCGTCAACTACGGCCTCGCCGGCGAATCCGGCTCGGGGAAATCGACGCTCGCCGAGGCGGTTCTCGGTCTCCTCCCCAGCAACGGCTCCGTCGAATCCGGCAGCATCGAATTCCAGGGCCGCGACCTGACCGGCCTCAGCGAGCGCGAGCGTCGCGACGTGCTCTGGGAGGACATCGCCTACATCCCCCAGAGCGCGATGGACTCGCTCGACCCGGTGATGTCCACCGGCGCGCAGATTCGGCAGGCGATTCAGACCCACCGGAACGTCACCGACGACAAGGCGCGTTCGCGGGTCCGAGAGCTGTTCGAAATCGTCGGACTCGACCCCGACCGAATCGACGACTACCCCCACGAGTTCTCCGGGGGGATGCGCCAGCGCGTGACCATCGCGATGGCGCTCGCGCTCGAACCGGACCTCATCATCGCCGACGAGCCGACCACGGGGCTCGACGTCATCGTTCAGGACAAGATTATCGACAAGATTCTGGAGATACAGGACCGGATGGACAGCTCGTTGCTGCTCATCACCCACGAAATCGGCGTCATCGCCGAGACGTGCGACGAGCTTTCGATCCTCTACGGCGGAAAAGCCATGGAACAGGGAAGCGTCGACAACGTCCTCGTGAACCCCACGAACCCGTACACGATGGGGCTGAAGAACTCCTTCCCGGAGATAGAGGAGGGCGACCAAGACCCCGTCTCGATTCCGGGGTCACCGCCGAACCTGAGCGAGGAACCCAGCGCGTGCGTCTTCAAGGACCGGTGTCCGTTCGCGACCGAGGAATGCGAGGCGTCCCATCCGGACCTCGTCGACCTGCCGAACCGTAACCACCGCTCGGCGTGCCACCACGTCACCAAAGCCGCCCAGATGCGGCGCGACGCCACCGACCCGGAGACGTGGGGCATCCCCGACAGTCACGACGAATCGGACCGCGGCGAGGTGCTCCTCGAAACCGACGGTCTCGAGAAGTACTACGAGCAGAGCCAGCCGCTCTTGGAGCAACTCAGGGGGAACGACCCGAACTACGTCCGCGCCGTCGACGGCGTTTCCCTGCGCGTCCGGCGGTCCGAAATCCTCGGCATCGCCGGCGAGTCCGGCTGTGGGAAGTCGACGCTCGGCGAGACCATCGCGCTCCTGAAACAGCCGACCGGCGGCGAGTTCGTCTTCGACGGCGAGCCCTACGAGCACTACGCGGACGGGAACATGCGCGAGTTCCGCCGGAAGGTTCAGATAATATTCCAGGACCCCTTCGACTCGCTCAACCCGAGACAGACGGTTCGGCAGTTGGTCGGCGAACCGCTCACTATCCACGACTACCGGACCGACGAGCGCGAACGGGCCATCATCGAGACGTTGGAGAAAGTCGGGCTCACGCCCGCGCGGAAGTTCCTCGACCAGTACCCGCACCAGCTATCGGGGGGCCAACGTCAGCGCGTCGCGGTGGCCAAGGCGCTCGTTCTCGACCCCGACTTCCTCATCTGCGACGAGCCGGCGTCGATGCTCGACGTGTCGCTGAAGGTGAACCTGCTGAACCTCCTGCGTGAACTCGCGGACACCGAGGACATCGGCATCGTCTACATCTCCCACGACCTCGCCAGTCTGGTGCAGGTGTCGGACCGTCTCGCGATTATGTACCTCGGTCGGGTCATCGAGGAGGGAGACGTCGAGTCCATCGCGGCCGAGCCGAAACACCCGTACACCACCTCGCTCCTCGCGGCCGCTCCCGAGAAGGACCCGACGGTCGACCGCGACCGCGTTCTGCTCGACGGCGAGCCACCGAATCCGGTCGACCTCCCGTCGGGCTGCGTCTTCGCTCCGCGGTGCCCGAAGGCGGAAGACGAGTGCCGGGAGAGCGAGCCCGGACTCGATACCGTCCGAAGCGGCGAGCACCGCGCCGCATGCTACTTCCCGGACGGGGAGACCCCCGCCGCAGACGACCTCGCCGACGACCGCTCGGACTCTCAATACGGGGACCCTGAGTTCTCGCCGCCGGCCAGCGGCGACTCGGCCAGCGACTGACGCCGCCCTTCGACTCTCCTCGCTTCGTCCTTTGGCGACCTCCCGGTAGTCCCATGTCCCGGTTCAAGGTTCGACTGGCGCATTAAAATTGTATGAGGAAAACAATAGTGGCGGGAGATATATTAGGAATGCTATCAAAAAATTGAATTTATTTGCCTATTTTGGTTTATTTTGTGTGTTATAATCTATACATCCGACTGTTTATCCAAACCATTGCGGATATTATATTCTGAATATTTATTTTTCAATAGTTAGATTGGGCAAGAAATTTGATTATGGCCACAGTTAGGGGATTGTGGCCGATGTGTCTTTCTTCACCTGAATCTAATATTGTGTTTAATATACTATATTAGTTCTCGGTCTGGGTTGCGGTCGACCGGAACCCCCCTTACGCCAACTCCGAGATATCGAACACCGGCTTGCACGTCCCGCCCTCGATGAACGTCTCGAAGGCCTCGTCGGCTTCGAGCAGCGAAAACCGGGTGTCGACGAACGTCTCGCAGTCCACGTCGCCGTCGCGAATCAGCCGGAAGGAGCGCTCGAAGTCCTCGTACATGGACGCGTACGAGCACTGCAGGTCGATTTCGGCCCGGACGAGCGGGGAGTAGGGCATCGAGGTCTCACCGGTCTGACCGACGAGGACGATTTGGCCGCCCTTGCGGACCTCTTCGACGGCCGTCGTGAGCCCCGAGGGGTGGCCGGTCGTGTCGAACACCACGTCGTAGCCGACGCCGCCGGTGTGTCGCTCGCGGCGCGCCTCGGTGTCGTCGTCGGCGACGTTGACGGTCTCGAAGCCGAGTTCCTCCGCGAGCGGGAGCCGATAGTCGGCGTCCTGTCCCACGCCGGAGACGACGACGGTGCCGCCCTGTGCGGCCGCGACTTGGGCCGTGAGCAGACCGATCGGACCGGGTCCTTCGACCAGCACGCGGTCGCCCGCGCCGACGCGAGAGTTCTCGATGACGGCGCGTGCGGCGATGCTCGTGGGTTCGGCGACCGCGGCGTGTCGCTGTTCCACGTCGTCCGGAATCGGATGGAGGGCGCGTTCCGGGACGGCGATGAACCGCTCGTAAGCGCCGTCGTGGTCGACGCCCGTGATGACCGCGTCCTGGCAGACGTTCTCCTCGCCGATGCGACATTGATAGCACTCGCCGCAGCCCCGAATCGGCCGTTCGACCACGCGGTCGCCGACGCCGAACTCAGTCACGCCGTCGCCGACTTCGACCACGCGCCCGGCGTACTCGTGGCCGATGACGGTCGGGAGCTCCATCCGTTCGAAGGCGGATTCGAACTCGTAGATGCCCGCGTCACTCCCGCAGAGGCCGGCGTAGTCGACCTCTACGAGCACCTCTCCGGCGTCCGGTTCCGGTTTCTGTCGCTCGACGAACTCCATAGCGCCGGAGCTACGCTCCACTTTGGCAAGTCCTCGCATGAGAGCACATGTGGCACGGGTCGGTAAAAACGTATTGCATGCGGCACTCCCATCGCGCGTTCCGCAACTATCATGTCGGCACCGTGCGGACTGGAACCATGGTCGCATACGAGCACACGCCAGTCTCCGTCAGTGACAAGCGCGCTGTCGTCGTCGGCGGGACAAGCGGCATCGGACAGGCAATCGCTCTCGGATTCGCCAGCGAGGGGGCGGACGTACTCGCAACCAGTCGACGCCAGTCGGCGGTCGACGAGACGGCCGACGCCGTCGAGGAGTTGGGCGCGAACGCGGTTCGGGAGACGTGCGACGTGACCGACCGGGCCTCGCTCGAACGCGTCCGCGAGCGCGCCGTCGAGGAGTTCGGCGGTATCGACGTGGTCGTCGCCTCGCAGGGCGCGATTTCGCGCGACTCGGTCCGCGGCATCGACGACGACGCCTGGGACCACGTCACCGACATCGCGCTCGGGGGCGTCCGCCGCGTCACGCAGGCGATGGCCCCGGCGGTCGCCGACGGCGGGTCGATTATCAACATCTCCTCTCTGGCCGCGCGGCTCTCGATGGCGAACCTCCCCGCCTACTCGGCGGCGAAGGGCGGCGTCGAGGCGTTCACCCGCGCGTCGGCGAAGGAGCTCGCGCCCGAGATACGCGTCAACGCCATCGCGCCGGGATTCGTCATCACGCCACAGAACGCCGACACCTACGCCGAAGGGACCGAAAAACGCACGCGAATCGACGAGCGAACGCCGCTCGGCCGAGTCGCGGAGCGAGAGGAAATCGTCGGCGCGGCGGTCTACCTCGCGAGCGACGCGTCTTCGTTCGTGACCGGTGAGATCGTCACCGTCGACGGCGGGTTCGCCGACAGCGCGTTCTGACGCGACCCTCCGTATCTTCTTCCGCACGTCGTCATCCCGTCGCCGGCCGAGAGGGTTCTCTCGAACATCCGTACTGTCTTCGACGCGCGGTCACCGCCGGTTCCGAAGGGCGACTCGATAGGTGTTCTGTAATGGAGAATGCAGTCTACGGCGCGGAATCACGCTCGGTCTCGCATCATGTCTCTCCTCGGTGCTCGCCCAATCCGGTCGCTTTCGCCGGCCTCCGCCCTTCTGCATTACAAGCGTACCTGTGTAATCTGGGCCGCGACCGTCCAGCGTCAAGCGCTTGCGTTGTGAACATTCCCGGTCGATATCGACGACCTATCGTTCTGTGATAGAGAACTTGTTGATTCGGCCGCCCCCGGGCCGAAGATACGATGAATGTCAACGATACGCACGCAAAGACGGACTATCTCTCCTGTCTCTGGCAGACGTGTCTCTTCGGGGAGGCGGCAGACCGTGAGAACACGTCCGAAACGGCCGAAATCATGAACGTCGAACGTTCCGTCTCTCTGCGCCCGTGTTCTGACCATGAGAACAACCCTGTCGGATGCCAGCACGACGGTTCCGAGCCCTTGGCGGCCACGTCGCGGCCGCCGTTCGGCGGTCGGCTCCTCGTCGCTCGGATGCGACCTCCTCTCGAACTCGCTCTCGTCCCGCGATTCCGCGCCGTCCGCCACCAGTTGGTGTCCACGTCGGGACGTACTTTTATAACAATAGATGGTAATGGGGATACTGAATGCAGTACCACCAGCTTGAGGTGTCGGGAGAGCGCTGTCTCACGGCAACTCGCGACTCCACGACGTACGACCTCACAACCGCCGACCAGGACCTCCGGACGTTCGGGGATTTGGCTCGGGTGGCCGCTATCGCCCGAATCCCAATCGACCGACTCGCCGCTGAACTCACCGAAAACGCCGACGTCGTCGACCAAGAGTTCGTCGACCAGCACACGACCGTCCCAGTTGACGCCGAAGAAGTCTGGGCGGCGGGCGTCACCTACCAGATCAGCGAGCAGGCGCGCGAAGAAGAGAGTTCCATGCCGGACATGTACTACGACGTGTACGATGCCGACCGGCCGGAGATTTTCTTCAAAGCCACCCCCTCTCGGACCGTCGAACCGGGCGACGCCATCGGCGTCAGAGACGACTCCCAGTGGGACGTCCCCGAACCCGAACTCGGTATCGTCCTGCGGCGTGGCGAAATCGTCGGCTACACCGTCGGCAACGACGTGAGCAGTCGGTCGATCGAGGGCGAAAACCCGCTGTACCTGCCGCAGGCGAAGGTCTACGACCGCTGTTGTTCGCTCGGCCCGTGCGTGGTCACGCCCGATGACATCGACGACCCTC
>NZ_PSYX01000008.1:0-129173 GCF_003586325.1 Haloferax sp. Atlit-10N
ACAGCTTCAAGCAGCGTTGAGCAACCGATTTTTCGACTCACTTGACGAGTTAACGACAGCGATAGACGCCGCTCTTGACCAGCTTTCGGTCCCAAAAGTGAGTAATTACTTCTAACGAATACTATAGTCGTTCCTTGTCACTCACACACCGCCTTCAGCCCGGAGGCGGAGTATATCGATGGTCAGCTGGCGAAATGCGTTTTTGACTCGTGCCCGTAGCACAGGTATGTCTACGACCGTCGAACTCCCCAACGTTGATGAGACGTGCGCCTACTGCAGGTCGCGTATCTTCGACCACGACCCGATCTGTGTGCGCGACTGTACCGACGACTGCGGGTCGCCGACCTACTTCTGCAACTACGCGTGTCTCTCGACCTACGTTGACGAAAACAACTTGACGACTGGCAACGCGTGTGAGTGGTCGCCCGACGACCCCGACTGCTGCTGAGTGGATTCGCCCCAAGCAAGACACAGAGCGACGTATTAGCCGCCACCCAACCTAGGAACCACCAACGGAGCAGTACTGGCCGTCCAACTTTATGAATGCAGCCAACGAAGTCCGTAGTGGTTCACTATGTCAAAAGAGCGCACGTCCGACGGCCTGCTCCGCATCGTCCTGATCGTCCTCGCGGTGATCGTCCTGTTCCCGCTGTTGATGATGGTGTTCGCGATGCCGATGATGGGCATGATGGGCTGGTGGTGGGGTGGTGGCATGGCCGGCGGCCTCTCACCGCTGTGGGGTATCGGAATGATGCTCGTCTGGCTCGTTGTCCTCGTCGGCATCGGCTACCTCCTCTATCGCGGCCTCGTCGGTGGTGTCGGGTCGTCGCTGACCAGCGATAGAGCACTCGAGGAACTCCGAGTGGCGTACGCTCGTGGCGACCTCTCCGACGAGGAGTTCGAGGAACGGCGTGCGAAACTCACCCGCGAGGAGTCGCAGTAGTCTGCAATCATGTCCTCGACAGTACAGCGACGCGAGTTTCTCACTGCGCTCGGAGCCGGCATCGCAGGTCTCTCCGGATGCGTTGGAAATCTCCCGGGCAGTGGCGACGGCGTCGACAGGACGATCTACGTCGGAGGCTACCACTGGGGCTTCGTTATCATCGGTGCGAGTCTGTTCGCCTACGACGTTCTCAAGAAACGCTTCGTCCGCCGTGACGAACCTGATTCCATCTCTGACGGAACGATCATCTCCCGGCGAATCTTCGCCGAAGGAGACGCGGGTTCCGAACTCGACAACGATTAACGCCCCCAATCACTCGTGTTTCGACGATATCGACGCTGTTAACGTTCTCTTCACGGCGTGCGATTTCATCTGCCAATTCGTTTCACCCGGGTGATCGTGCGCGACACGGGGAACACGGGTCCTGAATGGGGTGACCAGAAGATCCAACAACAACGGAGTCTCTCACCATGGACCGAGTCAGTAAATATCGTTATGAGTCACTGGCGTCGCTTACGATTCCCGCTGAGCGCGGACGAACGCTCGCCGCAGGACGGTCAGCAGGACGTACGTCTCGTACTTCTGGTTCCGACAGTGGTCACACGGCTGCATCTCCGTTGTGATCTCCTCGATAGATTCCTCGTACTCCTCCGTGAGATGGTTCAGTGCCTCCGTGACCTGCGGCTGGATAGCATCCGTCATCTCCTCCACGGCGGCATCAGCCGAACCCGGTAGTGAGTACGAGAGGACGATCGTGTTCGCGTGGTAGTACTTCGTCGTGCCGCCACGCCCCTCCTCAAAGCGGACGACGTCTACGAGCCCGGAATCGCGGAGTTCGTTGATGTGGTGCCGAACGGTGTTTTCGGTCCGCTCGATCCCTCGCTCGGTAAGTCGGTCGTGAACCTCGCCTGCCGTCCGTGCCTCATCGGCCAGTATGTCGAGGATCATCGCCCGCATCGGTTCGTCGATGGCGTCCGAGACGCGGGTATCCCTGATCGCGATGTCGTCGAGATGGTGGTCGGCGCCGGAACTGCTCATAGTGGGACTGCGAGACACGCGCGGGAAAAGGTAGCGGAGCATACGGCTGTCGAACGATTCGGCCGGGTGGCTGATCCTGTGGTCGGAGCGTGGAGAAGTCCTATACGACTCGTTTGACTGTTCCAACGCCCCATATTCCTATTCAAACATATCATCTAAAAAATATATATGGCAGTCCGGGTGCTACGTAGAACTGTGATGAACGAGACAACCCAACTCCGCGTGATGGACTTCGACTGCCCGACCTGCGCGAGCACCGTCGAACGCGCCCTCTCGAACGTCAACGGCGTCCAGAACGTGGAAGTCCACTACACGACCGGCCGGGTCGAGATCGAGTACGACGACAACGTCGCTGACCCCGACGCCTTCGCACAGGCCATCGAAAACCAGGGCTACACGCCCCAGCCCGCCTAGACCAATGAACGCACAAACGATCACCCAGTACTACCGGAAGAACCGGAAGGCCATCGTTACGGCGTCCAGCGGCCTGCTCTACGGTGCCGGCTGGAGCCTCGGCCACTTCACCGGCTTCAATACAGCGAGTGCCGGTATTCTCATCCTCGCGGCGATCATCGGCGGCTACGACATCGCCAAGACCGCCTACTACGAGGTCACCAACCGAACGCTCGGCATCAAGACGCTCGTGACCTTGGCGGCCATTGGTGCCATCGTCATCGGCGAATACTGGGAAGCTGCCGCCGTCGTCTTCCTGTTCAGCCTCGGCAGCTACCTGGAAGGCCGGACAATGCGGAAGACCCGGACGGCCCTCCAGGAACTCCTGGAGATGACGCCCGACACGGCCACAGTACGCCGCGACGGAGACCTCCAAGAAGTACCTGCTCACGACGTCGAGGAGGGTGAAGTCGTCCTCGTGAAGCCGGGTGGGAAGATTCCGGTCGATGGGACCGTCGTCGACGGCGAGAGTGCCGTCAACCAGGCGCCAGTCACCGGCGAGAGCGCCCCCGTCCACAAGGCCTACGGCGACGAAGTCTACGCCGGGACGGTCAACCAAGAAGGGGCGCTTGAAGTCCGAACGACGGGTGCGGGCTCGGATACGACGCTCGAACGCATCATCCGCCGCGTCGAGAAGGCCCAGGAGGCGCAGTCGCCAACGGAGAATCTCATCGACCGGTTCGCGAAGTACTACACGCCCGGCGTCATCGTGCTGGCGATCGGCGCATACGCGGTCACACAGAATGCGATCCTGTCGTTGACCCTGCTGGTTATCGGCTGTCCGGGTGCGCTGGTCATCGGACCGCCGGTCAGCATCGTCTCGGCTATCGGTAACGCCGCTCGGTCTGGCGTGCTGATGAAGGGCGGTGAACACCTCGAGCGCTCCGGCAAAATCGACCTCGTCGCCTTCGACAAGACGGGGACGCTCACGAAGGGCGAGACCACCGTCGCGGACGTCGAGGGGTTCGGCGTCGCCGACGACGAGGTCCTCTCGCTCGCGGCGACCGCCGAGAAGAAGAGCGAACATCACCTCGCCGACGCCATCGTCGACGCAGCACGCGACCGTCCGACCGCCGCAACCGATGGCGGAGCGGCGGTCGCCCATTCCGACGACGCGAACGCCGAACGCCGGTCGGTTCCAGATCCGGATGACTTCGACGTGGTCGCCGGGAAAGGTGTCGTCGCCCACGCAGACGGTCAGGAGCTCGTCGTTGGTAACCGGGCGTTGCTCGACGACCGCGGCATCGACGTTCCGGCTCATGTCGCCGAGTACGTCCGTAACCGTGAGGAGCGTGGTGAGACGGCCGTCCACGTCGTGCGGGACGGCAGCGTCATCGGCGTGATCGCCATGCGCGACGAACTCCGAGAGGTCGCTCCTGGCGTCGTTGCGGCGCTGCAGGATGCCAGCATCCAGACCGTGATGCTCACCGGCGACAACGAGCGGACGGCAGCTGCCGTCGCAGGGGAGGTGGGCATCGACGACTACCGCGCCGAACTCCTCCCCGAGGACAAACAGACCGTCATCGAAGAATACCAGTCCGACGGCCACGTCGTCGCGATGGTCGGCGACGGCATCAACGACGCGCCGTCGCTGGCGACCGCCGACGTCGGTATTGCGATGGGCGCAGCCGGCACGGACACCGCCATCGAGACGGCGGACATGGCGCTGATGGCCGACGACCTCGAACGCATCCCGTACGCGGTCAAACTGAGCAAGGCGACGCGCTGGAACGTCCTCGAGAACGTCGGGCTCGCGGTGCTGACCGTGACTGTCCTGCTCGCGGGCGTGCTCACGAGCTACGTTACGCTCGCCGCTGGGATGCTGGTCCACGAGGCCAGCGTTCTCCTCGTTATCCTCAACGGGATGCGACTGCTCCGACACTAACCACCACAACCAATGACAACTAATTCAACTTCGACTGACGCGACTCCCACTGGTACCGACTGGCAGGTCGACTACGAGGTCGACCCGATCGAGATCCGTGACCCCGTCGCGGAAGCCCTCGGCGTCCTCGAACCGGGCGACCCGTTCGTCATCACGTACGCGGACGCGGTGAAAGAGGCCGGGCACTCCTGCCCGACTGCCTCGGGCGCCTACCGAATCGTCCAGTTCGGGCTCGACGCCCTGTATCCCGACGACTATCCAGTCCGGAGCGAAATCGAGGTCCAGACGGCCGGCCCGCAGGAGGATGCTGCGTACGGCGTGATGAGCCGTATCATCTCGTACGTGACTGGCGCGACCGGCGATGACGGATTCAGCGGGCTCGCCGGCGGCTATGGCGGCCGCCGCGACCTCCTCGTCTTTGACGCGTTCGACCCGGACACGGCGGACCCGACGTTCCGGTTCCGGCGAACCGACACGGACGAGACCGTCGAAGTGGCCTACCACGTCAGCGACGTTCCTAGCGGTGGACCCGCAATCGGGAACCTCCAGAGGATTCTCGACGGATCGGCAAGCGACCAGCAACGGGAGGCCTTCGCTGACGCTTGGCACCGCCGCGTGCAGGCTGTTCTCAGAGACGCCTCCCTATTCTCCGTCGAAGGGGTATGAACGCGGCGGTGTACCCTTCACACTCGTAATGAGAGTTACCGCGATATACTGTTGGGCTCCTTGGGTACCTTGGTAGCGCCATCACCTAACTCGCCGACATCGATATGAGAGTACCCCACGCAAACCATCCCCTCAGAGTTGTCCAAGTATCGAGCTACAACCGCCAACCCAAATACTCAAACAAGAATCTCGCCCATCCCGCGTCAACTGCCATATGGAGCAAGGTAATCGTGTTTCCAATGGTCGATATCGATCTCCACAGCCTCTGAAGTCGTTGGAGAACCGACCGTGACCCATCAGTCATAATCTGCGGCAACGTCTACGGACACATCTATGCCGTTGTATGAGTCGTCGGAGCGCCCTGTCGGTGCCGTCGATATTGACGGGGTACAAGAGGTCAACTATGATTTATTTCCAGTTCATTTCGAACTGATTCGAAGGCACGCATCAAATCTATCCTCCGAGGTTGTGAGTACTTAGAAACAGCTTTTTGTACGCCATTTATTGAGATATCTCACTGTACTTCAGTGCATTTTGTCTTGAGAAAGATACATCCCAAATCGGGGTTGCAAAATTCTCATTACCAGACGTGAGCGAAGTCAGCTACTGGATTTGAATACCGTCTTTCCGTTCGGTAAGGTCGATACCCATTCACCTAACCGATTGAAGCAATCACTCGGAATATTACAGCAGAGAATCTCAACGGTAGGATTCTACTCATCACCTAGAAAACTTATTTACTCAGAGATTTTGATACATAATTGACTTAATGAAAGGGACGACTGAGAAGTTTAGAAAGGTCCTCCTTACCCTCCACAATCGTATCCCTCCAAGTCTACAGTTTGTGCAACTGGAGACCATCCAGCAGCTCTCACAGCGTGCGCTGGTTGTCATCATGGTTCTGGCTGTGATTAGCCCAAGTGTGGTTGCTGTTCCGATTATGGATGCCGACAACGACGGGGTCAGAAACGGGACAGAATGGGCCAAGAATGTTGACTGGCAGGCACAGGACACTGATGGTGACGGGCTTATAGATGGCCGAGAAGTTTCCTCACCGAATCTAAATGCTACTGATCCAGATACAGATGCGGACGGATTGAACGATACCGAAGAAGTCGAACTCGGCACGAATGCGAGTTCAGTGGATTCTGACGGGGACGGAATCGACGACCTTGCAGAAGCAACCAACGGAACTGACCCTACACAGTCTGATACTGACGGAGACTCTCTTTCCGATTTAGTCGAGGTGACTAACAGCACTTCGCCAGTAAACGCGGACTCTGATGGGGATGGGCTTGACGACGGGCTCGAATTTGAGATTGGTTCTAATGCGACAAATCGCGACACAGACCACGACCTCTTACCCGACAAGCGAGAGTGGGAACTGAACACATCTCTTGTCTCGTGGGATACTGACGGCGATTCTCTGAGCGACGTTCGAGAAGCGACTTCAGACAAACTGAATCCTCGCAAGGCAGACACAGACTCAGACGGGCTCAATGATAGCCGTGAGTTGATGTTGGTCACTTTGGTAAACGTCAGTGACACCGATAATGATGGTCTCAAAGATGGTCCTGAGTTTGACCATGCCACTTCGCCCATCGACAATGACACTGACAACGATTCACTGTTAGACGGGGCAGAAATTCACCAGTACGGGAGTGACCCGCTGAACAACGACACCGATTTCGACAACGTAAGCGACAGCATCGAGGTCGGAAATGAGATACTGAACGTCTCAGATCCAGATATTGATGACGATGGTTTGAATGACGGCGTTGAGTGGTACGGAGAGACCAACGTCACACTGGCCGACACAGATGCGGACGGCTTAGACGATTGGAACGAGACGAAGGTCTACCCGACAGATCCAGTTATCAACGACACTGATTCTGACGGCCTTCTGGATGGTAACGAGACGCTCCGATTCGCAACAGAGCCACTTGACCCTGATACCGACGGTGACGAACTCAAAGACGGTCCAGAAAAGCACACCTTCGGAACCAACGCGACGAACCCGGACACCGATGGCGATGCTCTGATTGACGGACGGGAAGTGAACGAGTATGGAACTGACCCATTGAAGAACGATACAGATGGAGACGGTCTGAGCGACGCTCGAGAAGTCAAATATCTCCAGACGAGCCCAACGAACGCTGATACTGATGGAGATGGAATCCCAGACGGTACCGAAGTGGCTGTCAAGGGATATGACCCGGTGGAAAAAGACCCACTACATAACAAGAGTGCAGGTCTCCAGGTCACAGCTAGCCAAGAACAAGCGCTTGGAAACTTCATCGATTCGATGGTGAAATTCCTCCATTCAGTAGCCACCAATGACCCTGATGCAGGCCTAATTATGGAATACAGCCAAGCAATCGTGGAATTAGGTGATGTGAATTCCACCGGGCCGAAGGCTACGATTGTAGCGAATTTTAAGCAAGCTGGCCTATATCAAATCCTCGACCTAGTCCAGACCAATCTCGGCGTGGGTATACCTAGCAGCGCACTGAAGGGACGTCTAAAACAGGCTATTAGTGTTGGCGCGAGAATGAACTCTGTTGTCGCAGTTGTTTCAGACTACGCAACGCTGCACGACCAAGCAGAGTACGTAGTGAACGCAAACAAATCCGAACTCCGTGCTGCCAAAGTTGGAGTGTTAATAGCAACCACTGTTCTCGTCATTGATGCCTACTTACTCTACCAGACGGGTGGAACATTTTCACTTGCGTCCGGTCACAAGTTGGCGTTTTCTGCAACTGGAACTATCGCAGCGAAGACCGGGCTTGCCCGACTCGCTAAGTATTGTGGTTGGAGATGTGTCGGTGGAGTAGAGCGCATACTCCATTGGTCACTCCGAAGCCTCATCGATATCGGTGAGACGAAATTGATCGCTTCAATCATCGAGATTGGATATTTCGAAGTGACCGGTATCACGCTCTTTGATATCCTCGATGGTCTCTCAGCAGAATACCTCAAGCAGATAGTTCCGATGCTCAAAGATATCCTCTCTGAAGCGATATTGCAGCGTCTAAAAGAAGTCGTTAGTCAGTTAGTAGAATCAGAGGTCGGGAGTTGGTTCTCCAGGGACGAAGTCTTCACAGTTAATACTCCTTCGGAAAGAGGCGTGCCGACCAGAGCAGTTTCGTAGCGGAGTCACCACTTTTGATTCGAGTAGCAACCTGTTCTACTCACAACTCGTCGGTCTAGGACAAACTGTTAACATATGATAGATAAAAATGGGTGACAGATGCCGTATCTCGATCCCCTCATCGACAACTCAGAACGAACGCTCGAAGAGACGTTCAAAGAGGTAATCTCTGAGAGCGAAGAAGTACGGGTTGCGACAGGCTACTTCTACCTCTCTGGGTTCGATCTGTTCAAAGACGATCTCGATGCCCTTCTCGACTCTGAGACACTCGGTCACGCCCCGATGCGGATTCTGATGGGGAAGCAGACAGACGCCAGGACTGCTGATGAGATTGAAGAGGGCATGAGTCTGCACGAACAGTTCCGAACGCAACTCGAAGACGACCTCAAAGACCTGAACAACGCCCAGATGGACCGACTCGACCGGCTTCGTGATTTCATCAAGGAAAGCTTAGTCGACGTTCGGATCCGAAACCCCGAGAAAGGATACTTTCACGCCAAAGGGGCGTCGTTCCGATTTGCGACTGACGACCCCTCTAAGCGGGAAGGCCCGACGGACAGACGTGAACCAGCGCTCATTGTCGGGTCGTCGAACTTCACTCAAACAGGCCATCGAAACAACATCGAACTCAACCTCACCAGCTCCGACCCACAGAAAGTCGAAGCCTTCGAGGAATGGTTCGACAACCAGTGGGCCAACTCCGAGGAGTTCTCACGGGAGATTGTCAAGGTCATCGAGAACAGCGAGAAGTACCAGGACTGGAAAGAAGAGGAAGAAAAGAAAATCAAGGAGAAAGACGACGACGTCGACCTCGGGACATACATCGAGCCGTTTGAACTCTACAAGATTCTCTCCTACGACGCGCTCGACGGGAATATCAGCGCCCGAGACAGCCCACTGTACTACTTCCAGACGATTGGCTACGAGAGTGCAGCGAAGAAACTCTCCCAATACAACGGCTGTATAATCTCCGACTCGGTCGGCCTTGGCAAGTCCTTCATCGGGAGCGAGTTGCTCTACGACTACCGCCAAGACGGGAAACGCTGTCTCCTCATCGTCCCTGCGAATCTGACTGACCAGTGGGAAGATCTCCTCCAAGACGCAACAGACGAAGACGGAGACCCGTTCTTCGGGCTGGAGATAGACGGGACGCACTTAGACGTCATGAGCATCAGCAAGTTCCAGAACCTCTCCTACGAGGAAGTGAACGACCTCAGAGAGCAGTTCGACGTACTGCTTATCGACGAGGCCCACCGCTTCCGTAACTTCGGGAAGTGGCGTCCCAATCCCGACGATGACGACGACTACAAAGGAACCCGTCGCCACGCAAATCTTCGACTTCTCCGGGACAAGACGATGATTCTCCTGACGGCGACGCCGCTTAACAACAGCGCGACCGACCTAAAGAACCTCATCGGATTATTCACCGGGAAGAACGAGATACGGAACAAAGCGAATCTGGACTTCAGTTCATTCGACCGGTACATCGATATTGCAGAACAGCGCAAGCGTGTCGCCGCCGGGAAAGAAGAGATGGACCCGGAGGACCTCGAAGACCTCACCGAGAAACTCCGGCACGAGTCCCAGGAAATTTCGAAGATTCTGAACGAGGTGATGGTTCTCCGGACACGGAAGCACGTCAAAGAGTCGCTGATGCGGAAGGACGACGAGTTGGAGATGAGTTTCAAACCGCCGGAGGTTAACAAAGAAGAGTACTCGCTTCCGACGGCGTACCGCCCAGTCTATGAGTCGCTACCCGACGTGATGGATGCACTCCACCTGCCACACATCACCATCAAGAATCCACAGGCAGGGAGTACGCTGAAAGCACTGTACAAACTGAACCTGCTCAAAAGACTCGAATCGTCGACGTTCGCATTCGTCCAGAGCATCGAAACTCTCTACCAAAGTGAGCAGACGCTGCTCGGATTCTTAGAGGCACTTCCAGACGACGAAGAGATAGACACGCTCCGAACGATACAGGACGACCAAGCAGCGGTCACACTCGACGACTACGTTCAAGACGGTGAAGCGGCGGAAGACCTGGCACAGACACTCGAAGAGTTCGGCTTCGATGCCGAGTCTCTTCGAGGCGGAGAAAGCAGCGAGCAGGACGAGCTAGCCGACTTGACCGTCTCTGAAGTCAAACAGCGGATCCACGAAGACATCGCCCTCATCGCGCACTTCCTGACGTTGTTCATCGGCGACGTCGCAGAGAACGCTACCCACGTCAACGACCACGCAGTCACAGTCAGACAGTGGCTCAGCCGGAAGCACATCGGCTACGTACCAGATGTCCCTGAAGACGAGATTGATCCCTTGCTCTTCCCCGACCAAGACCTCTCCGAGGTCGAGGACGTCACACGAGACTTCTACGATGCTGTGTTCCGACTCTTGGAGTTCCGTGACCCCAAGATGGACCGGCTCAACGATGTGGTGAACCAGTACGACGACAAGGTACTGATCTTCACACAGTACCGGGCGACGGCAGACTACGTCTACCGGACGCTCCTAAACGACTCGGACTCGCCACTGACACCGCAGAACAGTGCTGTCGTCAAAGGCGGCGACGAAAACAAGCAGAAAGTCATCCGGCGATTCGCACCCGAAGCGTACGGCTACGAAGAGACACTCGAACGCACGGGCGACTCAGAATTGACCTACGTCGTCGCCACAGACACACTCAGTGAGGGTGTGAATCTCCAGGACGTCCACACTGCGGTCAACTACGACCTTCCGTGGAACCCCATGCGTATCGTGCAGCGAGTTGGCCGCATAGACCGAATCGGTTCGACTGCCGACAAGCACGTTCACAACTTCTACCCCGACGGCGACATCGAGGCCGCTATCAAACTCCTCAAGCGACTTCAGGCGAAGATCAACGACATCGCACTCATCGTCGGGAAGGAGAACAACATCCTCGACCCGAACGAAGACGAGATTTTGGAGAAGGCAGGCATCCAGACGGAGAAGACTATCGGTGAACTCGAACTCGAAGAGATAGAGGGTACGCTACGGGCCTCTCGTGAAATTGACGACTACAACGAGCTCGATGACACCTCTAAAAACCCACTCCTGCGAAACGCTGGGAGCAACGAGGACGAGGCCTTTGAGCGATTGCTCCTCAAGAAGGAACTGAACGAAGAGTTCGGCCTCTCCGACGAAGACTTCGAGTTTGCAGATGAGTACTTCGAGACGCCACCAGGAGAACGCGACTTCCTCTACACTAACGTCCCTGATTCGGAGAGTAACCACGCACCGGGTATCTTTGGGATGACCCATCTCTGGTTCGACGATGAAGAGGACGCCCCACTCGGTCGGACACGTCGAGCCCTCTATGGAAAGAAACGCGGCGGAGAGGTCAAAGACTTGAGCGCGATTCGAGCACTGAAGATTGGCCCGGACACTGACGGCGAGAAAATCACCCGGAGTCAGAAACAGTACCTCAATGAGCGTGCCTCTATTGAGGCGGTGGTTGAACAGCGACTCGAAGAGGCAAAAGAGGGGCTCCTTGGCGACATCTACCGCGGCGGCGACGAGTATTCGAAAGAACAAGAGAAGATACTCTCCTACTTACTGCATTTAAAGAGCAATTCGAGTGGAAAACTGTCTCACCCCATAGATGGGCATACGTCGCTCCCAGAGGCGGCGGCTCACCTCCGAAGTCGACTCAAGGACGTGAAACTCCAGAATACCGACGAGGACCGTATCCTTCGTGAGACGTTCCGCAAGGAGAATATGGGCCTCGGCGAGTGGGACGTCGAAGAGTTCCTGCAAGAGCTGACTGACTTCCTCGACGAGAACATCGAAGGCTCGACTGAGTATCAGTCGAAGTTAGCAGGGACAGGAGATGTCGACGCCCGGCTCCTCTGTTGGGGTGTCCTTGGAACCTGAGTGAAAGTGGGTCCCTCCTCTGTGCAGTGGGTCTATGAATAGAGATTCGTCTTACGGATGAGGACCGGTCTCTGTCAATTCGTCGTACTTCTCGAAGACGAGGTCGAAGTACTCCTCAGTCATCACACGGGGTTTGTTGACGCGGTGGAAATCATCAAGGACGAACTCGGTGTCTCTCCGGTCAAGTCCATAGGCGTGGAAGGCGGCAGCGTCGATTTCGGCTTGAAGTCGCATCCGCTCGTTTTCGTCCGTTGAAGCTTCGATGTCGCCGAGACGTTCACGCATCTCTGTGAACTCGTCACCGTAGCAGTTGAGCCGAGCAGCGCGCTCAGAAATGTAGTGGAACCAATTATCATCATTTGTGAGATGGGGCACTTGTGACTCCTTGAACTTATAAGTCACAACGTGCGTGTCGACTTTGGTCCTTAACAGATAGTCGAACGGAAGAGAGTTTATTAGTCCAAGTCCAGCAAACAACTCCTCGTCAGTGAATATTGTTTGATAGAACGAGTGGAGGTTGTCCTCTTTTAAGCCCTCTTCGTAGGGTTCAATACGGAAGTTGCGGATAGTTCTAAGCGTATTGTGGCAAACAACCCCTTTTGGGATGACCGCAGCAATTAGCGTTCTCTCATTTGTGGCATTAGTTATGTCTCGGAGTACGATTCTGTATTCACTGGAATCTAAGAGGACGTCGTCCTCAGAGAGAGGCTTTCCTCGATTTTCTTCGAGCAATTCGTTCACAAACGACTTTTGGGATCCAGACCCATCGAATGTCTCATAAATTGCTCTCTTGAGGTCTCTAACGGTTTTTTCGCGCATCCGTTGTTTGGCACTCCGCTCTGGGTCTGTGTCTGGCTCAACACTCCAGAATTTCGGAGGCTCTATGTCGCCAATGAACTCCGGACTGTAATTAAATTGGTATATGTTGCTTCCCCCATAGACAGGATATTCTCCGACGGACTCATCTACAAAGCGGTCAGAGTCACTTGTTCGCCGGAGACCTTGGTACGGCTCCATGTACCAGCCGGAGGCATTTTCATCCCCCAATTCTGGATTCCGTATTATTTTTCTCAGGACTTTGAGTTTCGTCTCTGATTCTACATAGGGGAATATCTTGGCTTCTGGCGAGTACTTGGTGAGGACTTCCCTGGGGATTGATATAGCCTCTGAGTCAAACTTTTTCAGGATTTCTAGGCTACCTTTCGAGTACTTTCCAGACACGGATTGTGTGGACCCCTCATTTTGGAAGATGAGAATCCCAAATTTGTACTGGTGGTGGATCTGGTCAAATATACCATTGTTCTGGAATATCGTTAAAACATCCACCTGAGACGTGTCAAGAAGGTGGGTGCGGAGGTCTTTACACGAGGCACCGTTGAATATCGCACCCGGTAGGATCTGTGCAACCCGAGATGAATCGTCTGCAAGACTGAATACACGTTCGAAGAATAGAGAAGACAAGTCATTCGGGTTGGGCTTTATTCTACCATCAATCTCCGGCCTCTGCAGCTTGTAACTGCGTGATTTCTTGAAGTACTCCGCCCGTGTCTCCATCTCATCTTGATACTTTTCCCATCCCTTTGAAATCGTCTCGTCCGAAAGTAGTTCTTCCTGAACGGCATCTTTCTCATCAGGGAGGCGCGTTCTAAACGTCTCATCATATTTCGAAAAGAAGTCATCACGAAGAGGCTTGATTCGATCCCAGGGAGGGTTGCCAATCACAACGTCGAACTTCCCGTCACCCCACACAAAGGCGAACTCAACCATCCAGTGGAATGGGTCAAAGTCCTCGACATCAGAGATATCAACGTCGTCGAGACCTGCGTCGTGAAACTCTTCAAGAAGGTCTTCGTTGAACTCTTCACGGTACTTGTCCATCAGCTCCTCGGCGTTCTTTCTGTGCTTAACAGCCTCACTACTGGTATCCGCGTCTCGGTATTTCTTGACTGCATCTCGGATATTCTGGTACTTGCTGCGGACGTTCCAATCACCAATTGTGGTTCCCTCCGAGTTCTCTTTCGTCGTCTGCTCTGGGTTCCCAGACGGTTCGACAGAGTCAACGAACCCGACGAGCGAGTTCCCTTGCCGAATGTTGAAGTCGATGTTCGGGAGTGGTTCGACTTCCTTCGGTTCGTTTTCGATGTCGGCCACCATCGAGAGCCACAGCCGAAGTTTACAGATTTCGACGCCTCCCTCATCGATATCGACCCCATAGAGGTTGTTGAGGATGATTTGGTTCTTCGCGTAGAGTGTCGCCGTACCATTTGTGGCGTCAATTTTGTCCAACTCTTCTTCGACTTCACCGTGAAGTTCCCACGGTTGCTCGTCACGAAGTGCTTGGAAGTACTCGATACACTGGAGGTAGATGTCAAGCAGCACTTCTTGTGCTGCGAGAAGGAATGCCCCACTCCCGACTGCGGGGTCAAGCACGCGAAGCTCGTTCAGGGCGTCAAAATAGAGCGTCTTGACGTGTTCTTGATTCACTGCGTCGAGGTCGACAGTCTGTGCGATTCCACCGTCGGCCATCGCTTCGACCTTATCACCGCCCACCGATGAAACGTCTAACTCGAAGATGTCGTCGATGGCTTCGTAGTTCGTTCCATGGGTGTCGTTTACCCGGTCAAGCAGCCACGGGTGGACCGTCCGCCGGGACATGAAGCCGGTAATCTCCTCGGGGGTGTAGTACGCTCCCATCTCTTTCTGGTTGACCGTCTGTTCGAAGATGTGCCCGAGGATGGCCGGCGAGAGGTTCTTCGGGTCGACGATGTCGAGTCGCTCGTCGACGTTCCAGTTCCAGTCCGAGAGAAAAGAGAGGATTTTCCCGAAGAGTGTAGATGTCTCCTCGGCGGTTTCACCCAAGCGAGCGTCGTCGAACTCTTCCTCAACGGGGTTCTTACTAAAGAGACCGCCATTGAGGTACGGGAGGTTACCGTAGGTCGTGTCCTTCTTGCCCTCCGCGAGGATGTCGAAGAAGAGCGGGTCGTAGAACTCCTCGTAGACGTCGCCGTCCTCCGAGAACTGCTCGTGCATCTTGTGGAGGTACTCGGTGTCGTGGTCAAGCAGACCCTTCTCCTGGATGAAGTAGAGGAAAATCATCCGGTCGAGGGTCACTTGCACGTAGCGCTGTTTGGCGTCACCACGGTCGTCGGGGATTCCGGCGACTTCCTGCACGAGTTCGGTCCGGAGTTCCTCGAAATCCTCGTAGAAGTCCTTGACGACCTGCTTCGTGTCGTACAGAGAGTTGAAAATCGTCTCGGGTTTGTTGAACTCGATATTGTTGAGCTTCTGGAGGATGGTATTCTTCTCTCCAGTCTCACTCGTCATCTGCTCTTTCGAGAACGAGAGTTGCTGGTACTTCGTCCGACCGTGTGCGTCCCACGTTCGGATTCGGGTGATGAAGGTGAACTCCTCGAAGTCGTCGGTAGCCACCATCCCCGTGTGTGTGTTGACGTTCGTTCGTGACTTGAACGACGCCGCAGTTTCACCCGGTGGTGCTTTGATGAGTACCATGAACTCGTCGTCGTCAGTGAGACGCAGGACGAGTTCGTTGTCCTCCCCGAGACTTGGTTCCGGTTGGAGGCCCCTCTTCTTCAGCGACTCTGCGACGTCCTCAAGAGAATCCCACGTCGCAATATCATCAGATTTGATTTGCTGAAGTGACATAATCGGCAGTCACAATGATGGGCCAAAAAGTCACCGACAATGTACTAATTGGGTTACATAATTCGTTGTAGGATTTCGATTAGTCTGGACAGCACCGACAGATTTGGGTTACAGAAAGAGAAGGCAAACGAGCAAACCCAGATCGTGGTTCCACGAGAATGGCAGGAGACCGACGTTTTCGCTCCATCGATGTCGAGCGATCCCTTGGTAGAGTCTTCGAAAAGGGAGATAGACGGTCATTTGTCTGCGATAGTGTCAACAAATATGTCTTTCTCAAAGAAGGATATTTACCGATATTGGGACTATGATCTGTGTGGAAGAGGAACAGAATGACGGAGAGGACGAAGCAGGGAACAATACTGAGTCCAACGACCAACCGACGTACGATATTGAAACATACCGTCACGCTATCGAAGATGCAAGACGAACTCACGACCAACAATTAGATGCTTACAACGATATCGGTGAGAAAGCGTGGCGGATTGTCCGTCTGAATGGCCTCGTTGCAACGATCTACGTTGCCGCAGTAGCAAACGCATTCTCTGGAGTTACATTTCCAAGATGCGCTTTGCTGTCCGTGGTTCTGGGATTCGTGTCACTTCTCGCTTCGACTCTCTTTGCTATGTACGGTCAACAGCAACGAACAGTGTCTGTAGGGCAATCTCCTGAGTCCTTTGAGATGGTCCGCAAGCATGACCCTGACGAGATAACGTACCTCTATGAGACACTAAATGGATATGAACAGTGGATTACTGACGTTCGCAAAAAGACGAGCGCGAACGGATCTGCGGTGAATGTTGCAAAATCATTATTTCTCACAGGAGTGGGACTTATTACGATTGGAACATTGTTAGCAACTGTACTATGAGCGACGGAGAACAATCCGGTGACTCAGGAGAATCAGCCGTGGATGTGGCTGAAAGTTCTCCTTTCGAGTCGACCGGGCACGAGACCTCAAAGGGTCGATTCAACTCGGAAGGCAGTTCGGATTCGGCAAAAAGCTCCAGCGGAGACAGCTCTAGCGGCGAATCATCTGGGTCAGAAGAGTAACACCGAAGACAAGCTTCGTCCATCATTCGGACCGCGAAATTATCTGCCTCTTTTCCCTGCCAATGTTCATAAGCACTGGAAGGGTATATTAATCGAATCCGTCGAACAGTGGCTATGCTATGATTAATGATTCTTCCACACGTCGGTGATCATCTCGTAGAGAGAAATCGAGCTATCAATAAATCGCATTGGAGCAGTACCCCATTTGAAGTACGGAAACCACAAGGGTGCGTCGTACGCGTTGGTCCGGTCAAGAGCTGAGACCGCACCAATAGCGAACCCTCCTATCTTCATGAACAGTAACCCAAGCACGGAAGCAAGTACAAATCCAACGGCTAAGAGGTAGGGAGTCATCAGAGAGAGAATCACGAATGCGAGCGGTATCCCGACGAAGATGACCAACAGGACTTGCCGCAGTGGTGCATTGGAAATCCAGTGTCGCCAGTCAACTCTCTGTCTTCGTTGAGTATGACCTAGTCGATATCTGGTCGTCCGAGACCTTCTCCTCATGTTGTCTCAGAAGATAGACTGAAACATGAATTTTTGCCAACCATTACTTGTGTTTGAAATGTTCGTAGACGCGATCTGTCGTGACCAGAGAATGGTGGCGAATTTTGGTCCGTACATCCACTAGTCTCGTTGTTTAATTTGCGGACATGTCGTTCGAGAACTTGTTTGTTCAGGGGCAAATACTATGTATTAACGCATCATCATTTTAGATGATGTTTGGTTTCCGAGAAGACCGACGAGGAAGTACTGACAACAAACGTTCTGCCCACGACAAGGCGAACCTCGACCGCATCAGTGAACTCGAGCGCAACCCGCTCACTGAGGTCGTCGCCGCAGACCACACCAACCAGTATCCCGATCCAGACTCGACCGGTGGCCATATCCCAGACTACGAATACCGAGACCGTCTCACGGGCGAACTCATTCGGGGTGAGACAGAGAAGTGCGGTGACCGTAGCGCCCATGCCAGGTCTCAACGCCGGGCCTTCGAGAGTGCAGGTCCATTCGAACTAAACGAATTCGGATGCGACCGTGGGTTCGATCTCGGCTTCGACGAGACATCAACGCACGACAAGACCAGCAACCGGGGACTCTTTGACCTGTTCTAGCCTACTCATAGGTTAGGCGAGTCTCATCCTCACCGGTCTCTGCTTCTCGGAGCCGTGTTTTTCTCATTCATCTCTAAAACTTCTAAGCGCAAACAATCACCATTGTGCCTGCAACATCAGGATGAGGTGCCTACTGCACCGACCAACGAAGGGAGAGGGGCGTCAGCGGACGACCGAACCGTGGACTTGCTTGGGAGGGGTGCCTCTAATAACAGCAGTTTCCAATTGGTCAACTCACTAATCAACCTGTCTATTGTATGGAAGGTGTCTTGCGGAATTACGGCAGCCCACACCCCAGGCGTCGATTGTAAAATCAGGCGACAGACGCTTTCAGGGAATTAATGGTTGCCCACCAAGCGGCTCGAATCGCGAGTCCCGAAGGATGACTGCCTGGACGATATCCGAGTCCTCGAGTAGATGGTAGAGGTAGGGAGTGACGCCTCGGCCTCGGCCCCTTCCGACCACGCGCTCGGTCCGCCCGAGAATATCGAGAAACACGGCTTCGTTAAGCCGGTCATTCATCCGGCGCTGCGAGAGCGTATCCATGTCTAGCTGGTTTGTGATGTATCTGTAGACCTCGTAAATCTCGTTGCTCGAAAACTCGGCCTCGTTCTTGGACTCAACGAGTGCCGCGAGCGCGAGAATTGGAGCTTTTGCCTGGGTTGGTTGGTCTTTGAGTAAGGCCGCGAAGCGGTCCATGTCAGCCTTATCACGAGCGTCCTTGACGTGCTGATCAGTTACTTTCTCAGCATCGCTATTCTTCGCGAGTTCGCCCGCGTTTCGGAGGATGTCCAGTGCCTTCCTGGCGTCGCCATGTTCTTGTGCTGCATACGCGGCACAGAGCGGGATGACGTCGTCAGTAATCACACCCGGTCTGAAGGCATCCTTACGGTTCTCCATAATGGCACGGAGTTGATTCGCATCGTACGGCGGGAAGATGAATTCAGTATCTTGGAGACTACTCAACACGCGCTCGTCGAGTGATTTTTTGAACGAGATTTTGTTGCTGATTGCGATAATCCCCAGATTGCACGAATCAACCTTGCCAGCCTCACCAGCACGAGAGAGTTGCATCAGAACTTCATTCTCTTGGAGTTTGTCGATCTCGTCGAGAATGACAATCACGACATCATAGAGTTCGTCGAGGATTTGCCAGAGCCGATGATAGTACGCGTCGGTCGAGAGCCCTGTTTCGGGGATAGAGATACCAGTCCTCTCGGGGTTATTGAGTTCTCGAGCAAGGTTCACGACGACACGGGTTTCGGTAGACGATTGCGTACAGTCAACGTAGGCTCGACCCATATCCACGCCTTGATTTCCGGCGTAGCGTTGGGCACTCCGTGTGACGTGTTTCGTGACGAGAGACTTTCCTGTTCCAGTTTTCCCGTAGATAAGCGTGTTCCGGGGTGAGCCACCGCTGATAGCTGGATGAAGAGAGGAGACGATATTCTCGATCTCCTCGTCCCGCCCAATGATGCGGTCCTCGTTAGGGATGTGGTCAATTTCGAGCAGTTGTTTTCGCTCGAATATCGGGTCCTCAGCAGCCCACATCTCATCAAGTGAGCGTTGTTCGTTACCGCCTGAATCCATACAATCGACACCCGGTGGAGAGCATATAAATATAGGGTAATTCACACCCCATGCGTCGAATGTAAGTACCGTTTTGTACGGTCTTTAGAACCTGTTTTCTGCATATTCGAGAACCACTTGGGAATCCAAGCGTCGATTGTAACACACACCCCAACTGTCGAGTGTAAATCTTACTTAGGGTTGGGTTCGTACCGGGGGGCACCCCAGGTGTCGAATGTAAATCGATCCGTTCTGTCGTTACAAACCACTCACTTAGCGTCGGCCGAGCAGACACACCCCACCTGTCGAAAGTAAATACCCGGAGAACGCGGTTGACAGAACATCTATCGGCCTATAGGGAGAGGCACATCAAACATACTGTCTCAGCTAGTTGGTATACGGAAATCGTTTTCGTGTATTCGTCTTATACTTTCCGCTAAATATAGATATCAGCGAGCAGAGATTAGAACAATCGACACAACCTCAGCCTCTTCCAGACGAGTATCTGAGTGTCTCATACTATCTATTTCGAGTGTTTACATTCGACACATGGGGTGTGGGTGTCGTAGTAATAATTCAGACAAGTATACAACTCGGGCAATACAATTATTTCGAGTGGACGCATCGAGCGCTTGACGGAAGAACGCAGTCAAGGAGGTTCTAAACTGGACAGTGTCTCGGAAGCAAATGTGTCCTATAGATTAGATTAACTCCCGTATCTGTTCTCACTCGTCGAAGTAACCTATTCTCTGAGTTCGGGTTGATGGAGGGAGAAGGCATTTACGAATTTGGCAGTCAATTTAGATATGGTCAAAGAACGAGAACCTCTTGAACAGGCAAAAGTCGTGATTGGAAGTGGATTAGCCTCGTGGGAGAGTTTTTCAGAAGACGAGAGATACTCTACTTTCGATACCGGACTACGTAATCTTGACAAGGTAGATTGGGTTCCACCAGAGTACCAATCCCATTTAGATGAGGCAAAGCAGCAGTTACGCAACGGTAGTGTAGAAACTTTAGCTGAGTACGAGCGGAAATCCGCTCTCCGAATAGCATTGGACGAACTCGAGAAGATCGAGTGGGCACCACCGTCAGATGAGGAAAGTGTTTGATAATTGTATCTGGACTGCCGGAATACGGTTTCTGAGAATAGTCGTGAGTTGTGAGCCGACTTCTATATCAAGCCGACCAAGACGGTGTGACTGCTCGTCTGTTCGAACGAATTTGGGGTGACCCACTAACACCCCATCTCGACCGAACACAGCAGTTCTGAATAGAGAGTAACTACCCTCACACCCGACTGGCCAACCGATCTGCGACGTCTCTGACCTCTGCTGTCTCATCAACGGCGTCCGTCCAACGACGAGGTAGCTGTGACTGGCCAAATCGAGCACCAGCGACTGCCCCGGCGATGGCACCAATCGTATCTGCATCACCACCGCGGTTGACCGCAGTTACAACCGCGTCCTCGAGGGTCGCTGCACCAAGTGCGTCGTGAAGTGCAGTCTGCAGCGAGGACACGACGTATCCAGAGGTTTTCAATGCGTCCGGAGACTCTCCACAAGCAATCGGTTCGAGCGCATCAGTAAGCGCCACAGGAGCATCATTACCAACAAAATCAAGCGCGTCACGAAGCGGTGTGTCAGTGTCCTCAAGAAGACCAGCAATTGTGAGATTCAACACGGCACACCCCCACGTACATCGAGGATCAGCGTGTGTGATTTGGGAAGATTGTCGGCTCACATCGACGAGAGTGTCCCAGTCAGTCGCATACGGAATCGCCAGTGGTGGACATCGCATCACACTGCCGTTCCCGGCGTTTTGGCCTTCCGGGCTTGACTCCCAGACTGCCTGCCCGGCCTCATCCCATGCTGCACCGTGTTTGAGTCGACTTAGTGCCCGGAGTGTCATCCGTCCAATGTCGAATGGTTCGCTATCATACCACGCTACAAATCGGTCAGCGATATCCCCTGGAGAGAACTCGTCATTATCTGCAAGACTTCGTGCGATACACAGGGCCTGCTCAGTGTCATCGGTAATTGTTCCGGCTGGTTGGTTCCAGGTTCCGTACCCAACCATGTCGGTCAGGCGTCCGTGCTCACCAGCAATCGCCTCTGCAGACGTGAACTCGACTGGTTGGCCAAGTGCGTCCCCACACGCGAGTCCTAACAGCACGCCACCGGCCCGATTAGAATCCATGTGGAAGGCTCCGGTGACAAATCAGAAATATTTTCGCACAGATGACGTCACCGGCAAAAGCCCTGCTTCAAAATTGATGTTCACACAACGTCGTGGGGATGTACGACCCACTTCTCTTTGGAGACATCTAACAGCGCAACACCGTGCTTCTCGAAGCTTGGCTTCATCATCTCGTCTTCGATTCTAATACTCTCAGCGGCTAATACAGGGATTACTCTTTGTTCAGCTGCGATTGACGGATAGTCCTCAGTAAAGCAGTCCGAGTAAAATAGGGATTGGCCGAGATACTGGTAGACATCAGAAACAGTCCGAATAGGTTGACTCTTGGTTTTTAATTCGGTTACGTAGACTGCTTCTGGCCTAACGATAACAAGATCGGCCCGAGCAGCGCCAGAGGAAATACCAGAGCCGAAACTCTGTGCGATTTCTGCTTCTGTCCAGAAGCCCTTCGGAGTTTTTTTTGGACCGCTTGGCTTGAGGACTTCCGAGATAGTTCGATCAGTAGTAATTTCCCTATCTAAAGTCGCCGCGGATCTCTGTATTCCAACTGGAACCTCCTGTTGAGCGAATACAAAGTCATTCTCCTGCGTCTCTAACCATCTAAGCAACCTCCCAGCCAATGCGTCCTCCTCAGCAGTAGTCCCAGAGGCTGCACGGACTGTGATGTCACGTTCTTCAGACGTGAACTCGCTTTGTCTTTGTTCGTATCGCTCAATTAGTGCAGTGTCGAGAGAATCTACCTCTGCGTCTCGCTGAATCAGGTATTCTAGCAATTCACGAGCTTGTCCCAACCGTCCGTCTACAGCCTGAGTAAACGCAACATCACAATTGAGTGGTAGTTGTGCCGATGGAGTGTCTAGCGAAGGGGACTCATTTTCACCGTAGCCACATAGTTGAGCCAAGTAGAATTGTGGCTGTTCAGCGGGATTGTCTCTGATAACCTCAAATGGGTTATCAACATCAACCTCACTCAATAATTGGTCTTTAGATAGCGGTGTCAGTATATGGTGTGCAAGTGCCAAATCGTCCGACGTCAGAGTCTGAGAACCATTGGTCCTCTCGTACAGGAGGTGCAAAGGCACTTCAAATACTCTCATCAGTTTAGACGAGAGTCAGTCAAAGTAATAACATAATGGGGTGACTGCAGTATAGTGACCATTTTAACCGATATTTGTCCGTATGTTTTCTGAGGAATACGAGCAACTAGGCCGTTCTCTTAGATTTCGTTCGGCAAGCCCTGTCCTTAGAATTCAAACAGCGCGGTCAGCCCTGAAACAACCTCTCGTACGGGCAGATATCCAAGTGAGGGTCCCGGCTGTTACAACAATTCCGTTGTGCTAGCACTTTTCCACCTAAGCGAGGGTATCCGGGCAAACTCGCTGCCACACCCTAGGAGTGGCATGCAGAATCAGTCCTCCCAGAATGCACGCTGACGAGCTTCAACCTCGGCAAGAGCCATTGAGAGGACGTCACGCCAATCGCTGGGATGAGATGAATCATCTCCAGGTGTCGGTGCATCTGGGCCGGGATGGATGTGGTCGCGAGCGTTGTGGTCCGATGGATGGCGGTCCCATCGATGATCAAACGTTCCTTGCTCGTGGTCTTCGTGGTAATGTAACGAGAAGTCGCCGTTCTCGAACCAGACAATCTCTACTCGACCAGTTTGAACACTCGATGGGTAGAGTCGTGTATCGTACACACAGACCAACCGTTCAGGGGCGAACTCAGGTCGGTCGACTATCTCAGTAAACCGCTCGTCAGTAGCAAATCTATCTCGAATGACGTCCAAGCGGTCAAAATCAACTGGAGCACCCGAAACGGAATCTGACCCACTACTCTCATCCTGCCCTGTCATACCGCCGTTCGCTGATCAGCAGCGTCACCCGACTCGGTTGCTAATGCCCGTTCGAGAAGGTCAACCCGACGGCGAGCCGTCTTCCACGCAGAAACAGCCTCCCAAACATCTTCTATCGATTGTTCAGTAGCCGATGCGTACTTTGAGATAGAGACCGCTTCCGGCGAGGCGACATCGAACTCCTCGGACAACTCCTCTGCCCGTGCTGCTTCGTCTTTCAAGAAGTCAAGGAGCTCCGCCGTTGAGTATTCATCTTGGAACGCTTGGACCCGTCGCCAGTTCAAGTATGATTGGTTGCGTACATACGTGGCCGGCGACTCGGTAACCTGCTTCACGATACCCATCTGTTCGAACCACTCAAGGTACTCTCTCGCGGCGTCGACGCCGTGGCCTGCGAGGTCAGCAACTTCGCTGGCGGTCGCTGGAGTGCTGAGCCCAAGCACAGCGTCAAAGAAGTCGTCTCGCGTCCGCTCTCCACGGACAAGTTCCTCTGGCGAGGTCAGGACGTCGAAATCTGGCGCTTTAGTTCGCTCCTCGGCATTGGCCTGTAGTTCAGAGCGCGGTTCTTCCATACTCACACCACGTGATTAACAGGAATAAATCTTGCTGGCACGGATTATTCCGTTTGCATGATTCGAGAGGCTGTATTAACCAACAGGCCGGCTAGATACGCCCAGTTGTTGGTTAACATAGTTGTCGATGTCTCATATCTGGTGTAGTGCTTTATTACAAGTACATCGAAAATGAGACATCTGGACGTTGAGATTGAGTAGCGTTAGTTCGCCACCCAAGACAGGATCTCGCCGCAGGAAGTAGGTTTGGGCAACGAACCATTTGGCACACTCAACCCGACGACTGACGTGTTCATCGAGGTCGAGATTGAAGACCCTCCCCCCCCGTCATCGATGTGTAAAACCGTGAGATGGGAGTGGGGGGAAGAGACGTAATGAGGGTAAACCGAACGTAACAGCCGTATATCCGCACGAGAGGCTGTAACGGTCCAGAAATAACCTCTCTAGAACTTATGACTATTGTCTGACGAAGTTTTATGTATCTACCAAGTTAACCAAATCCGTAGTGGAGCTAAACTAAATATTGAATAAGAGACACTCTATCTGGCCAAACAAGATCTGCTGGTTTGAATGACCGTTGTTTTGGTCCCTCTCTTCCCTGGTAACACTAGTGTTAGACGTTTTCTTCTTGATTGAGTCCGTTCGCTTTGTCGTCTCTACCCATCGTCTATCGGTGATTTACACATCGATTGCGGGGGGAGGGGGTTGCGTTATTGACTCGAGATAACTCGTCAAAGCCTTCCTCCCTCGTTTGGGCGAGCGATCTTCCTAATCAGTAGACTCTCACGAGAATGGCCTGCAGTATTGGCGACTTGAACTCCTCGTTCAGTAACACTAGACTGCCTTGATAGGTTTCGTACAACCAGTCACTCTGTCGATATCTGTTACACTTCGATGACGGGGGGAGGGATTGGGAACTTACACATCGACGACGGGGGGTGTGTCTACACTCGTCCTCCACGAAAAGCGTCCACCTCAGCTCTAATGGAAGTCCTTCAGTTGTGCATTGACCACCGTTCGGAGGAGTTCCTCTTGCTCGGCAATACTCTCCAAACGAGTATCCTCCGTGATCCGTTTCATGATACCCGTGGGGTCACCCGTGAAGGTGAACTCCATGTACATCCCGCCACCGCGACCTCGACTCTTCCTTGACGTCGAAATCAATCCATACGTGGAAAGCTCTTTGACGTACTTGACGTACGTTTCCCGAGTCATCTGATCCGCATCGAGTTCATCCGTTACCCACTGATACACTTTGAATCCGACGGGGCTCGGAACGGAACTTCCTGAGCGCTTTGCGTAATGTGCGATGGCAGCAGTAGCATACAGGGAGATCTTTTTCTGTGTCGTGAGTCCCTCAACGAGCTTTAGTGAACGATCCTTGTCGATCTCTTCCTGTGACTCGCGGACATGGTGTTCCTCAACGCTATCGTCACCACGTTCATCGGCGAGGTCGCCAGCGCCACGGAACAGGTCGATGGCCTTCCGAGCATCGCCGTGACTTTGTGCTGCGAAGGCAGCGACGAGTGGAATCACGTCATCAGAGAGCGCATCCGTTCGGAAGGCGTCGCGGCGATTCTGGAGTATCTCGCGCAACTGGTTAGCATCGTAGTCCGGGAAGTATACGTCTCGGGGGTTGAACGAACTCTCGGCTCGGCCGTCGATGTCCTCCATGAACTTCGGATCGTTCGTCAGTGCTGCGACGGATACTCGTCCCTCAATCTCGTTCGTGTTGCTGGCTCGCGAGAGCTGGTAGAGCAACTTCGAGTAGGCGGGTTCGTCGTTAGCACGGCGTCCAACTAGGAGGTCGATCTCATCGAGGATGAAGATGACCGAGTCGTAGTGGGTGTTGATAAGTTCGTAGAGACGTCGGTACTTCCGTTTAGTCGACACGCCAGTTTCGGGCACGCCCACTTCTGCGCCGACGTCTTTTGCGACTGTCTGGACGAGTTCGTAGACGGCTTGGTCGAGGGTATTGATCGGCTGGCAGTTGATATCGACAACCCCGAAGCTCTCACCCCTCGATTTGCAGAGATCGACGATCTGCTGCGTCACGGCGCCGATAATAAGTGATTTACCAGTACCGGCAGGGCCGTAGAGAAGCATATTTGGCGGCCGATTTCCTTGGAGTGTTGGTTTCAAGAACGACACGACGGACTCGAGTTGGTCGTCGCGACCGACGATTCGCTCTTCGTCGATAATGGTGTCGGGCTCAACGAGGTCACGGTTGACGAAGACTGACCCGCCACCATCCTCGTTGAGCATATCTCGGATCGACTGCTGTGTGCTTCTCTCAACCTCGCCTTCGGAGACTTCGGGGGGCGCGTTGTCGACAGCAGTGTCTTCCTGAGTGACCTTGGACGCGTCTTCTGTCTGTGATTGCGTTCTTTCATCTTCCAACGTAGATTGATCAGTACCACTCTGGTTGCTGCCGGCCATACTTTTGCTGTGTGTCGGAGGTGTTAAAAAGATTAACCTATATCGATGTATATCTCTACGCGTTGTTTGAGCTACCCCCCGAATTCGACATTCTGAATTTTATTGGGTGAGTACCGGTTACGAAGTATATTGTAGCGACCCACACCCCGTGTTCGAAGTGTAAAATTAGGCAGTTCGACTGAATTTGGATACTACTATGTTGTTGTCATTCAATTAATTTGTCAGCCACACCCCCCGTCATCGATGTGTAAACCGAACATCTCCTGCAGCCCTCGACTGGTACTCTCCTGCATATACGGCACCCCCCATCATCGATGTGTAAAAATCGATTCCTGCGTACCGATATACAACAAAGAAAAGGGGTCACTCCGGTCGAACAACGTCATCACACGAGTAGCACTCCGCGAACACGCCGGTTGTACCATCTGCTTCTTCAAACTCAATCAGCAATTGATGCGGCGCAAGCTCGTCACCACAGTCAGGACACCGACCAAGTATCGTTGAATCAGTTGTCATGGGGGAGTTGTGGAGACGTGTGTGACACAGATTGTCTCCAGTAGTAACCACGTGGTGTCACAGCAAAGATGTTTGGCCAAGTACCACGTGGTGTCCACCCAAGGCCGTTTACTGAATCACGAGATACTACGTCTCAACAAGTCATCTCAGGTCGTATCCCCACTCACGAAGGACTTCTGCGATTAGCTCGGGGTTCCGCTGGGCAACAACCATCGCAGCCTCTCGGTAGTCTGATTTGTAGACCTTCTCATCCAGTAACTCTTCAAGTGTATCCTGAAGCTCGGCCTCGCCATCAATTACCTCTTCACGAAGAAAGTACGGAACCTGCTCGCGACCCTCATTTACCTTATCACGGCGGAGCTTGTACGGGAGTGAATCCATCGTCGGCCGCTGAGATTCGGATTTGTGGTCTAACTCATCTTTTGACTCCGTCTCGGTCTCTTCGGTGTCGATGGACAGGGGTTCAGTAGTGGTGTCGTCTACTGTTTCGTTGATTCCTTGTTCTTCAGGTTGCTCAACATCACCTTCAGAATCGTCGAGACCAGCATCTCGTGAGCCAGATTTGAGTCCCATCACGCAGTCACCTCGGGAGCTTCAAGCTCGGCTTGTTTCTCGAGATATCGGGCGAGTTCATCGAATTGGTCGAGTGTCTTGAGTTCGTAGTCACGCTTTCGGTCGCGATGTTCCTCCACGTATCTGTATGGGCTACACTGCTGTTTCCAGCACCCTTCCATCAGAGAGCCACGTTCCCCGATCACGACCGGGACAGGGAAGCCACTTTCACGAAGTTCTTCGAGAATCTCCCGCTGGTCACGTGTGTCTTTGTACCCGATAGGGAGGACTGACAGAACACCCACATCGACGTCGATGCTCTGTTCCAACCCGTCGACGAGGTCATCGAGTCCCTCAATTGACTCTTGGCCTTTTGCAGTCGCCTCAAACGGTATCACGACGTTTCTGACAGCAACTAGAGCGTTGTAGAGGATGGGACCTGCCTTACCAGCAGAGTCGACGATGATTACATCGTATTCATCTCGGACGTTCGCTTCACGGAGGACACGATGCAGCTGGTGGTACATACTGTAGGACTCACCGAAGTTCTCGGCCTGCTGTTTCTCGTTGAGGAGGAACTCATGGAGGTCCTCGAGCATGTTGTGCGAGGGAATTAGGTCGATCCCACTCTCGACTTCGATGGTGAGGTCGTGGAAACCGCCTTTCGGACGGCCGACAAGATGTCGGACGAGGTTGTCGACTTCTGGGTCACCGCGTTCGTAGTCAGGACCGAAGAAGTACGTGAGGCTCCCGTTTTGTGTATCCATATCGATTACGAGGACCTCGTGTCCTGCGCGTGCGTGACTCGCTGCGAGCGTCGCGGCAGTCGTCGTTTTGCCGACGCCGCCAGCCTCCGAGACGGGGGCATAAGTGAGCATTACGAGAGTATTCAGTAGACATGAATATAAATATAGGTCAGACATTGTAGCGACATCATCCAGCTATATTGTATAGCTATAGTGTATAGCTATACCCGTTGGTTTTGCTGACCATTGATGATCCGAACCATACTCTGTGGACTAAATCGAGAATTTTGGCCTTAAGAATACCTGAAAGTAGAGATTAGCTGGTCACCTATACACCTATAGTGCCTGACTATACTCCCCGTACTTCTTGACTGGGGGTTGACGAGTGGGTAGGCCAGACTCCACTTTTGATATAGCTATAGCTCAGGACTATACTATCTGGCTATACTGATCTCACAATCAATGCCACCCTGAATGGCGATCATAGACAAGAGCAGTTGCAGACTATAGTTGTATTTCCCACCTATACTCTTCAGTAATAGTCGCTCACTATCCTACAACACTGAGCAGTTCCATGCTCAAATGAGGATCTGGAGAAGATTATCAAGTGTGTGGTCGTGCGAGACCGGCGTCAAGAATAGGCGTACTTTCCAGCAGTACACGTCAATCGGCCAGATTAGAGGCATCAACGGAATAGCTCAGCAGTAGCATTCGAACTACAACTATACTTCATAACTATAGTCTATATCTATATTTTAAAGTTATAGTAATAACTCACCTCACTGAGGAGACCTAACCAGAACCAACTCAGTTGTCGTTGACTGGGCCTTTATATTTTGATTTGATTTTGTCACCCACTCGCCACTGCCAGTAGTAGTAGCGATTGTCGTTGATCTCCTTGATCGTAATCGTCGCCTTCGTGGGGACATCATCTGGAAGATCGTCGGGCCGCTCTTTGAGTTCCCCTTCCGGTGTATCTTCCTCGAGACGAGCCGCGCGCTCCTTGTGTTCGGCCAACTCTTCGGCATAGCGGGCAACGTCTCGAAGACGGTTCGGTGATGATTCATTGAGAGTATTGACGACTTCGCTGGGGAGATTCGTCGGCGGCGTCGGTGGTTCGTCGGACATCGGCTGTTGACTCGTGTTAACCAACAACCGACGCTAATCAAAAATTTTGTTGGTTAAATTGATGACGCCGACTTCCTGCTTCGAGCTGGTACAGAGTGAACCTCCTCGGGTTCAAGTCCCCAGGGACTCGCCTTGTTTCCTCTGTAGAACAAGAATGGGGTGGTGCCGCAGCGAGTGACTGGCTCTCGGTGGGTGGCAAGTGAGTTTTGAGCTTTGGCCCTTCGCCGGAAGTCTTATCACGAATTATCCATAATTCGTAATTGAGATGGCGCAATCACCTCCCCGGTCAGGCCGCCCACCAATTCAGCAGCTTCAGACGGTGGCCGACCTCCTCGACACACCTATACTTGCTCGGCTGTATGCCCATATCTTACAACACGGACCGGTCACCGTGTCCGAGTTGGTCGACGAACTCGATATCCCACAGGGAACTGCCTACGACTATATGCAGAACCTCGAAACAGCTGGGTTAGTAGAGAAAGTCCGTGAGCAGCGCCCGTACGAATACGATGCCGAGTCGATCGCACTTACGCTCTCGACAGACGGTGAAACCCAAACAATCACACCAGCATTTATCGCCGCTGTTGCCCGCCGCGACCAAGACGAGGACATCGACATCTACATCGAGCGGCATGGTTTCGACGGGCTTGCTGTCGCCCTCGAGTACGCTTCCGAGTACGTCGACGGGACGGTCAACCATCGGATTGCGGCCCGGGAACTTGACCTTTCACCGCTTGAAGCCGAGATCATTCTCCAGGCGCTGGAACCAGTTGCCACTGAGTACGCCGGTTCCGGTGCATGAAGACGGTGTATATCGCTGATACCGGTGTCTTCGTTCGGTGTGGTGGGCCAGACAAGGACAAGTTTCAACGGCTCCGTCGAGCACTCCAACAGGCTGGTGTCTCATTGCGTGTCCCCCAACGCGTCTACGAAGAACTCGGTGGCGATCCGGCAGCGGACGCGTATCCCTCGGGAAATATTCCCTATCCCGATGGATTCGAGGAGGGCTGGATCGTGGTTGCCGACGAACTTGACTACACCAACCCGCTTGTCTCGACGGTGATGGACGAAGCCCGCCGGTTTATCGCTAACGAGACTGGCCGTGACGAAGATATCACCGAGAAAGCGGACACGGCACTCGTGGGGCTTGCTGCTCAGGTACTCGATACAGAGCAGGCGGATCACGTCGTTCTCTTGACGACCGACAAACCGGCGGGTCGGGCGGCCGAAACACTCCTTCCTCAACATGGCTTCAGTGACCGTATCGAATTCCGATATGTCAGCGTTGAGTATCTCGAGACGATCACGGCCAATGAATTTCGATAACACAGCGACGAGGTGAGGACCGATGAACGACGATCATCCTCCCGTTCCAAAACAACTCTCGCCGAAGCTTTGAGCGTTACCCCTAGAACAGGGGATAACGTCGCGGTGGCGATGGCAGGAATTATTGACACAACCTGCTCGTGAGGTGGGGGTTCGCCGCACGGGGCGCTGGCAGCCGTACTGATGATGAATAGACGTGAACCGTGTCCGACGACGTTAACCTATAATCCACGTTTGAGGATTTCGACGCGTGCGTCTTCCCGGAGTACGCCTGGTAGACAGGTAGGAATCAAGGACTCAAGCAGAATACGATCCAAATCTATCTGCCTTCGAGATTTCTTTTGTGAACCTTACATCTGATTTGGCATGCTACCACACTTCATATCGGCCAGTAAGTATATAATATTCCACCAATCTGATTGACATGTACGCACCGCAAGACAATCGGTGTGGAACGATACCGAACCCATGATCTCCCGCTCAGTCACCGTCGAAGACATCGATGAGTTGTTCCTCAGGTGGAACGACCATCTCAACGCATCGGCCCTCTATCGGCAAGCCCTCCGCGACGAGATGCAACTTCGCGACGTTGAGCCGCACAAACTCCGCGCACAACTCTCCGAAGCGCGTGAGTTGGGCTACTCGCTCGATGAGATTGCAACCATGACGAGTCGCTACGCCGACCTCCAAGCGCTCGTGTACGACCACACCGAGTGACCTCATGTCTGACTCACACTCCCCTACTGACGCTCGCTCCACCGACCAGCGACGGCCCTCCCAATCCATCCTCCGACACGTCGCGATCGGGAGCGTCCTGTTCACGATCGCTGCTGTCCAGCCAGTTGCCGCACAAGACAGCGTGGTCTGCAGCGCTGAGAAATTGCCGGGGATGGTCGAGGGCTTCTTCCAGATCACGACGACGCTCGGCTTCATTGGGTTAGCAGTCATCTGGCAGGCCGACTCCCTCGCTGAGATCTTCACCGCCAGCCCCGAACAGAAAAAGCGACTCAAAGTCCACAAGCGCGCGGCACTCAAATCCGCCCTCATCTTGGCGGTGCTTGGCCCGCTTTACACCGTCGTGGCGTCGATTATGGGCCTCCCACTCGGCGACTGCGTGAACCTCGCCCCCTGGTAAGCGCCCCACCAATCCACCTTTACCCTCCCATGGAGCATCGAGTGCCCTCCGTACTGGTAGCCGCGTTGCTCGTGTCGAGTTCCATTATCGGCCTCGCCACGGCACAGCCCCCGAGACCAGGGACTGAGACAAACGGCCTCACGGAAAGCGAGGCGGCGACGCTCTGGTCTCGTGATAGCGACCGCTACGTCAGTCAACAGGCCTACCAGCAGCAGTACGGCGACGACCGAACGGCACTCCACCAACTCGCCAACGGGACTGACATCACGTTCACGCGCCCGCCGGCAACAGCCGCGACGTGGACGCGCAACGACTTCGCGGATCTCGACGCCGGCGGGCCCGACACGTCGACGTATCCGCCCCACGCATCACTCGAAGATGGGACGTTCATCGATGATGCGCACGCGACGATCTTCGCGGTCACGCCATCGACGCGCGGCCATCTCGATGCAGGTGAGACACCGCTCTATATCGCTCCCAACGGGACGGTTCGTGGACTCGTCGATTACCGCGTTCGCGTTCCAACCAGGAACGAAACGGGCAACCGGACTACCGACTGGGCACTCGTCTCCCATGAGATTGAGGACATCCGTCTGAAAATCGACGGCATTCCAGTCGCAACTGCGAGCGGCACTCACACGCCAGAATTACAGTATCACACCACTCACTCGTGGGGTGCGAACCTCACGCTCGAAGCGACCATCTCTGTTCGCCTCAAGAAGACAGTCGAGACAACGGTTGGTGGCGAATCTAAGACGACAGTCAACTACCGGACGGAGACACGAACCGTCTCGGATACACTCGATACCGAGATTTACGACCTCGCGGCGTACCCCTACTACGCGCAGTACCCGAACGGGGATACTGGCGTCGCGATTTTCCAGTCCCGGCCGTGGCAGGGCTATACGCTCACCGACGATGAGAACTCTCGGGTCCGTGGTGTGTGGCGGTTCTACACCGCTCGCAACACGAACTGGGACACCCTCGTCACATCGACCGGGTCAACGACAACCACGGCACAGTCGGATGCGATTCCCGTCCGAGTTCACGCGTATCCCTCACAGATTGGCCCGCGAGCAGAGCCGGTTCGCGATGGGCCGGATATCATCGACACGTGGGGGGCTGACCGGGCGTCACCCCGTGAGACGATCGGCGAGAACGTGACTATCGAGGTCGTCAACGAGTCGTACACCCCGACCTACGGGTTGGCCGTCCGCGCAGAGACTGTCGACCGGGAGGCGCTTCGGGTAGGCGGGATCGTTCGCGGGGTGAATGCCACGGTTGTCGACCCCCAAGTCGGGTCGGCGCGACAGCTTCGAGAGAGTAACCTCTCTGTTGAGCTCGTTTCGCAGACGACGTCGAACGCGACGCTCCGAGTCGAGTTGCGCGATAATCAGACGGGTGCGCCGATCGCGTCGAATGGGAGTGACCGACAGTACCCGATTGGCGGGTCGTCACACAGCGGCTACATCACCGTTGGTGACCAGCGCGTTGAGACCAACGGGAGTGGCGTCGCGATCGTCACGCTGGACGAGCCGGGGATCTACACCGCTCGCTACCACCCCGGCACGTGGCTTGGCCACGACCCAGCATATGTGGGTGATACGGCCTCCGTTCGCTGGCACCCACTCGGGACTCTCGAGGGTTGGGTTGCATTCGTGTTCGAAGTCGGCTGGCAGGCAATCCCGTTCGTCGTGACGTTCTACGCCGGTCGCCGACTCCTCCGTATGTTTGGACCGACAGATAGCTACTACCGAAACCAATGATACCGACCGATTCACCGATTGATAGACGTACCGTCCTTCGAACACTCGGCGGGGCCGCCCTCGCCAGCGTTGCCGGCTGCCTTGATGGTAATCGTCGCTCGGGTACAACGACGCCCGACCAGACATCGGCGACGACCGAACGTGCTGGTCCCCTCTCACGCATCGCTGTTGAGGGGCAAGCCGTCGTCGTTGAGGTTGATACTGACGCATCCGTCGAACAGATAAACCTCATCCAACCGAATGGAGAGCTCTTCGGGAAGCGTGGGCTCGCCGCCGGAGCACGACAGGTTTCGTTCGAAATCGGAACTGCCTACGAGCCCGGAGAGTACCGTGTCGTCGCGTTGGATGGTGAGGAGACCGTTGCTGAGGGTTCACTTTCGATTCAACCGGACCTCAGCATCGTCGAGATGGGGATTGGGAGAAATCAGCCAGAGAAGATGTGGAACTCTTCGGGTGACGAAGTTACTGATGAGGCGTTTGTGACTGTTGAGAACCGTGGAACGGGGCCAAACGCAGTCACGAAATTACTCTTCATCGGAGACGTTCCGTATCCCTCCGATGAAGAGGGGACGAACTACGCCAACCATGACGATGTTAGTGGGATCTATGACCCCGAGTCTGACTCTGAAGTAGCTGAAGTTGTTATTCCAGCCGGGAAGCAACTCACGATTTACAGCTTCCGGTCTCCGTTTGCTTTTGTTCCCGGTTCAGATATCTCGTGTCAAGACGGGGAGCAGAGTGGTGAGTTCAACCTCATCCTCAAAACACGTGTAGCTGCTTCTGAGGTGTCTAAGACCTACAACGTTCAGTATACAGACTCGACTAGTACTGAGGGTTGCAGTATCTCCATCGGAGAGCACGATGGTTGATCTAATTGACGTTGTACTTGAGGGATTCAAAGAGGCGCTTAGCTGGTTGACTGGCCTGTTCATGCGGGGTCTGAGAACTGGATATCAGTCTCTCACGGAGGGTATGTTTGGAACTCCGACTCCACGTACTGATGGGCCGATTGTGTTTGGAACAGCGTCTAATGGGCCGTGGCCTGCGATACAAGACGCTTTAGTTGGCGGTGAGATTATGCTGATCTCGCTGTTGTTGTTGGTAATGTGTGTTCAGGGGCGTCATGCGCTCCGAATTTTCAATATCGGGAGTGCGTACGAGGCAAGACGCACTAAGAAAACTGCGTGGGTTGGTGCGCTCCTCATCGTATCTTGGTACTGGGTTAGTATTCTGTCCCTCTACCTCGTTGATGGTTTCACGATCGCCTTGATGCCGAGTCTGAGTTCACTTGGAGACACGATGTTCGAACTTCTAGAGGTGTCGCTAACTAACCCCGTTCTCGCCTTTTTATTCGGCGTTGCTGGCGGACTGTCAATGTGGTCTCTTGAGGCGTTCTATTACATCCGTGAAGTTCTCATCTATGTCTACGTGTATGGGATGCCGATTGCGTTCGCCCTCGGTTACGGTAACCTCCCGGTCATCTCTGATATCGCAGTTGGGTTCAGCAAACGGTTTGTCCCTCTTGCAGTTCTCCCTCTCCCTGCAGCAGTCGTATTCAAAGGGTACGACCTACTGTTCTCACAGAATGCTCTTGCTCCAAGTAGTCCATTCTTGAGGTATCTTGTAGCAACGTCACTTCCACTAATCGCGCTCTATCTCACCTGGAAGACGTTCACGTACGCGACGCCCCTCACCGCGAAGGTGATTGGTGGTGCAACGCGAGGCGCAGCCCTCGTCGGCGGCGTCGCAGCCGGCGCGTATGTCGGCGGTGCTGGCGTCGCGACGACGGCCGCCCGCTGGGGGCCGAAAGCCGCCGCCGGCCAAGCCCTCGCCCAGCGAGCAGCCGCACAGCGTAACTCGACTGATGACAGCGACGGACTGCCGTCGTACCGGCGGACCGAAAACGAACCCCGAACCCGCTAACCATGTCGACAGATCAAGACACAGCCGCTCGGCGCATCATGGACCAGTTCGGCGAAGCGAGTCGCATCCCCTACCTCAACATCGAAGAGGGTGACGTCGGCATCCTTATCGCTCTCCCCATCTGTGGGTTGCTCCTCGCCGGCCTCACGGGCATTGAATCACTCGCCGTCCCGCTTATCGCAAGCGGCCTCGGGATGGGCGCAGCCATCGTCTACGTCACTCCCGACCATCTGAACGCGTGGACGTGGACGAAAGACGTCTATCGCTACGCCAAACGGCCCCGGGTTACGCTGAGCGCGCCGGAGCACCCTGACGGCCAAACGAACGAGACCGTGCGCAACGAGGGCGGGCTCGCGAACTACACGCCGTTTACTCCCGACGAGCGAACCCAAGACCTCACGAATATCGAGCGAGCGTGGCCTGGCGCCGGCGCGATTCAGCGGACTGACGGCGCGATGGAGGCGTTCATCGAAATCGACCCGGGGAACATGGACTTCGCGATGGCCGACGACTGGGCCCAACTCCAGGACGCAGGCACCGAGTTCGCCAACAAAGAACTCGACTCGAAGCTCAAATTCCACGCAACAACCCGGTCATTCCCGGTCGAACAGATCACCGAGACGATCGAGGAGCGACTCACCGACGAAGACGTCACACAGAACCCGATCTTCCGGGAACTCCTCGAGGAGTATCGGGAGACGCGGCCCAAAGAAATGCGTGACCGCGGTATTCAGCAAGTTCGGTACTACATCGGCGTGGAAGTCTCGCCACTCGAAGTCTACGACCGATACCGTGACGAGGGAACGCCGGCTGAAAAGCTGACGCAGTTCCCCGTGATTGGCATCCTGTTCAACCCGTTCGTCACACGACGAGAGGACCTCTCTGACGTCGAACGCCGCGCCCAGATGTTCGAGAAGCTGGACGACCGGATCGCAGACGTCCGTTCCGAGTTCATCCAGCAGGCCTCCGGCTGGTCTGCCCACCGACTCAGCACGGTCGAATTGTTCGTCCTGAACATGGACTTCTGGAACGGCGAGGAACACGATTTCGAGACCGAAGCCGACGTAATTCGTGAACAGCCGATTCTCGGTCGCTCACGCCGGAAGGAGGCGTTCGATGCGTAACCTCCCGTTGCAGGCGAGTCGTGATATTCTCACGCAGCTCAGCCGGTGGGCTCAACAGCCGACATCCCCCGAAGGTGCAGCATTCTATCTGGGGACTATCGTGGTGCTCGGCGTCGGCGGGACAGCCCTCTGGCAACGATATCGTACCGACGACGAGCCGGAAGTCGACTTTTCGGATGTCCTCGACGAGGAAACCCTCGAAGCGGGTGACGCGGAAGGTCAACTCCTCGACGACATCTCGGAGTCACACAAGACGGCGACAGCACCGGCGGCAATCGAATGGGAGACACGAGCTGCCCGTGTCGGTGAGCAATGGACGACGACGCTGTACATCGCTGATTACGCCGACTACCCGAATGACGGCTACTTGAGTGACCTCTTCGAGTTGACCGACGTCGAGTTTGACCTGACGGCGCACATCACGCCGAAGAACCAACAGCGCGCGCGAAACGAACTGCAGGATATTGCGGACGACCTGCAGGTCGACGCCGATTTAGAACAGAGCGTCCGGAGTGAGTACCTCCAAGAGCGGGCGAACGAGGCAGCGGCGACGTACAAGGCCGTCGAGAGCGGTGCGAGTGTGTTCGACCAAGGCCTGTTCGTCACTGTCCGCGCCGACGACACGGACGACCTCCGAGATGCTGTCAGAGCAGTCAAAAGCGCGCTCCGTGACGAACCGGCGAATCTCACGCCGAAGACGGCTATTTGCCGGCAGGACCTCGCGCTCCAGTCCGCCGCGCCAATTGGCGACAACGTCTTTGGTAGGGAGTCGATTGCCCTCGGGGGTGCTGTTGGGTCGCTTCTGGCGTCGCCACATAACGCGACGATTCTCGAAGAAGGAGGCGTCGAGTTCGGGATCCACAAGGACAACCAGAGTCCGGTCGTCATCGACCCGTTTGCCCGCGATAACGGCTATGCGATGTTCACTGTCGGCGACACAGGCTCCGGAAAATCGTTCGGTGCGAAGGAGAACTTCATTCGGTCGATCGAACAGAGCAAGGACCGCATCGGGATCATTCTCGAACCGCTCAACAACTGGGCGGGCGTCTCCGAAGCACTCGATACCAAGCGCATTACCGTTGGTGGGACACTCGGGTTGAACCCGCTCGAAATCCGCCAGACGCCCGAACACGTCCAACGGGCGATGGGTGAAGACGCGAGCCCGTTCAACGAGAAACTCGACGACGCGATGAGCTTCCTGACGAATTTCTTCGCTCTCCGTGGCATCTCACTCGGCGACCGGCGAACGACACTCGAACTCGGTCTCAGACACGCCTACGAGCGTCATGGCATTACCGATGATATCACGACCCACGGTAACCCTAGCCCGACGATTCGAGAGATGCTGGATGTCTTCGAAGAGATGGTCGGCGACCCCGAGTCGTTCGTGGTTCGGTCGGATGCGGAAGCCGAGAAAATCAGCGACGATGCAACGTGGTTGATCGACCAACTGCGGCCCTTCGAAGAAGCAGGCCGCTACGCGAACCTCGGGAAGGAGTCGGAGTTCGACATCCGCGACGAGAAAGTCATCTATCTCGACCTCGCCCAGCAAGAGGGGAGCGTCGACAGCAGTACGGCGCTGACGATGCAGTTGCTCATCTCGCTCGTCTACGAGCGAGCGAAAGAGACGGACAAGGAGGTCGTGTTCGTGATCGACGAAGCGCGGTACATCATGCAGGACGCCGCGAGTCTGGCGTTCCTCGAAACGGTGTTCCGACACCATCGCCACCACGACCTCTCGATTCGCCTCGTTACCCAGACCGTCGACGAGTTCTTCGAGCACGCTGAAAGTGAGGCTATCCTTGACCAGTGTGCCGTCAAGCAGTTCCATCGCTTGGATGGGATGGACGCGGAGTGGGCCGACGAGTTCGGCCTGAATCACGCCCAGATGCGGTATGTACAGGACGCGGTTCCCGGGAACGAAGACGCTGGCTTTTCAGAAGCCTTGGTCGGCGTCGACGGTGAGTGGCGTGGTATCAGAGTCGAAGCGATGCCCAAGGAAACGGAGGTCATCGACTTCGACCCGACCGAGCAGCGCCGGGCGTCGCTCCCCGGGGCTGGTGAGACGGCGGTCTCACCCGAGATTGAGACCTTTCGGACGGAGTTAGCGCAGCAAGCAAACGGAGAGTCACAGGACATGCAGACTGATTCAACAGTAACTGACACCGGCCAGCTTGGAGGTACCGACGATGCCTGAGCGTGAGTATCTTCGCGTGACGCCGACCTCGGAGGAACTCACGGCTCGTGGTATCCCGCAGACGCTCGAGAGTCTCCACAAACTGACCCCTGACAGTTCGGGGCTGTGGTCGAAACTCAACCCGTTTACATCCGCGACCCCACCGCGCTTCGAGTTCCTCGCACTCAGTACCGGACAAGACGCGCCGGTTGAGTTCTACTATGGTGCTGACGACTATCTTGGGACACTCGAAGAGCGGCTTCGGTCGATCTATCCGAAGACGTTCGACATCGAGCGTGTCGAGGTGGACGTCGCGTCGAAGTTGATTCACCCGGTTGCATTGTCTCACGAGGAGTTCGTTGAGCGCTACCAGCAGGGTGACCTGCAATATGAGTTCACCGACGACGAGCAGTACTCGACTGCAGATGGCGACGCGGACGTGACGCCTGACGCCGGCGAAAGCACCGTGTACGAGTCTGAGGGCTCACCGACGGACGCTGCCGACGAGATTGGCGGCAGAACGGCGGACGGACTGGTGTCGATTGGAGAGACAGTTGTCGAACTCGAAACGGCTGATTCGCTAGCAGACGAGGTTTCGCCCACGTCGGTCGAGAAGCCGACGGTGGCCGCAGACGGGACGATTCTCGCCCGCCTCGCGGCCGACACCGTCTCACCAAAAGGCGTGCGGTGGTGTGGGTCGGCAGTTCGGAAGCAGGACTGGATGTCGTCGTTGACACCGCTGACTGCGACGCCCGACGAAAGTACGTTGCCGGCGGTCGACGAACCGGGGGCTGTTCTCGCATCGCTGATCGACCATCTGAACGATGCACGCGAACCGCTCGCGTTCCAAGTCGTGTTTCAGCGCCGGGAGAGTTGGCAAGCAGATGCAGAACTCCGCAAAGAGGACTTGAATGATGGGCGGGATACGCTCTCGCAGAAGATCCTTGGCGACCTGCTCGACCCCGAACTGGAGTACGAACGTCGCACCCGTGACGAGTTGAGTGACATCGTCGTCAAGCGACTTGATGCGATTGATGCGGTCAATCCCAAGCGCTCGTACACGACGAATATCCGGGCGATTGGCGTACCAACGAGTGAGGCTGGTCGCGATGCCCTTGATGGCCGCCTGTCATCACTCGCGCCGGTCTTTGACCCACTCGACGGCCCGTTCTACGAGATCGAAGCGACGCGACTTCGAGATCGTGGCTTCCGACAATCGAAGAAAGAACAAAACGCGCGAGCAGCGCTCCAGCGACTCCTCTCGCGAGAGGTAACGACTGGACGTGGTAAGACCCGGCCGGAGTTGGTTCTCTGTGGGGCTGAGCTTGCGAACTTTATCTTAGTACCATCGTCGGACCAACTGACGGTTGAAGGGACGAGAGGGACGCGTGCTGAACAGCAGAGTCGTGATCCGCTTCCGTGGCCCAATCCAGACTTAGTCCAGCAGTTCCGGGAGGGGATGGCCATCGGGTATGCACTCGATGAAAACGGCTCGCCGCAACAGCGTCCGATTCGGATTCCGCCGAAGCTCCTGACGACACACTACGGTCGGTTCGCCTCAACTGGAAGTGGGAAGTCGAAAGCAATCATCAACGATGCGCTGTCCCTCCGTGAGACGACTGGTGGCCCCGTCGTCATCGTTGACCCGAAGGGCGACGGGATGTGCGCCAACTATCTTCGGAGTCATTACGAGCGCTTCAACGGGCTCGACGATGTCTACCAGTTCCGCGTCCCCGAGACGATTCCCGCGTTTTCCTTTTTCGATATTCGGCCGGCACTCGACGCTGGACGGAATCGGGCGGACGCGATTCAGGACAAGGTCGACCACTTCCACGATATCATGCGGATGATCATGGGCCGCGAGCAGTACGGGCAGGCGTTCGTCGCAAACGAGATTCTCAGCTACCTCATCAAGGCGCTGTTCGACGAGGAGTACGGCAGCGACGTCTTCGGGTTGGATGATCTCTTTGCGGCCGCGCTCGAGATGCAGCGGGAGCGAACTGTGCCGCCGGTTTCGGCGGACAATCGGAGCGTTGAGGAGTCGCTCACGCGGCACTTCGCGAAGGATGACCACCAGTTCCAAGTGTCGATGGACGCTGTCGGGAACCGCCTCGATAAACTCAGAGAAGACGCCCACCTGCGACGGATCTTCAGCCACGTTCCGGAACGGGACGACAACGGCGAATACGTCGACAACCGATTCGACTTCCGTGAGTTCCTCGACGAAGACGTCACGATCCTGGTCGACTTAGGCGACCTTCGCCCGGAGGCACAGCGAGCGATCACACTCCTCCTGTTGAGTAATCTCTGGGATGCAGTACAGGTGCGTCGACGTGACGGGAATACGGACTACGAGAACCTCACCAATCTCATCATCGAAGAGGCCGCTCCTGTTGCAGCAACGAAACTCGTCTCCGAGCAGTTGCTTCCACAGGGACGGTCGTTCGGTCTGAGTATGGGACTGGTAATGCAGTTCCCCGGGCAGGTTCGAAACCGTAACGAACGCGCCTACGACGAGGTTCTCAACAACATCAAGACGAAGCTCATTGGGAACATCTCGATTGAGCATGACCTCGCTGAATCGCTGGCCCACGAAGATCTGAGCCCGACTGACCTCCGAAATCGGATTAATACGCTCCCCAGCGGAGAGTGGATCGCCCAACTCCCGAGTCCGTCATTCGGGGAGACAGGCCCGGCCCCGTTTTCGGTGAAGCCGCTCCCGATAGCGGCCGGTCATCCAGAGAGCGACGAGTCGTTGTCTGTCGAACAGGCGGACCACTTCGAGACTGTGGCCCTGCCACGGCTTTCGGAGCGAACACAGGCCCGGTATGGGCTTGCAGAGACTACCAGCGAACCGGAGACAGCCGAAGACAAGGGCTGGGGGAGTAGACCAAACAATAAACAGCCGGCACCAGCTGATTCGGCTAACTCGGTGGACTCGCCGCAGTCGTCGTTCATCGGACAAGCAACCAGTGGTTCAGCAAGCGACGAAGAGAAGAAAGAGAACGGCGCTGACACCACCACCTCCCTGTTTGCGAATGCCGGAATGGCTGAGTCGGACAAACCAGCCGATGAAGAAGAGATGGCTGCTGTCGACGAAAATGGGTCGTCACCAGTCCAGTCTGGTGGTGTACCCGTCCCGGATGACGAGCTCCAGCGCCGTGGGCTTACTCATGATGATGTTCGGTTCTTGGCTCACGTCTTGGACGTGATGAACAGAGATGCACCAAATCACACGCTCCTGAATCATATGAGTGCGTTCAAGAGCGATTTTGGGAATCTGGACGTACAACGACTTGCCGAGCAAAACCTGCTGGAAGAAGGGCGAGCCTGTAGTCGGAAATACTATACTGTCCTCCCGGCAGGGCGTGAACTCCTCGGTCAGAAGCTTAAGGTCGGTCCTGGTCAGGGGGACATCGGTGAGAAGACACCGCACAAGGTCGGTGTGAAGCTGCTCGAACGGTGGTTAGACTCCCGCGACGACGTCGCACAGGTCAAGCCGTACTACGAATACGATGAGGAGACGGTGTTCGACGTCGCCGGCTTCGACGCTGACGGGGAACTCGTGTGGGTTGGTGAAGCCGAACTCCAGAGTAACAACAAACACGCTCCGGTTGACGACTATGACAAGCAGAGTGCGGTGGATGCGAACGCTGTCTGGGCGTTCAATAGGCGCGAGACAGCCGTCGAGGTGTTGGACTGTCTTGCAGAAGCCGACCGGATAGAGCATAGCGTAGGTGGGCGCGCCGCGCGTCGGTTCTCGGATATTCGAGAAGCCGTTGAATCGCTAAATGCAGAAGGGATGACGACGATTCGGAGCTTCAACAAACTCGATCAGGAGTTGAATCCATGAGTTGGCGTCACGCAACCCGCGAAGAGATCTATAGGTACTACACGGAGGAGTTCCCCTCGTACGTCGACGAACTCCCGTCGTTTATCACCGCGAAGGGGCCGAAACAGTACGCACTCGCGTTTCAGGAGTCCCACCCGGTACGGAAAGACGGAGTCCCAGACAAGGACTTCATCCGTCGAGATACGTGGCAGACGAACACCTCAGGTGACCGGACCACGGCAGCCTTCCACGACTTCGACGACGTCCTTGAGTTCATCTGCCATCCAGCACGGAACGATCCACTTGGGCGGAGCGACTTCGCACTCGTCGATCCTGATCTACTCGACAAACCAGACCCGCGTCCTAATGCGGTCTACTACGCCCTCGACCACTGGGAACGACCGTGGGTGCTCCTCATCGATATCGACGCGAAAACGATCGCTCGGGAGCGAGCAACACGGGTAGTGTCGGATGAGGATGGTTCGGGAGACAGCGAGGAATTACTCGATGCCGCGGGTATTCTCGACGCAGACCCGGCAGGCTACCCGTATGCCTTCGAGGATATCGATCAGGCCATCGAGTACGGTTTCGAGGTACGAGACATCTTCGAGGACGACTTCAACGCTGAGGAGACGATGGTAGTGTACAGCGGTCAGGGCGTTCATGTCTACCTTCTCGATACCGACCTTCCCCATCGATATGACGCCAAGAGTCGAGAAGTACTGAACGACCTTCTGCAAGACACCTACGAGATTCCCATCGACCCAGTAGTTACCGCCGATCGTCGCCGGGTCGCCCGGCTCCCGTACTCGTTGCATACTGACGTCTGTCGTATCGTCACGCCCATCGAGAGCCCGAACTTCGACGTTCGGTCTGCGAGACCGGAGGTGCTCAGAGAATGACTCAGTCAACACCTGTTGAGGACGAGCGGGCCGCCTATCGCGTTGCGACGCTTCCGCCCGAATATGGGACGACGCGAATCAACCAACTGTTCACCCGGGGCTACAATCGCTACATCGTCGACGGCGAAGAGCAACCAGGAGATCTACTGACTGACCTCGAACGGTTTGGGACGGCGGCATTCAAAGAAGATGTCAGAGCCAACGCCGCAGAGAAACCCTTCGTCGATGAACCTGGAATACTCGCTGTCCTCGCGACGTTGAGTGCTATCTGCGTTAAGGCGCACCCGAAGTTCGAGCACGCGCCGCCACGGAAGATACAGGTCCTCTACGATATTCGCGAACTCTACGTCAACAATCTCGCCTCTCTCCTTCGAGAATTCGGTGATGGGAGTCTCCAACAGGATATCGCAGAGGTGCTATACGCAAAAGACCCCGGAGAGGACGGACCACACCCCGGTCGCGTTTGTACGGGGATCAAAGAGATGCCCAAGTTCGGTGACGGGTTGTATCTCGAAATCCCGATGGCCGCAGCATCGAGGAAGTGCCTCGTTCATGCCGAAACTGAGACCGGAGAAGCCGGGGAGTTGCTCACTCGCGTCGAAAACAACTGCCTCTATGTGCCCGTCGGTGATTTCGACACAAAGTATCGCGAGTACGCCAGACGTGCGTTCAAGAAGCTCCTGCGAGTCCAGGAGGTGAATCTCTCTGAAGACCAGCTGACGTGGTTAACAACGAATGAGTCAGCCATCACAGAGCGTATCGACCGCTTCATCGAGACGGGACACCACGAACGAATCTGGCGAGATTGGAACCCCGGTGAACGGACCATCCGTGTGCTCAGAGATGCGATTCGAGACGCTCCAGACGAAGTCGTCTCACTGGGGGAGTTCCACTCGGCGAAGGAGTTGTTTGAAGCAGTGGAGTCCTACGATCCGGAAGCGGGCTGGAAGCGAGACGTGTGTAATCGCATCTCGAGTCCTCGGAGTCTCGGAAACCTTCTCGCATCCCAGCGCAACCACCGGAGCCTGACCATTCGAGAGCACGGAAATACGAACCAGTATCGGATTCAGGGGTCTTCGCGTGGCGTCCAGTCCATCGACGTCGAGACAATCGAAGACCTGTTCGAGCTTCCCTGTATGGCGAATATGGCCGAGCGCCTCCACGAGAAGAAGCCAGTCCGAAAGGACCTGTACAACTTTGCCCGGATGGTGATGTGGCTGCCACAGTATCAGGACAGCGACCTTGAGACGATTGTTGCAGACCTCAAGGGCGTCTTCTCGAGATGGCCTTGGTACGACGAACAGGTCACCGACTACCAGATACGCTACGAGTTCTCGAACACCATTGGAGGCGACACCCCGCTTCCGATGAACTGTGACAACGACGATATGCAGCGGTACTGCATCGGCCAGGAGCAGTGCCCCTACTCGATCTGGGGAAGTCTCCCATTCCCAGACGAGATGTATGACCAACTAAGTGGAGCGGAGGGTAACGGAAACGAGTTCTGACGCAGATAGCCAACCATCAGTTAGATTACTATTCTCAGCGGACAGCGATGTGACGGAGATTGAAAACCCGTCATGCACTTTTCAGGCATTCAGTCGACCAATTCGGGCAAGAATGGGTATCGTGCTGGAAGGATAGTCTCGCAACTCATCAGTTGGGGTCGGTCAGTTCTGCTAGGGCTTGATTCTAATTTGACTCCAATCCTCTCGAATACGGGGCTTTCAACACCTCGTCAAGCACAATCTCGCTGAATCACCATCTTTCGGAACCCGTCGAGGACATTAGTAACGCCTGAAAACTGCCCGACGGGCCTCTTGCTAAATCTAAGGCCGTTTCAACTCTCTCTGCACCTCCAAAATCATCCAAAGGAAGGCTAGGGTACACGAGTGCAAACGCCGCTGGCTCTCTCCGGCCGAAGGGCCATCAAACGACGAGCGTCTCTCGTAAACATATCAGAATCAACTCATTAGATGAGGGTGCGATCCGCGGTGGAGTTTGTCACCCCCGAGAGGGGTGAGGAGGCTGTCGTAGGCACCTACTCAACAACCATGTCTTCCGACTACGAGCAACAGCGATCACGACTTCATAGCGAGCATACTGAACAACCGAGCGACGAACCGTGGACAGATCTCGAACTGACGCTCCCGCACGGCAGAAGTCCGACTGGCATCGTCTCAGTTGTCGAGTGCGCACTCGTCGAACTCACCCACGAAGACGTCGGAGCCGAGTTCGTCTCGACGAGCGTAGCAGGCGTGAAGCGGACACAGTTCATTGCCGTCGACGACGTCGGCGAGCAATTCCAGAAGCGGTATTTCGACGAGCGTCTCGGCTGGCACGAAACCATAGTCAGCCGTGAAGCGGTTCGTGAGGAGTTGGTCAACCGACTCACACAGCGGTCGTCACTGGGCAGTGGTGTGGGTCAGCATGGCGTCGTCGATGATCAAGACAAATTCCAGGTGATGCCAGTTCCGGAGCTGTGAATTCAGGACTGACGCCTTAACCAACAATAGCACAGGAGAATAACGTCTGTTGGTTAAGATTGTGGTAAGCTTGTGAATTCCGCCCCGCACAAAGTCGGGAAACTATTCCTCGAAGCAAGAACTATATCCTGTGCCACGCAAGAACGAGTATGTCTAACAGCGAGTCCCCAGGCGGCCCGCCCTCTTTCGAGGATGCGTTTCGTGGCGACGACGTTGAGCAACGCATCTACGGGACCATTCTCCAGACTCGCGAGCCGACGACAGCAAGCGCCATCGCCGACGTTGCCGACTGTGACCCGAAAACGGCTCGGAAATATCTGGGCTGGTTCAGTGAACTCAGTATCGTCACGCGCCACAATAGCCATCCGGCCACGTACGAGCGCAACGACGCCTACTTCGAGTGGCGGCGAATCAACCAGCTCGCGGCCGACCACTCCGTCGAAGACCTCCAGCAGCGCGTTCGGGAACTGAGCTCGCGGATCGAGGAGTACGAGGACACGTATGGTGCCCCGACGCCAGCGGCCGTTAACGCCGTCGCCGCTGCAGAATCGAGCGACAACCGGACAATCGATGACGTGTACGGTGACCTCGGCGACTGGGCGACCGCTCGGAACGAGCGAACACGTTACGAACGTGCCCGTCAGCAACGCGCGAGCACTGAGACCGAACAGGTATCCGGGTAGCCACATCGATGGTGCCGCCAACAGGGGACGGCGGAAGCCCCGCACCTATCGATCGCCCGATACTCGAGTTCCTACAGACACGTCTACAAGCAACGGATCAGGTCGCAACAGCACGCATCACCGACGCGGGCGGCCATCTCGAACTTCGTGTGACACTCACACCATCGTACTATCCAGACTCCGTCGAGGAGGCGACGCTGGCTGTTCGCTGGTACACGAACGACGACTTCAAAATTCACTACCGGGAGGTTCAGTCAGACCGCTCCTGGGAATGTCGGTGGGATCGCCACCCAAACCCCCACAATACCCGAGACCATTTCCACCCTGCACCGGCTGCTCCTACCCCCGGCGACGACGCTTCGTGGCCGACCGACCATCGCGATGTGCTTCGGCTCGTCCTCGACGAAATTGAAGACCGGATAGCTGCCCTGTGGAGTGAGTAAGGGATGTCCCACAGGTGAGCCTGTATCGCGAACGACTTTGTCACCCCATTGTGAATGAGTAGGTAGAATGGTCGCCATTGAGCACGTCACCCGCCTGAGCGACCGGCGCTCACAGACCTCTTCGGAGACGTTTCCGGACGACACATTGGAAGCGATCCGGTCAGCCGTCGAAGCTGTTTCAACGAGTGTCTTCGAGGATACGGCAAAGCACAAAGAGATCGGGGCATTTGATGCTTCGATTGCTGAGGCACTACCACGGTACGAGTACGAGGGAGACGCCGCCGGCGGCTACAACCCAAACTGCAAGCTCTGGTCGCATCTGGGGTTCAACTACAGCGTCGATCTGTACAACGCTGACGAGCGTATTGCCATCGAGGTCGAGAAGAGTGAGCGGAAGAACATCAGCGACGACCTGCTCAAGTTCCAGAAAGGCTACCGCACCAAGAAGGGCGGCCGGCCGAAGATCGAGTTCGGATGCTTGGTCGTGCCGGTGAACTACCGAGGGTCCGACAACCTCTACCAGCACAGCCTGACCAAGCTCGACTTCATGAAGGGTATCCTGTTCATCGACGACGTCGCCGTCATCGGCTATCGCGACCCGCGACCGGACTGATACTGTCGGCCCTGACTGTTTATTTGCGCCAGGAGGCGTGCAGCGCGCAATAGCGTGCGCTGCGTGACTCACCATGCCTGGTCCCGATCCTCACGACGACACGAGTTGCGACTACGAACAGTTCGAGAAAGAACAACTCGCCCAGGACCGCGACGCCACCAGCGTCGACACGGCGGACGTCGACGACGCGACGGCCCAGCGCCTGGTCAATGACCTCGTCGACGCGGCCGTCGTCACTCCGATTCCCGAGGACCGCGTCCTCGTTCACGAACCGAGTGGCACAGCCTTCGACTCGACGACGCAGCTTGCCGTCTTTCACGGTGGCTGGACGGCCGGCCGCGACGCCGACGGGGAGGGCGAATGATGCAGCAAACCCTCGCCGGCTGTGCCTTCTGTGACGCCCCACCCGGCACCGAGACTGGCGAGGCGCACACCTGGGGACAGGACGAACGGGCCACCCACCCGATCTGCGTTGACTGCGCGATCCAGACAGAGTCAGACCCCGACGAGCGTGACCACGTCGCCTGTGACGGCTGTGGACTGGTCGTCGACACGCTCGCGGCGCTCACCCGGTTCCGGGTCGAACTCGGGCATCTGGAAGGCCCGTTGCAGTTGTGCGCCCGCTGTAGTCCGGGTGGCCTTGCGACGTACTGGACGCGCGACCTCGAGGAGCACATAGTTGAGCAGTAGCTGGCTTCTCACCCGATGGTCGCAGGCACCACCACGTTGAGATATGTCGATACATCTAATACATTCACTGACAAAGGAATACACATGCCCATCGACATCGAGACCTTCGAGTCCTCCCCCGAAGACCGCCTTCAGCACTCCGGAGAGACGAACGCAGACCGCGTGATGCGGTTCCTCGCTGCGCATCCCGATCAGGCGTTCACGCAGAGCGAGATTCGCGACTCAACTGACGTCAAATCAGGGAGCATCAGTGTCGTCCTCTCTCGGCTCGAAGACCGAGGGCTTGTCCGGCACAAGGGCACCTACTGGGCGCTCGGTGAGGTCGATGACGTCGCCGCGTACGCCAGCATGCTCGAGAGTACGCGAGCAGCCAACGACCGCTTCGGTGAGGAGGACATGGACGAGTGGTTGGAGCACGCCGTCGACGACGAGGACGAGGCGACTAAATGAGCTATCAGCGCGGGGATGTCGTCTGGGGGCCGGACCCGTTCAAGTCGGGAGAGAACCCGCGTCCGTGGCTGATCCTCAACAACGACACGCACCCGTTCGGTGACGAGGGGTATATGACGGTCACACTAACGACGACGCTGACTGGGTCGTGAGTGGGATGCCGAGGCAGAGCTACGCCTCGCCGTGGGCCGTCGCGTCGCCGAAGCACGCCGTGATGTTCGACGGCAGGGCCGCCTCGACGAGTCGTTCGTCCAGACCGTCGTCGACGCACTCGAAGCGTATCTCGAATCACCGACCGAGGGCTGACCGATCACGAGACCGTGTACGACATCGAAGAACGAACTGGCAATCCCGCGCACGCATCTGTCGACAGGGCTTGTGAGCGGCTGCTCGACCGTGCGGGTGCCCTGCGCACGGGTCACCCGGATACACATTATTCACCTTAGGTAGGAGAGCGCCTAACTGAGATCAAACATTGCCCAGTCTACTAAGCTAGCATTCCTTGGAGTCGAACTTTATCACCTGATTGCGCTACACTTAGCACACTAACAGGTTAAGGACTTAATCACCTTTGACCGTTTACCGGTAAATCCGATTTAGGAGTTGCTGGTCAATATCGGTGTCCACGAACCCAATTCGGTTCCCAGTTTCGTCGAACTGTGCTCCTCCTTCGTCGATAAGCACATCAACTGCGTCATTGATCCGATTCTTAATATTTGAGCCTGTTCGCTGGTAATTATACAAGCGCGCAATTTCGAGTACGAGATCTTCTCGAGTCATCCGGTTCCCTGCTTTGAGTATTAGATACCCGGCCTTCGCCAACTCCTCAAGAGGAATCTCATCGGCAGACCGACTCGCAGTCTCACTATTCGTTCGCACTTCAATTGAGCCTGGTCGTTCTCCTGGCCAGACGAATCCATCTTGGGTGTAAACCGAATTTTCTCGGGAGAGACTACCAAGAAACCCAATAAGTCTCTTTCGAATGTTCTTCCCAAGTCGCGAAATATTCCACCGGGCAATCGTTGTGCGGAAGATTTTCTCGCGCGGTTCTGGCCCGAACTCATCCACGACACTAACGAGTCCGTTCCCAATATGCTCATTGGGAACCTCATTTAGTGATTTGTCCCCACGAGTTGCAACTTGCGGTTCTTGCCATTCCGTGATGTGGTCTTGGATCCCGCCACGTTCGTCTTCGGGGATGATGTCGACTTCGATTTTCTGAACCTCTCCAACCGCTGTCCCCCCATCAGCAGTTATATTTCCCTCAACAAGATCTGCGACTTTTGATTCAATCGTGTCAATTTCACGGCTCTTGTTCGACGCCCAATCTGGCGACCAAATACGGTGGATATTCCAGCCGAGGTCCTCTAGTACTGCTTGCCGAGTCCGATCACGGTCACGCGCAGTTTTTGAGGAGTGATAGGCAGCGCCGTCACATTCGATTCCGAGTACATACTTCCCTGGTTTCTCTGGGTGTCTGATTGCAAGGTCGATACTGTACCCTGAGCTTTGTACTTGTGTGGAGACATCAAGTCCACGTTTCTCAAGTGCTGTGTAGACTGCTTCTTCGAACTCAGAGTCGAACTGCAGGAACTGGTTTTCTGAATCCGAACGCGTGAGAGCTTTCTCACCGTGTTTAGCATATTCGAGATAGTGTTTGAAATCCTCGACACCACCTTTGTCAGTACGCTGTAAGTCGATATCGCCCGGTTGGAGTGAGGATACAACTTGGATGTATTCTTTGGCGCGTGTGATAGCGACGTTTAGCCGGCGAGCACCGCCCGTTTGGTTGAGTGGACCAAAGTTCATCGATATTTTACCGGCCTCATCTGGCCCATAACCGATACTGAAGATAAGAACGTCCCGCTCGTCACCTTGTACGTTCTCTAGTGGCTTCACGAAGAAGCCTTCAAGTGCATCATCTTCAGCGACGAATGCATCTAGTTCTGGGTTCTGGTCGCGTACTTCTTCTATTGTATCTCGTATGGCTTGTGCTTGCTTCGAACTGAACGCGACGATACCGAGACTCTTTCCTGGACGCTCCTTGATGTGTTGCTGAATTAGTTCAAGGACACGGTCTGCTTCTGGCTGATTCGTGCTGGATCCCCCTCGGTCATACAACCCATCCTCGACATATTCGAAGTCGACACCCATCGCGTCGCTAGTATTATTATCCGGAAACGTCCGTAGGGCGCCGTTGTAGTACTTTGCATTCGAGAACTCAATAAGTTCGTTCGTCCGACTCCGGTAGTGCCAGAGTAACTGTTTCTCCGGGAGGACCGTTGACGCCTCATCGAGAATACTTTCTAAGTCCTCGCGGACACCGTCTGCATTCTCGACGTCAGTTTGGAAGAACGATGTTGGTGGCAGTTGTTTACTGTCCCCTGCGACGATAACTTGCTCACCACGGATAATGCTACTAATAGCGTCCTGAGGCATTATTTGGGAGGCTTCATCGAAAATGACCGTATCAAATTTGATGGACCCATGTCGGACGTACTGGGCGACTGAGAGGGGACTCATCATGAAACATGGCTTGAGTTTTGTGATGAGTGTGGAAGCCTCCTCAAAGAGTTCACGGAGTGGCATATGCCGCCTACTTTTTTGGACCTCACGGCGGAGTGTGACTTGTTCGGAACTACCAGCATGCTGGAGTTCCATCTGTGGACGCCGGTTCGTCACGCGGTGTTGGATTTCCGCTTTCGCGTACTCTCGTTGTTGTTGATCTAGTTGGCGGAATTCATCAACTAAATCGTTGTACTCCGTCGCACTAAACGAATCGAGCCCCGTCTCAGCGTAGACGGCGTTCAGCCACTCAGTATAGAAATTCCGCTTGAAGGTATCGACTAAGTCGCTTGCAGCGCGGTCCTCAGCGAGGTAGATCTTCAAGAATTTGCCTGCTGCTCCGTCAAGAACCTCGTTACGCTTGGCTTTATACTGTATCCAAGATTGTAGGGCATCAACGTTGTGCTGGCGCTCTTCAATCCAAGCAGAGACCTCTTCGAGAACTGCAGTATCGATAGTTGTGCCATTAATGTGAACCTTGGAAAGATCAAAGATCTCTTCAAGATCGGGAATGGTATTCTCCCAACGTACGATTGCCTTGGTCAGTCTGTCGTTGAAGCGTTGAATTTCAACCTCTTCGGACTCAAGGACGAGATCATTCAGTTCTTCGGTGTCGACAAGATCGTTATTAGCGACGGTAGCCACCCATTCTTGGATAGCAACGATGGTGTCCCAATCTGAAGTGTGACCATCGTACAGATGTCCTAACTGGGACGTCAGGCCATCGTATTCGTTGAGCTCCTCCGTGAGTGCGTTAATCTCCATCAGGCGCTTCGTATCAGCGCGCAAGTCCTTGATTGTCGGACTATAGTCCTCGACAGCGTGAGATAAAATCTGCTTCTTCAGCCGTCGATAAGACGGGCTAACGTATCGTAGGATCCCATACTTGCTCAACTCACTATTGAGTTCGGAGGCATTGGTACTGAAGAACGAATCATCGTAGTGTTTGATAAGTTCCGACCGGGCTTCCGCTATCTCTTGACTGTGAGTTGCTAACTCTCGGAGGCGGTCTCTACGCGCGTAAAACTCCTTCTCAAGATGTCTCTCCGAGAGTTCCACCTCAGGAACATCTGCTAGTAGGTCTATTAGTTCGCTTGCATCTCGTAGGTCAGATATCGACGATAGTGAAGTTCCAAGAACAGCTTCAGCATCTGTCCGTATTTCCTGCAGATTCTCGATGGCTGTTGCCGTGTCTCTGAGCGTCGCTTCGACAGACTCAGATGTATCAATTCTCCAACTTTCAATGGTGGCGTACTGCCATAGATGGTTACCATCGCGGTTGAACTCGTGTTCATAGGATGCTAGTGACGCCAGTTGCTCCTCAAGTGACTGGATCTCGGACTGACTGTAGCTTGTCGGATCTCCAAATGAGCTATCGATTCGCGGATAAGTATCGCGCTTTGAGACAATTCCAAACGCTTCGTATGGGGTAATATCCTGCTCTGGCGGTTGGTAGAATAGTTTTTCCTTGTATTGGTTCAGCGTCCGCCTGGTGTCCTCGAGTTTTGTCATAGCCGCACTACGTTCACTGGGGTGCTGGAGTGGGTCAGCAGTTAATTCTCGGCTGAGATCCTCGAGGACTTGCTTCTTGCTGGCTTTTTCGCCATGGGCTTCTAAGCAGAACCGTCCTAGGTCGTTATTATCTAATCGATCTTTCACGACATTAAGGGCAGCCTGCTTTTCACTCACGAACAGGACCGTCTCACCAGCCGCCATTTTTTCCGCGATGATATTGGAAATCGTTTGGCTCTTTCCGGTTCCTGGTGGACCTTGTAGGACGAAGCTCACACCTCGTTTGGCTGCTTCGATCGCTTCTTGTTGGCTGGAGTCTGCATCCAGTACTTGATAGGTGTCTGCTGGTGGGACTTGGCTGTCTAGTTGGCTGGCGCCCGGACTGGGTGCTGGTTCGGGAAGTGCAGATGGATCCCCATTTATTGCTTCGACTAATGGGTCGCTTTTAATTGCGTCACGGTTCTCTTCGAGATCGGTATAGAGACCGAATTTTGAGAAATCAAAGATTCCGAGGATCACCTCAGGCGCGATACGCCATCTGTCAAATCCACTAATGACGTCCTCAATATATGCGAATGCAGTTTCTAACTCACCGATTGAGAAGGCCTTATCTGGTGAGAGTTGAATCCCGCGTTCTGCGCTAAGAAGCTTTCTAAGTGCCGGGTTAACCTGTATCTCGGCATCTTCACTCGTGATTTCGTAATCGTGGCGTTCTGGATTTCGGTTTGTTTCTTCGCTCAGGGTGACTTGAACAAGGAAAAGCGGAGTTCGAAGCTCGGAGTCACTATGGTCGACATCGTACCATCGAAGCGTCCCGAGCGCAAGAAATAACGAGTCAACACCCCGCTCCCGGAGGAATCGTTTTCCATGGAGTCGAATATTGTTTAGTGAGCTCTCAGTTGCGCCATTTGCTCGAATAGACGAGACTTCATCAGACTTGAGATCCGCCGGATCTGCTGGGGACCCACCCTCCTCTTCTTTTTTTGACCGACGAATATAGAGTGGGTTTCGCTCAAAGAGACTGTCTGCAACTGTGAGTGGGTTAGCACGGTGAAACGGTAGCGATTTAGTCTTTGTAGCAGAGAAGTTGACTAAGTTACTGCGCCTCGTCAGGTCCAGTAGTTGTTGCTTCCAACTGTCGATCTTCCGGTCCAACGGATCGGCATCAGTACCTGACTTTGTTTCGGACCTGCTTGTCTCCTCGGTAGCATTCTCGATATCAGATGTATCGATAGTCGTATCCCACATTGGATCAAGGATGTGGCCCCCTGTTGATGTGTCCGACTGCGTCTCATCTGTCGCGTTCTTACCACCCGTGCGGTCCTCAGAAGTGGTACTGCCGTCTGTTGGTGTAGCTAAGAGTGACTCACTAACTGTGTCTGTATCTGTTTCTTCGTCGGTTTTTGTGGACACTTCGAGTTGACTACTATCGTCACTTCCAGAAAATTCATTTTCGTCGGCGCACTGAGCACAGACCCCTATCTCCTCGTGTTCCATCCACGCAGGAAGTGTGCGTTGACATTCGTCACAAGAAAAAGACGTTTTTTCACTCATGTGTGTTTTGAGTAGGTTGTAAGGAAAGTACAGTCAGTATATATGTCTTTGCCGAAGTCGTTCTCTCTTCGACTACTCTTTGGCAGGGTACTGCACAATTAAAGCGGGCTGAAGTTTGGGGGAGGTAGTTAAGTCGCTTTGTTCTAACTCGCGTTTTTGCAGCGGATGTAGTAGAACTACAGAATAGTAAGTAAACGGGAACGCAACCTTCTGTGTCTTGTTCGCCTATTAACGGAGGTCTTGCTTGATGGCTGACTGCTAGGTCGCTTGTCAGTTTGATAGAAAAGACCTCGTGCCGCCTTAACCAACACAAGACAGATAGATTACTTATGTTGGTTAATAACGTAACCTCCTACCAGTCTAACGACGGTCATGAAATGAGTCTATCCACGCCGATAAGCGGTGAGGCACTTCCTATGGACCAAAAGTCCAAGCAAGGCTACCGGAGGCATCGTGTCCTCAGCAATCTCAATCGACTCAACCTCGACCGATTTGACGCCGCGGATCAAGAGCGAGTCGAGACCGCGAGAGACCTCCTAGAAGAAGTGAGCCTTCTCACGCGACTGGACCAGAGCCAGGGCGAACATCCACGCAGACTCCTAACTAGAGTCGTCAACCACGGCTAGCAAGGCACCTCTCGCGTTGGTTTACCGCCCCCGACAGGGGTTCGGGGGCAACCCCGAGAGACTAAGATATGGCCACACTGCAAGCTGCGACGACGTTGGCCGACGCGATTGTATCAGATCCGCAGGCAGTCCGCGAACTCTGTGAGATCTATTTCTTCGGAACACTCAATTGGGAAGTCACCAGCGACGGTGAATTCACCATTGGGGATACGACGACTTCGAAGTGTACGAAGCGCGCGAGAACGGCCTCCTGGACTACGAGAGCGGCATTGTGACCCACGAATTCTTGCGAAAGTTCGCCGGCTACCTCGAAGTCGACGAGGAACTCGATATTCAGACGGACGGATTCACGAAATGTCGCTTCCCCGTGCTGGCCAAGCGGTACGTCATTCGCGACGGCGAGGTTCTGTATGCAAACCTCAATTCCTCCGACCCGATCGACGAGTAGCGTTTTCGTCCCTCCTAAACGGACCCCACGTTTCCGACGTTCTTGACGACCGGCTAGGAGAATCAAATCAGTCGTCTGCACGTGTTTGGGAGGTGAGTTGTGTCGGTACGTTTGGGGGGCGACTGCTCGGGTTGTGCGCACTCCGGCGGGCAGTCCGTTCCTGCCGGGCCCGGGCGTTTCGCGCTGCCGTTGCGTCTGCGACGGACGGGGCACGGTCGCGGGGCCGGGTCGGGCCAAGTGCAGCCACCCGATACCGGTCAGCCCCGAGGGCGGGCCTGCGAGCGCTCGGCCCGCGACCGGGCCGTGACCGAGACCGGGGTGGCTGCATCTTCACCAGCCGTTGCGGCGGCGCTCCCTCGATGCGGTCGCGCCGCCGGCCGGCTGGTTCAGACGTGGCCGCTTGCGCGGTCCGGGCGGGCTGCTCGCCGTTCGGGCACTTGCCCTCACCCCTCGTTCGCCCGGGCTGCGGTGGCTATTGGGGGCTCGCCGTGCTCACCCCCAATATGCCACGGTCCGGGGCTCACTCAGGGCTGGCTGTGCGGCCTGCCGGGCGTGCGCTCAAACTCGGCCGCGACGAGCTGTGGGTCCGCGGGCGTCCAGCCCGCACCGGGCTGCCGCACGAGGCGTTTCCGTTGCGTCTGCGACGGACGGGACAGGCTCGTGCGGGTCCGGGCGCGGTGCTGTTCCAGCGGGTCCTCGCTCTCTGCGGCCTCGCTGTGGCCGTATGCGACGCCGTTCACCACCGTATACCCCCCGGCCGTGCCGCCTCGGCGCCGCGACCGCTGCCGTTGCGTCTGCCGACGGACGGGCGTCGGCGCGGCGCCGACCCGCGGTGACCGGTTGGGTATATGGTGGTGACCGCGCGCTCACCTCGAGGTTCACCCCCCGCACTCGTCTGTGGGGGTGCCGTCGGTGTCGCGCCGCGCCGGACAGGGTCCGGCGTGAAGGCGCGGCGCGGGCACCTCGGTGACGGCGTCATCGGTCGACGTCGGAGCCGTGGCTCAAGTGTTGGTTCGTGAGAATCCCGCGAGTGAGGTCGCGGGAGTCGGCGCGTTAGCGCCTTCAGGAACTACAATGTCTAGTAACAACTCCAATCGCAAGGTAGTTTCGGTGGCTGAACAGGCGTTCGAGCAAGCGGATGAGACGACAGTCGACGAAGACGGCTTCGAGGTTGTCGACGAGACGCCGCAGTTTCAGGCGACGGTGCAACAGGAAATCCAAGCAAAGGTGGATGCGAACCACCCAGATGGGATCGCAGACACGAGCGACGAGCGGATCGACGGCGTGACGTTGGCCCAAGAAGAGCGCATTCGAGCGCGGGAAGCTGAACTCGAACGGATTAGTGCCCGTGCGGAACTGGGCTCGCAAGAGGGTCGTGAGGCGCGGTCGCGGATGATTGCGGCCGAGCGGAGCGCTGCGCGACGGCGGCAGTTCCAGAAGCGGGCGGCGAGTGTGAATCCGATGGCTGACCCCGACCGGGCAGATCCCCGGACGGAGCTGACCCAAGCACAGTTGGGCGCGGTGAACTCTCAGGCAAAACGGTTAGCGGAGAAGCTGGATGGCTGGTCGCGAGCGGCGATCAGTCGGCGGCTGAGCGTGGCGGTGTTGGGTGGCAAGGACATGATGTCGGCGGCAGTGAGCGTGTTCGAGGAACTCGAAGGTGCACCGGGGACGATGGTGCCGATCGGGAAACTGGAGGGTGTGTCGCGACGCGAGGTGTGTGTTGAAGGGACGCTGACGACGATGTGGGAGTCAGAGTCGCCGGCGATTCAGCAAGCGGGGCTCCTCGAAGACGAAAGCGGGCAGGTGAAGCTGACGAGTTGGAAAGCCTCGGACGTGCCGTGGATTCGCGAGGGTGAACGCGTGCGGATTCACGGGGCAGCGCGGAACTGGTACGACGGGCGCGTCTCGATTGCCCTGACGGGGTGGACGACCGTGATGTTCCCCGAGCGCGACGCTTGGTGGGACGCCTAACGGCGCGAGGCAGCCCTCTTTTTTGTTGGTGGCCGGGCCGACCCAGACCCCACCGCCCCACCCTCCGCTCCGTGCTCGCAGACGCTGCGCGCGCAGCCACGACCTCTAGAACTCTTTTTGACGTCACGGTGGGGATTGGTGCCTTCGATATTCACCAATGAAAGTGACTGTTAAACTGGGGTATCACTATCATGACTATTACCCTGTCTCTCCACCGACTAGCATGCTTCGGGGGAACCAACAAGGGCTGAATCGACGACAGGCACTCCGAATTTTCGGGACCTCATTTGCGATTGGAACTGCAGCTCTCCGCGCGGGTCGCCCCGTTACTGCTCGTGCGCCAGCAGAGCCGTCATGGCCAACGTTCCAGTTTGACAATGGGCGGTCCGGATACAACCCGCACGGGAGACGTCCCACAGGCAAACTCACAAAAGTATGGGAAACGACTGACGGATCATTCTCGAGCAGTCCAGCCGTCGCCGGAGAACTGCTGTATCACGGGACAGCCGCGAAAGGCCTCTTCGCCTATGATGCCGAGGACGGGAGTACCGTCTGGAACAGTCCGACCAACGGGCGAATCGGTCCCTCAAGACCAACGGTAGCCAACGGAGTTGTCTATATTGGCGATTGGGAGCATATCTTCTATGCATTCGATAGCACCACTGGCAGTGAACGCTGGCGCTACGATGCTGGTGCGATACTTAATCATGATTCAGTTGTTGCTGATGGGGTGGTGTATTTTAGTGACGCGAATGGGGTTATTCACGCGGTTTCAGCAGCTGACGGGACTCCTATCTGGAGTCTCGACACCGGCTTTGGAATCACATCACTTGCGATGAGTGATGGGGGTATTTTCTTCGGGGGGTCTAATTCACGGATCTCTCGGCTCGACGCAGCAACTGGCGTGGTCGAGTGGTCTCATCCTGTTCCGTACTCTCCACGACACATTGTCCTCGTCGATGGGATTGTGTATGTTGGTGGCTGGCCGTATCTCGCGACCTACGACGCAGTCGATGGAACAGAACGCTGGCGTGTCTATGTCGGGACAATCTCCAACTCGCCAGCGATTTCTGATCGACTCATCTATCTTGGCTCTACCAACAACCAACTACTTGCACTTGATCGAGCGACTGGTGAAGAACAATGGGCCTTCAGCGTTGGTGACCACCCGATTCAAGGAATTGTCTCGTCGCCTGCTGTTGTCCAAAACCGTGTGTATTTCGGCGGCTACGACAGGTACGTATACGAACTCCATGCACGGACAGGTAAGCTGATGTGGTCATTCGACACCGGTACTGAGATCACAGGGTCGCCAGCTGTCGTTAACCGGCGTCTCTATATCGGGAGCCGCTTGGGTGGTATGTACGCATTCGGTTGATGAACAACACCGACTCTATACTGGACTCACAGTTCACCACGGGTTTCATCGTGTCGGGTAAAGTCGACGATCTAAGTCTAGTGGGCTCTGTTGAAATCCTAAGCCCCTGATGGTTTGTCGAAGGCGTGCTGAATAGAGGGCGCAAGTCGGTCACGCAACTGCCACACCTTACAGTGGCCCAGACAACTAGCAACCCAGCCATTGATTCCGCTAAATTAGCGAATTGAGGTGGATTTGACCGTGGTTATATGATTCTTCACAGACAACATACTGACAATGGCTACCAAGATGGCGTCTCGGCTCGAAGAATATTTCGAGGAAAGGACAAACGGCAATCTTCGGAGCATCGTGAAGTACAACCAAGACAGTCACGACGTCGTTTACTTGCGAGATGACGTGGCTGTCCGATACACAGAGGACGACATTAAAAAAGCGGTTGACGAGTCACGGCTGGACTCGTTGACTGCACCGGTCTACAAGGACACGTTTGCAGAGGACCACGGCGAATTGACGTGCTTGGTCCAGTGCTTCGAGAACGTCATCGAGATGAACTTCGTCCTCCGAGATGGGGTCGGTGCAGCTGTCGCTTTAGACGCAGAGGCATTTGCGGAGACTCAAGGTATCGTAGCTGAGGCCCGGAAGATCGTCATCGAAGAGCGCGAGTAGTCTTCTGTACCCAAGAATGTGAACGGTGTGAGAGTCGAGCTTCTTCCTTGCTTCTGTCGGTCTCAATTCCCGAGATGTAACCTATCTATACTCTCGAATGCTGGCTTCACTCTCTGTATGTTGCACGCACTTCCTGTCACAGTCTGAGGATTTCAACGGGGTCGATCCAACGTAATAGGAGACGCTAGTCTCACTCGTACGGACAGTCGACGAAAACAGTCACTCGTCTCGTACAGTTAGGTGGTGAGTTCGCTTGTATACTGTTGTTCCCAGTCGTCACGGGCTTCGATTTCTCGGCGACCTCTGGCTGTGATCGCGTAGACGTTCGTTCGGCGGTCCTTTTCGCCTTTGTCGAGCAGTCCCTTCTCGACGAGTGTATCGAGATTGGGATACAGCCGGCCGTGGTGGATCTCGGTTTCGTAGTAGTCCTCGAGTTGGTCTTTGATTGCGAGGCCGTGTGGCTCGTCCAAGCCAGCGGTAACGTACAGCAGGTCGCGTTGGAACCCGGTCAAGTCGTACATTTTGCTGTCCGTAGCTAGTTTAAGAATACATATACATTTGTTGGCCATCGGCCGGGTTTCAGAGTGACCTCGCTGGACGAACGTTTATATCGGAAGATACAGCCACGACGCGGTATGCCGCCCTCCCGTGACCCGGCCGTGGAACTTCGACTGAACGAAGACGCTCGTTGGTGAGGTGCAAGTAGCATTCGGCCACGTCCTGCTGCGATTGAAAACGGGCTTGAGACGAACTTTCCCACACGAGAGTTAAGCACCGCGTGAGATGGCGTTGAATACCGTTCAAAGAAAGGGTACGGACGAAGTACTATCGCTAAAAAAGCTCAAAGCGGTGCTGAGTGTACGGAATCTGACTGTTGGGGGACGTCCCAAACGCTAAGCTTTAACATTGTTGGGGTTGTACCACAACATAGGAGAACGATGCCTGCAAGGGTTGTGTACCGGGACGAAAACGAGAAGCCAGATGGAAGTCGGTATGAGATGGTCGCGTGGCAGGTTCCCTCAAGCGAAGACTTCCCGCAGGGACTGAAATACAGCTTTCAGTACATGGACGCTGACGGCGACACACTCCTGCGGTATGATAACTCGCCGTACCACTTGGATGTTGGTCGACACCACCGACATACACCCGAGGGCGACATCACGAAGTTGGAGTTCACAGGGCTGTCCGACCTAGTCAACGATTTCCAAACCGAGGTGAACGAGATCTATGAGCAACGAACCAACTGATACTGAACCGACGCACGACGAATTCACTCCCGACCCGGACGAGGTCGAGTACCCTTCGACTCTCCGTATCACGTCGCTCCCAGCAGAACAGGCACAGGCGGCGGCTCTTGAGCGGGCCGAACGGTGGGAGCAGGGTGAAGAGGTACCGCATGTCGTCAACTTCGAGGATCGGACGCGGCTCCGCCAACTGCTAACTGACCGGCGGATGGAACTCCTCGAAGAGGTGATGGAACGCCCGCCCGAGAGTATCCGCGCACTGGCTAGTCGCTTGGAGCGCGACGTCCACGATGTGCACGACGATCTACACCTACTAGCCGAGTACGACATCGTCCACTTCGAGAAGGATGGTCGCGCAAAGAAGCCGTACGTCCCCTACGATACGGTCCGGATTGAGGTTGAGTTCGGTCTGCCGCGTGATGAGGGGTCTTCGTCGCCCGCATCAGCGTAGCCGGAGATTCGCGGTTACGATTTTCTTGAACCTGTTGAAACCTTCTTGGTGCTCCCGGTGGTACGACGCTGCTGGGACGCAGATTACTGAGGACTCCCGTCGTGAACGGTTGCTCTCGGACTCGGAGACGTGGATTGTCCCGGCGATTGCGCTTCGGCGAGCGTCTGTTGATGTCTCGCCGTCACAGTCGTCGTCAGCCTCGCCAACACGGCAACGGCTCCGCTGTCAGTCCTGTGGTGAGCAGACACCGCATCGGTTCGACTCACGCGACGACAGCCCATCCGCAGCGTGGGCTGGAGAGCCTGTCTGGCGGTGCTCCGTGTGTCGAACACCGCGCTATGGGGGCGGACTGTTGGAGTAAGTCCCTTTGCAGAGGGTTGACGCACAGATTTATTATAAGCTGTTGCATAAAATCAGATAGTGTCCGAGAATACAGAACAAGGGATAAATATCTGTTTGCCAGTTGATCCACGTGGCGACACGGGAGTGTTTCGGTTGCGTGCGGCCGATGACGTGGTACGCCACCTCATTGATGCACACCAGTCCGAGTTCACACTCAAAGAATTGAGTGAGATAACAGACCGGAGTCGGTCGACAGTTTGGCGAGCAGTTGAGTTCCTTGAAGCTCTTGATATCGTACAGGTTCGACAGACAACACAGCGCAAGTACGTCTCGATCAACCCCGCTCGACTGCAGAAAGACGACCCTGTTCTCGGGATTCCACAAGTTGAGTATCACGCACCGGTTCGAGCGTTCGTTGAACGGGTTAACGCCGCAATCGAACAGACAGATGCAGTCACGAACGTACTCGGCATTCTCGTCTTTGGCAGTGTCGCCCGTGGTGAAGCCGACCGCAAAAGCGACATTGACGTCTTTGTGCTCGTTGAGGGTGACCGGACTATCGCGCGACGCGTCATCTCGACGGTGGCCGCTGACTTGGGCGAAGAACGGTTCGACGGCGACCGCTACACGTTTGAACCGTTTGTCGAGTCCGAAGCAAGCGCACTTCGAGCGAGCGAGAAACTCCACGAGATCTTTCGCGACGGTGTCACCGTCTATGGTGACGCGGAGTTCCAACATGTCCGGACGGCGGTGATGACCGATGAGTAGTACTCGAATCGAGACGCTCGTTGATGAAGTGCAAGCCGCATTCGACCATCGTCCTAGTACGATTGAATCTGGACTTGAGACGAACGAAGCAGATATCCTTCAGTTGCGGAAGTCATGTCGTCTCCTCGCTGGTGCGACGGTGCTTCTAGAACAGGGCTTCTACACACTCGTGATTGAGGCGTCGTTCGTCGCGATTGAGCGTGTGATTGAATTCAAACTGCTCGAGGGAGGTCTCGAACCTCGTGACCTCCCCGGTACACATCCAGGTGTGTATACAGAAGCGGCGAGACGCGGTATTATCTCGCACCATGTCGCTGAGAATCTCCAGGACCTCTGGCGGAATCACCGCGCCAAAACCTACTATCAGGATGGGCTTGCTTCAAAAAGCCGTGCGGAGAAACTGTTCGAACTCGCACGAGAGACACACGAATACGTAGTGAACCAATCCACAAAGAAATACGAGTGCATTTGCTAAGTAGGGGGATACCACCGGTTCAGGAATTCTGCTTTGGATTCTGAGGGACGATTTCATAGACTCACGGGACACCCACCACCGTTTCAGTATCTCTCCGGAGTCATGGATGGGGCCGGGGCCAGAACACTACTCACAGTTGGTTAGTCTCGCTGACTGAGCGCGTATTTTATTGCGCCGGCGATGGGCGCCGGCGCAGGGGGTCGGACAGACATCGACTCCTGAGTTGGCGAGGTAACGACGAATGCACCAGATAATCTACGCACTCGTGACTGCATCGACAACAGACCAAGCCCTCTCGCGGGCCGCTGACGTCTTCGACCAACTGGCGGGTGCTGCCCCGCACGCCGAGGCGGTGTTCGACTACTATGTGACGTTCGATGACGACTCAACAACGGTCGCCGGCAGCGCCCGGTGGGGTGACCTCCCGGTTGCAGTGCCCGTTGACTCAGAAGACGGCCAGGAACTCCTCGAGCGCGGGTGGCAGGCGACGACACGCGAGTTCGAGCGGAATCTTGAGCGTGTTCGAGAGGGCGTTGACGACCTTGACGCCGCGGCGATTATGCGCGATGAGGACCTCGTCAGACATGCGTGCCACAATCTCGGGGCGTACCGTGGGCCGGCGGTGTACCTCTACGACGAGTTCGCTGACGGGGTTCGGCACCGCGAGCGACTTGAGCAGCTCGTCGGGTCGAACGACCATCTGTGGATCGTTCCCGCTGATGTCCATTACTGACTTTGGAGGCTGTGGCCAATGGCACTCCTGAGAGAACCGCTTTCTGATCGTGGTACCGCTGTTCGAATCGTCGTCGACGACGCGGCTGACAACTATCGCCATCGCGTCAAGTACACGTCGCTGTCCAGCGGTGTGGTGACTGACGAGTGGGCTGTGTTCGGTGGGAGCGTCGGCTACGGCGCGACGGAGAGTGAGAGTACATTTCGTCTGTCTCACCGCATGCGACGTCTCACTTGGATTCAACCTCTTTGCGGGCGTCGATGATTATCTGTGGGTCGAGGTCAAGCTCATACTCATAGCGGCGGCCACCTCTCTCACCGTCATTCTGTTCAGACCGCTGCAAGAAGCCAAGCATATGGAGGTCAGAGAGGTGATCTTGAATACTCTTTAGCGTCGTAAGAGGTTCTGAACCCCACTCTTTCGTGACTTGCTCGTAGTACGTTTTAATCTCCTTCGAGCGAGCGGGAGTCTTTTTCTTCTGTTCGAGATGTGCAATTGTTTCAAGAATATACTGTGCATGGTCCGTCTGATCACGGACTCGGTTACTCAACCGCCCACGTTGAACGAGTTCTTTCGCGCTCTCGATGTGGTTGTCTTCTACTTTCTCGTCTTCATTTTTTTCGGCGACCTTTGCACCGACTCGGAGAAGGTCAATCGCCTGTCGCGCATTTCCCATATCCTTTGCAGAGATTGCAGACGCCATGGCGATGGCCGACCGATCACACGCGCCGTCAACGAACGCTCGGTCAGCGCGGTCACGGAGAATCGTTTGCAGTTCGTCCGCATTGTATGGGCTGAACGAGATCTCGTTTTCCATCAGCGTGTCTTTGACCTTCGACGAAAGTGACTGTCTAAACGTGTAGTTGTTGCTAATCCCGATAACACCAACCTGAGAGTTCGTGATATGCCCGTTGGATGAGGCCCGTGGGAGCTCATAGAGGAGTGTGTTCACATCGTCGAGGTGATCAATCTCATCGAACACCAAGAAGTGCGTCCCACCGACTCGGTCGAGTTGCCGGTAGAGTTCTTCGAACGCGTCGCTAGTCCCGAGACCACGCTTTGGAAACTCACTCGCGTTTTCTGGGAGCAAACTATTCACAAGCTGCCTAACGACTACGAACAACGTCTTGCCGTTGCAGTTTAACTCGTGAATGTAGAGGTCGTCTGCTTGTTTTCGCTCCTCTGCTTCCGCTTTGAGAGCGTTCATCATGTACGTCGTAACAGCCGTCTTTCCGAGTCCGGCTTTCCCGTAGAGCATGATGTTTTCTGGAGCTCTCCCGAACAGAACATCCTGCAAGGCGTATCGGTACTCTTCGATCTCTTCGTCTCGTTCGAGAATTTCTTCTGGTTGATAATCTTCGGTGAGGACACTCTTATCGGAGAAAATAGTGTCCTCAAGGTCACTAAATGGGCCCGACATAACATATTGTGTGAGTGTTTGAGTAATAAAACCTTGTTTCGTTTGTCTCGTCTGTCTTCTCATGGAGTGTCGCATCGGGCTAAAATCGGAGCACTACTCCTCATTCACTAGAGGAAGACAGACGAAATGTACTCTCTCTATCGTCCTCTTGTACCTTCCAGCGTAGTGTGGCAGACAGACGAAACGTACTCTCACCCTCCCACTTCCACGATTGTATTCACGAGCTCGCAACCCCTCTGATGTGTCTCATTCAGCACTATTGAGCGTTCAGCAGGTCTACACTACGGCGTTGTTTTTGCGCCGCCCGAAGGGGCGGAGGCGCAGTAACAGATGTCGATTCCAACGCTGGCAGCTGAGTTGTCTCGTTTTCCCCACCACTTGCCCACGATGCTCGCTAAGGTGGTGAGCATCTGATGAGTCTTGAGCGTGTGTGCCGCCACGACGAGGCGCTGTTCGAGTTTTTGTGGTGTCCGGTGTGTGGCACGGAAGCGTTCACGCACATTCCGTTTGAGGGAGTGTTCTGCACAGAGTGCAATACCAGCGTGACGTGCCGTGAGGCGCCTGAGTCGCGTGGCTACGATGAGGCGGTCATCATCACATTCGACGCGACGACGACGTGGAATCTCCACGTTGACGAAAAACTTCGCCGGCCGCTTCCCGACGACGAAGCATGCGTTAAGATTCTCGGTGCGCCCGGTGACTACCACGTCGATTGGTGGGCACCAACCACGACCGAAGACTGGACACCAGTCGAGCGCAACGAGTTCGCTGACGAATCCGAACCGGAGGAAGTGTCGCACCTCGCATAGCGTCGGTCGGGAGACCCGTCGTTATTTTTTGCGCCCGTGATGGGTGCGGGCTGAAGACACAGTCCGTGTGACGTGATTTCCATGAGTCACCAACAAACAGAGTCAGACGTGTCAATCGATCAGGTTCCGGTCGACCTCGACCTCGTGCATCGTTCGGAGTTCACCCGAGCCGACGTTCCCGATGAAATCGAGTCGATTTCGTGGGACCTTCTGAGTGAACAACCGCCGACGAATCCGCTCGTTGTGCTCAAAGCCGCTCGCTGGTGGTACATCCACGGCACAGGTGAGTCCGATCCCGTGTACTGCTGGGCGATTGAGTGGGTTCGCCACCTCACAACCGGTGAATCGACTGCAAGCGGCCTGTTCGGCGAGTGTCGACAGTACCTTCGGAGCCTCGAGTGCGAGGACACCGACCAGTAGTTCGCCCCGCTGTTTTTTGTGCGCCCCAGAGGGGTGCGGCGCGTCCTAGAGAGACGTGTTAGAACTGAAACCAATGGCAACAACGAGTTCTCCGTCGGTGTCGTTCGACGAGACCGACACGCGACACGATGAAATGCATCGCACGATCGAACAGTGGCTTGCTGACCTCGCTGACGACGTCGACGACGCTCGGGCGAGCGAGCAGTTCCAAGAATGGCTGGACATCCAGAGCCGATTCCACGACTACTCCCACCGCAATACACTCCTCATCACCCTCCAATGCCCTGAGGCGACGAAGATTGCTGGCTACCGGACGTGGCAAGAAGAGTTCGACCGACACGTCCAGGAAGGCGAGTCGGCGATCTGGATCTGGGCGCCGATCATCACGACCCAATGCCCCGAGTGTGGGAACGCATCGAGCTATCACGAAAACAGCGAGTGTGAGTACGACGAGACGCCACCCGAAGAGTGGTCGGAGGGCCTCGTGGGCTTCAAGCCTGCACCGGTTTTCGACATTTCGCAGACCGAGGGCGAACCACTCCCAAAGCTGGATACGGCGGCGACCGGCGAGTGTGACACGCTCGTCGATGACCTCACTAACATCGCGTCGGACCTCGGCGTGACCATCCGCATCGTCGATCCCGATGACTGGCGACATGGTGAGGCGAAGGGTGTCTGCCAGTCACGGAGCGTCCAAGATCTCACCCCGCTCGTGGAAGTGAAGGATCGTCCGAACCGTGCCGACCTCGCGTCGACGATCATCCACGAGTACGTCCACGCGATTCTGCATTTCGACATTACTGACGCGACCGAGCGGGCGAAACGCGAGGTCGAAGCTGAGGCCGTCGCGTACGTTGTCGGTCGATACCTCGGCTTAGACACGAGTGGGTCGGCGTTCTATCTCGCGGCGTGGCAGGGCGAGGAGACAGACGTGCTGCAAGAGCGACTGGGTCGGATGAGCGGGACGGCTGAAGAGATTCTCTCAACACTCGAAGCGGTCTGAGATCTCTTATCTGTGGTTCAGTTGTCGGCCTTTGTTGATGCCTCTTTGTCAGACGTAGTTCTGTCTGTAACAGAGAGTCTCATAGGATACTTCACAGGTGTTGTTTTCGCAGGTCAGCGGTGAATTACTCGGCACACTGCTCCTGCGGATTTACTGATTGAATGTCGGCGCCCCGGTGGAATAGTCTCGATGAGTTGAACTGGCCACTTCCCTTCTCCACGATATGATGACCAACGAACTCGACTCCTTGCTCGAATGGTTCGAGTTGAAGGACGAACTTCGGACGGGATGGGTGCTTCGGAATATCGACTCGCCTGAATCGGTCGCGGCCCACACGTGGGGGACAGCGTCGCTTTGTCTGCTCTATGCCGAGCAGGAAGACGTTGACCCTCAGAAAGCAGTGACGATGGCACTCATTCACGACCTCGGCGAAGCTCGAACGGGCGATATCGCAACCCGCGCGGAAGACGGACGCCAGACCATCCCCACGTCTGAAAAGGAAGCAGCTGAACGGAGCGCAGTAACCGATCTCGTCGGACCCTTCGACACCGAACTGCTGACGCTCTGGGAGGAGTACGAAGCACGTGACACCCCGACGGCACAGTTCGTCAAAGACATGGATCTGATCGATAACTGTCTCCAGGCGCTCAAGTACGAGCGCCAAGGTCGGTACGACGAAGCCGAGGCGAACGACCACTTTGCCGAGTTCGAGAACTTGGACGAGTTCTTTGCGACCGCCGCGCCTCGCTTCCGGACAGAACTCGGCCAAGACCTGTTCGAGCAAATTAAATCGCAGTACGAACAAGAACTCGGGCGACCCTGCCAACTCTGAATACGTCTTTCAGTTGCAACTCGCTTGGTCGGTGTAGCACCTACATTGAGCGATTCGGAAGTTCAGAAGAGGGAGTCCCAATCGTTCTATTCCCTGTGTTGCCGGTTTGACGCGTGCTTCAGCTGTGCTTACCCGGTTTGCTTACCTCGCGTCGCGTCGGTCCACAGAGTACGCATACAGAGCGGTACACACGAGATCCTCCACACCAATACTGCCCATCTTCTGCAGAAGGTCTGTAACCGTTACGACGAACATGAGCGAGAACACGCCGTAACACGCTAGACCGACAAAGAGCAACTCGTGAACCGCCTTCGGACCCAGTACAGTTCGTGCTCGCCTTCTTGCGGATGTCCATCGACCACCGGCCAATACGACCCCGCGACGAAGCCGACGGCGATTGCACACACGAACAGCAACAACAGGCCACTTCGCTCCAATGTGGCGACTAGTGACGTGCGGCCGCCCCGGTCAGTCGTCGAAGGTCGGTTTCCGGGCTTCGATGGTGGCCGACACGAGGTACTCGCCGAGGTCGCGGTCGGCCTCCCAGTCGCTGATGAACTCAGTACTCTCGTCCTTGGGTGCAATCTCGACCGCCTCGAAGCCAGCGCGGTCAAGCATCTTCTCGAGCTTTCCGATGGTCGAGGCCCCGGCGACACACCCCGTAAGCGAGTCGGGGTCCATTGCAACGTCATCGGGGAACGGTGCGGTCTGGACAACGTCGGAGATGGCGACGCGGCCGCCGGGCTTGAGGACGCGATACGCGTCGTCGAAGACACGTTGTTTCTCGGGTTCGAGGTTGACGACGCAGTTCGAAATGACGACGTCGACGGTCTCGTCGGCGACCGGGAGGTGAGTAATCTCACCGAGACGGAACTCGACGTTCCGAGAGTCGTTCTTTGCGACGTTCTCGCGGGCCTTCGAGATCATCTCCGGAGTCATGTCGACACCGATGACGTGGCCGTCCGCGCCGACCTCCTGAGCGGCGAGGAAGCAGTCGAACCCCGCGCCGGAGCCGAGGTCGAGGACGGTTTCGCCGGGTGTCATCGCGGCGAACGCCTTCGGGTTCCCACAACCGAGGCCGAGGTCCGCACCGTCGGCGATCGACGCGATGTCATCGGCGTCGTACCCGAGACGTTCGCTCTCGGACTGACTGTCGTCGTCACAGCAACCACTATCGCCCGCGACATTGAGGCCGACGTCGCTACAACAGCCTTGGTCGCTCGATGCGATTCCGGCGTAGCGTTCCCGTACCAACTGGCGAGTCGCCTCTGGATCGCGGTCGTCGGCTGTCGTGCCAGTCTGGGTGTCGTCACTCATGGGTGCCTCGCAGGTCGTCGAGCGTTTCGAGCAGCGCCACGGTGGTCTCGGTCGGCTCGTAGTACCGCCAGGAGCCTTCTTTTCGGCGCGTGACCAGACCGGCAGCGTACAGCCGGGAGAGCGCCTGGCTGACAGCGCTCTGGCTGACGCCAACCGCCGCTTCGAGATCGCAGACGCAGACGCCGTCGTCGGCGTTCGCGATGCGTCGGAGGAGCTCGTAGCGCGTGTCATTCCCCATGGCGGAGAGAACTTGGAGGTCAATCGCCATCGCGTCCGCATCGACGTCCCCAAGTGGAGTACAGCAGGCATCGGCGTCGCCTGTGGCCCCGTCGGCGACAGTATCCTGAACCATATTAGCAATAGCTTATACAAGGAACTACTAATATGTTTCTCTGGCGAGTCCCTCGTCTGCTCCACGCAGAGACGCTCCGAGAGAACGTTGAGTACTGTCCAACGGGTTCCAGCGAACCGAAGAGTTCCGAACCCGGGGCCCGTCTCGCGGCGAAGAACCCGAGTTCGGACTGCGAGTGCGTGTTCTAACAGCAGTCGCTGCCGGCGTCGCAGGCGTCGCCGTAATCGACGCCGGTCGCCGCAGTGATTGTTTCCGTACAGTCGTCGAGGAGGGCTTCGAAGTCCTCTCGACTGCGTTCCGTTTTCGCGTCGGCGAGCGCCGCACCGAGGGATTCCGCCGCGGTCAGCACGTCGTCAGCGTCGCTCAACAGCACCCACCTCCAATCGACTGCGCGAACGCCTGCCCGATGCGTTCGCTTACGATCTCGTCCGTCTCAGCGAGTAAGCTCTCGAACGCCTCGCGAGCCTCGCGGTGTCGCCTGACAGACTCGAGTTCCGAGAGGTCCTTCTGGATGCTCCGGAGTTCGCTCATGAGCGATGTGTCGAACTCGCCGTTTTGGAGTTCGCGCTCGGTCTCCCGGTACGCATCCAATAGTTCCTGAGCCTCGGCGTCAGCTTCGAGTGCCTCCCGTGCTTCAACCAACTCCTGATAACGTTCACACGTGAGGAGTTCGTCGACGAACGCTTCGAGTTCCGTCTCGACGTCCGCCGTCTCGACCAGGGGGTCGCTCACGACACCGTCACCTCCTCGCGGTCATCCTGCATGCCAGCCAATCCCGTGACCTCCGCACCGAACTCGCGGAGGTCGTCGAGGCCGACGGGTTCCTCCTGACGCAACGGTGCGAGCATCATCGGTACGTCGAACCGCTCTTTAATCTCCGTGAGGTACTCCGCTTGCTGTGCGCGTCGGTTCTCGAAGAACGCGTTGTTGCCGTCGTCCTCGGGGAGCAGGTAGTTCGCCACCACGAGCGACGTCTCGATCCCGACCTGGTCCTTGAGGTCCATCGCGGCACGGTACGCCTCCATCATCGGGGTGAACTCGGGGTACATCACGAACGCGAAGGAACTCCGACTGGGGTCCTGCATCGTCTCGATGACCTCGTCGTACTTCCCACCGTTGGCGGGTGCAGCACCCTTCGTGAGCGACCCGAGGTCCATAAACCCCTTCCAGTCCGACGGTAACTCCAGCAACCGCAACGTGTGCCCGGTCGGGGCCGTGTCGAACACGACGACGTCGTAGCCGTCCTCCTCGAAGTAGCTCACGAACTTCTCGAGGGCTGCCATCTCCTCAGCACACGGCGATTCCAGTTCCTCCTCGACGTTCGCGATGGCCGCCTCCACGTCGATCTGCGTGTCGTCTTTCTCGGCGTACATCTCACGAACGTGATCGAGGACTTGCGTCCGGTACTCCTCGAGCGCGCGCTCCTGGTCGATGCGGGCCGCATCGAGGTTCGCCTGCCCGACGGACGTCGGTTCGTGGCTGACAGGTTGCTCGAAGATGTCCGCGAGGTGCGCGGCCGGGTCCGTGGTTACGACGAGCGTCTCGTAGCCCGCTTCCGCGAGCGAGACCGCGGTCGTTGACGCAATCGTGCTCTTCCCGACACCACCTTTGCCAGTAAAGAACAGGTACCGTGTGTCTTCGACGGGAGCGAGTTCCTCGGCGACCGCGTCCGGGGCGGTGAGCGAGTCGAAGTCGACAGCTTCGTCGTCACTCGCGCGTCGCGTCGCCGCGTCGACATCAACGGTCGCCACGTCGCCGTCGTAGAGGACGCCACCGACGTCCGAGAGCAGTTCGAGACCCGCAATTTCTCCGGGCTGGAGTGGGTACGTCGCGAGCGCCTGGTGCTCGAATGTCGACTCCACGCGGTCGATGACGGCCTGTTCGTCCGCGCGCTTGCCCTCGAAGAACGGGTCGTCGCACACTGACTCCGGCAGGTAGCCGTTGACGACGAGGAGTTGCGATTCGATGCCGAGTTCAGCGAGGTCGCTCGCACTCCGCTCTATCTCGTCGATCGACGACGACTCAGGTTTCCCGACGAACGCGAACGACGTCCGGGACTCATCAGAGAGCGTGTCGATGGCCCGCTCGTAGTCCGCTTTCTTGTCGTCCATCGACGCCGCGGGTCCAATGCACGTCGAACCGCCCTTCTCGAGTTCCGCGTTCCAGTCGGACGGCAGTTCCATCAACCGAATGGTGTGTCCGGTGGGTGCGGTATCGAAGACGACGACGTCGTACTCGGGGCTGTCCATGAAGTCGACGAAGTTGTCGAACGCCGCGATCTCCTCGACGCACGGACTGTTGAGCTGCTCTTCGACAGTCTCGATCTCCTCGTCGTCGAGGAGTGCCCGCATCGGTTCGATGGTCTCCTGACGGTACTCTTCGGCAGCGACGTCGGGGTCGATTTCGATGGCCGAGAGGTTCGGGACATCGTCGATGCCGGTGACCTCGTGGCCGATGTCCTGATTGAAGATGTCGGAGAGGTTCGGCGCAGGGTCGGTCGTCACGAGCAGTGTCTCGTAGTCGTTGTCGGCGAGCCACGTCGCGGTCGCGCAGCTGACAGTGCTCTTGCCGACGCCGCCTTTCCCGCTGAAGAAGACGAACTCGGTCTCTTCGCTTGTCGGCTCGACGACGGCACGTGCGGCAGTATCGCTTTGGCTCATCAGTCAGGCCTCCGGCGCGGACTCACGGTCGGTAACCGCGGCTTTGAGGGCGTTGTAGGAGAGGTACTCGGATTTGGCGACGATCTCGTCGTCGACGATCGTGATCGGGAGAATCGACGGGCCGTGTTCTTCGACGAGGTCGTAGATACGCTGCGTCTCGAGGAACTGGTCGATGTCGTGTTGCATATTCGCTCGGGAGATATCGAGGTCGTCAATCTCGGTCTCGAGCTGGTCGAGGGCCGCGCTGACTTCGACGAGCTCGTCGTCGGGGTCCGGGCCACAGACGCCCGTGGAGCAACACATCGCTTCTTCGTACAGTGTGAGTTCAGTCATGAGTTGGATTGAGTCGTGTTTCAATTGTCGTCTGGAACGGCTGCCCGGTGAGTGGCGCTCACCAGCATCACAACCGCCCCATTCATCTGAGCCGTTACTCAAACATTTGGATAAATCTTCGGCTTTCAGCTAAGCCACATGAGTGAGCAAAATCGCCACAATACACGGTTCTATACGAGTTCCACGAGCATATTTCGAATGATTGTGGCGTTAGTACGTATTTGACATTGCTCAAGTATTTCGACTCGGTTGAATCGGTATTCATCCACAGCGCACCCAGAAGTCTTAATCAAGTATCCACTCAATTCGAATCGATGTCTTCCACCGATCGGCTCCAGCGATACCTCGCCGACGAACGCGGCGGGTGTGGCGACGAAGCGGTCAACGAACGCCTCGCGGAACTCGAGGAACTGCACGTCGCCGCAGGTGGCCCGGAGCTCGACGACGATCTCAACCTGCTCGGAGCGCTCGCAAACGAAACCCGATACAAAATCGTCCGCATCCTCCACGTCGCCGATGACGAACTCTGTGTCTGCGAGTTCAGCCCGCTCCTCGACGTCAGCGACAGTGCCATCAGCCACGCGCTCTCCAGGCTCACCGACGCCGGGCTCGTCACTCGACGGAAGGACGGCAAGTGGCGAAAATATCGTCCAACTCCTCGTGCCACTGCGGCGCTCGTCGCACTCGACGGTTCCCGACAACTGTGAACCGCTCACTGTCGAGCCTCGATCAGCTATTGAGTGGACTATTGTCTATGGAAGCCGACATACAAACGGTCAAGTAAGCCATGGAAAGTCAGAGTGGTATGGAAGAACCCACGAGAAAGCTCGGGTTCGTGTGCGTACAGAACGCGGGGCGGAGTCAGATGTCCGCAGCGTTCGCCGAGCGCGAACGCGACGAACGAAATCTCGGCGATCACGTTGCGGTCGTTACTGGCGGTACGCATCCCGCCGACAGCGTCCACGACGAAGTCGTCGCCGTCATGGATGAGGTCGGCATCGACGTGTCCAACCGGACGCCACGAGAGGTATCGACGGAAACCCTGGAGTCGTGCGACGTCGTTGCGACGATGGGATGTTCGACGCTCGAACTCGACGCAGAACGAGTCGAGATTCGTGATTGGAACCTCGATGACCCCCACGGCCAAGACATCGAACGTGTCCGGGAGATTCGCGATGAGATCGAGACGCGAGTCCAAGACTTGTTTGACGAGTTTTTCGACGATACCGAGTACTGACAGACTGACCGAGTCGGCCGAGTGTATCGGCATCTTGGGCTGATCGGCCCGATCAGCTGCTGTACGATTGCGGATGAACAACTGAGCGGCTATTGCTGCATTCACCCTCTGTATCAGCCACGCAGGTTGTGACAGATCTCAGAGACATTTCGATGCCTCACAGCAAGTAGCTCACCTGTATTGACTTCAGGACAATCAGGACAGGTCAGCATAAAGAATCCGACCTGATTCTGTGTCACCTGTCACTCCGTTCGACAGCGTAGTTTTTGATGCGCCCGAAGGGGTGCGCGCATTGCGCGCTGGCTACCATGACTCCTGTACTACCAGAGTTCGATCCACCTACGCGCGTCCTCAAGCGGGTGCAGTACGAGGCGTTTGCATTCGAACTCCTCGAGGGCGATGTCCGTGTTCGCAACGAGAGCTATGCTGACCCGACTGCTCACGAGTACTGGGTTCGGATTCAGGACGGCGTGCCCGATTCGTGTTCGTGTCCCGCTGATGCGAGCGGTGACGGCCCGTGTAAACATCGGGTTGCGGTCGCGATTCGCCCACGAATACTCGAACTTGCGGTCCAGATGCGTGTCGTCGCTGACGGTGGTAGCCCACCAAATGGCGATGATGACACAGGGGACCTGCCCTGCGAGTGTGAACAGCTGTCTGAAGCTCTTCCCTGTTGGAACTGTGTCGACGCTGGGCGGCGTAATCTGTCTGAGTAGTCGTTGGTGTGGGTTTCGTACGTCACCAGTACTCGTCAGTCGTCAGACTGCTGGGACGCAGCGTACGCACCAGCAAACTGCTCGCGCATCTCTCGACGGAGCAGTTCGCTCATCACTTCGTAGACGACTGGCTGGGGATACTTGTTGAGGAGGCGTTGGACGTCGGCTGCACATTCGCTTTTTTCAGTCGCAAAGTTCGCGGTCCATGGTGAGCTACTCATACAAGATAGTTATCTATTGGTTCAGTTAACTGTTCGCCTGGTGAGAAATTTCTACTAACACAGTCCACGGACCGTGGCCTGCAGAGACCTACTGATACGACTGTCGAGTGCACGAAACTCGGTGGGCACGAAGCCCACGAGGGAGTTATCAAGGGGTGGATGCAGATGGCTTGGTACGCGATTCCGCACCCGTTGCAGAACAGGGCGCGTCTTGGGTGACACGACGAGCCTGCAACGGCAATCTACCTGTGAGCATGTTTGGTGTTGTGATTCAGTCATTAATCGCCCCTCCAGCCGAAGCCAGCCTATTCGAGACGGCGACGATGTTTTTGGGCCCCTGAAGGGTGCGGGGCGCAGCGAGATGCGTCGCGCGGTGTTCGAGATGGCGACACGAGATGTCTACGAGCGACAGTTCGACGAATCGTGCGGGAAATCCTGTGGGAACGCCTCCTGTCCAGAGTGTGGTGGGCAGGTCATTACGGACGCTGGCGAGCGACGGTGCGACTCCTGTGGTCTCATCATCGACGGTCACGGCATCGACCGCGGTCCCGAGTGGCGGTCGTTCGAACGTGACGAGCGCAAGCGAGTCGGGATGCCGCGAACGCCGACGCGACACGATCACGGCCTCGCCACCGAGATCGGACGACACGTCGACGCGAATGGGACGCCGCTTCCGGGCGAGCGACGACAGCAACTCTCCCGACTCCGTACCCAGCACAGTCGGAGTCGGTATCAATCGAGTCGTGAGCGACGGTTGGCTCACGGATTGGACGAAGTCGGGCGGCTCGCCGGCGCACTCGACCTCCCCGACAGCCTGCGTGACCAAGCCTGCCGGTGCTTCCGGTCTGCTCAGCAGGCGGATCTGTTGCCGGGGCGGTCGATCGAAGCAGTCGCGGCTGCAAGCGTCCACGCGGCCTGTCGATGTGCGGGGCTTTCGCGGACGCTCGCTGAACTTGCCCCACTCGCACGGGTGGCTGAATCGCGCGTCCGGTCGGCGTACAATGCACTCAATACAGAACTCGGGCTGTCTGCGAAGCCAGTTACACCGGTTGAGTTCGTTCCGCGAGTGGCGGATGCGCTTGATGTGACGGACCTGATTCGGCGACGAGCACGGTCGTTAGCCGAGGCGTCAAGCGACGAGTGGGCTCATCGAGGCGCGAATCCGCATGCAGTCGCTGCGGCGTGTGTGTATACGGCTGCAGCTGAGCGGGACTGGCCGCTCACACAGTCGCGTGTTGCGGCCGTGAGTGACACCTCAGTCAAAACGGTTCGAACGCATTACCAGACGTTGTGTGATGCAGATGGGTGAACCTCAACGCTGAGAGCAAAGATCACGCGTATCTGAGCGAGAAGTTCGAGTCGTTTGGACTCCTCGGTTGAATATCCGAGTTTTCTCCGGAAACGATGGGGTGTGTTGAGCACCAACTCGATTGTTTCTCTGTATGTGACGACACACTAGAATTTTCACTAAAGGTGCTAGTGGTCGGTCATGAGCAGCGAACCAGCAGACGCTAAGCACAATGTGTGCGGACTTGAATCGTAGTGGTGAGACAAGCACTAGAGTGTCCAGACTACTGGGGGCCGAGATACTGCTTGCACTCTGCAATCATTTCGTCGACGAATGACTCGGTCACTTGTCCCTGTGGATTGACAACGGCGTCATGTTTGATTGTCGCGACGACCCATGGAGAGCAATACGAGGTCTTGGTCGGGTCTTTGCCACTTACCCACTCATCTCCAACTTCGAAGTTTCGCGGGAGATTACTGGTTGTGAGAGCTGCACACAGATACTCCTCGCCAGGATACGGGAGCGAGTCTGCAGCAAGAACGACCCAGAGGCGTGGATTTGAGCCGCGTCGAAATGGATCCGGTGCCCAGAATACGTCGCCCTTCTGGAAGCGGTTGGTGTCAGTCACGCTGTTGTCGCGGGTCAACGGCGTGTTCTTGCCACTCGTCGTAGTCGAATGGTTCTTCTTCACGGCTCGCTGCTGTAGCAGCAGCATGGTTAGCTGCAGCGTCAAGGCTCAAGACGTGGTCACTCACGCGCCAGTATGTCCCCCGGTGCTCGACACGACCTCGTTCTCTGAGCCTGACGAGAGTCGGACCAACCGAGCCGGGCTTGACGGACGTCCGCTCGGCGATCTCGCTTTGGGTGAACGCTTGGTCAGCATTCTGAGCTAAGAACGAGAGGAGCTTGTAGGCGTTCGTCCCCGGTTTTGGGTTTTCATTGCCGTCGTCAATGGTCTCGAAGCGATCCGCGCTGATGGGCATAGTATATTAGATGTACTAAGATGTATTGAATGTATTGGACAGCAGCACCAGCGCTTATTCGGATAGCAGCGGGTGTGGTGAGAACTGTCGACTCTGTTTCGCTCCTTATAGAACTGGACTCCAAATCTTCTGACGATATCTGAGGGGGCTTTGCGAGGGTAACCAAGCGACGAGCAGGCCGACAAAGTTTTGAATACGTACATACACTGTATGTACATGGGCACGAAACGGGTTAACTTCCGACTGCCCGAAGAGTTAGTAGCACACGCGGACATCGCTGCCGAAGTCACTCACAAAAACCGAACGGAGATTCTCATCGAAGCACTCCGACAGTATCTCGAAGAGAAAGAGTCTGATGAGAGTTTCCGTGAGGCTGTTGTCGAACTGTATCTGAATAACCACATCGAGTTCGAGAAACTTGCCGAGATTATCGGGCGACAGGATGCCGAAGCCGTCCGCGCTTCGAAAGAGGTACTTGATCGTGGTGAAGAACTCGCAGACAAACTCGCAGACCTCTAAATGCTCGTTGTAGACACGAGCGCATTCATCTCTCTTTCAGTCGGCGAAGTTCTCGACGTCTTCGTCACCGAGTTTGACGTCGCAACCACAGAGGCAGTTCTTGAGGAACTCCAAAGAACTGCTGAGTACGATGACTGCCATGGCAAAGCCGCCAATGCCGTCCTCGATACGGCCGACGAGTTCACCGTTGTTGCTGTCGCTGGTGGTGAGTTTGTGACGAGCCGAATCGACGATGGTGAAGCCAGCTGCGTAGCTGCAGTCCGTGAGGTGGATGCAGCGTTCTTGATTACCGACGACTACAGAGCTCTTCCTGAACTTCGAAAACTAGTGAGTGCAGAAGTTGCGCTATCTCCGATCGTTCTCCGGGCGCTGGTCAAGCGCGATGCCCTCAGCGAGGAGGAAGCAAGAGTCACCTTCGAGGCAATGGCAGAAGGACGTGATTGGCTCGGTGCGCCGATCTACCGGTACGCTCGACAGCTCCTCGAAGGTACCTCAAAGTAAGGCATCTCTTCTCAAACTCTCCTTCTGACTCTACTGCTACAAGATGATTGGTACGGAACTAGTCCATCCTCTGAAACTGTGTGTCGACACATCCTCGGAGAGTGGATGTGTGCGGGCCTTCTCAAAGACGATCTCGAGCTTAGATAAAATCTGATGGCGAATTATCTGCATTCTGACTTCGTTTCTCCGGAAGCAATGGCATGTGTAGTTCGAATACCAGCGGTTAGTCTGAAATCTGCTAATGGCTCAGTGAAAAAGTAAAAACAGCAACTGTGTTTTGGTTACCGTATGGACAGGTATGTGGATACTCACACAGACACTATTCACCGGCACTGTCTAGTTAGTGACTTCCTCACCCGGCGTTCGTCCGTTGAGCGCTTGATGCGGTCGTTGAAAGTTATAGTATTGCGCAAATTGTATGAACCACTCGCGGACGCTTCCGTGACTTCCCACCCACGAATTATGGAAGCGGTCGACTCGCATTTTGAGGGTGTGAAACCATTTTTCGATGAGGTTTCGCTCCACGTAGTCAAGCCGACTGCTCAATCCTAATCGAGAGAGGGCAGTCTGATAGCCGTAGCCATCAACGAGAAACACGGCATCTGACAGATCGTGTTTTCCCGAGAGTCGATGGAGACACGCAGTAGTCGGATCAGTCCCATATCGCCCAACCAATTCGACGTCAAGAATCAGCATCGTCTCGATGTTTATTGCAGCGCACAATCAAGACGCGCCGACTCGACAGCACGAAGCTGGGTAAGACCTCGTTAAGCGGTTTAACTGTCTTCTAATCCAGTGATTCGGTAGTTCAGTGACTTGCAAACAAAGTAGGCATGGGGCGAGTCCTACGTATGGTAGAGATTCCGGTGGCGAAAAACACTGGGTTGCGTCGAGTTCTCGGTGCCTTGCCGGCCGATATCGTCGTCGGACTGGCAATTCTCGTTGGCGCTTCTCTATCGGTGGTGTACGTCCATTCGGTCGTCGTGCGCGCCGTTTTCGGTATCCCGCTTTTGGTTTTCCTCCCTGGGTACGCATTTCTTCTCGTACTGTTTCCCCACGACTACTCTGACCCCCGAACTGCACGACCAGCGCTCAGGACTACGGAGCGCCCCCGAACCGGAATCACGTTCCTCGAACGGACCGTCCTTTCGTTCGGGGTCAGTCTCGCGTTAGTCCCGGTGTTCGGGATACTCCTCCTCGCGATCGCACCGCGGGTGGACTCGGTCACTGTCGTGACTGGCTTCGGCGCGGGTATCGCCGTCGTTCTCGTGCTCGGAGAGTATCGCCGGCGACAACTCAGGACGACAGAGCGGTACGTTTTCCCGATACGAAGCGGGGCTGAGTCCGTCGTCGCTTCTTTCACCACGGGTGCGACGCTGAACCGCCGGTTGAACGCTGTCTTGGCCGTCTTGATTCTCGTCTCGGTCGTCAGTTTTGGATACGCCCTCACCGTTCCGAACTCCGGCGAGGAGTACACAAGTTTGTCGCTGGTCACTCGACAGTCGGACGGCGAGTACGTCGCGTCCGGCTATCCCGAGTCGCTGTCGACGGAGGGCAACGCCGAACTCTTCGTGAGCACGACCAACCACGAACGAGAACTGACTCGATACACAGTCGTCGTCCAGCTACAGCGCGTTGAGACGACTTCCGATTCGGTCTCTGTCGTTGAGTACGAGGAACTCGGCCGTGCGTCCCAAGCAGTCCCCCCCGGTGAGACGTGGGTTACCAGTCCCGAACTACGGGCTGAGATGACCGGTACCGGCCTCCGCCTCGTCTACCTCCTGTACAAGGGCGACGTACCTAAACGACCCACCGCGGAGAACGCATATCGGTCGACGCACATCTGGGTTAGCAACTGACCGTGGCGTCGCTCACCCGGGACCGAAGACCGACGTCGCCGGTGGCCGCCGACACGTCGGTCGGTCTTGAGCCCCTGCGATTCGGGTGGTTGGAAACCCATAACAATAGTGCGGCATCGCATCGGTAGACTCGATGACTCCCTTATCATCCGGTTCATGGAGTCAACTCGCGCTGATTGGTGGGTTCTCAGCGTTCATTCTCGCACTCGCGCTAGCGTATCGACAGCCTGCGACCGCTTACGAACTGTCTCTCTACGCAAGTACTCCACTACTGTACTGGCTACTCACCGCCGTCGCCCTCGTCTCTGCGCTCACCGTTGCGCTCGGCGGTGCGCCTCGGTTCAGAGCCCACGCGCTTTTCCTCGCCGGGGTGAGCGTATTCTCTGTCATCTCGCTCCCACTCGTTCGTGGGTACTACTACGTCGGCGCGGGTGACTCTCTGACCCACCTCGGGTGGGTCCGCGACGTCATGGATGGCGAGACCGCCATTGCCGAGCTGCTGTATCCCGGTGTCCACTCGTTTGCCATCCTGCTCACGAACGTAACTGGCTACACCCCCGAACGCGGGCTACTGCTCGTGGTCCTGTCGTTTGTCGCGTTGACGTTCGTGCTCATTCCGCTCATCGCCTTCGAGATTTTCCCGCGCCCCGACACGGTTGTTATCGCGGCGTTCTCTGGGTTGTTGTTGCTTCCGATCAACACCATCAGCACGCATCTTATGCCACACCCGTTCAGCCAGTCGATGCTGTTTTCGACATTGGGTATCTACCTGTTTCTCCTGTACGTCTCGCGTGCAGGACCGGGATGGTCAAGCGTTCGGCTGACCTCGTTCGGCGCCTTACTCGCGCTCGTTGGTACGGCGTCGGTGCTGTACCACCCGATGCAGGCGTTCAATCTGTTCGTGTTGCTCGTTCTTGCGTCGGCTATCCAACTCGTCTCGCGATGGCGCGGGTGGGTTCCTGCGATTCGGGGACACAAATCGACGTACGCCCAGATGGCTATCCTCGGTGTCGTCTTCTTGCTGTGGACAGGTCGTCGGCCCTCCTTCGAGAACACGCTCGAAGCCGTCGTCCGGGCTGGGGCCGGCTACCTCAGTGGAGCGCCACCGACTGCGGCAGGGAGCGCTGCGTCACAGGGTGCGTCGCTTCAGGCGATCGGTGCGGGTATTCCAGAGATATTCGCAAAACTGTTCCTCGTCAGTCTGATTTACGTGATACTCATGGGCGTCGTTGTTTTCGCCGTTCTCCGCCACCATCTCGACGGATACCCGGAGACCGACGCGAAAATCCGGTATCTCACCATTGGCGCACTCGGGACGCTCCCGTTCGTCGCCGTCTACATTCTCGGCGATGTCGGCGAACTCCATTTCCGGCTCCTCGGTTATCTCATGATAATTGCGACGGCGGTCGGATCGGTCACCCTCGCTCTCGGAGTCCGACGGCTCGCGCCTCGGCTCGGTGCTCGCGGCGCACTGGTCGCGGTTGCGGTCGTCCTGCTCGTGTTGTTTCCCGCCGCGCTACTCACGGCGTACCCGTCGCCGTACATCTACCAACCGAACCCGCACGTGCCACAGGCTGAGTTAGACGGGTACGAACAGGCGTTCGAGCTCCACGAGGACGGCCTCACGGTTGCGGCGGTTAGGCAGGGGCCGTGGCGGTACAACGACGCGGTCTTCGGAACCGACGAAACACCACGCGACGCGTACGATCGCTCGGTGCCGACTCGGTCGCTCCAACCGCTCAACGGGACGTTCACCGGCGATGGGTACCTCGCGGTGACCCAGTACGACCGTGAACGGGAGGTACTGGCGTACAAAGAGCTTCGATACACGCAGTCGGGATTCGAATCGCTCGACAACCGTGTCGGAATCAACCGGGTCAGTTCCAACGGTGGCTTCACGCTCTACTTCGTCGAAGCACGCGCGGTCCGAGAGGAGACAGCGCCGATGTCGCAGGCTGACGCCACGGAGTATGTGAATTATAACTATCCAGTAATAGGTCGAACGGTGGCTCCAGAGCTATGACTGAGCGTCCGAATATCGTTTGGATTACGCTGGAGAGTACGCGGGCCGACCACACCACGATGGGGGGGTACGACCGAAACACGACACCGAACCTCCAGCGAATCGCGGACAGTGACGACGGCCGGTACTTCGATCAGTGCGTTTCCCACGGTATTTGGACGCTCGCTTCCTCCGCATCCATCCTCACCGCAACCTATCCATCGCATCATGGTGCCGGGATGACCGGCGATGCGATTCCGTCAGAGCTGCCGACCGTCGCGGAGCGGTTTCAACAGCGTGGCTACGACACGAAGTGCATCTCTCCGAACTCGCATCTGAGTTCCGCGACCGGCCTCGACCGAGGGTTCAACGAGTTCGTCTGGCTCAGCAAGTCGACACTCCGCGAGGCGGTCGGCATCAGGTCGATTCTCTCGTACATTCGAAGCATCCGGACCCACGGTGGCGGGTTGACACTCGACACTCGGAAGCACGGAACGGATTATATGCTAAACCGGCTCGCACTCCGTTGGCTCGAGGAACGACAGACGACGTCCGACCCGCTTTTCCTGTATCTCCATTACGGCGGGCCGCACCATCCGTACCTCCCACCCGACCGCTACCTCGAACAGTTCGCAGGGGACCGCGAACTGTCGCTCCAAGAACTCAAAGCCGTCGGGATAGATCACCACGAGAACCTCTACGGACACATGGCCGAGAACAGTCCCTTCTCTGAGGAGGCGTGGGAGGCACTCAGGGCACTCTACGACGGTGAAATCGCGCACGCGGACGAGCTCGTCGGCGAACTGTTCGACGCCGCGCAGTCGCTCGATATCGACGACACCGTGTTCGTGATAACTGCCGACCACGGCGAACTGTTCGGTGAGAGCGGGCTCCTCGCCCACCAAATCGTCACGAACGATGCCGTCTCCCACGTCCCACTCGTCACACATGGCCTCGAACCCGCGTTGACACACGGTGGAGAGTTGGTCCAACACGCTGACGTGATGACGACGCTGCTGGGACTGACCGGTTGTTCGACCGACGGAACGCAGGGAATTGACCTCCGGACGGGCCGCCGGGACTTCGCTATCGTCCAGCGCGGTGCAGACCGATGCCGTCAGAACGTCTCCAAGCTCGTCGAACTGAATCCCAACTTCGACGCGTCGCGGTTCCCCGACTCGACGCTCACCGGGCTCCGGACGATGGAGTTCAGATACGAACACAGCGCAGCGGGTACGGAACTGTTCCGACTGCCGGACGAGACGTCCGACCTGTCCAACGACTATCCGGCTGTCGTGGCCGACCTCGACGCAAAACTCCACGAATGGTTCGAGACACAGGGGACACCGGTGACCGAACGGCGCCAAGAGGGCCGGTTCACCGACGAGATGCGGGCGCAACTCGCTGATCTCGGCTATCTTGTCGACTAAGGCTCGGGCGCGACCCGTCGATGCGTTCCCGGCATATCGTCTTAGTCGGGGCATCCACGAATGTATCTGGTTAGTACTTGGATAGCATCCGGTTCCATAATTATAGCTTTACCGCGACTAAGCCGGTAGCAAATGCAACCACCTGGTGTAGAAAACCCACATAATTGTATCCTATCTGGTCGAATCTGTTATTGAATGGAATTTCATTGTGGCGTGTATGCAGAAGGACCCCGACCAGAACGAACACAACCAAACCCACGATGAGCCTTCCAGCGTCGCATCGAAGATGGGACGCAGATCGTATCTGCGAATGGCCGGAGTTGCCCTCGGTACTGTCGGAGCGACCAACGCCGTCGTAGAGAACGCGTCCGCCGCCCAGACGGTCCGCGGGATTACGTTCGACAGAGTCCTCGATGCCTCCGAGTTCTGTGACACCACGGGAAGCCGTGACTGTTCGAGCGCCATCGAGGACCGCCTGACCGACGGCACCCTCATCAAGTTCCCCGCCGGCGAGTACAAGATTGCGAACAACATCTACCCCGGCGACCCCTCCAACGTCGGTCTGTACTCCGAGGATGGCGCGGTGTTCAAGATTCCGTCCGACCACCATGTCACGGCGTTCCTCAACAAGGGCGGCCGGAACGTCCTCTTCGAGGGAATCGACATCGACCAGACCGCAGACGGAGCGTTCGGCAACCTCAAGATTCTGTGCGAAGACAACGCCCAGATTCGGAACGTCGAGATTATCGGTCGCGCACCGAACGCGGACGACCGCCTCGACCAGCACATCCTCGCGGACGTCTACGACTCCAATGGCACCTCCATCATCGAGAACTTCAAAGCGACCGACGGGGGCTATCTCGGTGCGTACCGTAACAGCGCGGGGGGTATCCAAGCGACGCCCGCCCACCACGGGACGCTGAAAATCATCGACTGCCACCTCGAAGAGATGGCGAACAATGGTATTTACGCCACTCGTAACGATGGCGATATTCAGGTCGAAGGCGGTATCTACCGCAACAACGACGTCGCGCAGGTCCGTTTTATGGGTGCGAACTCGTACGTTGACGGCGCGCTCATCGAAATCGACATGGGCAAGTCCGACAACCCCGGGACCCCGAGGAAGATGCGCGGTGTCTGGGTGGAGACCAAACAGTCGAAGTTCGACGGGACGAAAAACGGCGGTTCGGTTCGGAACTGCACCATCATCGTCCGCGACTCGCCCAACAGCATCGAAGGCATCGACCTCGACGAGACCGGCGGCTATCTCGAAGTCGACAACTGCTACTTCGTCATCGACCGCGACGACACGCGTGCAATCACGGCGTACCGTCCGGAAGACAAAGCCTCGAACTACCCCAAAGCACCCAAGCCGTGGGACCTCACGGTCAGAAACTGTTCTATCACCGGGAGTGCGGCCGGTCGTGAGAGCATCAAAATCATCGGTCGCCCCGGGTCGACGGTCGAAAACACCTGCATCCAGCAGACGAACACCGGACGCGACGGCGTGACCGTTGTCGACGCGGCCGACTGTTTCGTCGGTAGTTCGACCATCAACGTCGACGGCCAGGAAGTCCGTGCGGTCGATACGAACGTCGAGACGAGCGGTATCGAAACGTCTGGTAGCTGTCCGCTCCCGGGTGAGTCGAACGATAACAATACGACCTCTGACTCAACCACGGGTTCGACGGCAGACTCCGACACCACGACGGACGCAGATGTACATGAACTCGTCATCGACGGCAACGATAGTTCGACGCTGACTTCCTACGAGTTCAGCGTCTCGGGCTCTGTCGAACAGACGGACGACCCCGGCGAAGATGACGTAAGCGGCAGCAGTGTCACGGGTGCCGTCGGTGGCGGGCTCGACAGTTTCGACTACACTGGCGAGATCACCGCGTTCAGCATCGACGGACCGGCGAAGGTCTCCGTCGACGGCGAGGAAGTCGACCCGGCCACGCTGGGTGACTCCTCGTCCTCGACGGACTCGGATTCGACGACCGATTCGGACTCCACCACCGAATCGACGACGACCCACGAGATCATCATCGACGGCGAGGGCCGGTCCGAACTGACGAACTACGAGTTCACCGTCAGTGGGTCGCTCGCGCAGACGGACGACCCCGGCGAAGACGACGTCAGCGGAACCTCGGTCGTCGGCGCTGTGGCTGGTGGCATCGACAGTTTCGACTACACTGGCGAGATTACCGCGTTCAGCATCGACGGGCCTGCGAAGGTCACCGTCGACGGCGAGGAAGTCGACCCGGCCACGCTGGGTGACTCCTCGTCCTCGACGGACTCGGAGACGGTCGAGGAGACCAGCAAAATAACCATCGACGGGATGGGAAACAACGGACTCGCCCGCTACGAGTTCACGGTGAGTGGTTCGGTCAAGCAGATTGACGACCCCGGCGAAGACGATGTGAGCGGCGGGAGCGTTTCGGGAACAACTCGCCGCGGCATCGACGAGTTCGAGTTCACCGGGAAGATAACGTCGTTCTCTCTCGTCGGCCCCGCCCGCGTCTACCTCGACGACTCGAAGGTCGACTCCCAGACGGCGTAGTGACCCACTGCGGCTGAACTAATCCTTCTTCTCCTTCTCGTTCTCTCGAAACGTCTCCCTCGTTTTGTGTTCCGTTCCCACACAGCCCGTTTCGTGTGGTTCGCACTGGCCGTAACTGACGGACTGCACGGCAGGCTCTCGTTTCGGTGAGTAAGTCACCAATAACAAAGCCCTGCGCTGTCCCTCACTTTATGACTACGTGCGGCCGCGGCGACTATCGCTCTCTCTCTCGACTGAGACCTGCGATAGCTTCCCGGTCGCGCCGCGGTGGTCCGTGCGACTACGCCCGCTTGCCGCGACGATGAAGAACCCCGATTCATGCTGGAAAACACTATCCGAGGATTGAAGGCGATGTTCGCAGCGCAGAGTATCTCGCTCCTCTCGAAGGGGCTTTTGATATTCCTCTTGACTCGCTACTTTCTCTCGCCGGACGAGTACGGACTCCTCTTTTTTGCGATATCGATACTCTCGGTCGCGCTGTTGTTTGCGAACCTCGGCCTTGCGAAGTCTGCGGCGAGATATCTCGCTGAGTACCGGAAGACCGAGCCGGCGCAAATTCCGCACATCCTCCGGTCGACGCTGAAGTACAACCTGCTTACGATACTGGTCATCACCGTCGCCGTCGTCGTCTTCAGCAACCCCATCTCCCGTCTCGTCGGGGACCCCAGAATCGCCCCTCTCCTCGCCGTCGGCGTCGGATACATCGCGTTCAGTTCGCTGAAGACGTTCGCGTCGCTGTCGTTTCAGGGATTGAACAGCGTCGACTGGAGTGCGAAAATCGACATCGTCGCCAATGTGAGTTTCCTCGTGTTCATCGTCGGTCTCCTCGTGTTTGGACTCGGTCCGCTGGGTGCAATCGTGGGCTACACGGTCGGATACGCGCTCGCCGTCATCGTCGGCTTTACCGTCTTGTACCGCAAGTTCGTCCGGCTACTTGACAACGACATCCCCGAGGAACGCGGACTCACCAGACGGATTCTCCGGTACAGCGCACCGCTCACCGTCACTCGTGGCGCGGTGATGCTCGACAGTCGAGTCGACGCCATTCTCGTCGGCTACTTCCTGAACCCCGCCGCAGTCGGTTTCTATATGCTCGGAAAGCAAATCACGGACTTCGTCATCGCTCCGGCGACGACAATCGGATTTTCCGTCTCGCCGACGTACGGCGAGCAGAAAGTGACGAACAAACTGGAACGCGCGGCGAACCTCTATGAGACGACCTTCGAGTACGTCGTCACGCTGTACGTCCCTGCGGCGGTCGGACTGGTCATCCTCGCCGAGCCGACGATCCGACTTGTCTTCGGGCAGGACTACCTCGGAGCAGTTCCGGTCGTACAGGTGTTCAGCCTCTACGTCTTCCTGCGTGCGATAGACAAGATAACGAATGACAGCCTGGACTTCGTCGGGCGTGCCGGATCACGGGCGTACGCGAAGTCGGCGACGGCAGTTGCGAACGTCGCTCTCAACGTCGCACTCATTCCGACGCTCGGTGTCGTCGGTGCCGCGCTGGCGACTGTCATCACGTACGTCTTCCTCGTCGGGTTCGAGGTGTATCTCATCTACACGGAGTTCGGCCTGTCGCTCGCTCGCCTCGCCCGGACGACCGCTATCGTCTGTCTCGTCACCCTCGGGATGGCGCTTCCAGTTCTCGCGTTCGAGCCGTTTATCTCGGGCGTCGTGAGTCTCACTGCGGCCGTCGCGCTGGGTCTCGCCATGTGGTCCGTCCTCGCGTCGGTGAGCGGACTTCTCGACTTCCGCCAGGTCGTGGGGTTGTTGCGGTGACACCTCTTTCGGCCGCTCGACGGCGTTGACCCCGATGCTCTCCGAAAGCGGGGCACGTCGGCGAGACAGGGAAACGCAACTGGAAAGCGAGCAAAAAGAGCACGGCCCGGCGGTCCCTCAGTATTGTCGGGCCGCCTCGCGGACCGCTTCGAGGAGGACCATCGTCCACTTCGACTCCTCGATGGGGACCGGCATCGGTCCTCCCGTGGCGATTGCCTCCGATTCGAGGTCGATCTGATAGTAGTGTGGGTTCGTCTGTTTGAGGTTCTTCCACCCGTCGTCGTACTTCGTCTTCAACACCGTGCTCGCGTTTTCGACAACGCCGCCGATGAGGTCTGCGGACCGTTCAACGTTGTAGCGGACCTTCGAGAGGGACGTACTCGTCGGGTCGCGTCCGACTTTCATCACCGTCTGTGAGACGAGGTCGGCCATCAACGACATCTCTTCACCGTGGACGACGACGAGTCGCTGTGGAATCGCCCCGGAAATCATCTTCACGCTGACGAGGGAGCCGGCGGTCGTCCGATATTGGATGGCGGCGTTGTCGTAGGTAAAATCGCGGTCGTACTCGCCGGCGAGGCAGGTTATCACGGAGATTGCGTCTTCGCTCTCGGGATACCCTCCCGCGTTCAACGCGAGGTAGAGCGGATGCGGAAGGCCCTCTTCGAACTCACCTCCCTCAAGTTCCATCGTCCACGAACCGCGCTGTTCGAGGTCCGGAGGGGTCAGTCCTGTGAAGATGACTTCGACGCTTCTGACCCGACCGAGATCACTGCGTCTCATCCGGTCGGTGACGGCGCGCATCGCAGGGTCGTACGCGTGCTGGTGGACCTCAGAGAACCGAACGTCGCGCTCGGCGGCGTACTCCTGTAGCTCGACGAATTCCGCTAGCGTCGTCGTGATGGGCTTTTCGATCATCACGGGGATCCCGTGGTCGAGTACTTTCTTGGCTAGCGAGACGTGGGTCTGCACCGACGTACAGATGTGGACCCAGTCGAGCTCCTCGGCGTCGAGCAGTTCGTCGATGTCGGTGTACGCTTCGATGCCATATTTGGTCGCCACGTCGGTAGCCCGTCTGGCGTCGATATCGCAGATTGCGGCGAGGTCGGTCCGCGGGTTTCGTTCGAGTGCAGAGAGATGTGTTTCGGAGACAACACCTGCACCGACGACCGCTGCCTTGATTGTCATACGTGAGGCGATATGACTGACGGGTGCATTGTTATATGGTGGATGACTGCCGAACGTGGCTTGCTAACGCCGCCGCGGAACCACGACGTCACAGGGATGGATAGGGACAACGTACGTGTCTTCTCCGGACGTCGGGCCGTTACTGCGTGACAAATCGGAGCCATTCGAGACGGCCGCCACGGGTGTCGGTGATCGCGAGTGTGTTGTCGCCGTCGACAGGTGGTGAGAAATCACCGATTTCAACACACTCGTCCGAGCTGATGACGCCGTTTCTGTCCACTCGGTACCGACTGTCTTCGATGACGACAGACGCGCCCGATTGGAAGGCACCGCCGCCGTCACGTGGCTGTCGGACATCGGGGAGGGATTCGAACTGGAGGAGACACGTGTTCGAACCCGTCTGACCGGACACCTCGACGACGTACGGATACCGCGTCGTCGCAACCGACCCCCCATCGATAGTGGTCGACACGGAGTTCGTCAGGTAGACCCCGTCGCGGTTTGCACCGGTCTGGTCGATACTGCAGTTTCGGATGACGGACCCGGGCGAGTCGTACAGTATCACGCCTGCCGCGCCGCTCGCCCGACCGCTGATTTCAACGGTATCAAGTTCAACCCAGTGTGGGGCTTCTGCGGGTTCGAACCGGCCTTGCGGTTCGAGTACGCTCCGGTTGACCGCCGGGACGTTATCGGCGTTCACCTGAATCGACGTGTCTCGAATCGTGACCGACCGACCGGTAGGGAAGATGTAGATACCGCCTTTCGAACGGGGCGTCTCTTCGATTCGAATCGTGCAGTTACGCACCTCGACACCGGGCGGTTTCTCCGTCGGTCCCTGTTCGATAGCGATACCGCGGGTGTTGAACTGCGAGTCGAGTTGCGTGAGCGGGCCGGTGTAACTGTTTAAATCGACTTCGATAGTCGCACCGTCGACGAAACTTCCGCTTCCAGAGATGCGGATACTGGCCACGTTGTTGTTGCGGTACTGGCCACCGACGACCTCGACGTCCCCCGGCGTCCGACTGGCGTAGATGCCGTTGTTGCCGAACTCTTCGAGGTGGCAGTCTTGGATGCGTATCGAGCCGAGGCTCCACGGCCCGATTGCGATACCGCCTCTCCCGTCGCCATTCTTGTAGTGCCCAATTGCGGAGCCTTGAACCGCTTTGAAACGCCGGATGAGTCCACGTCCGGTGGGTTCACTGAGTCCGGCTATCAGCGCGTGGGCGACATCTCTGTCTGGGTGTGCTCCCCGACCGAGGAACTCAACGTCATCGACCTCGAAGGCGTTTCGACAGATAACCCTGAGTCCCGCGGTGGTGTCCCGGGCGGTGATGTCGACGTCGAGTCCTCGCATTACGAACTGGTTAACCTCCCCCACGTCGACGAGATAGCCGTTGTACCCATCCGGCGGAACGAGTGAGGCGTCGCCGACTCCGACGAGGGCGATGCGCTCGAAATCGGAGATCCCGAACCGGGTTTCGAACTTGTAGGTTCCACTCGGAAATTCGAGAGCGACACCATCTCTGAGTCCCTGTTGCAACTTCGAGATGCACGGCTTTTCGCCCGTGGGATCACATCCGAGATCGTCAACGACGTTGACTCGCTCGAACTCCGCTATCTCGGGCACCGGTGACGGCGCTGGGAGAGGCGTCGGTGTCGTTGGTTCTTGCCTGGTTATACACCCAGCTACGGACGCAACAGCGACGCCGACGACCCCGAGATACGCCCGTCTATCCATTAGTATCGTGACTCGTCCGAGGTTGGTACCACAAGGATATAATTATAGAGACTAAACTTCCCGATTTGGGAGGTTCTACTGTGACCGAGTAGCGAAATTAGTGTTATAAAAATTATACTTCACAGTTAACAGAAAAGTTACAATGACCGTTCTATTCCAATCTCGCGCCAGATGTACTCGCTATCGCAGATTCGAAAAGGGCTAAGTATGGCCCGAACGAACCCGGCAGTTCTCGGGCGAGAAGTAAATCGGCTCTACTACAACCGTCTCAATCACCGGAGTTATCACCGCGACGGGGTGGACGTGCTGGCCGAAGACTGGGATAATTTGATTATTCTCGACGCCTGTCGGTACGACCTCTTCGAACAGAACAACCGACTTCCGGGCCACTTGGAAAAACGGCTTTCACGGGGGTCGCATACACGCGAGTTTCTCTGGGGGAACTTCACGAACCGAACGGTTGACGACACGGTGTACATCAGTGCGAGTCCACAGCTCTACGTCCTTCGAGACAAACTGGGTGCGACATTTCACGACATTGTTGACGTCTGGATTGAGGCAGGCTGGGACCAGACGACCGGAACCGTCCTCCCGGAGACGATGACCGAACTGGCAATCGAAGCCAGCGAGAAATTCCCAGAGAAGCGACTCATCGTCCACTATATGCAACCGCACTACCCGTTTATCAACGCGCCAGAACTCAACGCGCGATCACCGTACGACAGGGACCACTCAAAGGCGGATATCTGGGGCGAACTGATGGGGCAGAAACGAAGCGTCTCACGACACACAGTCTGGGAGGCATACCGCGAGAACCTCCGCGCCGCACTTCCCGCCGTCGAAGAACTGATGATGGCACTCCTTGGTCGGACTGTTGTCACGTCGGACCACGGGAACATGATCGGCGACCGCGCCGCACCGATTCCGATCCGCGAGTGGGGCCACCCGCCGGGGATATACACCGAGGAACTCGTCACGGTACCGTGGCTCGTCTACGACAACGGAGACCGAAGAGAAATCGTCTCGGGCGAGTCGGTCACGACCGACGCAACGGTCTCGTCAGACATCGTAACGGAACGCTTGAAGAACCTCGGCTACGTCGAGTAACGTCGGCTTCGGTGTTCCCGTCTGTTGTCGGTGAACAACGTAATTGTTTCATCTATTTCAACACACTCACCCACGGGCACCGTCTAGTTAAGGGATGAACAGGTCGAAGAGCTAGTTTCCTATGCTACTCTCAGACCTGCTCAAAGAGAGTTTAGACACTGCTACGCTTGAATGTTGGCAGCGCGAGCGGACGGCGACGTCTCAAACTCGCGTTGCGAGTTTGTGGGCTCGAAAGACGTCTTGCGTCTTTCGAACGTTCACGAGAGCAAAGCTCTCGTGCAGCCCATCAGAACGCTTCACGTTCTGAGGACGCCCGTCAGGGCGTACGCCGTCCGGCTCCACGCGACCGGGTGTTCACTCAGAGAGACAAAAGAAATTCTTCGATTATTCGACGTAGAACGCTCTCATAAAGCCGTTTGGCAATAGGTCCCTCGGCTGGCTGACAGCGGACACAACCCGCCTGAGGCGGAGCTGAATCGGGTTGCGGTCGACGAGACCGCTGTCAAAATCAATGGCGAGTGGTCTTGGTTATACGTTGCAATAGACATCGAGACAAAGCTGGTTCTTGACGTCGAATTGTTTGGACGATATGGTACTGATCCGGCTGCTGCGTTTCTCCATCGACTCTCGGAGAAACACGATCTTTCAGATGCTGTGTTTCTCGTTGATGGCTACGGATATCAGATTGCCCTCTCTCGATTAGGATTAAGTGGTTGGCTTGACTACGTCGAGCGAAACCTCATCGAAAAGTAGTTTCATACTCTCAAAATGTGAGTCGTCCGCTTCCATAATTCGTGGGGGGCAGTCATGGGAACGTCCGCAAGTGGTTCATACAATTCGCGCAATACTATAACTTCCAACGACCGCATCAAGCGCTCGATGGACGAACGCCGGTTGAGGAGGTCACTAACTAGACAGTGCCATAAATGGACACTTGTTGGTTGACGAGTTGCTGCTGAAAAACTGGCACTGAAGAGGATAAGACTACAAAATGAAAAATTCGGCTCTGTAGTTTCGCTAGACTGAGACACCACGACTGCGTTATTGCCCTAGAAAGCGAAGAGAAAGATCGGTGTGACATCTGAAATCCGTCTCTTCACTCGTGTTACGGTCGCTAAGTCTAAATCTGTTGTTACAAACCCTGACGAACCCGCCGACCCCGAAGGGGGTCGCAGTTCGCTGAGTGGGCGATGCTCACGCTGCATGCACTTTGTATCGAGCTGGGCAAATCCTACCGAGTCGCGGTGGATTTGCTCAGCAAGATGCCTGGCGTCCTCGAAGAGATTGGCCTCACGCGTCTCCCGCACTATACCGTTCTCCGCACGTGGTTCGCACGGATTCCAACCAAGACGTGGCGTGCGTTCCTCGACGCGTCGGTCAAGGAACGTACTGGCCACGCCGCCACCGACTCCACCGGCTTCGACGCTGACCAACTCAGCCGCCACTACGCCAACCGCACTAACTACCGCGTTCGAGCGCTGAAAGTCACCGCGCTCGTGGATGTCGAAACGCTGTACATCACCGACATCCACTCGACAACCTCGAAGACGCATGATGCGAAGGTCGGCCCGCAGGTCTCCCACGTTCCGGCGGGCGACCTGCGGAGCCTTGCAGCTGATCGCGGATACGACGCGAAAGTCTTCCGCAGCAAACTCCGTGAAAATGGTGTTCGACCGCTAATCAAACACAGCATCATGAACCCACTCGATCACGCCCACAACGCCCGCATGGACAGTGACCGGTACCACCAGCGATCCATGTCTGAAACTGTCTTCTCGTCAATCAAGCGCACGTTTGGCGCTGCCGTGCGTGCGCGAAGCTGGTGGCTAGAGTTCTTTGAAATGCTGCTCAAAGCTACCGTCTACAACCTCCGCCGGAGCGTGAGATATCCGTGAAATCCAGCGTCGTATACCGAAGCTACAGAGCGTGTAGTTATTTCTAACGTAGGACAGTGGAAATTCTACGGCCACCTGCGCCAGCATCCCGGAGTCGCCACAGTGGTTCAGCCGGGATCGGGTCTATTTTGACTCCCGAATACCTAAGTGGTCTCCCGTATCATTGTTCCTCATCCATGAATGACAACCGACAGCCCCTCGATACGGTCGAAGCGGTCGAGCGGGCAGTCGGTGTGATCAACGCCCTGAAGGCACTCGACGGTGCGGGAGTCACGGAGCTCGCCGAGTATCTGGGGATGTCTAAAAGCGGCGCGTACAAACAGCTCTCGACGCTGGTCAAATCCGGGTTCGTCGCCAAACACGGCAACGAGTATCGACTGAGCTATCGCTTTCTGTTGATGGGCGAGTACGTCAAGAGCAACAGTCAGCTGTATCAGATCGGTGCTGTCGAGGTGGACAAGCTCGCGGAGAAGAGCAACTACTTCGCGTATCTCACGGCACTGGGACAGGACCACGCGTACTGTATCCACACTGCACACGGTGAGGACGCGGTCGCGCCGAACCTGAGTGTCGGAAAACAGATCTCACTGCACAGTTCAGCGGCAGGTAAGGCGATGCTGGCGGAGTTGCCTGACGAACAGCGGTCCGCGCTCCTCTCACAGCCGCTCGCATCGAAGACGGAGAACACGATCACGGACCGGGACGCGCTGGCCGACGAACTCGAAACCATCCGGAACGAGGGGATCGCCTTCGAGGACGAGGAGACTGTCCCCGGGATTCGCAGCATCGGAGCCTCGATCGTTCCAGAGGGAGACGCCGTCGTTGGTGCGGTCGGTCTGTCGGGACCGGTATCGTTGCTGTCGGACGATCACTTCAGAGAGGAACTGCCGTCGCTCGTCCTCCAGACGAAGAACTTCATCGAGGTGAAGTTCTCGCTGGAGTCGAGAGACCCACTTGCTGAGGGCTCTCATATCCCGCGAGATTTCTACTAGTGTTCTGTCCGCTCCCCGACCGACCTACGGGGTGAAGATGACCTTCTGAGTCTCCCGGTTGTCGAACTTCCTGAACGCCTCCTGGACGCTCTCCTCTTCGAGGGGATACTCGTGAGAGATGATCTGGGCGGCGCGGTCGTTTCCGATCTTGTTGACGATGAAATCAGCGATCTCCGGCCACTCCCACGTCCGGAAGTACCACGACCCTATGTAGTTGACCTTCTTGTGGATGAGGTCCTCACTGGGGTTCAGCGTCACCTCATCGGTCTCGCCGATCTGGGCGAATGTCCCGTTCTTCTTGACGAGATCGAAGCCCATCTCGATCCCGGGCTGAGCGCCCGAGCAGTCGACGACGAGGTCGAGGCCGCGACCGTCGGTGATCTCGTCGGTGCGCTCCTGTGCGTCCTCTTCGCTCGGGTCGATAGCGTATTCGGCACCGAGGTTGAGCCCCTTCTCGCGGCGGTGGTCGACGAGTTCGTACACGACGACGTCTGCGCCCATCGCATCGGCGTTGAGAACACCAGCAAGCCCCATCGGACCGAGACCGATGATGCCGACGGTGTCGGTCCCGTTGACGTTACACTCGTTGAGGGTACTGTAGAGGTTCCCAAGCGCGTCCGTCGCAATGGCACCGACTCCCATGCTCATCTCGTCGGGCATCAGGTGACAGGTTGACGCGGGGGTGACGAGCTCCTCCGCGTCACCCCCGTGCCGGTCGAATCCGAGGATTTCGACGTCGGGGCAGAGGTTCGGTTCTCCACGTTGACAGTACTCACAGTGCTCGCAGCCCGCGAAGCAGTTGATCGCGACGCGATCGCCCTCGGAGAGGTGGTCGACGTTGGATCCGACTTCGACGATCGTCCCGGCCGGTTCGTGGCCGGGGATGACCTCACCAGCCGGCTTGCTGCCGACGAGTGGGTTTCCGTTGTAGAGACTCATGTCGCTTCGGCACAGTGCCGCCGCTCCGATGTCGACACGAACCTCGTCGGTTCCGAGGGATCCGCGATCCCATTCCTGTACGTACGCTTCTCTGTCGCCGGGAAGTGATACTCCTTTCATGTTTATGTTGTAGTTGTGGTTTGCTTGATTCATTTACGCAAGTGCTTCGATCGCTGACGAGAGGTTGCTCCGATCGACTTCGTACACTGGTCCATTACCCACGATGTAAGTGTACTGCACCAAACCGGATTCTTCTAATTCGTCGATATTTTCGTAAAACGTTTCGAGGTCGAGTCCAGCCTGTTTGCAGATACGCGACGGGTTGAGTTCGTACCCTGCTTCACGGATTAGGACCGACAGAATCCCCGACTGAGCGGGGTCTTTTAGCGTGTGGCCGAGGGATTCACCGATATCACTTTGCGCGGTTGTGGGATTACTCATCCACGACACCTCCGTCTGCAGCGGTGTCTCCGTGCCACTGCGCTGCCATTCGATTCGCTTCTTCGATGTGATCGGTGATTACGTCGTATTCGGTTTCGTACGGGTCCAGAAAACCGGTTTCGCTCGTTTCGATGTCGCCTCGCTCGGAATCGTCCCACTGTTCGATAACACCACAATGGTGCCAGCCGAGCATGTACGGCTGTTCGAGGCTCTTTCGAACGTACTGTTGGTACGCCTCACCGACTTCTTCATCTGTGTCGAAGTGATAGCCTTTCGACCCTGTCATGGATTGTTCGTCTCTGACGACGCTGAACGACCCGTCGCCGTTGACAATCGGGTTCCCTGTCTTCTCATAGATTCGCTTGACCTTCTCGTGGTGGGCCTCGAAAGGTTCGTATTTCTGGATGAGTGTGACATCGACGTACTCTTCGAGGAACGGGAAGAGCCACTCTGGGATGAAGTTCTGTTTATCACCCAGAATGAGGTGCTTGTCGTCGTACTGGCGGATGTACTCCTCGTGAAGTCCGTACCAGCGGTCGGCAGCACCTTCCATCAGCTTTAGCAGGTCCTCGTAGACCGACTCGTCGTCGTTAGGATCGAACCAATCTTTCGTTTCGGCTAGGTCGTCCCACGAGTCTGCGTCGATATTATAGACGTCTACGACCTCACTTGCGCTGTGGTAAGTGTCCTGTAGAATTTCGATCCAGCGCTGCTTGCCGGCAGCGTCGGCGTCCATCTGAATGATTGCCGTCGCCCACGGGAAAATAAACGTGTGCTCGTCGTAATCGCGCTGCTCGTCCGGGCGGAGTTGCCACCACGGTAGGTCGGCGTAGAAGTAACCCAACAGGTTCTCTTCCGCGCGATGCTTCAGACAGACCTGTTCAACTCGATGCGCGACGTCACGTTCGAACTCGTCGGAGAACGGGTCCGGGAACGGACCGAACAGTTTGAACGCGTTCTCCTGTACCTGTTTCCACGACGCGATGGGCGCCGTATTCATCGGCGCAACGTAGTAGATATCGTCGGCGTAGTACTGGTGAGGAACTCCCGCTTGCACGTGTCGTCCGAACGAATTGAAGCCGAGTGCGGTCACCTTCTCGACGATGGTCTCGATCCAGTCTTTGGCGGCATCGCCGTACGGGTTGAACGTGTCGTACATCGTCGTGAAGTCCTCTCCGTGGCGTTTGAGGGTTTCCGCTTTGTTGTACGATCCGAGCCAAAGGTGTGGCTCGATATGATTGACACCCAACGTAACAAACTTGTCACCATCGGGACCGACGAACCACCACGTTCCGTCGGTCTGTTCAACTGTTACGACATCTTCCGGTACCTCGCTGGTGTCCCTATTGTTACCTAACACCATACAATAGTGTTTAATTGTAACTATATAAATCCTTTGGTGTTGGGGAATCATAAAATATTTGTATTATTGTTCGTTCAAGATGTCGAGACACACTAACTGGAACCATCTCGACTGGTTCGCCTTCTGTCCGACACCTCGTCAGGTGACCGAGTTAGTCGTCGAGGTGAACGCGGTCTTCAGCCCGTGGATGGGCGATCAACGATGGGCTGGCTACGAGCTGCTTCGTCCTCTTCCCATCATCATCCCAACTAACTCGTCGTCAGTTACTCCTTCCAGGTCTTCCACGCCTATCAGGCGCCCTGACGCAAGTACTGCGGCACGGTCGGCAACCTCGAAGATGTTTTCAAGGTTGTGGCTGATGAGGATGATCGTCACTCCTTGGTCTCTAAGCCGTTTGATGAGCTCGAGTATCCGCCTCGTTGCTTCGATAGAGAGTGCGCTCGTTGGCTCGTCCATTATTACGATCTCTGGATCCGATTGGAGCGCTCGCGCGATTGCGACGCTTTGCTGTTCTCCACCGGAGAAGTTCTTAACTTCGCTCCGCGGATTCAGATCTAATTCTAGTCGGGAGAGCAGTTCACGTGACTCGGCATCCATCCGATCGTCGTCCACAAAGTTTAGCAAGCGGCCGAGGGGCCCCTCAAGTAAGATTTCGTTCCCCAGGTAGATATTCTCGGCAACCGTTCGGTTGGGGGCAATAGCGAGGTCCTGATAGACAGTTTCGATTCCCATCTCCTCGGCATCGTTGTAGTCTTTGAGGTCGACCTGTTCACCGTTGATGTATATCTCACCACTCGTTCTCTGGAGAACGCCGCTCAATATTTTGATCAGCGTCGATTTACCGGCACCGTTGTCTCCAAGGAGAGCAAAGACCTCGTTCTCTCTGATGCTGAACGAGACGTCCTCGAGTGCCTGAACTTGTCCGAACTGTTTCGACAGGTTTTCGACTCGAATTATCTCACTCATAGCCAACCACCCTCTTGATCCTTGGCCCGAATCACAACCGCAACGATGATCACGATGCCTCGAATGAGTTGTTGCCAACTCGAACCATAGCCCAAGAGTACGAGGCCGTTATCGATTACACTAATCAGCAGCGCCCCCAGAATCGTCCCGAGGACTGTCCCTCGACCACCGAACAACGATGTACCACCAATAATCACAGCCGCGATCACTGCCAGTTCGATGCCTCCTCCCATCCCTGGCCGAGCGACACCAAGCCGACCGATGAACAGGAGGCCGGCGATACCCGCACAGAGTCCTGCCAACGCGAGCGTTAGAACTTTTACTTTGTTCGTGTTGATACCGGAATATCTCGCTGCTTGTTCCGAATCACCGGTCGCATACACGTGTCTCCCGAACTTTGTCTTCCAGAGAATCACCGCTGCGACGACCGAAAGCCCGAGTGCCCAGATGACCAGATTCGGCAGCCCAGCGAGGCTCCCACCGAACACCGACGTTATATTCTCGTTTCGCACGATCACCGTGGACTGAGCGGATGCGATGAACGCTCCTCCGCGGGTTACTCCGAGCATGCCAATAGTGACGATGAACGACGGAATACCGAACCGGACGGTGATGAGGCCGTTCAGTATCCCGAACGTAAGACCGACGGCGAGCGCAACGAGGACGCCAGCGATCGCACCGAACTCGTTGATAGTCAAGCCCGCAAGAACGCCACTAAAGGCCATGATGCCGCCGATGGATACGTCTATCTCCGCGCTCACGATGACGTACGTCATTCCCAGCGCCAGGACGATGACGATCGAAGTCGCTCGGATGATATTAACGAAGTTTCCAACGGAGAGGAACACCGGGCTTACAACGGTGAAGAAGGCACCCAGAACGACGATCGCCGCGGCTAAGAGCCCGAGTTCCCCTACTCTACTGACGGTGTTCTCGATGATCCGTCCGAAAGTGGATTTCTCTTTTATTGCCATGTGTGTGGTTCTCTCGTCAATCGTCACTGGAAGTGTTTAGTGACTTCTTCCGGAGGTTCTTCGCGGATGATATTTTCATACATCTCTAACAAGTTCTGGCGTGCAACAGCCGGTGACGGGAGCGCGACGTAGGGTGGCGTCTCTTTACCGAGGAGCCCTTTCGCCATCAGATCCACCTCTGCGAGACCTTGCGCGAACGGTTGCTGTGAGCCAACGCCCTTCAACGGGGAACGCTCCGCCATCAGTACAGCACCACGTCGACCCAGGTCGCAGGACACGACGGGTATGTCCATCCCTTGTTCTTCGAGGGCCTGGACCGCCTGTGCACCGGGGGGGTCCACCCACGGCGCCCAGAGTCCGACTGCGTCGGGGTTCGCAGTGAGCGCGTTCTGTGCGAGCGACGTCACGTTTCCGGGATCGGTGAACCCGAACGTTTCGAGCTGATAGTCGTCGTTCGACTCGAGGACGCTCTTCATTCCGGCTTCCCGTTCGTCGACGACGTAGAAGGGCACGTCGAATTCGAGCACGATGATCTTACCGCCGTCGACGAGCGATTCCAACATCCGACCGCCAATCAATCCCATCGCTCGGTTATCAGCAGCTACCACCCCCGTATAATCTTCTGGATGCTCGAATCCATCAGGGACGTTGTCCATGAAAACCAGTTCTTTGCCGGCATCGGCGACGGCGCGATACGCTCCTGTTGTCGCCGCAGTATCGACGGGAATCGAGAAGACTCCATCGACGTCGGGTTTCTGGGCAATCGTTTGGAGCATATTGCTCTGTTGTTCAGGATCGAAGTCTGGATACTGGACGCCTGTTATTTCGATTCCTAACTCGTTACACCGTTGTCTGATAGCTTTCTCTTGCAGTCGGACCCACGTGTCTTGCTTGAACTGGAAGACGATTTCGACGGAGTAGTCTCCCTCCTGAATCTCTTTGACTTCTTCGTCGGTGAGTTCGACCGAACTGGGGGGGCTAGCGTTACTACCGAACGGTCCCTCTCCAACGAGTTCGTCCGGTTCGATCGCGTCAAGGTCGAACAGTACCTCGCCCGAACTGTCGCTTCCGCTGCTGTCACCGGAGTTGTCGCCTCCGTTGCTCCCGCCCCCGCTGCCTACACAGCCTGCGAGGCCGACGCCGAGACCAGTTGCACCGAGAGCTCTCATGAACCGACGACGACTGTGATTATCTCTCATGTTAAGCTTTCACAACGAGTACTGTTTTGTACAGTTACTTATAATTGTCGACTGTGTCAGAGCGTGACGCGAGTAGATGTATATCTCTCGGTTCTAGCACGAACATCCATCGAAAACGGCGTCTTCTGTCCGAACGTCACCCTTCGAACGTCGAACACGCCACCCTCCACAAAATCTATTAGTACACACAGAAATGAGAGCACAATGAGAACAATTCTGTCGGGGAATCCAATCGGAAAGGGCCCGAATGGCACGGCCCCACAACCCGCTGAAAGCGTCGAACTCACACCCGCAGACGTTGAAGCGATCCGTGCCGGTGAGTACACGGCCGCTATCGTCTTCCACTACCTCAAGACCGACTACGTCAGACTCCAGCGGATGGGTCTGGAAGAACGGTTCGGGGAGCTCGGTATTGAGATCGAGGGCATCTACAACCCGGAGTTCGACACGAGTAAACAGGCCGAGATCCTCGAGTCACTCGCCGAACGGGACATCGACGCGCTCGTCTCGATCCCCATCGATCAGGTTGCGACGGCCGACGCGTACCGCACCGTCGCCGAATCCGGAACGGACATCGTCTTCATCGACAACGTCCCGCAGGGGTTCGAGCATCCGCGAGACTACGCGGGGACCGTCTCCTCGGACAACAGAGGGCTCGGTATCTTCGCCGGGCGGATCCTCCGCGATACGCTCTCGTCGGGACAGGTCGGCATCGTCAAGTTCAACGCGCCGTTCTACGTGACGTCCGAGCGTGAACAAGGGGCGCGCGACATTCTGGAAGCTGCCAATAGTATCGAACTCATCGCCGAGACCGGGTTCACAGATCCCGACGACGTCTATCAGCGCACCCAGGAACTGCTCGTTGCCAACCCCGACATCGAGGGGCTGTTCGTCAGCTGGGGTGACCCACCGGGGACGCAGGCCGCGGCAGCCGCCCTCGACCTGGGCATGGACGACATCGCCATCACGACTACGGGCCTGAGCATTGAGACGGCGACGAACATCGCGCGAAACGGCCCCATCAAGGCCACAGGCGCGCAATTCCCGTACCAACAGGGACACATCGAAGCCAACATGATCGGGAATTCGCTCCTCGCGAACAGCACTCCACCGTTCATCGCCTCCGGTGTGCTCCCGATCCATCACGGCAATCTGCTCGATCTCTACCCGACGTACTTTCAGGAAGAGGCACCGGAAGAGATCAGGTCACACTACGAGTGAGTTGTCGGTCGCTCCCGGCGTGCGTTCTCCCCTCTCCACCGCGGTTCAGTACCCGATTCTGTAACGTGAAATTACACATCTAAGTCTGTAATGCATTCGTTACACACGTACGTCTGTAATACACTCGTTACACACGTACGTCTGTAATACACCCATCTACACGAGCTGAACGATACACGAGTCGTGATTCGACACGGCGGTCCACCGGTAGGAGTGGCGACAGCGGCGTGTTGCAGATGATTACAGCATTACTGGTAATCAATTCGTTCCAACGGGCTACTCGCTATCCCGATTCTGTGCCCCTCAGCAACGCTCAGGGTGTTTTTTCAGCGGATGACTGGGTCGTGTGTGAGCTGTTTCCACTGGGAGAACGCGATTCATCTTTTGGGGATCCGCTCGGATCTGTGGTGAGACACGTTTCGGCAGAATATCACCGTTGTTCGTGTGGTTGTATGGTATCAGTTACCGTCCGACCTGGGTTTCCCACTGGAGAACGCAGCGATTTATTGGACTCGTTCGACTCGTCACGTGAGGGCGTGTACTTCGGTTTCGTCGGTGTTGAGTGCGATCTTCGGTCCGGTGGCACCGCTCTGTGCTTTCGCACCGAGAAAACGCCTGCAAAAACAGTGGATAGTAACGACAGTCGATGCGATACATCCGTAACCCCTCCGCAAAAACCGTCTCGGGCGCCGTTCTGTGACACCGACCAGTCCGTGTGTTGTTCCCGGAGTGGCGTGGGAGCGCCCTGTCAGCCGACGACGTCCTCTCCACTCCTCGGCGTCATCTGGTCGTCCGGCATCTGCTGCGTTCGGAACGCGTCGCCGGTCGCCGGATCAAACAGGTGTAGGTGATCCGGCGGGAACCGCATCGCGACTGTCTGTCCGGTGGTGAACACCCGCTTCCCCTCGACCGTGGCAGTCACGTCGGTGTCGCCGACGGAGAGGTAGACGTACGAGAGATCACCCATCGGTTCGACGACGTCGACAGTCGCCGCCAGGGTTTCCGTCTCGTCGTTCGGTTCAGCTTCGATCACGACGTCTTCCGGTCGAACACCGAGGACGACCCGTTCCATCCCCACGACTGTATCGCGCAGCGTCGCGGGAATCGGTAGGCTGAACGCGTCGTGTTCGAACGTGTTCTCGGTGATCGCCCCCTCGAGGAAGTTCATCGAAGGCGAGCCGATGAAGCTCGCGACGAACTGATTGGCCGGCTGGTAGTAACACTCGAGAGGGCTTCCGATCTGCTGGAGTTCTCCGTCGTTCAGGACGGCGATACGGTCGGCCATCGTCATCGCTTCCGTCTGGTCGTGTGTGACGTAGACGGTCGTGGTCCCCAGTTCCTCCTGGAGGCTCTGGAGTTCGGTCCGCATCTCTGTCCGGAGCTTGGCGTCGAGGTTCGAGAGTGGCTCGTCCATCAGGAAGAGGGCGGGGTCACGGACGATGGCTCGTCCCAGGGCAACACGTTGTTGCTGCCCACCGGAGAGCTCTCCGGGCCGCTTGTCGAGGAGGTCTTCGATGCCCATGAGTGAGGCCGTCGTCGTCACCCGGTCTTCAATCTCCGCGTCGGCGTAGGCCGTCGACATCCTCAGACCGAACGACATGTTCCCGCGGGCAGTCATGTGGGGGTACAGCGCGTAGTTCTGGAACACCATCGCGATGTTGCGCTCGCTCGCGCCCTGGTCTGTGACTCGCTCACCGCCGATGTAGATGTCGCCGTCTGTCACCGATTCGAGCCCGGCGATACACCGGAGAGTCGTCGACTTCCCACAGCCCGACGGCCCCACGAGGACGAGAAACTCACCGTCGTGGATCTCGATGTCCATGTCGGAAACCGCAACAATATCCGATCCATCGTCGTCGTACACCTTCAAGATGCCGTCGACAGTGACGAACGCCATCGTCACTCCAGCATCGCCGTGAGGTTCTGTCTGGTGGTGACGAACGCCATCGTCACTCCAGCATCGCCGTGAGGTTCTGTCTGGTGGTGAGCGCCGCCTCGTCGGGGTTGAGGTGACCACCAAAGATCTCGGCCGTGTAGTGGCCGTCGTAGCCGATGTCATCCAGCTTCTCGAACATCGCCTGGAACGAGAGGCTCCCCTCACCCGGCGGGAGGCGGTCGGTGTCGGCAAGGTGCAGGTGGACGAGGTCGTCTGCTAGCTCCTCCACGTAGATGGCTGGTGACTCACCACGGTGGGCGGCGTGTGCCGTGTCCATCATCGCCCCGGCGTTCGGAGAGTCCACCTCGTCGAGCAGGCGCAACTGGTCCTGCGTCGTCTCAATGAGGTTGACGTCCGCAGCGTTCGCCTCAATGGCGACCGTCTTGTCCATCCGTTCTGCGGCCTCCAGGATGTCGTTCAAAACGGCACGCTGGTTCGCCCAGGCGTCCTCGTAGCGCTGTCCCTGGAGCCGCCAACCGCCGACCCAGATCACGATATCGCTGTCGAATGCCTCTGCCACATCGAGGCAGCCGAGGTAGTGTTCACGCGCCGCCTCGCGTTCGACTTCGAGCGAGCTGGCCGGGTTCGGCCCGGGGCCGCCACCCAGTGCCGGGCAGATGCTCGACACCGTCAAGTCGCTCGCGTCGAGGCACTCCTGGATCGACGCCTGCCGCTCCTCGTCCATGTACTGCGGCCAGGCGTGGGGTGATGCCGCTCCGAACTCGATGGAGTCGAATCCAGCGGCGTCGATGTGATCGATCGTGTCTTCGAGCGTGTAGCTCGGCGTCCAAACCGGGAAACTGGCGTAGAGCCAGGTATTGATGCCTATGCTAACCATGGCAGATTCTACATGACTGCTCATCCTATTTAAAAATTCGGCAACAAAACGTGTTGCACCAAAACAGATATATACCCAACTACTGATCTCTGTATCATGCTACCGAGTGACAGCCAGCGCGCAGCAGAGAGTATTATCAATCGCCGCGTACGTCGCTCCGTTCGATTGCGTCGAGCACCCGCTGGATCGCGAGGTCGTCAGCGACGCTCGCTGTGGACGCCGTCGTGTCCAACACTCCCGCCTCGCGGATGTCGTGGTCAGAAGTCGTGGCGCCCCCACCGAGACTCGAGCGTATCTGAAACCGATTATTCGGCTAACAGGACGGTCAGTAGGTCACCCTGCATCGCGGGTCGAAGTTCAGGACCGTGTTAATGTCGACCTCGAGTCCACCAGACTACGGCGGCTTCGAGCCACGACTCTTCGGTCGGCACTGTCTAGTTAGTAACCTCCTCAACGGGCGTTCGCCGTCCGCTCACGCTCCCAAATTTCTTCTAAATCCACCGCAAAGCACTCGCTGAGCAGGTCTGCGAGCATTCTAACCAATTCACTCAACGACCTGCTCGTACCTCAAACTGGCTTAACTAGACAGTGCCGAGTTTGTGGAAATTTAGTATAGCGGTATAAACTATATATCAATTATACCCCTCAACAGCCACACTTTACTAATCGCGGTTGTGTATGAACCACTCCCGCATCAGCCAAAGTGTTGCTTCACTATGGTATAGTCAGTGAATAATGAAAATTCCATATTCAGAATCACACCAGTATAGAGCGAGAGGGTTACTCCCCGGTGAGCGGGCGCGAATTCGGAGGCTGACTCCCAGGGTTCGAGCGTTGAAGAGATAGCTTCAGACGAAGGGACGAGAGGGCTCGTTACAAGTAGTCCTAAGCCTCAACGACAACGAACTCCTCGACATCGGTATCACCTGCAATACCATCTATGACCGTTGATCTTACCAGACAAGTGACTCTATTGAAGTTCCCAGTTACTGGTAGCTTGTTGAGGCTGTGCTGAAATCAGGTCCCATATTGGCTATCTGGCTCGCTGTTGGAGGTGGACGGGTGAGCTGGCTAATCAGATTCTTTTCTGAGTGTGAGCGATACAACACACTGCCGCTTCACACTCATGAACTCGGTTGCTGTATCATTATGTTTCTCAAGTAGATTTCAACAAATCCTAACAGGTAGCCATATCAAATGTCACTGTACTTGAATTTCAACGAACGAAGGTATATAATGCAGTAGTCCATCGTATGCACCAAATGGGAACTAGACAGAGAGAAGACACTTATTCGAAAGAACGTGTCGAGGGCCTACTGGATCAACCTCTAAAATCGAATGCCGACATGGCCGTCGACGCTATTGAACTCGCAGAAAATATTGATGTTCTCAAATTCCTTATCGAAGATCACAAGATCGATGTAGTTCATAATCAAGAAAATGGACTAGGCGAAGTACGCAGGGCAGTCCTCGAATCAGATAAGGCCCCAAACTCGCTGAAACAGAAAGTAGCCACACGAGGGGACGACACAACCAAACTCGAGAGCCTTGTGCCTGAAGCTGTAAAGAAGTCGGCTCTCGGAGCTTTAGAAGCTGGAAAGCCAGTCGTGTTGTACGGACCAACCGGTACAGGGAAAACCACGTTCGCCAAACAATTGGCCCTCGAAACCAGCGTCGGATACACGTTGGAGACAGCATCGCCTTCATGGACTAAACAAGATATCATAGGCCGGGTCGAACCGAACTACAACGAAGACACAATCAGCTATAGAAAAGAACCGGGCTGCGTCTCTGAAGCAGTACTTAGATCCCGTGACTTCGATGCGCCCTACTCGGTTATCATCGACGAACTTACTCGGGCAGATATCTCAAAAATCTTCGGACCGCTCTACACCGCGATTGAAAATAAGCACCAGACAATCTTCACCACTGACGACGGTCGGACAATCGAGTTAGACCCTGAAGTCAATATCATCTGCACGATGAATATGTCCGACCGGACCGTCAACGAACTCGACAATGCGATCACTCGCCGGTTCGCGATGATAGAGGTGTCCGAGTACAAGGAGGACGATAGACGAGAACTCTTTTCGACTTGGACTGCCCAATATCTCTACGACTCAACCGCGGTGAAATCCGGAGAACTGCAGGAACTGTTTGAGGAGGATTACACCCGATTAAATGGAGTCAACACGGACGATGGTAAAGACGGGATTCAGCAGTTCGGCCCGATGCATTACGAGGACGTTGCGAAGTTCATCGGTCAAACCACGAAAGCCGGAGGAGTCTACGAGGAAGACCCTCAGCTTGCGGTCGGTGAGGCTTTCCGGACGTATATTGTTCCACGGCTGTTGAATTCTGCGACCTACTCACAGGTCAACAAACTTGTCGAACACTATGAAAAACTGGATGACGAGTTCGATTTCGATCTGTCTAGAGCTACTGAATTGGTGCAGTCAGAATTGGCATCCGAAGAGCAGAGGATGGGGACGTAGAGGAGATGAGCAGTAGGGCCCTCCCGAACCGGGTCGTGATCCGGGAGCAGAACAAGAAGACGATCGAGGACTGTCCGCCAGAGATAGGTAAGCAGCTTCAGCGGGCAGCATTCGATAAGATTGCAGCCAATGAGTTTGAGAAAACTCGGACAACGAGGGACGGCAAAGACAGTAGAAAAGTAGTAACAGCGACCATCGAAGGCGACTCTCTCACAATCTCTGTAGAGGATATCATTGGAGTAGTGAACCTGACTCCGACTTCCAAACTACAGATTAACCCGAAGATAGGTTGGGAAGACATCCTCGAGATGTTTCTCGCTATTCAACGACGAAACCGCTCTCTCCAGTATCACGGTATTCCGATCGACGACTTCCTATCTGAGGACATTGAGATTGATGACATATTCGTTGTAATCGCAATCAATTACCTCAACAGCCTACGGCCGATCCACAGAAACGGCTTTATTCGGTGTTTCGAGAACCGGGAGTATGACGCAGTCACAGGGCGTGGAAGAATCGATGTCGAGGAAAGCCTGTTGAACAAAGCTCGGGGAATCCAGAAGCATAGATTCGTTGAGAAGGATATCGACTACGGTACACCGTCAAACAGTCTAATATACACGGCTGGGAAGCAACTTCTCAGGCTCTTTCAAGATGCCTCGAGCGACCACAGCCACGAACAGTACTTCCAGATATTCAGTTCGCTAAGAGAAGAGGTCCGTAACTTGGAGGACTTGGGTGTCTCCACAAGCGAGATCGATTTGACGCGGATGAAGCAGACACAAATAACGGATCTTCCGAGACAGAGGAGGTACTACGAGGACGCTGTGAAGACATCGAAGACCATCATCTCATCTACCACAGGTCAGTCTCTCGAATCCGGTACAGAAAACCTCACTATCGACTTCATCCTCGACATGGACCAGGTCTTCGAGACATTCACTCAGCTAACGCTCGAGCAGGAGGCTGAACGGTTGAACAAGTTGGAGCTGAGTAATGTTGAGGGCGACGTATCGGTCGAAGAAGAACCCACTTTGCAGGTATACAACGATGACACGGTTGCGACGTACAGACCTGACCACGTTCTCAAAGAAACAGGAAACGTAGTTGCAGTGCTTGACAGCAAGTACTTTTCAGAACACCTTGACCCATCCCAGAGGAAAGCTGTTCGTACTCGGATGCTCAGCTACGCATTTCTTCTAGATACAACAGAGATGGCTTTCGTCGCTCCATTTGGAGACTCTCTCTCCCGCGACTTAGAACTGAGAGATGGGAAAATCAGTTTGGTACGTCCGGGAGAAGAGTTCAGCATTCCGAGCTTCCGTGAGGCGGTGCGGGCGTATCTAGAATCTCACTTCCACATTGTCCGTCCGATAGAAGATCTCCGAGATGAAATTGATCCTCCTATTGCTCATGCGGAGATATCCTTCGTGGATCTCGATAGCTTGGAGAACTATGATCAGTTGAACATGGATGAGGCGCAAAAAAGCCTGTTTGCCAGTAAGATTCGAAAGTCCGTCATTCAAGAATCCGATGAAGTCGCCCGTTTCGACAATCTCTCGAAGTCGAATCGCCACGACCTTCTGAACCATATCAAAGATGAAATGGTAATTGGCAGCGACTACAATTTCACTATCCCGACATTCGTTGAATCAATAAGTGGTGAGGTACTGGAGGGAGCGGACGACGACTGGGAGGGAGAGGCCATTAAGTATACTAACGTCAGAGTCGTAAAAGGCGAAATCAAAGAGTTCTCAGAGCCACAGTTCATCCAGCTCAAGTGGTGATGCGGAAGCAGTGCTGAATAGAGCGCGCGAGTAGGGTACGGAGGACTGATCCCGACGAACGATAGAGCTATACAGTAACTTTATGGCCCAGCCGGGATCCAGTTCCACGCTGTGTCTGAGTCAGAATCAAAAAGAGGGGAGTTAAGAAGAGTGTCCGCGTCGGCCTCGGAATGGCTCTCGGAGCAGCACTCGGTTCACTTGGGACCCACAGGAAGCATAGTTCGCGAAACAGTGTCTCTACAGGCGCTTCGCCTCTCCCTATCCACTCTCTCACGTGTGAACAAACGAGTGGCAGCTTGCTAAACTCGCCCTCTGTCTGTTGGACGCAGTTCCTGTCAAGAACAGATTATGTCAACTAATCAACTTTCCAAAAAATTCCAACGGACATCTCACAGGGAGGGAACATTTCGAGTGTTCAGCAGACTTTCAACGAGAGCACCACATGAATATGGTGTATCTGTGAGTTCGTTACTCGAGAATGAGAGAAGTGACTTCGAGTGTTTTCTCTTGGTCTGCGGATACTGCATATTGGTTAGACCACTCCCGCACAAGCCAAAGTATTATTTTGCTGTGAAAAACAGCAGAGACCAATGAAATTCACCGGCTCAGAATCGTCCCGAAATGCGGCAAACGGTCTTTTAGACAGTAAATCGGCATGACAAAGCAGTCGATCAGCCAGCAAGCCGAGGACGAATCCACGGCCCCAAAGACGCGCAGTCGTCGCTACAACTGGTCGCGTATGGATCTCGACGAACTCGTCGACGTCTACTGGCAAGACATCGCACCGAAGCGATATCGTGACGAGTTCGACGAAGATCGCGACGTACCGACCTACGAGTGGCTCACCGAACACGGATACAGTGGTATCGCGTACGCGTTGCGCGAGCACCACGATTTGACACCCAAGCAGTTCTTCGTCGACGTCGTTGGTCTCGAAGACGACGAGGCAGAGGAGTGGGAGTGGAACGTTGACCACGACGCGACTGTGAACGCGCTCGAAGCGTACCTCACGTCGATAGAAACACGTGGTGGACGAGCAAAGAGTACCGTCGAGACCCACCGGACGCGGTTGGCCAAGTGGGTTCGGACCTATCGAGAACTGCACGGGACAGATGCATTACTTGAACCACTATCTGAGTTAGACCAGCAACCGCGAGAGATAGAACGCTGTCTTGCCGTCCTCGACGTGTTCGACGAGGAGCTATCGACGGATCGGTCGAAGCTCGAGTATCTCCACGTTGCTAGAGCGTGGTACGCGTTCGTGAAACGTCGGAAGTACGCGAAGTACAACCCACTTTCAGAGGCCGGTGAAGAGTTCGGGTGGGAAGCCAGTGACCTGGACCCACAGGCGTTGTCGGCGTCGCAGGTGCGTCGAATCTACAGCGAGGTTGATTCGCCCGAAGCGGAGTTGCTCGTTGTTGCGCTTGCTGGGTGGGGGTTACGTCCCTCCGAGGTTGCCGCATTGCACGTAGACCAGGTGGTATTGGATACTGAAGACGCGCATCTGTCGTTCGGTGATGGGGAGCGCAAGAACGGGCCTGGTGAGGTGACACTGCTGTATGGTGTCGACATCGTCGCTGACCGGATTGATGCGCTCTCTGAGCGTGAAACGTGGAATGGGTATCTGTTTCCCTCTCGGTCGTCGTCGACGGGCCACGTATCCGTGAGTACGATACGTCGTCGGTTCAAGCAGCTTGCTGACACTGCTGATGTGGTTGTTAATGGGGATACGCCAACACCGAAGATGGGGCGGCGATTCTGGTACTCGGCGTATCAGGAAGCAGTGGGAGAGGTTCTGGAGGGACTCGAGGGTGTTGCTGAAGACCAGGGAAGTTCGTCTACGGAAGTCGTACTCCGTAACTACCTGTCGAGGGAGCAAGAGCGGAAGGCACGGCGAAGAAGGATGTACGAGAAACTGGAAACGGCGTTCGATGGATAAAACGCAGGTTTGTTTCAGGGAGACTTGAGGTATGCCTTTGAATCAATCACACCACTCCTAATCGTGAACCTCGTGTCAAATCCCAAGGTGAGCGACAAGATAAGCGGTCACTCGTGTTTGCGAATTGCGTCCCGGTACGCAGTAAGTACTCGAATCAACGTCGCTGAAGGGTCGAAATCACGAATCTGTAGTTCGTTCTCAAAGTCACCGAGGAGTGCCAACGCCGGATTCGCCTGGCCGACATCAACAAGCGGTTCAAGAACAACTGTGTCAAGGTCGCGGTACAGAGCTCCAAGACAATGATGACCTCCCTGTTCGAATACCCTAATTTGGGAGTGCCATTCAGTGCGAAGGTCTACAATTGGCTTACCAGTCGAGAGATCTGCGAGAACCTCATGAAAGCCCACGAAGGGATTAAAAATCGCCTTCGAAAGTCCTCCCTGGAGGCCAAACCGACTGATTGCACTCGGATCTTGGAGTTCGACTTGGGAATCAGACTGCGATGTTGAACCCATCTGTTTGAGAAGGTCAAAGAGACGCTCCGCATCACTCACCGTGTCAACGAGTTTGAACACAGAGGACTTCACTGTCTCCCAGTCATCACGTGAAAGGTCGTAACATTCTTCGAGCTCACTCCAGAAGTCGTATTCTAACTCGGTATCTCCTTCACGGTCAGCGTAGAACTCAGCGAAATATATCAGCAAGAGCCGACCAACGTTCCCGAGTGGATTGTCAATATCGGTCTCTGTCTCTTCGAGTGCCGTGAGACGCTCTGAAAGAAGCTCCGGGGCTTCAACAGAGTCGCCAGTATTGTCTGCGAACGTCACACGAGTTACAGTATCATGATAAAAAGCGAGGAGTTCAGCTTCCGTTGACGTCACACGTTCGTCTGTGTTTAGCTCTGAGAGGAGTTCTTGTGTCCCGACAATTTCAGGATCCGATGGTGGTCCCATTAGGACAGACAGAATCTCATCTGAATCAACCGCTTGAGAGGTTGCTAAATCCGGAACTTCGGTCCCGACCAATGCAAATTTGGTATAGTATTGTTTGAGAACCATCTTTGCATAGTCGGTAGAGATATCATCAAGTTCGGCAAGAACAGTATCAATCCTATCTTCAAACGAAATATCATGACCCAGTGGGCGACTAATATGATAGTGAAAGAGTATACCCGAGGCTGCAAATTTTTGTAGCCTTCTCCGACCTCCATCTGTGACAAATTCATCGAAGCTCGTAATGTGATTATCGACGAGTTCGTTCAAATGATAGGCCGCAGCTTTTCGGTGCTGAATGAGTAGCTCGTCATCGGAGCGACGTTCTTTGAGATACTCTTGCTGCAACTGATGAAGATGATAGACAGGGATACCTTGGTCGTAGCCTAACCGCTTTAGAATTGTTTGTTGCCGGAGTTCACGGAATGATTGTTCGACTTCCTCACGGGGGCGGTCAAGAATCTCAGCGACAATATCTGGTCGCAGCTCTGGAAGTGCACATGATTGTTTTAGTAGCGAGCGGTATGATTGATCCAAGCTCTCAAGAAGGCGGGATTCAAGCAATTCGTAGCGCTCTTCTTGGATATCTGGGTGGTCCGCAAGCGCTGTTTGGAGATCGCCGCACTGTAATGCAATCTGGAGGATTCGAGTTGTGAAGTATGGATTACCGGCAGAAACGTCATGGACATCGGGTGCATATTCTGACGAGAGGCCAGACGCAGACAGATATGAGCGAACAGTCTCCACATCGAACTCTTCGAGTTCAATCTCAGTAATAAAGTCGTGTGTGCGATCGTAGAATCTTTCTTGGGCACCAACACAGACACATCCGGTGTCGCCAAGCGCAGCCGCTACTGAACGGAGTGTCCGTGCAATGTCCTGATACACGTCCTCATCAACATGTGCTCGGTCAAACTGGTCTACGATTAATACACAGTAGTCTGCAGTATAGTGCTCACAAGTTTGCTCGATGAGCGAAAGAATATCACTGGAGATGTCGGAGACACCGTCCGTCTCAGTAGTTTGGCTGGGCTGGCTGAGCGCTTGGAGCGCAGCACCTGCAGTCTTTGTCGTCACATCACCAGGAGCATTCGAGAGGATCTCTCCAGCCTTCGAGAGAAGAGGTCGAATCGAAATTCGCTCTCGAATCGATGCGTCAAACACCGCTGGGTGAGTTTCTTGCCATGTTTGTGCGAGCCTCGCCCCAAACTGTTCAAGCGACTCTGGCTCTCGGACGCGGTATTTTAGAATAGGAATCTCTTCGTCCTCGCACCACACCTCAAACTGTTCTAAGAGTGTAGATTTACCTATACCGCTTGGACCAATGACCGGATACAGAGCCGTATCACGAGTTGGACTTTCTTTGAGGAGCGCGAACTCCTCGTGGCGGCCAACGAATGGAAGTGATTGCACTACGATATTATACTAACAATTGGTATAAACAAACTCTGGTCACAGTACTTCACAGTTTCGGAGGATAGGCTCGTTACGAGTTAGATTGGCGACGATTTGTTGTGTATTCCACTCTAAGAACACTAACTCAGCGGCCTACAGCCACAATTATCGGACAAGTATGGAGGATTCCGTAGATTTCGTTGCGCCAGAACAGCGTTGCTACTCCTGAGTGGCGGGCTCAGAGGGCCTTTAGTCGACTAATCAGCTGGGATCAGTGCTGAGCAAACCAACTCGACACACTCGCCAGCCGTCAGAACCGGTGCGTAGTCCATCTCACCGTCAACATCGGCTTTCAGCAGGAAATCGGTGAGTCGCCAAATATTGTACAATAGCACGGCGAACACGAAGTAGAACAGCCGTACACGATAGTCCTTTGAGGACGTCTTCGCTAAGAAGTCGCCCTTGATACTCTTGTACTCGTTTTCGATCTGCCAGCGGCGGCTGTAGCGCCGACAGAACGTCTCGGCTTCGTCGGGCCCGACTCGAAGGTTCGTTGCGAAGACGGTTGTCCCATCACCTTTGGTTGACGGTACGTACAGGAACTGCATCGAATGGCTTCCTGCCTCAACATGAACAGACGCCGATTCCACCGCGACAGCCTGTCCGTCAGCCTCCATCGTCTCGATCACTTCCTGCTCGGTGCTGTTGATTCGTTTCGGGACAAGGTAATTCACTCCGAGATTCGAGAGTGTCTGGTAGACTCGCTGCGCATCAAATTCTCGATCACAGAGTACCGTCTCAATTGGGACGTGTTCTTTCGCTCGTGTCACGAGTCGACGGACGACGCGGTGAATCTGGTTCGATGGGTTCTCGTCCCATGCTGAACTCTCACGGATAGGTTCCACAGCCAGAATGAGTGGGATGTTCAGTCCGACAATCGATAGCGTGGCGAATTTGAACGCTCGGTTCTCCCGATCAAGCCCACTAACCATCGGCATCCCATCAACATCACCGTAGTATGGCACGGTCGTAATGTCGATAGCAACCGTGACTGGTCGACGGAACGAGGCTTCAGATTTGATCGCCGAGAGTAGTCGATCCGTTGCCGCCTCGAACCCATCGATCAAAGAGTCAGGGTCGAACTGCTTGACCGCTCTGAGATGTGTATCGCCGTGTGGACTACCGTCCGCCCCGTGTCGGTACTGGAACCGGGTTGCACCCTGTGGTGTCCCACAGCCAACCATCCCCATGAAGGTCTGTAACTCGAAGAACTGCGTATCCTCATACGTAGCATTAGCAGCGCGGCCAGAGTCGAACCCGCCAAAGCCGTGGTCCCGAGCGAGTCGGGTAGTCCGGTAGATTTGCTCGTCAGTGAACTCTCGACCAGATGCCTCGTCGTCCTCGGTGGTCCGGTTTTCTTCGTCGACAACCTCAGATTTCGGTCGAACACTAGGGGCTGAGATATCACGGTCGTGGATCTCTTTGACAACGAAGTGGGCGGCAATCCGAACAAACTCGCGGACACCGTCGTCGAAGCGTTTGCGCCACGTTCGCGACAGTACGGACTCGTCGGGGACCCGATCTAAACCCAATGGCTCAGCGAGCTCCTGATACCGAGCCAGTGCCCGATAACTGTCACCGGTGATTTCCCGGTAAATGAGGAGCCGGACCATCCCGAGAAACGAATGCGGAGCAGGATGCCACTTGGGATACCCATCATCAAGTAATTCAGCTCGAACCGTACTCTCTGCGATACTCAACCGGAGAGAGTCCCCTGCTCTCAACTGTTCAGTAATTTCGATCCCCGCACTGTAGGCATCGGTCATCCGGCAGGCACGATCTGAAAGCGGGTCCAGCAAGTCCGGCATCTCAATCGCCTTGTGCTAACGTCATAGATTGAGGGTTGCGTCGAAATCAGGGTGATTGTCGACTAACAGCAATCGTCAGTATCGCAAGCATCGCCGTAGTCGACGCCGATCTCCTCAGTGATCGCATCGTTGCAGCGCAGCAGCAGTGAGTTGAATTCGAACTGGCTGGATTCCTGTTGGGCGTTTCGGAGCTCCTCGCCGAGTTCCTCGGCGGCCACCAATACCTCTTGGTCAGCGGTGCTCAACAGCACCCACCTCCCGAGGACTGGGCGAACTCCATACCGATCGGCTCGCTGATTACGTCGTTGGTCTCTTGGAGCAACTCGACTAGTGCCGACTGGGCGTCCCTGTGCTGCTGGATCGTCTCATTGTCCGAGATTTCCGTCTGGATCTCTTGGAGCTCAGCCATGAGTTCTTGATCGAAGTCCTGTTGCATCTGTCGCTGCTTCTGTCGGTACTCATCGAGCAGATCCATCGCTTCGGGATCGCTTTCGAGCTGCTTGTTGGCCTCAATGAACTGCTGATAGGTCTCGCTGTCCGCAACGGCATCGATGAAGGTTTGAAGTTTCGCTTCGACGGCGTCCTCGACACTGTCGACTGATTCGGCGTCGCTCATTGCTGTGGCACCTCCGTGACCTGCTCGTCAAGTGCATCCAGTCCGGTCACCTCGTCGCCGAACGCGCTGAGTTCGTCGATTCACCCTCACCGCTTAGTGCGCTGTTCATCGTCGGTAGTCTCATACTGTTCGCTGGGACTCTGATCTACTCGGTCGAAGAAGCCCGACAACCCGAGCAATCGGCCTCTACTGGCCTGGCTGATTGAAACGATGTGTGTCTTGTAAACAGGATATCTCCGAAGGTGTGTGTCCCGAGAATCGCGTTGGGGACTCAACTCGCAGCCGTGAAACGGATCGTCGGATAGTTCCTCAGTCATGGGATTATGAGCCCACGAAGGCTTAGTGCTTACAATCCCCGAAAAGCAGCAGCTGTCCCAAACCAACTCACCTATTGGCCCATGCCTCAGAACGCGTTGGATCCTAAAGGTGGTTCTGCTCTTCAGTTCACGCGTCGACGAATCGGTCGGGCTCGATTCGCGACAACCGCATCGCGTTCCCGGTGACGCCGAGGCTCATCCCCATGTCGCCGACGATGACCGCGACCGCGACGCTCACCAGTCCCAGTGGGACGCCGAGTGCAAGCAGGGCCTTCACGCCGAGGCTCGACCAGATGTTCTGCCGGATCACGCCGTTGGCTGTATGCGACAGGTCGTACAGGTAGGGGAGCTTTCCGACGTCGTCCCCCATCAGCGCGATGTCGGCGGTCTCGAGCGCGGTGTCCGTCCCAGCCGCACCCATCGCGATGCCGACCTCCGCAGTGGCGAGTGCAGGCGCATCGTTGATGCCGTCACCAACCATTGCCACCTCGCCGTACTCCGCCTGCAACTCCTCGACAGCGTCGACCTTCTCCTCAGGCAGGAGTTCGGCGCGGTACTCGTCGACGCCGACCTCGTCGGCGATGGCGCGGGCAGTGCCCTCGTTGTCGCCGGTCAGCATCACCACACGCTCGACGCCCAGCTCGTGTAGGCGTTCGACGGCACGCTTCGAGGCCGGGCGCACCTCGTCGGCGATGGCGATCGCACCCAGCAATTCCGATTCCATCCCGACAATAACTACCGTCTTGCCCTCCCGCTCCAGTGTGGCGAGCGCGTCCTCGGCGAACGCCCCGTCGTCGGACTCTGCCGACTCTTCCGCCACGACGCCGCCGTCCGTCTCGCGGTGTGTCCGCGAGAGGTCGAAGCCCAGCTCCTCGAAGAGCGCGGGCTTGCCTGCATAGTACGTCTCGCCGTCGATCTCGCCCCGGATGCCCTTCCCCGTGAGGCTCTCGAAGCCAGTCGGGTCGGGCAAGTCACCCACGCCCGCCTCCTCAGCGCGGGCGAGAATCGCCGTAGCGATGGGATGCTCACTGCGCCGCTCCAGCCCGGCGGCGCGACGGAGCAGATTATCCTCCGTAGTTCCGCCGACCGGGATGACGTCGGTGACGACGAGTTCGCCCTTCGTGAGTGTCCCCGTCTTGTCGAGGGCGACGGCGTCAACCTCGCCCATGGCCTCAAGGTAGTTGCCGCCCTTGATTAGGACGCCGTTCTTCGCAGCGCTAGTGATTCCCGACACCACCGAGACGGGTGTAGAGATGACGAACGCACACGGGCAGGCGATTACCAGCAGAGTGAGCCCTCGGATGAACCACGTCTGCCAGTCGCTCGCGAAGGTGAACCCGTACCCGGCCAGGTCGACCGAGATGGGGTCAGCGATGACCAGCGGCGGGATAGCGGCGGTCAGGATTGCCAGCACGACTACGAGGGGTGTGTAGTAGCCGGAGAACCGGTCGACGAACTGCTCAGACTCGGTTTTCTTCGCCTGTGCGCCCTGTACCATCTCGATGATCTGCGAGAGCGTCGACTCCGAGGCGGCCGAAGTGGCCTCGAACTCGAGGTATCCTTCCTCGTTGATGCTGCCCGCGTACACTTCATCGCCAACATTCTTGTCAACAGGCACACTCTCGCCGGTGATCGGCGACTGGTCGACTGCACTCTCGCCTTCGATGATCGTCCCGTCAAGCGGAATCTTGTCGCCGGGGCGGACGACGACGATCTCGCCCACTTCCACCTCCTCGGCGGGGACAGTTACTTCCTCACCATCGCGAAGGACAGTCGCCTCATCGGGCGACAACTCCATCAGTTCGCGCAGGGAGTCCCGTGCCCTGTCCATCGCGTAGTCCTCGAGCAACTCGGCGATGCTGAACAGGACAGCCAGCGTCGCGGCCTCGACGAAGTAGCCGATGCCGGTCGCGGCGATGATCGCCGTCCCCATCAGCAGGTCGATGTCGAGCGAGCGATTCTTCGCGGAGTAGTAGCCGCTGCGGACGACCGGGACGCCACTAGCGGCGACGGCCCCGAGGAACAGGACATCAGCGATGTGGAGCGGATTCTCAAGAACGCTCGCCACCGTGATGTTCTGTCCGATGAAGAGGAACTCGAAGAGGAGACCGAGAGTGACAAGCGCCGCGCCGAGCCACGTCTTCTTCGCGCGGGGGCTCGTCCAGATCTCCGACGGCGGCGCGATGTCGACGCCATCGGTCGCCTCCTCTCGCTCATCGTCGTCGGAATCCGACCCTCCAACGACCTCGTAGCCAGCGGCTTCGATTGCTTCGACCACGTCGGCCTCGCTGATGCGGTCTGGGTCGTACGTGACGTTGGCTGTGCCGGTGGTCGGTTGGAGCGTGGCGTCGACGACGCCGTCGACGCGTTGGAGGCTCTTGTCGACCTTCTGGGCGCAGGACGGACAGTCCATCTCGGGGACGACGAGGCGAGCGGTCAGCTCCCGCCGCTGCCCACCCCCGCTCGTCTCCCCCGCTGTGTCCGGATTCTCTGTCATCACCTCACGGTAGGTGCGTCAGTTCGATAAGGCTTTGTTGGAATATTCCAAACTAAGGATCAACGTGTTGCCGGGGGCTCTTCGGGGAATCGTTCCCCGGCGACGTGCTGCTTCGCTAAGTGTTCCTCCGCCCGGCGAAGCCGGTAGGTGAGCGTCGACCGTGGCACGTTGAGATGCTCAGCCAGTTCGCCGACGTCGACCTCACGTGGGGACTCATAGTATCCGTGTTCGACGGCTGCCTGAAGCGCGGCCTCTTGCTCCGGAGACATGCCACTTTGCGTCTCGTCGACTCCTCCCCCTGACGCCGTCGTGTCCGCGGTTCGGAGCATCTCCATTCGTGCACAGTCCCCGACGGCGACTTTGAGGGCATCGAAGAACGCGGACACGTCACCCTCTCCGGAGTGGATGAGTCGCCACGTGTAGTGGTGGCCCTCGTGACGGGTCTCGAACAGCACGCCGTCGCCGAGGTGGTCACGAGCGATGTGGGGGACGGACGCACAGGAAGGGGTTCGCTCCCAGTCGGAGTAGAGGACGAGCGTGTCGTCCATGCGGTCGAGAACGCGGGTGGTCTGGGTGGCACCACAGTCCTCGGTAGCGAGACAGTCAGCGTAGTAGTCACTGGTGCGAAACGCGTCCTCGATGGCGTCGAGGGCGTCCGGGCTGCCGGTAGCGTGGTCGACTCGCCAGAGCTGCTCAGTAGTGGCGTGCAGCGAGAGCGAGCGGACGCGGGCGTCGGGGTGGTCGGCGAGGGCGTCCGCCACCCGGTTGCACCCCGGCTTGTATTCGAGGGCGAAGACGAGTTCGCGCATACCACGCGTAGGGGGTGGCTGGATATAACACGTCGGCTCGGTGCTGCTATCGTGTTAACTGGAGTCAGATCACGTCACCAGGGTCGTGTATCTCCTGCATTCGCTGGGCCTCGGCGGCGTACTGCGCCTGCAGATCGGCGTCGTTGACCGACCCGTGATCCTCTGGGTCGACATCGACGGCGGCCGAATGTCTTCCCGAGCGCCAGCAAGAGGTCCCCGCGTACTCCTCGCGTCGCTCGTCGATTATACCTGAATTGTTTTCTGCGGTCAGCTAGCTCTGACTTGTACAATCTCCACGAGCGTCTGCTTGTCGAACGTCAGAAAAACCGGCCAGCGCTCTGTTTGTGGGGCCCATTAGTTTCTGGTAGCTTCTATCGGTGAAAATCGTCAGATTAGGGGGGTTCGTGGCGTCCCACGAATAAATACTCAGGCAGAAGTTCTGAATAGAAGGCATGCATCAAAACCATCCTCCGAGGTTGTGGTCCCCACAGTTTCGGAGGATAGGCTAGTTTTGGATCGAATCGCCATCAAGTCGTGGTGATTCCCAGCGGTCGGGGATCGATTTTGAATCCTTACTCTCGAACTACCGGACGAGCGTACGAAATTGCGTGGATTTTGGCGCTGCTGAATACGGTTGTCACTCTTGAGCGGCGAACTCAGCGAGAGCTCAGCCGATTAGTCGTGCGGGATCAACGCCGAGGCAACGAGTTCAACACACTCACCCGCAGTCAACACTGGTGCGTAGTCCATCTCTCCGTCGACACCTGCCTTCAGCAGGAAGTCGGTGAGCCTCCAGATATTGTAGAGTAAGACCGCGAACACGAAGTAGAATAGGCGAACACGGTAATCTTTCGAGGAGGTCTTCGCGAGAAAATCACCTTTGATCGATTTGTACTCACTCTCGATCTGCCACCGGCGGCTGTAGCGCTGACAGAATGTCTCGGCTTCCTCAGGACCGACTCGTAGATTCGTCGCGAAGACGGCCGTTCCCTCCCCACTCGTCGACGGCACGTACAGGAGCCGCATTGGATGCGATCCAGATTCTACATGGATAGAAGCCGACTCAACAGCCACCTCTTGGTCGTCTCCCTCCATTTGTTCGAGCACATCCCGTTCGGAGCTTGAGACTCGCTTCGGAATGAGGTAGTTCACATCGAGGTTTGAGAGTGTCTGGAACACTTGTATCGAGTCAAACTCTCGATCACACAGCACCGTCTCGATCGGAACTTGTTCTTTCGCTCGTCGAACGAGCCGTCGCACAGTACGATGGATCTGATTCGACGGGTTCTCATCCCACTCGGAACTCTCACGGACCGGCTCAACCGCCAGAACGAGCGGGATGTTCTGCCCGATGATCGAGAGGGTTGCGAATTTGAATGCTCGACCGTCTCTGTCCTTGGTCCCGCTGACCATCGGCATTCCTTCGACCTCTCCGTAGTAGGGAATAGTCGTGATATCGATTGCCGCGGTGACCGGCCTTCGAAAGGATGCTTCTGAGGCGATCACGGAGAGCAAGCGATCCGTTGTCTCGTTGAATCCGTTCACGAGTTCTTCGGGATCGAACTGCTTGACGGCGCGGAGGTGGGTATCACCATGGGGGCTGTACTCTTCGCCATGGCGATATTGGAAGCGAGTCGCTCCCTGCGCAGTTCCACAGTGGACCATCCCCATGAACGTCTGTAGCTCAAAGAATTGTGTGTCCTCGTACGAGGCGTTCGACGCCCGACCAGAGTCGAAGTGACCGAAGGCGTGATCACGCGCGAGGCGCGTTGTCTGGATGATCTCCTCCTGTGAGAAGGATTTGTCTTCTACTGGATCTGCGGCTTCTTGCTCATCGTCGACGATCTCTGCCTTAGGCCGCACCTCCGGCGCTGAGATGTCGCGATCGTGGACTTCCTTGATGACGTAGTGGGCGGCTGTGGTGACGAACTCCCGGGTCGCCTCGTCGAACCGGTTACGCCAGGTCCGCGAGAGCACCGATTCGTCGGGGATTTTCTCCAAGTCGAAGACAACTGCGAGTTCGGGATACTGGGCGAGCGAACGGTAGCTTTCGCCAGTGAGTTCGCGGTAGAGTAACAAGCGTACCATCCCCTCGAACGAGTGCGGTGCTGGATGCCACTCTGGGTAGCCGTCATTGAGCGAATCGAACGGCCCCTCCAGAGTTCGAAGAGCCGTGCAGAGGGACTGATCGGCTTTGAGTGCCTCTGTGAGTGTCAACCCGACAAGGTAGGCGTCGGTCAATCGGTGCTCCTGAGAAGTCATGTGAGCTATCCCATCAGCCAGTCACACAAGCGGCGCGATCCCATCCTCTTTGCGCAGGAACCGCTGCTGTTGAATCGGTCAGCACAAACAAGTACTCTGTAAGTCTCCTGGTCCTGGAGTTCCTGGACTTTCTCGTCCTTGTCTTCGGGGAGGACCTCCGCGAACACCGTGTCGATGCCCAGTTCGTCGGCGACAGCATTGGCGACGTCCTGGGAGTCGCCGGTCAGCATCGCCACCTCGATGCCCAGATCGTGGAGTGCGTCGACGACGCGGAAACTCTCCTCGCGGATCACGTCGGCCATCGCGAAAGCAGCGATCAGCTCGCCGTCACGAACGAGATACACCACAGTCTGGGCGTTCTGGCCAGCCTCTTCAGCGAAGCGCTGGAGATGGTCGGGGATCTCGCTATCGAGCTGGGTCAACAGGTTCGGCCCGCCGACGTACACCTCGTTTCCGTCGACGGGCCGCTTCTCGAATGAACGCCCCGAATCTTCAGGGGTTCGGGGCATACAGGGCGTAGAGGATCGATAGCATCCCGGCGGCGGTGACGAGTGCTGCGACGAATCCTGCTTCGAAGATCGACACTTGGAGGAGTTCGAAGAGAACACCTTCGAGAAGGCCGCCCAGCCCGACCAGCGCGAAGCCGGCGGCGACGTACAGAAGCAACTGCGTGCGATGGCGCTGGTATCCGCGATAGGCCTGATAGGCGATGACGAGGGCCAATACGGTCGTGAACAGCTTGCCGATGACGAATAACGTGTGTTCCATGAGTCAGTCTCCCCGCATTTCCTCGAAGATTGACGTAATCCGGTCGGCGGGGTCCGGCCGGACGTCGATCTGCACGTCGAAGCCCTCCGCCTGCAGGAGGACTTCGACACGCTCGAGTCGCGCTTCGTACTCGCTGTAGTGCCGTCCGCCGGGGTCGACATGCGTGTACTCCTCGAGGAGGCCCTGTTCAACGAGGCGGGTGACACGCCGCGAGACGGTCGGGCGTGACATGTCGCATTCCTCGCTGAGTTCCTTCGCGGAGAGTCGGTCGGTCTTCGTCGCCACGAGGATGTCGCGGGCGTACTCGTCGTCGAGTGTCGCGAAGACCTCCGACGGGTCGGCCTCCTCAGTCACACTCCTCTAATCTCCACAGGAGGGTAATATAGCCCCCCGGTTTTCTGACTCAGCACGCCAGCTCGCTATTATATCGTCTCTACCCGCCTACTGATAGTTGAAGGTGCAATAATTATGTCCCCACTCGACTCCGGCATGAACCAGCTCGAGAGCAAAGTCGGCGGCCTGACCGTCGGCGGGAAAGTCCACAGCCTTAGCGCGTGGTTCGTGCTCGCGCTCCGTCTCATGATGGGCTACGCGTTCGCGTACTCCGGGTTCACCAAGATCACCGGCGAGTTCGCGGCCGGCGGCTACCTGTCGAACGTTGCCGCGACGAACGGCAACCCGCTTGCGGGCCTGTTCGCGTGGATGGGGTCGACGCCGTGGTTCGTCGAGTTCGCCAACGTCGCCGTCCCGTGGGGCGAGTTGTTAATCGGTCTTGGGCTGCTCGTTGGTGCGTTCGTCCGCCTCGCGGCGTTCTTCGGCGCGCTCATGATGCTCATGTTCTACTTCGGGAACTGGGACATGGGTCACGGGTTCATCAACGGGGACTTCGCATACATGCTCGTGTTCCTCGCGGTCGCCGCGTTCGCCGCGGGCCGCATCCTGGGCCTCGACCAGTACATCGAGAACTACGACGTCGGCGGCGAGACGCTCGTCGAGCGCTACCCCGCCCTCGAATACATCCTCGGCTAACCACGCCGAGACCTTTGGGAGTACAATAATGCAAAATCCAATTCAAGCACGCGGAATTCGTTCTCTGGGACTCATCGTCGTCGGAGCGCTGGCTCTGGCCGTCGTCGCCGGAATGGCGCTAACACACGCGACTGTCCCAGATGCAATGATGTGGGGCTGGCACGACGGCATGTGGAACGACGGCCACATGGCCGGATGGGGTAGCTGGGGCTGGGGGATGATGCTGTTCGGTCTCCTGTGGATGGCACTCCTCGTCGCCGTCCCCCTCGGTTTCATCTACTGGCTGGGGACGCGGTCGCAATCGAACGGCCCCGCCGAGGATAGCGCACTCGCCGTCCTCCAAGAGCGGTACGCCCGTGGCGAGATCGGCGACGAGGAGTTCGACCGCCGTCGCGCCCGTCTCAGACCAGATGATGGACGGTAGCGGCCGGTCGTTCCCTACTCGATGACTTCGGTTTTCACGACGGTTGCCGGACGAGTCGTCAATCGGAGAACACGGTTGGTGACACTTCCGAGTAACGCCCGATATTCGTCCGGCCGGCGTTTGGTACCGAGCACGAGGAGATCGGCGTCACAGTCGTCTGCGTGATTCACGATGGTCTCAGCGGGGCGGCCATGTTGCATCGTCGTCTCGACATCGACATCGGTCTCTGCGGCTCGACGTCGGAGTTCCGAAAGCGTCTCCTCGCCGTGTTCTTCGAGCCCGTGTTCGGGACCTTCGGCCTCGTCGACGTACTCGTCCCCGCTGTAGGCAGTCACGACATCCTCGTCAACGACGTAGAGCACGTGAAGGACCGCGTTGTGAGCGGCTGCGAGCTCGATCGCGTGCGTTTCAGCATCTTCAGACGCGACAGTTCCATCGGTCGACAGGAGAATTCGGTCGTACATTCAGTCGGAATTCGAAGGCGGTATCATAAATTGACTTCCAATTCTCTCCGCTCAAGAGTCACGGTAGCGGGTTCAGTATGGCCGCGTCAGCGGATGTGTCCAAGCACGACGGACGGACTCACTCGATACTGTGAACCATCAACGAGCTGTCCGTCAGTGGTCGTGCCCCTCCATCACCATCGGATGCCCGGTGGCGTTTTCGTCCGAGTTCTCCCCGAAGGTCTCCTTGCAGGTCTGCGAGCAGAAGTAGTACGTCTCGCCGTCGTGCGTCGCCGATGGCTTGCTGTCGTCAGTCCGCATGCCACAGACGGGGTCGCGGTACGGACCGGGCGCGCCGAGGCCTGTCTCGTGGCTGCACTAGTCGCGGCAGCGGGGATGCTTTCCATCCTGTATGCGCTCTATGCGCCGAATCCCTGAATATCCCACTCGGCAAAGTGTTTTAGTATGTCTTCATCTGACTTCCCTCTGGGATACGTCAAGTTCGACGATGTTCGAGAGTTGCTCCCAGAATCGACACCCATTCAGGTGTCAGAATCAGTCACACTGGAGACACTGCATCTTCCTGGTCCAGACCCAGCAATCGTATTTGTCCACGGTGGTCTCGGGTCACTTTGGAACCCGTACCCACAGCTTGACGCTTTTAAAGGGAGTCACAAACTAGTCACGTACGCGCTCGCCGGTAACGGACAATCGACCACACGCCAAGAGCAGACCCTTTCGGGACATGTTTCCGATCTCGCGAATCTCCTCGATGAACTCGACATCGAGTGCCCTATCGTCCACGGCCACAGTTATGGTACCTCCCTCGCAATCGAGTACGCGAAGCGCAACCCGACGGCTGGGCTCGTTTTACATGCTGGGGGTGACCACGACCTAACACCCATGTGGGAGAAACCGCTCTTACGACTGTTTCTCGCACTCCAACTCTACAAAATCTCCGCGAACGACGCGCTCATACGGCAGTTAGCATACAGCGTCGGCTTCCATGAAGGGACGTCACGGGCCGTTGTCGAAGACTTCCTGCAATCAAACCCACTTCCCCACCGTCGCTCAGCGTGGACGACTGTCACCGAGGCCTTCTGGGGGTACGACGGTCGCCCCGATATCGAGCGAGTCGACGCCCCAACGCTCGTCATCCACGGACCAGCCGACGGCATCGTTCCCATCGAGGTGGCACGCGGAACCGCGAGGCGGATTCCCGAGAGCGTATTCTGCAGGCTACAGCGTACCGGTCACGTCGCGATGATAGAGCGCCCGAATGCGTATAACAGTCTGCTTGAAGCGCTTGTCAAGACGGTTCGAGAGGACCGGGATCTGGAAACGACGATTCGAGAATCGGTCGACGAAAACGATGGCGAAGTATCCGACGTTCGCTAAGGAATTACTGCCATTCTGCAGCTTTAAGTGCCCGTTCGAGATCGAACTGAAGGTCGGTAACATCCTCGAGACCGACGCTCAGCGATTCCGGGCCGGCGACCGTCAGGTCGAACTCACCGACGGCGCGGCCGTAGTGCAAGCGCGGTATCATTACGCCACTCGCATCACAGAGGTGGGGTCGTGGCTCGTCGACGAATCGCTTTGGGTGTTCCCCGAAGAAATCGCGGCAGTCGATCGAACAGAAGTAGTACGTCGTCCCCTCGAACTCGGCAGTGAGTTCGTCAGACTCGATCGGTTCCATCCCACAAACAGGATCAACTGACATACCGGCAGTACGCCTCGCCCTTTCATAAACGTCGGTCGGTCAATTGCTACTACGCGTCGGCTCACTATTCGGTGTATACCGCAGGTTGCTTCTCGAAGCGCTGTCGACATTCTTCGCTACAGAGATAGTACGTCACCTCGTCGTGCCGGACTGAAGCTACCGCTTCGTCAGCCCTGAGTTGCATACCACAGACGGGATCCCTGGGCATTCTGTACGTATGTCCGTCTCCAAGCCGATTGGGTATTTCGAAGTGAGACTCAGTACCTCACAAAGCATCGCCAGTTAGCCTGACCTGAGCCACCTATTCTGTTGTGATGAGTCATCGATACCTGTCGAGCAGCGCTGATCGGGGACGGAGCTGTCGCTGTCGGCGGCGGTCTGCCGCCGACGCGACAGCGTTGCCACTTGCGAAGACGCTTGCTCGGTCAGTGACTACCGGTGGAACCGGTCGTCCGGTGGCCGGTTGGCGGGGACGGCCCGACGCACTGCGAGGGCCGTCCACGCGGCACGTCGAACCATATTGACGAACTCCTTGTACGGCCACCACCAGAGGCGACGCCCGCCTCGGCGGGGCGTCGCCACGTATTCGTAGTGGAGATACCGCCACGCGTTCTGCAAGAGGAGACTCACCACGACGTACAGTAGTCTCACTGTTGCGTCTCGCGTTGTTGTCGTCGCTATCGCTTGCTCAGACAAGCGATAGCTCGACTCGATACCGAAGCGTTTGCTGTAGTGGTATCGAGCGTCGCGTGGTGTCTCGATGAACGGCGCGTCAGCGGCGTAGCCGTGACGCGCCACACCGTTCTCGTCATACCGTCCATTCAGGTACGTACAGTCGATGTAGACAGGAAACTCGACGGTCACAGTAATGATCAAGGAAACTTTTGAAAATCGAGGAACTTCTGGCACCAGTCTCTTGCAAAACTGATTCGTTGTGTCACTTGAGTAAACACGTCCTTGACGAGTTCGTGGAACTCGTCTTCGTCCTCAACGATAATCGGTGCCATCGTCCACTTGAGGTATTTCCAGACCTGCTCGATCGGATTGAGATGGGGTGATCCTGAGGGAAGGAACACGAGATCGATACCAAGCTGATGTGCGCGCTTGCGCGTGTATTCACAGATGTGTGATCCGTGCTTATCCAAGACGAGCAGAATCCGCTTGCCGGGATTCTGCTCGCGCACTGCTTCTAACACTTCGCAAATCCGCTCTTTCTCCTCGGTTTCTTTCCAGCGAACCGTACTCTCTCCGTTCAATGCGTAGAATCCAACCGCCGAGTCTTCTGTCTTGACTAACGGCCGTTCCACGTGTGGGTCGTCTACGTACCAGACACGACGTGAATTATCGTACGGTTGCGGTTGGGAAGCATCGAAAAACCCGAGGACAGTTCCACCATCTGTACAAATATCGTCGTCAACAATCCATCCTTCTTCGTCGTCTCCTTCGCGTTTGTTGTGTGGACTGTCATCCTCGTCGAGCGCGTCGGCGACGCGTTCGTCGAGAATCTCTTCAGGATTCTCCGGGCGATATGGACGCTTCGGACGGGGTTTTGCATAGGACAAGCCCAGCTCACGGAGGAATTTCCCGAGATAATCCGGATGAAATTCAACGTCGAATTCTTCCTTGAGAAGATGCTGAATCTCTTGTGACTTCCACGGCTGGCCTTCTCGAAGCATCTCGACCAACTGTTCTTGTTCGTCTTCGTCGAGTTTCGGGGGCCGACCGCCCCCGAAACTCGGCATCAATGCTTCGAGTCCACCTTCGTTCCAGGCATCAGCCCAGCGCCCGCCGGTCGCTGCCGACCGTCCCTCGCGGTCGGCAGCTTCCGCGACCGAATCGCCGCAATAGAGGTTCTTCAGAAAGCCCAACCGCTCTTGTCGACGATCGTCTTTGGCTTCACGAAGTAATTCGTCGATCTTCTCCTCTGGAAGATGATACGTGATCTCCTTTCGACGACCTTCGCTCATTACGTTCTGATCCAACGCGACCAACAAAGGTTTTCGCGCTCATTATTGGACCGTCGAGTTTCCCTGTCAAGTCGTGTTGGATGACGCGACTCCAGCCTTCTGAGAGTTCCTGCTGAATCGTCTCACCCCATCTGATGATTGGCATCACGTAGGCGTAGTTGTGCGCCTGCAACAGCGTGAGACACTTGCTGTCGTAGAATCCACGATCGAGGTAGACGGCCTTGACTTCGGTGTCAAGGCCGTCGAGCAGTCCAAGAAACTCGGCGAGGACGCTGCTGGCGGTGTCGCCGTCTTCGAGACGGCGCACCGCCAGCGTGTGTCGTTTGTTCTTCACACGCGCGTAGAGTGTGGCGTAGGCGTGGAACGCGGTGGTTCCGCGCTTGGCCTCGGAGTGGTAGAGGCCGTCTGTCTCGTCTTCGTCACCGTAGTAGGGTCGCAGGTGGAGGTCTGCGCAGACCTCCACCTGCTCGGGGAGGAGTTCGACGATATCTCGCTGGAGAAGCGTGTTAGCGACTCGTTCGAGCCGGTCCGGCTCGAACTTCGTCCGCAGATGGTAGAGGATCGTGTTCGCCGATGGTGATTCTTCACTGGAGTTGCACAGTGTAGAGACCGAGGTCCCGTCGGCGCACGCGCCGACGAGGACCTCGTAGATGTCCTCAACTTCGATTTCAGCATTAGCGCCGAGGTCAAGAACGATTTCATCGTTGAGCGTGTTGACGAGAAAGTTAAGGAGCTGGTCTTCGTGGATTTCACTGTCTGCTTGCTTGGTCTTGAACACACCATCAGCAAGCAGACGTTCTAACTAACCGGCTTTGTGAGGGACTGAGACTGACGGACACGTATTAAGGGCCGTCAGAAGAACTCTATGACAACGCCCATGGTTCGATTTCTTCTCCGTCTAATTCGCATTCTCGGGACGTTCACCCCGTTCATCCTACACTTTCTCCGTGACCGGCATCGGTTTCTGATCGTCGGTGGGTCACGCACTGTGCCACGGGACCAGCACGAGCAGCGTGCCCGCCGTCTACGGGAGGCGATGCTCAACCTTGGGCCGACGTTCGTAAAGATCGGCCAAGTTC
>NZ_PSYX01000009.1:0-111684 GCF_003586325.1 Haloferax sp. Atlit-10N
GAACTTGGCCGATCTTTACGAACGTCGGCCCAAGGTTGAGCATCGCCTCCCGTAGACGGCGGGCACGCTGCTCGTGCTGGTCCCGTGGCACAGTGCGTGACCCACCGACGATCAGAAACCGATGCCGATCACGGAGAAAGCGTAGGATGAACGGGGTGAACGTCCCAAGAATACGAATTAGACGGAGAAGAAATCGAACCATGGGCGTTGTCATAGAGTTCTTCCGACGGCCCTTAATACGTGCCCGTCGACCTACTTCGAAATACCCAATCGGCTTGGAGACGGATCTGTGAACAGAATGCCGAGGGATCCCGTCTGCGGTATGCAACTCAGAGTTGACGAAGCGGTAGCTTCAGTCCGGCACGACCAGGTGACGTACTATCTCTGTAGCGAAGAATGTCGACAGCGCTTCGAGAAACAGCCCGCAGTATACACCGAGTAGGGAGCCTACGCACAGTAGCAAATGGCCGACTGACGTTTATGGAAGGGCGAGGCGTACTGCCAGTATGCCAGTTGAGCCGGTCTGCGGTATGGAAGCCAGCGACTCAAGCGAAATCACCGCCGATTTCGAGGGGACGACGTTCTACTTCTGTTCGTCCGACTGTCGTGATTTCTTCGAAGAGCACCCGAAGCGATTCGTCGACGAGCCACGACCCCACCTCTGTGATGCGAGTGGCGTAATGGTACCGCGCTTGCACTACGGCCGCGCCGTCGGTGAGTTCAACCTGACGGTCGCCGACCCGGAATTGCTGAGCGTCGGTCTCGAGGACGACACCGACCTTCAGTTCGATCTCGAACGGGCGAATAAAGCTGCAGAACGATCCTGATTCCTTAGCGAACTTCGGATACTTCGCTACCGTTTTCGTCGACCGATTCTCGAACCGTCATTTCCAAATCCCGGTCCTCTCGAACCGTCTTGATGAGTGCTTCAAGCAGACTGTTATACGCATTCGGGCGCTCTATCATAGCGACGTGACCGGTACGCTGTAGCCTGCAGAAAACGCTCTCGGGAATCCGCCTCGCGGTTCCGCGTGCCACCTCGATGGGAACAATACCGTCGGCTGGTCCGTGGATGACGAGCGTTGGGGCATCGACTCGCTCAATATCGGGGCGACCGTCGTACCCCCAGAAGGCCTCGGTGACAGTCGTCCACGCTGAGCGACGGTGGGGAAGCGGGTTCGATTGCAGGAAGTCCTCAACCACGACCGATGGCGTCTCCTCGTGGAAGCCGACGCTGTAGGCTAACTGCCGGATGAGCGCGTCGTTCGCGGGTATCTTATAGAGTCGGAGTGCCAGAAATAGTCGCAAAAGCGGTTTCTCCCCCGCGGGGGTGAGATCATGATCGCCCCCTGCGTGTAACACGAGCCCGGCTGTGGGATGGCGCTTCGCGTACTCGATAGCGAGGGCGGTACCGTAACTGTGGCCGTGGATGATCGGATTCGTGATACCGAGTTCATCAAGGAGATTCAGGAGGTCAGCTACATGCCCGGAGAGGGACTGCTCCTGCCGCATGGTCGAGTTTCCGTTGCCGGCGAGCGCATACGTGACCAACTCGTGGGGCCCCTCGAACGCGTCTAGTTGTGGATACGGGTTCCAAAGCGACCCGAGACCACCGTGGACGAACACGATCGCCGGGTCCGGCCCGGGGAGGTGAAGCGTCTCCAGTTCAACTGATTCCGACACCGGAACGGGTGTCGGTTCAGGAAGCGTTTCGGAAACGTCGTCGAACCGGACGTATCCCGGTGGAAAAGATGGTGACGCCATACTGAGTTAGAGATACCCCCTGCGGTGGTGTCGAATAGACGGTCCATCTGAGAGCCTGCTCCGAGGATCGTCTCGGTGGACACTAACCATCCTTGACAGTTATCGGTTGAGGGCGATTGTCTGGATGACCGGGTTACCCGTCATCGTGGATCTCATGCCGATTCCAGAGCAGGGCGAACAACCCGCCCATGAGATATCCTGCAACTAACGCGATCATGAGGCCGGCACCAGCCAGAGAGAGGTCGAAATCGACCGTGTCCTCGTACTCAACGAAGTTGGTCCGGGCGACAGTGGCGACCGCTGTTTCAGAGACGCCCGAGACGACGAATCCGATCCATGCAGCGTGCGACGCTGCGAAGATGGCACCGAATATGAGTCCTGCCCGGTTGGCGGAGATTTCCTCGCTCATGGTTCCGCCTCTCCTATCGAGTCATGAGCTGGTCGCTCTTCAGGGGCGGTTTCATCAGCGAACAAACCCAGCATGTCTGTCATACTTGTAGCACCGGCTACGGTCGCCTATTTCACTACGATTGTGGTTTCGATACTGGCATGACAGAACACCTCTCGTTAGAATGTGAAACCGATCCGTGGCTGTAGTGACGATGACCCCAACCTGTCGAATCAAATTTCGGAGTTCTCTGGTAATCGAGCGTCCAGAGCGAACGCTCGGTCGTCCTTTAGAATTGTAAGCGTAATCGACTGAAACGAGGGGAACGACAACCAACATGAAAACGTAGGTGACCATATGGAACTGGCACTCTTCGGTGCGACAGGCGGGACCGGACGTGAACTGACGGCACAAGCGACCGAAGTGAATCACTCGATTCGCGCGCTCACTCGAAGCCCTGCAAAACTCCCACCGAACCAGGCAGTCACCGCCGTAGAGGGGGATGTACTCGATCCGGACGCGGTCGAAGCCACCGTAAACGGATCAGATGCGGTCATCTGTCTTCTCGGTCGAACGTCGGACAATCCCTCCGACGTGGTCTCTCGCGGGACCGCGAACATTATCGATGCAATGCAGGAACGGGGGATCGAACGCCTGGTCGTCCTGACATCGATGGGGTTAGGATCGAGCGTCCAGCAGGTTCCGTGGTACGTCCGCCTTGCGAACGTGACGGTGCTCTATGACCTGATGGCCGACAAAGCCAGACAGGAGGAACTCGTCGCTGGGAGCGGTCTCGACTGGACGATCGTCCGCCCCGGCGGTCTTACAGATGGACCCAAAACCGGGGAGTACGAACACGGCGTCGACATTGACGCCACGGCTGGTCCGATTTCACGCGCTGACGTTGCGGACTTCCTCCTTGAGATCCTTCAGACGGACTCCTATCTCCGTGACGTGCCAGTCGTAACGACGAACCAGAGCGTTGACGCCGAATTCCTCTGGGACCAAGTCACGGCTGTCGCGCAACGTCTACGAGGATGAGTGAATAACCGTCTCACTAATTCACGATTCCAAGATACTTTGCTGAATCGGGAATTCAGGGGTTCGGCGCATAGAGCGCGTACAAGATAGAAAGCATTCCCGCCGCCGCGACTAGTGCAGCCACGAGACCTGCCTGGAAGATTGACACCTGGAGCAGTTCGAATAGAACTCCTTCGAGGAGTCCACCGAGGCCAATTAGTGCGAACCCAAGGGCGACGTAGAGCATCAGCTGTGTTCCGTGGCGTTGGTAGCCGCGATAGGCTTGGTACGCGATAACCAGAGCCAACGCGGTCATGAACAACTTGGCGATGACGAATAATGTGTGTTTCATGAATCAGTCTCCCCGCATGTTTTCGAAGATGGATGTAATCCGGTCCGCGGGATCCGGCCGGACATCGATCTGGATGTCAAACCCCTCGTCTTGGAGGAGGACTTCGATACGTTCGAGACGTGCCTCATACTCCCGATAGTGCCGACCAGCGGGATCGACATGCGTGTACTCTTCGAGAAGTCCTTGCTCAACGAGTGTGTTGACGCGACGAGAGACGGTTGGGCGTGACATATCGCATTCCTCGCTGAGCTCTTTTGCAGAGAGTCGGTCCGTGTTCGTCGCCACGAGAATATCGCGAGCGTACTCGTCGTCGAGTGTGGCAAAGATGGCTGGTGGGCTCAACTCCTCAGTCACACTCGCATACTCGTCCTAGTGGGGTAAAATAGCCGCCCGGTTTTCTGACTCAGAACACTGGCTCACCGGTATATCGTCTCTCTCTGCGTACACTCACTCGGTGAAGTAACAATGTCTACGATTCCCTCTGGCGTCAACCAACTTGAGAGCAAGGTCGGTGGCCTGACCGTCGGTGGCCGCGTCCACAGCCTCAGTGCGTGGTTCGTGCTCGCACTCCGCCTCATGATGGGGTATGCGTTCGCGTACTCCGGGTTCACGAAGATCACGGGCGAATTCGCGGCGGGTGGCTACCTCTCGAACGTCGCGGCGACCAACGGCAACCCCCTCGCGGGAATGTTCGCGTGGATGGGTTCGACCCCGTGGTTCGTCGAGTTCGCGAACGTAGCTGTCCCGTGGGGCGAGCTGTTCATCGGTCTCGGACTGCTCGTCGGCGCTGTCGTCCGCCTCGCGGCGTTCTTCGGCGCGCTCATGATGGTCATGTTCTACTTCGGGAACTGGGACATCGCCCACGGCGTCATCAATGGCGACTTCGCGTACATGCTCGTGTTCCTCGCGGTTGCGGCGTTCGGTGCGGGCCGCATCCTCGGGCTCGACAAGTACATCGAACAGTACGAGGTCGGCGGCGAGGCGCTCGTCGAGCGCTACCCCGTCCTCGAGTACATCCTCGGCTAACCACGCCGAACCATTTCAGGAGAAATACACATGACAAACTCAATTCAACCACGCGGTACTCGATCCCTCGGACTGATCGTCGTCGGTGCGCTGACGGTCGCGGTTATCGGGGGTATGGCCCTGACGCACGCAGCCGTCCCGGACGCGGTGATGTGGGATTGGCACTACGGAATGTGGGACGACGGACACATGACCGGCTGGGGACTATGGGGATGGGGGATGATGCTGTTCGGCCTCCTCTGGATGGCCCTCATCATCGGTCTTCCCATCTACTTCGTCTACTGGCTGGTGGCTCGATCTCAGACTGACGGACCCGCTGAGGATAGAGCCCTCGTGGCTCTCCGTGAGCAGTACGCCCGCGGTGAGATCGACGACGAAGAATTCGAACGCCGCCGTGGCCGCCTCACGGCGAATCGCTGACGTACGTCGCTCCCGAAGAGGAGAGATACTACCGACATCATCCGAGATGGAAATCACGCCCATCGCGGATTTTCAGATGATTCATAGACAATGGGGTAGCTGATCTGTACGAGAGAACCTACGCAGGCGCAGACTCACCAATCTCGATGTACTGACGTTCCCACTCACGGCGGGCTTCGATTTCACGGCGGCCGCGACGCGTGAGGGTATAGACATTCGTCCGCCGGTCTTTCTCGCCTTTCTCGACGAGGCCCTTCTCGACGAGTGTATCGAGGTTCGGGTAGAGTCGCCCGTGATGGATTTCTTTCTCGTAGTACTCCTCGAGTTCCTGCTTGATGGCGAGATCGTGGGGCTCTTGGAGGCTGGCGATCACGTACAGGAGGTCGCGCTGGAACCCGGTCAGGTCGTACATCGTCCCGCTAACTGATACGAAGCGCTATCGCATCCGTCTGTTGCCCCTCAGAGGGCAGTACAACCCCACAGACACCGAATCAGATACCTGTATGTTTATACAGAGGACGGGAGAACAATCGCTGCGTATGGCAGACCTGATCGTCAAATCAGCCGTGAAAGAAGCGCTCAACGACCACAACGTCTCGGCCGATTTCTACGACGCCCTCGATGAGGAAGTTGCTGACCTGCTTGACGACGCCGCGAAGCGGGCTGAGGCCAACGACCGGAAGACGGTCCAGCCTCGCGACCTCTAACGCGGCCAGCGCCAATACCCGGGGCGCATTCTCGATAGTGCGACCGGTCTTTAAGAGCGGCGTGTGAACTATGTAGTGATATGGGTACGCTCACAGAGTCGGTTGACATCGAGAACGTGGTCGCATCGACCGGTATTGGCCAGGAACTCGATCTCGAAACCCTCGCAGACGACCTCCGGGCAACCAAGTACGACCCCGATCACTTCCCCGGCCTCGTCTATCGCATGCAGGACCCCAAGGCCGCGGCCCTCATCTTCCGCTCGGGGAAGATCGTCTGCACCGGCGCCAAAAGCGTCGCCGATGTTACGGCTGCGCTCGAACAGGTCTTCGACGAACTTCGGGGCTTGGGTATTCAGGTCGATGACTCACCTGAGATTGAGATTCAAAACATCGTCTCGAGTGCGGATCTCGACCACACACTCAATTTGAATGCGATTGCGATCGGCCTTGGTCTCGAGCACATCGAGTACGAACCAGAGCAGTTTCCTGGTCTCGTCTACCGGCTCGACGAGCCGTCTGTTGTCGCACTGCTGTTCGGGAGCGGGAAGCTCGTCATTACAGGTGGGAAACGGATTGAGGATGCCGAACAAGCCCTCGAGGTGATCGAGGACCAGCTCACCGAGCTCGGCTTGCTCGGGTAACCGAGTATCGCATATGGCGAACAGTAAATTTGCTCCTTCTAACGATCTGCGTCTGGTTGAGTTCGTGATCGAGACCGATAGAAGTGAATTCACAGAATCATTCTCCCCGATGTCCGGATCGGCTGAAGGCACCGTATAATGATATTTTCGGCTGGACGTCTACTCTTTCGCTCGTTACAGAAGGTCGTAAGATGGAGCTATACAGCAATCAAAATACCCCGAGTGCAGAGTGTAAGACGGCTGGAAGAGTGCTCTATCGTGGAGCAGTCTGCTTAGTAGTTGTCTGGATCAAATGTCCGGAGTGACGTGATCTCGGCGTCGGTCAGTTCACCCTGGAGATATCGGCGTCCGAGCTCCGTAATTGCGTAATAGCCGGCTGTATCATTCGTCCGCTCGACGAGGCCCGCCGCACTGAGCGTTCGCATTCGCCGGCGGACGTGGCCCGCAGATTTCCCGATGTTCGTCGCGATGAGTGAGGGCGACTGCTCGAAGTCCGACTGTTCGTGCCCGGCGAGATATTCGAGCGCAATCATATCAACGCGAGTCAACCACGGGATTCGGGGGCGCATCCCGGGAGTCGAACGCGAAACCTGTGGTTAGTAGCATCGAAACCCCATGATGGAGATATTATATGAGTGTATTTAGATAACGATATAAGGATTCATTAGCCATGAGTCTGATAGTACTGCGATAGTGAGCCAGGATATTCTCCGTGAAACCATCGCTTTCGGCGTTCGCCCGCGCTCGGTTCATACCTCGCCTGATACGAAGATGAGGATACTCCATAACCAATCGCAGTGCCGGGTCAAGACTTCTCGGAGTGAGACAAAATGATGAGGGGACAACCAACACTCTCGACTGAACTGCTCGGAGCGGTGGAACTCAGAACGCATGGATGCCCACATTGCGGTGCAACAGCGACTGTTCGTCTCGTCGGACCGCAGTCAGCTGAGGCATCACCCTGTGGCCATACACTCCCACCAGCCGCATTTGATGAGTTAGAGGACGAAACATGAAGACAATCCCACTCCAGAGGTGGTCACACGAGCCGTTCCTGAGACTAGTCAAGCTGACCCCTTCTTTGAGAGAAATTCGAAGAGTTGACGTTGGACTCTCAAAACAGCTTGAAACAACTATCTGAAAGCTTAGACCATGTCCCTCTCATTGTCTCCAACGCGATATCTGAACCTCCGTACTTGGAGTGCCGTGCCCATCGGAGCGTTCGGTATCATTCACCTCATCGGTAGTGCAGTCGCGTTCCTCTTCAGTTCACAACAACCAGCGATTCATTTGCTGTTCTTCGGTATCCCCGGCACGATAATTCTTGGCGGCGCGTACTGGGTGAACCAGAGCCATCTGTCACCCGCCCGGTATCGGCGGATCGCTGGCTGGATGGCCATCACTGCCATCGGACTTGCCCTCGTTCCGCTACTGATGATCGCCAGTACGTCGATTACTATCGATTCACCTCCATTAGCAATTGTCATAGCGACAGGTGTCGGGGGATTCGGTGGACTCCTCGCAGGTATCAACGAAGCCCTCGCTATCGAACGAGCCCGCGATGCCGAACGGGAACGCCTTGCCAAAGACCACGCTGAAGAGCAACGCGAACGACTTGAGCAACTCAACCATCTCCTTCGACATGACCTGGCGAACGACCTCACCGTCATTCGTGGCCGGACTGAGCTGCTATTAGACGATGTCGACGGGGAAACCGCAACTGAGCTCGAAACGGTCATCCGACAAACTGACGCCGCCATCGAGCTCATCCAGAACGTCAGAGCGTATCTCGAGGCCACACGCAATGACGAAGACACGTTGACCACAAAGAGCCTCTCGACTGTCCTCGAACAGGAAGTGACTTCGCTTCAGTCAGCCTATCCAGAAGTACACGTCGAGACTGACATCCCCGCTGGTGTCACTGTTCGTGCCGACGCATTGCTCCCGTCCGTGTTCAGCAATCTACTACGGAATGCTGTCGTTCACAACCCCAGCACTCCACCAGAAATCCATGTCGCCGTCGCGCGGGAGGATGCAACGGCGACGGTTCGCATCACCGATAACGGACCAGGCATTCCGGACCACGTTCTCGAGAATCTGTTCGAGGCGGCTGACCAGGGTGATCACGGCTTCGGCCTCTACCTCGTGAAAACTCTCACCGAACGATACGGCGGCTCGGTCACTGTCGAAGCGACCAGTGACGAGGGAACTACAATCGCTGTCACGTTACCACGGCAGATAGCGTAAGTTGTGCTGGGACTGGGAGCGAATCCACCACTCACTGGCTCCGACGAGTCGGTCGTACGTGTCAGCGATGATTCTTGGGACCTTTATTCATCAGTACAGCCTATTCATCGTACCGATGACCGACACAGAAATCGAGTCTCACGGCTACTCTCCGATGGACTACGATGTGGATAGCGAGAATGACGAGGTGTACCAGCGGTGCCTGTCCTATCTTCTCACCCACGCACCGATCAACCGCAACGATACCGTGGTAGATATCGGGACGGGAACCGGTATCGTCGCGCTCGAACTCGCGTCGGAGTGTGACCACGTGGTCGGACGGGACATCTCCGACGAGTGGCTCCAGTACGCCCGAGAGAAGGCCGAGCAACGCGGTGTCGAGAACGTCTCGTTCGACCATGGGTCGTTCCGTGAGCCCAACGTCGACGAACCGGTCGATGTCGTCGTTGCAAGCTACGCGCTGTATATGGCCTACGACGAAGGTGGTGAGGACGAATTACGTGCAGCCATTGACGGACTCGCGACCGTGAACCCGCGGTGTATAGTGGTGGCCGACAAAATGCACTTCGGGCCCACGCAGACCTCAAACGATTACGAAACACTGCCACCGATTGGGACCGTCGCCAATCTCCTCGCAGGTGCAGGCTTCACGCTCACGGATGTCGAAATCATCAGTGAGTCAGTTGGCGTCCTCATCGCCACCCGGTAGCACCAGTTGATCTCAGCGGCAATCTACCGAAGCGTAGATCGGTATTGAAATCAGCACAGGTACTATCCCGTAACCCACTGCTGAATCCCTATGTGAGATAGTAAGTTCTCAACTAAGAGTCAGTATCAGCGGATCCAGGCTGTCTCTCCTCTGATTAGAACGTGGCCTGTCTGTCTCTACCGACTGGTACTTAATACGGCATCCTCCTTCTCTTCTGAAACTCTGGAACAGCGGAACGTTCAAGCAGACCACGTATTTTGTTTCAGTTGACCGTGCCGTTCAGAGCACTCGACGACGGGAAGATTGTCACCCCTACAGAGGTCGACGATCAGGAACCCGTCGAATGTCCTGAGTGCCGAGGTATCCTTTATCCTCGCGACGGCGACCACCGTGCCCGCCACTTCTATCACGCAGCCGACGACGCAACTGAGTCCTGTTCAAAGGCGAGCCAGGGAGAATCAGATACCCACGCTCGCTGTACGGCACTGGCGGTCGCTACGCTTGCTGACCAATATCCGAATGCAGCACGCGTCGGGGCTGAAATCACAATCGACGCGACAGGGACGCCGACAACCCCCGAGACTCGACGGGCCGACGCCCTCGTTGAGTTCAATGAGGAAAACCCCTTCTTCGGAGGCGGCCTCATCATCGAGGTTCAACACAAGCACCACAGCAAGGACATCGAAGGGACCACCCACGATTACCTTTCAGCGGGGTACTCAGTCGCGTGGTTGGAGTCTGAAGACTTTGGTGACGAGCAGCTGGACTACCAGGTCGCCGATAACGCGTTCCGAGCCGACGACGGTCGTGCTTTCACCATCCGTGAGTACGACCCGTGGAAGTTCGACACTCGTGTTGAAGCGAATCTCGACTGGAAGGAGGAATCTCGAGGCTGCCATTTCGTCGAAGAATACGGGAGCCACAATTGGAGCCAAGTACCAGGATATGCGCATCCGGATGGGTACGAATACGAATACTGCTGGTGGTGCGGATCACGCCGGCGGTACGATCATGAACTAACCAGGTTCGTATACGACTACGAGGGGGTGCTCGCACCAGAGGTCGACATCGAAGTTCTTCGTGACGCTGTTATTCCCTATCCCGATGTTGCGGACGATTTTGACGACTGGAAGAACGGCGACTCGTTCGGTCGTGGAAGATCGTTTGAGGGTGCATTAGCAAACCGTACCGATGTCGCACCGTGTCGCGGACCACACGGCATTCACGAATGGAGGAGAAAGAAAGTCATCAAACGAAGGTACGATGATCGCGTCGACGTCGCGCTCTGGAAATGCCAGCACTGCCCTGTTCACCTTCTCACGAACCACACCGGGCAGGGGGAGACGGAGGCGGCAATGTTGTTCGGAAAAGCTCCAAACCCGGATTGGGGATTGGACCACCTAAATGGAAATCCACGAAAGTGTAACAACCGATCTCACCACGAACAAGCGGACTGGGACTATTGCCCAGACTGCTTTCAGATAGAACCATAGGGATGGTAGTCAGAAGTAGAGAAAATTAGCTCAGAGATCGAGGTAATGCACCTCTCATCAGGGAGATTAGCCTAACAGTGCGTTGCCCGTGTTTTATACTACGGTAGCGTATCTTCCTCGACTATGGAGGCCTACTTGGATTCAGTTACCGAGTCATTTCTTGAAGGCGACCATCAGCTCTCTCAGCTGTCTGTCTCTACGTCTGTGATCGAGTCCGATGATTCTTGGAACCTCGAGGAACCGATTCCAGTCGGAGAGATCATCAATGCCTTTCGCGTCCAAAAGACACTGGTTCAGCAAGGTGGTCAGGTATTTATTCCTCTCCACGAGGATGATTCGGCAGAGCTGACTGGAGAATATCTTATTTATCGCCGAGAAACTGACGAGACCCTACTTAGTGAGGATTCTGACCCACATGAGCTACACTTTCTGAATGCTAACACGGGCGGGGATGATTTCCGAGAGATCAGAGAGGCTGCATTGACGTATCTAGCGTATCGAATGCGGTTCTGGCACTCTAGTTATTCGCCATCTGAGCTACCCTCATACTTGCCTTCTGAGTATTTCGATGATCGTCCGCCACAACCACCACGGGAACTCTCGGCTGTTGATCCCCTATCGGATGATGAATATGATGACTTTATCGACGCAACGGAGCAGGCGATGGCGAATGAGTTGGAGGCGGAACGACGGTCTGTCTGGGACTCCAATAGAGGAATGTCTATCGATAGACTGCAGCGGGAACAAGGCGGAGATGGAATCGCTTCTGCGGGATACTCCCGTTTAGCTGAGGATCGTATTTCTGTTTCAGCACCAGGGTCTGGAACGCACCGTAATCCAGTCCAATCGACTTACGGAATCCACGAGGGCAACATTGTCGGGGTTGCGTCAGGTGGTGATTCGAATTCGCCGGTCGTACCGGGCATCGTTACGCGTGTCGGGTTGAGTGATTTCAACATAGAGCTTGACTGGGAGGCGACAACTCGGACTTCTCAAGCGAAGGATGATCTCCGACGGGCAGACCGGGTTTCTGTTGCGATCCTCGACCGAAATATTGCTTTCCAGCGCGAGCGTTCGGCTTTCCGACAGATGGCCGACTCCAGTTCGGGCAAGCAGCTTCTAGCAGGTGATTCATCTCTCTCGTTCGATGCACCCTTATCGGTTTCACTGAATACTTCGCTCGAATTGAATTCCTACCAGCGTCGGGCAGCGATTAATGCTCTTCGAGCAGAGGATGCGTACTGTATTCATGGGCCACCAGGAACAGGAAAGACCCGAACACTAACAGCGGTCATCCAGTCCGCAGTCGAGTCGGGGGAACGTATCTTAGTCTGTGCACACTCAAATCAAGCAGTAGATAATCTGATCGCTGGAGAGAGCAGTCCGGATAACCCTGACGAGGAGTCTCTCCACGGGATAATCCAAGCAGAAGGATACCGAATGGCACGAATCGGCCGGCGAGACCAAATCACGTCTCGAGTTGTTTCCACCCACTATGCAGATGAAGAGACGGACCGGGCTCAGATTGTTGCAACGACGACCAACAGCGCAGATCGACTTGATCTGGCCCGATTTAGCTTAATTGTGGTTGATGAGGCAACGCAGGCGAGTATCCCGGCAACTGCAGTCCCATTTCAGCTTGGATCAAAGTTTGTGTTGGCTGGCGACCATAAGCAGCTCCCGCCGTACCATTCTGCTGAAACCGCGTCAGATGAAGCGTTCTATCCGTCATTGTTTGAGCATATATTGGACCGATTCGGAGACGATGCAAAAACCACACTTAGAAGGCAATACCGAATGCACGAATCTATCGCCAATTTCTCTAATAAGGAGTTCTACGATGGACTTTTGCTCCACGGTGAACCGAACAGATCGGCGACTATCTCCGGGTTACAACCTCTAGTTGGAATAAATATCTCCAACCCGGAATCTAATCAAGGGAATTCACGTGAAAATCCATCCGAGGCGGAGGTAGTCGTTGCACAAGTTCAGAGATCACTGAACGCCGGAGTTGATGCAAGTGACGTTGGAGTGATCACGCCATATACTGGTCAGAAAGGTCTCGTAGAGAGTGAGCTGGCTTCAGAATTTGATGCAGATACAGCAGAGAAAATCAAGGTGCAAACCATTGACTCCTTCCAAGGAGGTCAACGAGAGGTAATCATTGTCTCTTTTACGGTGAGTAATGATCGGAACAACTCTGGGTTCTTGGCGTTCCCAAATGAGGGGCCTCGTAGATTGAACGTTGCACTCACTCGTGCAAAGAAGCGACTCGTATTAGTTGGTGATTGGGATACACTCTCCTCAATCGCTCCCCACCGCGATACTTCTACAAGTTGTGCCGATCTGTATCGTCGTCTCTTGGACTATATCCATGAGCAAGGTAGGATGGTCGGGTAGACTATCTCTGAAAACGAATACCACAAATTAGTGCCATATGCCGATATGGGGAGCTACATTGGCTCTTCTACTTGGAGACTCATCGTAATTAGATGCTCTAAGGTCTGGATTGAGTAGACATCTGTAGAACTGGACTGCTCTATTGCTTCTGACATCGGTTCTGCTATAGTTTGTCCGCCTTCTCGCCCCATAATCAGGTTGTAGACAAGATTCAAAATCACCTTCGACATCTGCTTGCACACCTCACTGTTCACATGGTAGAGGTTCAACTCAGCGTCGTAATGTCGGTTCCCCAGCGATTCCGTTTGGAGTCTAAGAAAAAAGAAGCCCCATTGGTCCTGCTGTACAGCTTCCATGTCGTCTATTAGGTCTTCAACCTCGGTATCCAACTGTCCGAAAAGCCCCTCTTCCCAAAGCCACTCAATATCCGCCATCGTGACTGATAGAACGCGAAATCCGTGCTTCAAATCATTCAGTAGCGGTCGGAATCCTCGCCAAAAATTGAGGGCGGCATTCGCAGCTGCGATATGTAGGTCGGGATCTTCAACGAAGTCTAATTCATTTGTTTCCTCGTCGTAGACTGCGGAACACCCTAAGAACTCTCGTGCGATCATCTCCCGGTCTGTTGCATCTATTTCATCGATGACCTGCTCAAACTCAATTAGATCCTCCGGCTCCTCCGCTAAGCGGCTAACTGAAACCATCTCGCCGTCATCAATTTCAACTGTAAGCTCATCAAGGACACTGGCGATATCCCGTGTATAGGTATCCTCTTTCACCATCATCCAGGGCTGCTCTGGATTCCGAGCATTCACCGCGAACAGGTGGGCATATAGATCGGATAACTGAGCTAGAATATAGAGCGAGTCCATTCCGTCGTAGCGATTGTAGGGGTTGAGTTTCTTGATTCGGTTATCCCAGTAACCGAATGCGAAATTGCGACGCCATAAGTCTGCCAACGGGTTCTCCAAATCGAGTTCCTTCATATTGACCTCCTTGAGGTAGCCAGGACCAAAGGATATCGAAAAGTGACTATCCAACCTCTGCCTCTTGGTGTGAATACGATCCCCTGTCAGATTTGCAATCAGGCGAATCCACATACTCCCAAAGGTATACAATCGACACGGGAACAATTTGAGTTGTTATGGGAAACAGCCCTCTTGAGGATAGACCAACGTCCCTAGGTGGCTATGGTAGTATTGTCCCCTATCATGCTCCGATGACATATGATCCCCTTCGTGGTGATGAAGGGGTTGTTGTCCATTTCCCTACAGAGGGTTACGAATCTCCGGATCAGATACTGGATCGACTGACTCGGGCATCCCAAATGATCGATGTCAGCACAGATCCGGGGAGCCTCTATTACACAGCCATTTGCAAGAATTTCTCTTGGTATGGGACGGGGGTTGAGAATCTTCAGAGCGATCTACAATCCTCTTGGGAGCTTTCTGAGGCTCTACGAGACACATTAGAGGAGCGCCATAGCGCAGACCTCGAGATTCACAGGCCGTGCTTTGTGATCCTCGCTCCTACCCGCTACGGGATTTTCTGGTCTACGCTACGCGGATTCAAAGACAGAGACGAAAATGGGAAAGACTACGAAACTGTGTATGACCGCCAAGCTGGCGTTTTGATGGAAAACCCGGTGCTCTCTTGGCCTGCATTAGAAGACCTCGTTGACTCTGATGGACCAATCCCCCTTGTCACGACGGACGTAGAGACTGCAAATCGGAATGGCAACGATCGGCCTCTAGAAGAAGTAATCCCCATTAATCATGAGCGAACTGGTGATGCAGATATTCTAGCTGCGAAAAACCTGTATGAGAGCCAGGACGGGAGCTCAAGCCAAGAAATTCGGGAGGCAATCGACAGGACTGATCGTCTAACCTATCGAGTTAATGGCGGAACAATCGGATTCGAGAAAGAACGGGAATTCCGAGCAGAGGGTCTGTCGTTGCTACGTCCAAAGGATATCACGCTTGGGGGATGGCCAGTCGTAATCGGTACACCGACTTGTAAGGCCATCTCTGACGCCTAACTACAGGTTTCGCAGAATGGGTTCCAATCCCACTCGAAAGTTGAATTGAGGTAGAGTAACAGAGATCAGCACTAGGTTTATACCGCTTGGCAGACTCCTTTCCAGTATGAGTCTCGAAGAGACGGTTGACTACCTCGCTGAGGAATTTGACCTCGAGCGAAGTGAACACGTCCGTGAGGTTGGTCAGTCGGTCGCCGAGCTTCGCGACTGATCAGAACATTTCTCTGAAGTCCCGTTCGACGAGTCCGTCCTCCAGATACGTGATGAACTCTTGTTTCGTCGGTCCTTGACAGTCGAGCAGATCGTCCCGCTCTGCACGTTTGAGGACTGCCTCCGCGAAGTCCGTACAGTGGGATTCATGCTGCTCAGCGTACTTCGACAGGGCTTCTCGCCAGTGCATATCCAGCTCGAACTCGGCTAATCGGATTTGGATCCCATCTTTCCGTTCGACGAGGTCGACGTCCAACTCTTCGAGTTGCTTGAAACGGAGGTTGTTCCGGCGGACCGTGATGAGCCGTTTGGAATCGACGATATAGGGATCGACCCACTCTCGCCAGGAATCGTCGTCGACGTGCGTTCGTGGCATCTCAAAATCCGGGTCCACACTCTCAATACAGAACTGCAGCATCGCGATGCCAGTTCGATGATTCGCATTCGGGAGGGAATGACGGAGGATCAAATTCGACATCACCTCTCCAGAGACGGTCGGAAGTGGTGCTCCCCAGGAGACGTGATCGAGTGCCTGCTGGACCTTTTGCGGTTCGAACTCCTTGTAGAGCCGGAACTCATCCTCATCTCGAACATCGACCGCGGCTTCGAGCAACTCTACTAATCGGAATGCGACAACCTGCCCAGCACGGGGGAGGTCACGAATACGGTCGCTCAGCCATTCCTGATCGAAGTCGATGTCTTGGGCAGATTCGATCTCTGAATCGCCTTCGTAGAGCACATAGACTGGAGCTTCGAAGGGGTACCCGATGAGCTTTGTCGACTCGTCAGATTGCTCTCGCTGAGACCGGATTTCTGCTACCGATGCCGAGCTATATTTGAGTGAGAAATTCTCGGCCTGTGGGTGGTGATAGAAGACGAGCCGAGCCATCTTACTGTGGATTCGTGGGAAGTGGGTAAAGCAGTCCCGCTTTTATAATGATTCTACGACGGAGTGGGTGCGTTCACGTCTTCTAAATACTGACTTTCCCACTCACGTCGCGCCTCGATCTCCCGCAATCCGCGTTGCGTGACCGTGTACACGTTCGTCCGCTTGTCGAGTTCACCCTTCTCGAGCAGTCCTTTCTCGACGAGGTCGTCGAGATTCGGATAGAGGCGGCCGTGGTTGATTTCCTGTTCGTAATAGTCGTCGAGTTCGTCCTTGATTGCGAGCCCGTGTGGTTCCTCGAGCCCGGTGGTTACGTACAAGATGTCCCGCTGGAACCCAGTCAGATCGTGCATCTGTCTGTTTCCCGTTTTTGAGGGGTGGCATATGTTTTCTCTGGTACTCAGAGGCGAATATCCGATACGACAGGGTGGAAATTCCACTTATGAACTTCGAACATTTATATAGCGGACAAGAGAAGTCCGCGATGGAATGTCTGACCTAATCGTCAAAGCAGCCGTGAAGGACGCACTCTCGGACCACAACGTCTCGGCAGATTTCTACGACGCCCTCAACGAAGAGGTCGCCGGACTGCTCGACGACGCCGCAGAGCGTGCCGAAGCGAATGACCGGAAGACGGTCCAGCCCCGCGACCTGTAGGCCCGCTTAGCGTAGCCAACCCCCGTCACTCGAACGTAGCTTTTTGAGGTTCCTGTACAGAAGTTAGGAAACGGAGATGGCGGACGCACCGGATACCGAACGGCAGGCGGTCGACCCCGACGCGAAAGAGGTTCTCAGCGTGTCACAGCTAAACGACCGGATCGCGTCGGTCGTCCAGGACACGCCTGCCCTCAACGGCGTCCGTTGTATTGGCGAAGTCACTGACCTCCACCAGAACAGTACGGCGCTTTACTTCACGCTCACCGACGGCGGCGCCGAGCTCCCCTGTATGATCTGGGCGAACCGCTACCGGGAGATGGACGTCGATCTCGAGGACGGGACTGAAGTCATCCTCGAAGGCGATATCGATTACTGGACCGAAGGTGGGAAAATCGACCTCAAACCGTGGAAGGTGATCGTCGTCGGCGACGGCGATCAAGCAGCTGCTGTCGAACGACTGCGAAGTGAACTCGAAGAGCGTGGCTGGTTCGACGACGAGCAGAAACAGCGCCCGCCGGCGTTCCCAGAGCGGGTTGGGGTCGTAACCTCCCTCCGTGGCGATGCCCGCTATGACATCCAGAACGCGATTCACGAACAGGACCCTACCGTCGACATCCTGGTGAAGGACGCCACCGTCCAGGGGTCGGAGGCGCCCACGTCCATCGCGAACGGCATCCATCATCTGGACCGCTCCGAGGACGTCGACTCAATCATCGTCGGCCGTGGCGGCGGGAGTGATTCGAACCTCCAGGCGTTCAACACCGAGCGGGTCGCGGAAGCTATCTTCACCGCGAACACCCCGACCGTCACGGCGATCGGGCATACTGACGACCGGTTAATCGCAGATCAGGTCGCGGATGTGGCAACGATCACGCCGACGGCCGCTGGCGAGTATATCGTGAATTCCCGCGAGGAGTTCTTCGCGGGCGAGGTCAAGCCGCTGGCACAGCAACTCGACGCTGCGTACGAAACCTTCCAGCAGGAGCACGAACATGAACGAGAGCTTGCTGAAGCAGTCGACGAGGCGGCCGTACCCGAGGGCCTCCCGCCGGTCTACTACAAGGCCGCAATCGCTGTGCTGTTGTTGCTGTTGTTGGCCATCACTGGGCTTTGGTTGGGGGTGATCTAAGCGTGGCAAACGACCAAGAGATCCACGACCGGCTGGCCCGTGTCGAAGAAATCATTGAGCAGCTCGATGCGGACGAGTGTGACCTCGATGAAGGGACAAGGCTCCACGAGGAAGGTCAGGAACTCTTGGCCGAGGTGCGAGAAATCCTCGACAACGGGCGTGGAGAGGTCGTGGAACTCGAGTAGAGGCCATCCTAACCTTAACCAACAGACAACGGCATCTAACCCCGTTGTTGGTTAACGGTACCTTTGCAAGGTGAACGGACTCTCCGGTTATAATTTACTTTAGATTTTTGCGCCAGTTGGTGGCCAGAAAGCATATACCGATCTTCTAGCTATCGCACCACCATGGACCGGGGCTCAACCGGTGCATACCCACCCCGCACATATGATCACACGGGCAGTCACCATCGAAGACATCGATGATCTGTACCTGACGTGGAACAGCCATATCAACGGTTCCGCCCTCTATCGCCGCGCCCTCCGAGATGAGATGGAGCTTCGCGACGTCGACCCCGACGAGCTTCGAGATCTCTTCGAACGGGCCCGCGAACAGGGCTACACGAAAGACGAGATCGTCGACGAGACCAACCGCTACGCTGATCTGAAAGCACTCGTCGACGACGCAGAGGAGTAACCCGCTATGTCACAGGACAATACGCCCTCCGAGACGGCTTCGAATCGCGCTGAAAGCCAGTCCACGGCATCGAGTAGGCTTCCCAGGCAAGCTATGTTCATCGTCGTCGCCCTGAGCCTGTTCGCTGTGGAACCCGCCGCCGCACAGACGAATGCCGTCTGTAGTGCGGACAACCTTCCCAGCATGATCGAGGGCTTCTTCCAGCTTACCACGGCGCTGGGCATTGTCGGCCTCGCAGTCGTGTGGCAGGCTGACTCCCTTATCGAGATGTTCACGATCACGCCCGAGCAGAAGAAGGGCCTCAAGCGGCACAAACGGTCGGCGATGAAGTCCGCGGTCGTCCTCGTCGCCCTCGGCCCACTCTACACCGTCGCTGGGTCGATGATGAACCTCCCGTTGGCGCAGTGCGTCGACCTCGCCCCCTGGTAGGCGACTACCATCCCCGTCGCGAGCCCCCATGACACAACGAGAGCTCTCCGTGCTAATGGCCGCCCTGTTCGTGACGAGTTTAGTCACAGGTCTCGTCACTGCAAGCCCGCCACGGCCAGGCACGGAGGGAAATGGGCTCACTGAGAATGAATCAGCGACGCTGTGGTCTCGCGACGCGGACAACTACATCACCCAGGAAGAGTACCAGCAGCGCTACGGCGAGAGTCGGACCGCGATGCACCAGCTCGCAAACGGGACGGACATCACGTTCACGCGCCCGCCGGCGACAGCTGCAACGTGGACGCGAAACGATTTCGCTGATCTCGAAGCCGGTGGGTCGGATACGTCCGTGCATCCGCGCCACGCGTCGCTCGAAGATGGCGTGTTTATCGAGGACGCCCACGCCACGGTGTTCGCAGTACAGCCGTCGACGCGAGGTCACTTGGAGTCGGGTGACACACCGCTCTATATCGCGCCGAACGGCACGATGCGGGGGTTCGTCGACTATCGCGTTCGCGTCCCGAACGGAAGCTCTTCGGGGAACACGACGATCGAGTGGTCGCTCACGAGCAACGAGGTCGAGGAGGTTCGATTGCAGAAGGACGGCGAAACCATCGTCGAGCGCGACGGCTCGCACACGCCGGCCCTCGACTACCAGATCGAGGATGACTGGAGTGCAAACCTCACGCTTGAAGCCGAGATCAGCGTCCGGTTGAAGAAGACCACGCGAATCGACCGAGGCGACGAGACCGATGTCGAGGTCACGTACCGAACCGAATCGCTCAACGTCTCGGATTCGATCGCCGTCGAGATCTACGACCTCTCGGCGTACCCCTACTACGCCGAGTACCCCAATGGTGACGCCGGTCTGGCTATCTTCCAGTCCAGACCGTGGCAGGGGTACACGCTCACGGAAAATGGAAGCGCACGAGTGCGTGGCGTCTGGCGGTTCTACACCGCACGGAACACCAACTGGGATACACTCGTCAGGTCGAACCGGACCGACAGCGCCACCGTCGAGTCTGACGCGATTCCGGTCTATGTTCACGCGTATCCGTCGCGAATCGGCCCGCGTGCCGAACCAGTTCGCGATGGCCCAGAGATCATCGACACCTGGGGCACTGACCGACCGTCTCCGGACGGCACTCTCGGTGAGAACATCAACATCGACATCGTCAACCAGTCGTACACGACGACGTACGGTGTTGCGGTTCGCGCCGAGAGCGTCGACCGCGACGCGCTCCAGGTAGCGGGGATCGTGCGGGGTGTGAACGCCTCAATTGTGGCACCTGACGCTGGCTCTGAGCGGCAACTCCGGCGCAGTAATCTGACTGTTGAGGTTCTCCAGCAGAACGAAAGTCAGGCCACACTCCGCATCGAACTCCGAGACAACGAGACCGGCGCACCAATCGTGCTCAGCGATCCCGACCGACGATATCCAATTGGCGGGAGCACTCGCAACGGCTACATCACCATCGCGGAGCAACGTGTCGAGACCAACGCCTCCGGGGTGGCGATCGTGACGATCGACGAGCCGGGCATCTACACGGCTCGGTACCATCCGGGTTCGTGGCTCGGGCACGACCCCGCGTATGTGAGTGCGACGGCAACTGCTCGGTGGCATCCGCTCGGCACCATCGACGGTTGGTTCGCGTTCATTTTCGAGGTCGGCTGGCAGCTCATCCCGTTTATTGTGATGTTCTACGCAGGCAAGCGGATCCTCCGAATGCTCGGTCCAGAAGACATCTTCCAACGGAACCCATAGTCATGACTAGAAACCACCCACACATCAGTCGGCGAACCGCCCTCCGAACAGTCGCAGGTGCTGCCCTCGTAAGCGTCGCTGGCTGTCTGAACGACAATGGCGGTTCTGGGACGCCTGGTGACGGAACGACCTCTCCAGATGGCAACGGCCCACTTACACGTGTCGCTGTCGAGGGGACAACACTCGTCGTCGAACTCTCCGAAGAGACCGACATCGACCAAGTCAACCTCATCCAGCCGAACGGCGAGCTATTCGGAAAGCGTGACGTAGCCGCAGGTGCTCAGCAGGTCTCATTCGAGATTGGCACCGCGTATGCGCCCGGTGAGTACCGCGTACTCGCGTTGAAAGGCGAGGAGACAGTAGTTGAGATCACGACTGAACTCCGCCCCGAGATTCAGATACAGGATGTTGGACTCTATCGGAATAATCCAGATAAGCCGTGGGACGAAGTCTATGGTGAATCCGAGACAGACCGGATCAAGAATGGCGAGGCATTCGTCACGGTAGAGAACACAGGAAGCGGTCCGGAAGCGATAACTGAACTAATCTTCTCCGGGGACGTTCCCAATCCAATTGAGAACCCCAGAGGCAGTGGAATGCACGAAACCGACCGGGTAGTAGTCTCCCCTGGTGAGACGGCCGACCTGTTCAGTAGTTCGTTTCCGTTCGGTACAGAAACTGAGGACGGGATGGGATGCTCCCCAGAAGGGAATAGTGGCCAGTTTACTGTTATCGTTGAGACACGGGTCGGTGGAAATCAGGTCTCAAGCACCTACAACGTTCAATACACTGGTTCCGACGATATGACTGATTGTGAGGTCACGATCACTGAGGTATAACGATGGTCGATCTCATTGATGTCGTCCTTGAGGGTATCAAGGGCGTCGTTGAGTGGTTCATTGGGCTGTTCATGGACGGTCTCAGATCAGGGTATGAAACTCTGACTGAGGGAATGTTCGGGACACCTACTCCAGAGACGAACGGAGCTTTTGTCTTCGGTGAACCAACCAATGCACCCTGGCCAGCGATTCACGATGCTCTCATCGGCGGCGAAATCATGCTGGTTGCCCTCTTGCTCCTCGTGATGAGCGTTCAGGGCCGTCACACGGTTCGGATCTTCAATATTGGAAGTACCTACGAAGCCCGAAAAACGAAGAAGACGGCCTGGGTCGGTGCTTTTCTAATCATTACGTGGTATTGGGTTGGAACTCTTGCACTCTACCTCGTTGACGGATTCACTATCGCCCTGATGCCGGAGCTTTCCTCGGTTACGGAGGCGATGATTGGATTCTTGGAGGTATCTATCACAAACCCAGGGCTGGGACTATTGTTCGCCGTGATTGGTGGAATCTCGATGTGGGCGCTGGAGGCGCTGTTCTACATTCGGATGATTCTGCTGTATGTCTACTTGTACGGAATGCCGATTGCATTTGCACTGGCCTACGGAAACATTCCGGTCGTATCCGATATCGCGATGGGGTTCTGCAAACGGTTTGTCCCGTTGGCTGTCCTCCCGCTCCCGGCAGCGATGGTCCTCAAGGGGTACGACTTGATCTACGGCGGTGGGACTCTCACACCAGGAACAGCGTTTCTCAAATATCTCGTTGCTGCGTCCCTCCCGCTGGTCGCCCTCTACATCACGTGGAAGACGTTCAAATACGCGACCCCGTTGACGGCCAAAGTCGTCGGCGGTGCAACGAAAGGCGCAGCACTCGTTGGCGGTGTCGCCGCTGGAGCCTACGTCGGTGGCGCCGGCGTCGCGACGACCGCCGCTCGGTGGGGGCCGAAAGCCGCCGCTGGCCACGCCGTCGCGCAAAAAGCGGCTGCCCGCGGTGGTCATGGAGGAGACGATGGCGGGACGCCATCGTACCGTCGAACAGAGAATGACCCTGGTGGAGCGACAGCCGAATCGGCGAGTGACGGACGCGGGATGGAGTTTGATCGAGGAATCCACTAACAATGTCAACAGATCAAGACGCGGCCGCACGGCGTATCATGGATCAGTTCGGCGAGGAGAGTCGCATCCCGTATCTCAATATCGAGGAAGGAGACGTTGGCATGCTCATCGCCTTCCCCATTATTGGGCTGTTTATCGCTGGCCTCACCGGGATCGAATCACTGGCCCTCCCGTTCGTTGCTGGCGGGCTTGGCTTTGGCGTCGCCGTCATCTACGTCTCACCAACCCACCTGAACGCCTGGACGTGGACCAAAGACGTCTATCGGTACCTCAAACGGCCTCAGGTCACGTTCAGTGCGCCCGCCGACGCCGACACGAGTACCAACGAGTCAGAGCGGAACGAAGGCGGACTCGCGAACTACACGCCGTTCAAGCCGGACGAGCGGACACAGGACCTCACGAACATCAAGCGGGCGTGGCCGGGCGCTGGTGCCATCCAGCGTGAAGACGGCGCGATGGAGGCGTTCATCGAGATCGATCCGGCCAACATGGACTTCGCGATGTCCGACGACTGGGCGCAGCTCCAGGATGCTGGCGAAGAGTTCGCCAACAAAGAACTGGACTCGAAGCTCAAACTCCACGCCACAACCCGTTCATTTCCGGTGGAGCAGATCACCGAGACCATCGAGGAGCGCCTCACTGACGAAGACGTCACGGAGAACCCGATTTTCCGGGAACTCCTCGAAGAGTACCGGGAGACACGGCCGAAAGAGATGCGTGACCGGGGTATCCAGCAGGTCCGGTACTACATCGGCGTTGAAGTTAGCCCGATAGAGGTCTACGACCGCTTCCGCGACGAGGGTACCCCCGCCGAGAAGCTGACCCAGTTCCCCGTCATCGGGTTCCTGTTCAACCCGTTCGTCACCCGCCGCGAGGACCTTACCGACGTCGAACGTCGTGCGCAGATGTTCGAGAAGCTCGACAGTCGCGTCAACGACGTGCGATCCGAGTTCATCCAGCAGGCGTCGGGGTGGTCCGCACGTCGACTCAGCACGGTCGAGCTGTTCGTTCTGAATATGGACTTTTGGAACGGCCGCGAACACGACTACGACGAGGCAGAACGTGCCGTTCGCGACCAATCGATCATCGGCCACTCACGCCGGGAGGACCCACACGATGCGTAACGTGATCCTCCAGGCAAGTGGTGACGCGCTTGGCCCCGTCGCCGAGTGGTTCCAGAACCTGACACCAGCAGAGGGTGCAGTACTTGCCCTTGTGGTGGGTCTCGGCCTTGGCGTCGGCAGTAAGTACCTCTGGGACCGCTTCACTGCGGATGATGAACCAGACGTGGACTTTACCGATGTCCTCGACGAGGAGACACTCGAAGAAGGCGAGGCCGAACGCAAGCTCCTCGACGACATCTCCGAGTCGCACAAGACCGTCACCGCGCCCGGAGCTGTCGAGTGGGAAACGCGCGCCGCACGGGTCGGCGAGCAGTGGACGACGACGCTGTATATCGCTAACTATGCCGACTATCCCAACGACGGGTATCTGAGCGACCTCTTCGAGATGACCGACGTCCAGTTCGATCTGACGGCCCACATCACGCCGAAAAATCAGGAGCGGGCCCGGAACGAACTGCAAGACATCGCTGACGACCTTCAGGTGGATGCTGACCTCGAACAGAGTATCCGGAGCGCCTATCTCCAAGAGCGCGCCAACGAGGCCGCAGCGACGTACAAGGCCGTCGAGAACGGCGCGAACGTCTTCGACCAGGGGATGTTCATCACGGTCCGGGCCGACGAGAAAGACGACCTCAGAGACGCTGTCCAGAAGGTCAAGAGTGCGCTTCGCGACGACCCGGCGAACCTCACGCCGAAGACCGCAATCTGTCGGCAGGACCTCGCCCTTCAGTCCGCCGCGCCCATCGGCGACAACGAGTTCGGCCGGACATCGATTGCGCTCGGTGGCGCCGTCGGTGCGTTACTCTCCTCGCCGCACAACGCGACGATCCTCGAGGAGGGCGGCGTCGAGTTCGGGATTCACAAGGACAACCAGAGCCCCGTGGTCATCGACCCGTTCGCCCGAGATAACGGGTACGCGATGTTCACCGTCGGCGACACGGGTTCGGGGAAGTCGTTCAGCTCCAAGCAGAACTTCATCCGCTCCATCGAGCAGAGCAAGGACCGTATCGGCATCATCCTCGAGCCGTTGAACAACTGGGCGGGGGTCTCAGAGGCGCTCGACGCCAAGCGAATCACCGTCGGTGGGACGCTCGGGCTGAATCCGCTGGAAATTCGAGAGACGCCCGAGCACGTCCAGCGGGCGATGGGCGAGGACGCGAGCCCGTTCAACGAGAAGCTCGACGACGCGATGAGCTTCCTCACGAACTTCTTCGCCCTCCGGGGCATCTCACTGGGAGATCGGCGCACCACGCTCGAACTCGCCCTCAAACGTGCCTACCAGCGCAACGGCATCACCGACGACATCTCGACGCACAGCAATCCGAGTCCGACCATCCGCGAGATGATGGACGTCTTCGAGGACATGGTCGACGACCCTGAGGAGTTCGTCGTTCGATCCGACGAGGAGGCAGGGAAGATCAAAGAGGACGCGACGTGGCTGCTCGATCAGCTCCGCCCCTTCGAAGACGACGGTCGCCACGCGAATCTCGGCCAGGAGTCCGACTTCGACATTCGGGACGAGAAGGTCATCTACCTCGACCTCGCTCAGCAGGAGGGTAGCGTTGACAGCAGCACGGCGCTGACGATGCAGCTGCTCATCTCGCTGGTCTACGAGCGAGCGAAAGTCTCGGAGAAGGAGGTCGTGTTCTACATCGACGAGGCGCGCTACATCATGCAGGACGCCGCGAGCCTGGCGTTCCTCGAAACGGTGTTCCGGCACCACCGCCACCACGACCTCTCGATCCGCCTGGTCACGCAGACCGTCGACGAGTTCTTCGAGCACGCCGAGAGCGAGGCCATCTTGGATCAGTGTGCGGTCAAGCAGTTCCACCGCCTCGACGGGATGGACGAGGAGTGGGCCGACGAGTTCGGGCTGAACTACGCGCAGATGCGGTTCGTCCAGGACGCCGTGCCGGGCAACGAGGACGCCGGCTTCTCCGAGGCCCTGGTGGGCGTCGACGGCGAGTGGCGCGGCATCCAGGTCAAAGCGATGCCCAAGGAGAAGCAGGTCATCGACTTCGAGCCAACCGAGCAACGGCGAGCCTCACTCCCCGGGACTGGTGAGAACGCCGTGGACGCGGACGTGCAGGCGTTCCAAGATGAGATTGAACGCCGAGCGACCGACAACGGACAACGCTCACCTGAGCGGACGCCAACAGAGACTGATGGCGGGGAAACGGGAGGTGACGACGATGCGTGAGTACCTTCGCGTGACGCCAACCTCCGAACGCCTCAATCCGGAGCGTCTACCGCAGGCACTGGAGAGCCTCCACAAACTGACCTCAACGGACTCGACAGGGCTAGCTGACAAACTCAATCCGCTACATAGCGACACACCGCTACGATTCGAATTCCTCGCGCTCAGCGAGGGGGCGGATGACCCCGTCGAATTCTACTACGGTGCCGACGACCATCTGGATACCCTGAAGAAACGGCTCCGGTCGATCTATCCCGAGACGTTCGACATCGAGCGTACCGAGGTCGACGTCGCATCCCGACTCGTGCAGCCTGTCGAATTCGACCGCGAGACATTCGTCGAGCACTATGAGTCAGGCGATCTCACGTACGAGTTCGGCTCTGACGAGCAATACGAGTGTGGCACTGACGACAACAGTCAAGCGAGGCCAGGGGACGCTGAATCAGTCGCGGATGGAGGAACAGTCGGCAACCAGTCTCCCGACCACTTCATCGAGATCGGCGATACTGCCCTCGAACTCGCCCCACCAGATGCGATTCCCGAGGATGAGCCACTCACGACACTTGCCAAACCAACGGTAACATCGGAGGGGACGATACTCGCCCGGCCAGCGACCGAATCCGTCTCCCCACTCGGCGTACGGTGGCAGGGGTCGGCAACTCGGAAGCAAGACTGGATGACCTCACTCTCGCCATTTACTGCCGACGACGAAGCAGAACTCCCAGCCGTGGATCAACCAGGGGGTGCGCTCGCGTCGCTCGTCGATCACCTAATGGAGGCGACAGCACCAGTAGCGTTCCAGGTCGTCTTCCAGCGACGCGAGAACTGGCAGTCCGATGCCGACCTTCGCAAGGAGGACGTCATCGACGGACGAGACACACTCGCACAGGAGATTATTGGCTCCCTCTTCGAACTCGACGATCAGCCGGAGAGTCGGGATAGAAACCAGCTGAGCGACGCGGTTGCAAAACGTGTCGCGGCAATCGAGGCAACAAATCCGAAGCGGTCGTTCACCGCGAACATCCGAGCAGTCGGGATTCCATCCGGTGGTGACGGTCGCGATGATCTCGATGAGCGGATACAGTCACTGGTCCCAGTATTCGACCCGCTTGACGGGCCGTACTACCAGGTTGAAGCCGAGCGGTTGCGTGACAGCGGCTTCCGGGCAGCCACGAAAGACCGGAACGCACGAGCGGCGCTGCAGCGGCTCTTGGATCGTGAGATCACGACTGGCCGTGGAAAGACCCGACCGGAGTTCGTCCTGAGTGGCCGAGAACTCGCGCACTTCGTACTCGTCCCCTCCTCGGAACAGCTTACTGTCGAAGGGGCACGTGGGACGCGTGCAGAACAGCAGAGTCGGAATCCGTTGCCCCGTCCTCATCAGGACCTCATGCGTGAGTTCCGAGACGGGATGGCAATCGGGTATGCCCTCGACGACACCGGCGAGGCCGAAGACGTGCCGACACACATTCCACCCGGGCTGTTGCCCACTCATTTCGGTCGGTTCGGAACAACCGGCTCTGGGAAGTCGAAAGCCCTCATCAACGACCTGCTGTCGCTGTACGACAACACCGAGGGGCCGACGATCCTCATCATCCCGAAGAACGACGATATGGCCCAGAATTACATGCGGGCTCACGCGCGTCGGTTCGGAATGACCGACCTCGAAGAGAACGTCGTCCATTTCCCGATCCCGGACGTGCTCCCTGGGTTCTCGTTTTTCGATCTCGAACCGTCGGTGGAGAGCGGACGGCGCCGCGAAGACGCCGTCCAACGGAAGGCCGACCACTACGAAGAAATTTTGAAGCTCGTGATGGGAACCGACCGCTACGAGCGGGCGACTGTGGCCCCGACTCTCATCAAGACACTCATCAAGGCACTGTTCGACGAGGAATACGGGCGTGAGAACGGGCTATACCGAGCGTCCACGGACTACTTCGCCCACCGACAGCTCGAACACGTCGTCGACCAGCTCTGGGAGGCTGGGCCACCGAACGAGAACATCGGCGACGCCCCACGGTCGAGCGACGAGGAAGTCACGCGGACGATTCGACGGCAGCTCCAGTTAGATCCGAACACCTTCGCGAACGTGATGGGTGGTGTCGGAAACCGCCTTGCGTACATTTCACAGGATACGCATCTGCGGCAGATCTTCAACAATACCGAGAACCAGTTCGACTTTCGGGATGTCCTTGACGAGGATACGGTCATCCTCTTCGACCTCGGCGACCTCCGCGATGACGCCGCCCGGATTATGACCGGTGTGATCCTGACCAATCTCGATGCAGCCCTCAAGGATCGCAAACAGGCGCTCTCCCAGCACTCGGACGACTACGTCGTGAACTTGCTCGTCGACGAGGCAGCGTCGGTCGTGGTCTCCGACATCATGAACGATCTCCTCGAGAAAGGGCGGGGATTCCGGCTCTCTGTTGGCCTGTCGATGCAGTTCCCCGAACAAATGGAGGCTGAAGGTGGGCGGAAGATCTACCTGAACGCTCTGAACAACATCGGCAGTTCGCTCATCGGGAAAATCAACGTCGACCGAGAACTGGCGCGAGCGATGGCCCACGAAGAAATGGACCCCGCAGATTTCGCCAATCGGATTCGTTCGTTGCCGCGCGGAGAGTGGATCGCCAGCCTGCCAAGCCCGACGTTCGGTGAAACGGGTCCGTATCCGTTCAGTCTCGAACCACTCCCGATTCCGCCGGGCCACCCTGAAAGCGAATCTCCACTCACAGCGCGTGAAGAGGAGGAGTTCACTGAGACGCTCTCCTCGATGCACGAGGACATCAGTGACGAACACGGCGTGCCGGCTGCAACAGACGCCTCAACAACGAGAACACCGACCGACGGACACGAGGTGCTCGATATCGGGAGCGACGACCTGGACGTCACGATTGCGAACGTGGTTCGGAGTCTTCAGCTCCGAGAGGGATGCCGCGAGGAGAACGGCTGGGTAGCCGTTGAAGCAGTTGACGACGAACTCAGACGGCTCTTCGACGACGTCGACGCCGAGCCGCCGTCGTATGATGCACTCGCGGACATCCGAGAACGATCACGATACCTCGATACGACCGTCGATATCGACGCCGACGAGCTCCGCATCCGGCTCACTAAAGCCGGAGAAGAGGTCGCAACACCCGATACTGGTGACGTGCAGGCCGCTGGTGGAAGTGCTCACGACGCAGCACTCCGCCAGATCGAGGAAGAACTCACTGCACTCGGTTTCACCGTCTCGATCCTCGCACAGGATGGCAGCGAGAAACCTGACGCGAGGGCGAGCCACCCCGACGTTGCCGATCGATTCGCCATCGAAGTCGAAACGACGACACCCGAGAATCCCGCGAAGGTACTCACGAATCTCCGGAAGGCCCAAGGAGCAGGGGATATCCCGCTGTTTGTCGTTCGACCAGGAAACGACGAAACTGAGTGGGCCAAGCGCGTTGACGGCATTCTCACACCACCCGTCCGTACCCTTCAGAATGACGCGACACGGTTCTACACGACTGACTCGAATCTCACGTTCAACGGTGGAGCGACCGAAGAAGGTGGAGTGACGGCCGTGCGACCGGCGACCGACGACGAGAACGGGACCCAGAACATCTGGCAGCGTGATGGCGACGAGATCGTCCTTCGTGATACCAGCGGGACGGAACACATCCGCCTCCCATCGCCTGGAAAACTCTCGAAAGATCGTGTTCCGGCCATCTACAGCTACGACCACGCTGCCGACGAATACGTCGTATACGAGCACGGTGAGCAACACATCTACGAGACGAAACCGGCGTTCGAGGACGACTGGGTACGTGTCAAGAAGCCATTCGTCCCCGAAGCCGAACTCCCCGTACCAGATTACACACGTTCGACGTATGGCATCGTTATCCTTCACGATGAGGCGGAATCGGTCGTATATGAAAACGATGAGAAGCGGCCACTCTCGGCAATCACCGACGGGCCGCTCCGTCCGGCATCGCCCGAATCAGCGGCCGCTGACGAACTACCTAGTCAGATCGAACAGGCAGATGAGACTGTCGAGGAAGACCAGGAAGACCAATCGCCACCTTCTTTCGAATCGTTCGTCGACGAATATCTTATCGAAGACGTGGATGGGGCCGTGCCGAAAGATGACGTATTCGGCCTCTACAACGACTGGGCAGAGGCACACGGCATCGATGATCCGCTGAATAAGAGCTGGTTCACACGGAAGCTCAACACCCACATCGAGGTGGACTCCACGAAGAAGCGAATCGACGGGGAACCCGTCTGGCATTACACTGGTGTCCGCATTCGCTCTGAAGAGAGATCAGAGTCATGAAATGGACGTACACGGTCCAATTCCCGATATCATCGCGACATCTCGGGGCCTGTTCCACCCAAGCAGAATCATGATTTCAACTCACCAGACTCACAAGTCGAGAATCCCCCGACGGCGGCATGTTCCACCCAAATTCTCAATGGGCGGAACACCAACGAACCGACCGAAATGGGTGGAACACGCTCACGTCCAGCGATTTGCAACCAGCAATAGCGAGTGTTCCACCCAACAACCAACTAGGATAGAACGGGGGGTCCCCGTTGGGACCAAGGGATTGGATCGAGACGTAACGCAGAGAGAGTTCTGTGCTGGCTCAGAGCCAGTGAGAGCCATGCGAGGTGCTACGTGAGGAATGAGTGACCCTATCGTCAACGAGCCGGAGGCGATTCCGGAGACGTTACGCGACCGCGACCAGTGGGTGTGCTGGCGGGAGGCAGAGCGGGACGGCAAACCGACGAAGATTCCGGTGACGCCAGGGGCTGGGGGGTTCGCGTCAGCAACAGAGTCGGAGACCTGGGCGAGTTTCGAGGCAGCACTCGACTACACCGAGACGGAGCACGCCGATGGCGTCGGGTTCGTGTTTACCGACGACGACCCCATCGTCGGCGTCGATCTGGACGACTGCCGCGATCCTGAAGCCGGCGACGTCGACGACGCGGCACTGGACATCATCGCACGACTCGACTCCTATACGGAGGTGTCACCGTCCGGTACTGGCTATCACGTCTTGATTACCGGCACACTCCCCGACGGGCGGAATCGGCGTGGGAGCGTCGAACTGTACGACATGGCACGCTTTTTCACCGTCACTGGCGATCACGTCGAGCGGACACCCACTCGGGTTGCACGCCGGCAGGACGCGCTCACAGCGATTCACCGCGAGTACGTCCAGGACACCGAGCGTGACACAGCACCCGAGTCCGAGCACCATGATGGCGCTGACGACCGGTCACTGACGACCGGTGCAGCCGACGTTGACGTCGACCTCGAAGACGAGGACCTCCTCGAGAAAGCGCGCAACGCATCGAACGGCGAGAAGTTCGAGCGGCTTTGGAACGGAAATACGGTCGGCTACGACAGTCAGTCCGAGGCCGACATGGCGCTGTGCTGTTTGCTGGCGTTCTGGACCGGTGGTGACCGAACCCAAATGGAGCAGCTGTTCCGCCAGTCGGGATTGCTTCGGGAGAAGTGGGACGAGGTCCACTACGCTGACGGGTCGACGTACGGGGAGAAGACCATCGAGCGAGCGATTGCAACCACGTCGGAGTTCTACGACCCGGACGCCGGCGACGACGCCGCAGATCCCCACGGCACACCTGACGGGGTCGCAACTGGCGGGACGCCTGACGAGGCAGACCGGAGTCGTGCGTATCTGGCGGAGAAAAACCGCTTGTTGAGTAAGCGCGTCGACGAACTCGAGGCAACACTCGAACAGAAGACTGAGCGGATCGAGACCCTCGAAACAGAGATCGAGCGCCTCACCGACGAACTCGCAGCCCGTGACCAGGAGACTGCGCAATCCCACGAGGAAGACTCCGGTACTGCGATCGAGACCGGTGATGACTCAGAGCCAGCCTCTCTGTTGAGTCGATTCTTCGGTGGCCAATCTTAGTAGCGGCGCCGCTTCACCGCCATCCGAAAAGCCCTCCCTCGAGCGTTCTGATTCTGCGAGCCGAGAAGATTAACCAACAGACTCGCTATATCGCGCTATTTGTTGGTTAACTACGCTCAATCTCGCCGCAAAACGGGGGCTACCGGGGGGAGACTGCATTGCAGGAAACTATTCCTCGAAGTAAGAACTATATCCTTCGCGCTGCAATCCTGAATATGTCCGGGACAGACGCCGCCGATGGGCCGCCCCCCTTCGAGGAGCCGTTCAGCAGCGACGACGTCGAACAGCGCATCTACGGCACCATCCTGCAGACCCGCGAGCCGACGACGGCGAGCGCGATCGCCGACACTGCCGACTGTGACCCCAAGACCGCCCGGAAGTATCTGGGGTGGTTCGACGACCTCGGCATCGTCACCCGACACGACGGCCATCCAGCCACCTACGAGCGCAACGACGCGTATTTCGAGTGGCGACGCATCAACCAGCTCGCGGCCGACCATTCCGTCGAGGACCTGCAGGATCGCGTTCGCGAGGTGACGACGCGCATCACCGAGTATGAAGAGGCGTACGACGCCGCGTCACCGGCCGCGGTCGATGCCGTCGCCGCCGCGGAGGGCAACGACGAACGGACCATCGACGACGTGTACAGCGACCTCGGCGACTGGGCGACCGCCCGCGAAGAGCGAGACTGCTACGAACGGGCGCGCCAGCAACGCACGGGTAGCGAACGCGAACAGGCATCCGGGTAGCCCGCTCGATGGTGCCACCGACAGGCGATGGTGGGAGCCCGGCCCCCATCGATCGCCCAATCCTCGAGTTCCTTCAGACACGGCTCCAAGCGACGAGGCAGGTCTCCGAAGCGGTCATCACGGATGCAAGCGGCCATCTCGGGCTTCAGGTCGTCTTTGCCTCATCGTACTACCCAGCACCCGTCGACGACGCAACCCTGACTGTCCGCTGGTACACGAACGACGACTTCACAATCCACTATCGAGAGGTCCATTCGGAGCACACCTGGGAATGCCGATGGGATCAGCATCCGAACCCCCACAATACGCGCGACCACGTCCATCCCCCGCCCACCGCCCCGACACCCGGTGATGATGACTCCTGGCCGACCGATCATCGTGATGTCCTGCAACTGGTCCTCGACGAGGTCGAAGACCGGATTGCAGTACTGTGGGACGAATAGACGACTCCCCCGCAGTGGCGTTTATCGCGCCGACCAAGGGTGACGGCGCTCAGCCCGATAGGCACCACCACGAGAGCCGTCGTGGTGTCCAGTCTGGTGTCAGCTGAGTGCAGTCACAGGTGAATCCATGTCTACGTTCAGTAACTCCGAGACAGCGAGTGCATCGCCGTCAGAAAACCACACGAGGCCACCCCGAGAGACCGAGGACACAGATTCGCAGCCGTCGTGGCCAGACGATGCCAGCAGCGAGGATGGAACGCCAACGCTCAGGCTGAACCACTGTCCGGAATGCGGGGCTCGTCGCTTCGTCTCGAAACTCCTCGTGTACGAGGTCACAGGCTACGACGAGGGCGGCGAGCAAGAATTCCGCCGCCAGCACGTCCGGGCAGAGTTCGAATACACCTGCAGCGATTGCCAGACGACACTCCGGACGCTTCCCGCAGATCGCCGCGATTACTACGATGAAGTCGCAGTCCTCGAAACGGAACGACGGGCAGCCCTCCGTGATCAACTCCGCCAGCTGGGGAGGCGGGTTTGGCAGCGCCTTGCAGCGCGGACGACGTGGCTGGCACTCGGGCTCGTGACACTCGTGACCGGGCTCGTGATCGCACTCTAACAGACCGACAGGGACCGACAGCAAGGGGTGGCTCACAGTAGGTGTTGGAGTAGCGTCATGCTCCCTTCCAACCAGGAACGAGGCTAGCTGAAGGCAGATCGCTGACGTAGGACATCGTGCCCGCACCGCAGGTGTGTCTATCGGCGCCAGGAGGCGTGAGGCGCGCTCGAAGCGCGTGCAGAAGCGTGAGTTCCTATGCCTGGTCAAGATATCATCGACGACACGACAGACGACTACGAACGACTCGAAAACGAACTCGTTGCACAGGATCGGGATGCGTCCCGAGTCGCGACGGCGGACATCGATGAGGCGACTGCCCGCCGTCTCGTTGGCGACCTTGTCGAGGACGATGTGGTGACGCCGATCCCTGACCAACGCATTCTCGTCCACGAGCCCAGTAGCAAGCCCTTCGAGTCGATCACCCAGCTCGCTGTGTTCCATCGTGGCTGGCAGGCCGCCACCGACGCCGACCCGGAGGACAACTGATGCAACAGACGCTTTCTGGGTGTGCGTTCTGCGATTCACCGCCCGGTGCAGAGATGGGCGAGGCGCATACGTGGGGGAAAGACGAACGGGTGACGCACCCAATCTGTGTCGACTGCGCCACCCAGACGCGGTCGGATCCCGACGAGCGCGACCACCACGCCTGCGACGGGTGCGGACTGGTCGTCGACGCCCTCGCGGCACTTACCCGGTTCCGCGTCGAACTCGGCCATCTCGAGGGGCCGCTCCAACTGTGTGCTCGCTGTAGCCCTGGTGGGCTCGCGACGTACTGGACGCGTGACCTCGAGGAGCATCTCGTGGACGGGTGACGCTTGGCCGAGTGAGGCTCACATCGTACACACGAAAACGGCTAAGTGCGTTGGCTCACAATGTACACATCATGAGCACCGATAAGAAGCGCGTGCAGTTTCGGGCCCCCGATCGCCTCATCGACCGGGCCGACGCACTGGCCGCAGTCCTCGGGGAAGACCGAACAGACGTCCTCGTGACCGCGCTTCGGGAGTACCTCCAAGAAGCTACTCACGACGACGCACTCACCCAGGAGATCGCTGCCGCCTATTACGACGATGAGATCACCTTCGAGCAACTCAAAGCGCTCGTCGGCGCCGAGGAGGCGGCAAACCTCCGAGTGTTGAAACAGCAGTTGGACGAGGACTTCATCGACGAGGTCGCCGACGCTTAGATGTCGCGGCTTATCGCAGACGCCTCCGCCCTCGTGAGTCTCGGCATCGTTACTGACGACGATCCCGATCCACTCGCACTTTGTCTCTCCCGGTACGAGGTCGTCGTCCCAACGGCGGTCATCGATGAACTCCGAGAGATCGCCTCCTACGATGACGTCCATGGACACGCCGCGTCCGCCGTCCTCGACCAAACGGAGTCATTCACGACACAATCGGTGGACCTCGATGCCGAGTTCCCCCTCGATGACGGTGAAAACGCGGCGGTCACGCTCGCGAACGATCTCGATGCTGCGCTCTTCCTCTGTGACGAGTTCAACCAACTTGGCTTGATCCACGCCTCCCTCGCTGATACCAGGCTCGTCACAACACCGACACTGCTCTCGGTTCTCGTTCGAACTGAACACCTATCAGCTGCTGATGCGCGGCTGCTCCTCGATGCGATCAGTGACGCCCGTAGCTGGGGCGCGAACAGTTACGTGCAGCGAGCTCGCTCGTTGCTCGAGGAGCCCTGACACCATGGAGGATCCTTCGAAGTGATTTGGAATGTCCGATAACGACGCTCTCTACGACGTTCGTGAACGAACGAAGAACCCCGAGCACGCATCAGTTGACGACGTGGTCGAACTCATCCTCGAGCGCGCACAGCATCCCCGGACGGAGCACCGGGATGCACATCTCGACGAGATGATGGCGACTGTCGTCGACAGGTACGGGACCGGCCCCGTCCGAACTGTTATCCAACGTATCCTCGTCGACCACCACCCCTTTCGGACTGCCACGCATGACCTCGAGATGCGTAACGTCGACGGTGTTCGTATCGGGACAGCAGCCGGCCAGTTCCTTACAGAATTGAACGCGCAGCACGACGATTGAAATACAGTTTCTGAAAGCCCTCGGCCGCTCGGCATCCCGCGACCACCGCTGCGCTCCTCGTGCCTGTGGTGCTTGCGGGGTCGGGGGACGACCGAGACGGCCTCGCCCTTTCTGAGTCCGCCAGGACGGTAGATGCCTCACCGAGCGACGTAGCCGGCTGAACAGGTGTGTACGTAGCGGCCCGCCCCGCTCGCCGCTGCCGCCCTCCGCGTCGCTCGCGACCGACCATTCCGGGCGTGCGGGCGCTCTCCGCACCGCCCGCGCCCGTTCCGGGCTAAAATGGATGTGCCCTCGGCGCCAGCGGGTATCCCCGTCGGTTGCGCCCCTTGCGGGCTTTCGCGTTCCAGCGCTTTGTGCCGCCTGCGCTGTCGCGCGCCACACCGCGGCGCGCGTTCTCGGCGACAGTCGCCCTGGACACGGACCCGCACATCGGGCCGGACACGAGCGGGCATATCCCGCTGGCCGCTCGCTCCGGGCGGGTCGGCGCGCGGTGCTGGATGATCGTCCGCCTCGTGCGCGCTCTCGCTCGCGCCCACAGGGCGCTCGCGAAGGCGCGAGCGAGAGCGCGCAGACGAGTCTGTCGGTCGTTGTCGTCGAGGAAATCCGCGATGTAGGAGCATCGCGGTGTCGGGCGCGTGAGCGCCTTCAGGAACCAGTGAGTTCCAATGTCAAGTAAGAACGTCTCCAGTGAAGTAGTTTCGGTCGATGAACAGGCTTTCGAGAAACACGATGAAGCTGAGGTCGACGAGGATGGGTTCGAGGTCGTCGACGAGACCCCGGAGTTCCGAGCGACGGTCGACATGGAAGTACAGGCGAAAGTCGATTCCAACCACCCAGATGCGCGGGTCGAGGAGGGCCCGGATCACATGTTCGGGAAGACTCTCGAACAGGAGGAGCGTATCGAGGCCCGGGAAGCCGAGCTGGAGCACATCAGTGCCCAGGCGGAACTCAGTCAGCAGGAGGGACGCGCGAAGCGGACGCGGGAGGTCGTCGTCGAGCAGTGTGGCCGGGACGAGCCCGAACCGGTGGAGTGCACGGATCCCCGAGAGAAGCTGACGCAGGAGGAACTCGCGGCGGTGAACAAGCAGGCGATGCGGATCAGCGATGAAGTGCAGGGCGGCTGGTCGAGAGCGGTCGTCGCGAAGCAACTGGCCGAGAAGGTGCAGCGCGGAGAGGACGTGACGAAGGCGGTGCTGGAGACCCTTGAGGAGTTGAAGGCGGCGCCGGGGGCGATCGTGCCCATCGCGGACGTGCCGGACGTCCCGGTCGGTGAGGTGACAGTTCAAGGAACTGTGCAGACCCTTTGGGAACCGAGCAGTAGCGCGATTCAGCAAGTCGGGCTGATAGCGGATGACAGCGGGAAAATCAAGTTCACCTGCTGGGAACGGTCGAATCAAACCGTGGTGCGGGAAGGCCAGACAGTGCGGTTCCGGGCAGCAGCGAAAAACTGGTACGAAGGTCGGTGCTCAATCGCGCTGACTGGGTGGTCGGATATCCACTTCCCAGAGCGCGGTCGGTGGTGGGAAGCATAGCCAGTCGGAGCACTCTTCTTTTTTTGCTGTGTGCCGGACCGACCCAGACCCCGCCACCCCACCCTCCGCTCCGTGCTCGCTTCCTACGGTCGCTGCGCGCGCAGCCACGACCTTGCGGACTAATAGAGGAGATCATAGACAGTCCCTCCAGAGGTCGAGATCAATCTATGCTTCCTGACGTGACTAGTACGTAGAGCGTGTGGACTGAACGAGGTGGTTCACCAGCGACGAGCGGCTTCATAGGCTACTGTGGTTGGGAGGAGGACAACCAGTAAGACGAACGTGATTTCGCCTATTGTTGGGCCAGACTGCGTGAGGGCGCTATAGACATACAGTGCGGCGACAGCAAGCACACCGACAATAGCGGTGATGTATCGAGGATCACCCCACGAGGACGGAAATTCTGAACCAGACATACCTTTCGAAATTCCTGCTGGCATGATATATCTTCCCTCTGTATGCAACACGGAAATTCTATCGAGTACTGTAGGCTGGTCTCAGCGGTCAATTCCCCGATATAACAGGGTGTTATATGTCGTGGCTATCAAAATAACCATATGCCAACAACTGTGGATAACGAGGAAGCCGACCGTTCACGCACAGAGTTGGCCGGGCTCGCAGCCTTGGGGCTCGCGTACGTGTTCGCCGGTCTGGGGTTGTTCTACGGACTTGCAATCGACTCAATGCAGGTGTTCACCGCTGCAGTAATCGCGATTTTAGTACTGCTGGCTGTTTCAATGGGCATCATCGTACGGAACGAACCATTTGTTTCCCGAGAGAACGTTGTGATTTCAGTCTGTGTATTCGTAGCGGTGGCGCTCTTCCTCGGATTGAGTACCTTCACTGCTCTTCCGTATACCATGCTTGTCGGCGTCCTCATTCTCGTCGGCGTAATTATTCCTGGGCTGGTTCTTCAGTATGGGCCGTCAATTGTCAATTGAGATGGCTCACTCAATACCCTGTAACTACCAATTAGAGTGGTCGGTCGATGTTATGGGATGAAAACAGGCGATGGTGAGTTGAGGGAGGCTTATCGTACATAGCGCTCGTTTGATAGAATCCAACTGTTCTCAGATACTGCCCGTTCGAACCGTTCTCTGTGGCTATACCTCGACGGCTACGCTGACTGCGTCTCTGCACGAGTTTTCCGGTACAAATAGACGAGCAGCCCTGGTACTCCCAGGAACCCATACGTGACCCCGCGAAGTTGCGGCGAGGACAATCCTCGTTTCACCGAATCCCGGTACACATAGTACCCGACCGTCGGCCAGAAAATCAAAAGATACAGCCCCATACGAACGAGGAGGCCGTTGTATGCAGTGAGCCAATCCATACTCACGCCGTCGACTGTTGTCGCCGAGCGACACGCCAGATCAGGACCCCGAGCCCGACAGCGACAACGTAGCCGAGGACGATGAGCGGGTCACGTCCGTTCAGGAGCACGTCGTAGAGCACGACGAACCCTCCAAGCACACTCCCGACGATCAACCAGAGGAGCTGGCTGCCTTCGGTCTTCGCTTTCAGTTCGAAGCCAGTCGCTAGACGGATCCCGACCATTACCGCTGCCAGCACCGCTGCTGTGAGGAGTGGTAATCCAAGCGCAGTGAGCGCTGTCGCCGCAAGCACATCTGTCGACGTGAGGATGAGCGACCAGCCAAACAGGCCGATGGCCAGCCAGACGACGCTCCGCCAGAGCTCCTCGTTGATGATTTCGCGCGTATCGGGTTTCATAACGGAGAACTACGACTTGGGCAACAATAAATGTAGTCTGGTTGGAGTTCAGACATCCCGGTCGAGGAGGAGCCAGGGCGACGCGCCCCTTTTTTGCTGGTGTGTAGCGGTCACCGCCACCTCCCACCACCTCCACGGTCCGGGCTGCTCACGGCGCTCACGCGCCGTTGCGCGGCCGGGCTTTCGCCACTGCACCTCATCGGAGTCAGCGCCGTTCCGTGTGGTATATTTGTGCCCCCTCATGGGTGAGGGGCATTCCGAGAGACGGAGACCAGGTGATCCCCCTCGTGCGTATTCATGGCTACCAGAGAGATCTACGAGACGACGTTCGACGAAGACGTCCAAACCGAGACCGACTCGAACCAGTGTCCCGAGTGCGATGGCCGGGTCACCACCAACGCGGTCGAAACCGTCTGCGAGGACTGTGGCCTCGTCGTCGACGAGCAGCGAATCGACCACGGGCCGGAGTGGCGAGGATTCGACGAAGACGAGCGCGAGCGCACAGGCGCTCCGTTGACGGCGGCGCGGCACGATCGTGGGTTGTCGACGAAGATCGGCCGCGGGACCGATGCAAACGGGAACGAACTCTCAGGACAGAAGCGACGGCGGCTCGCTCGGATGCGCCGTGAACAGACGCGTGGGCGGTTTCAGTCGAAAGCCGAACGCAACCTTGCACACGGGCTTAGTGAAGTCCGCCGGATCAGTAGTGCACTCGAACTGTCCGAAACGATCCGTGACCAGGCCTGCCAGCTCTTCCGCAGCGCTCAGAACGAGGACCTCCTGCAGGGCCGGTCGATCGAGGCGATGGCCGCCGCGAGTGTCTACGGCGCGTGTCGGTGTAACGGGCGGCCGCGAACGCTCGACGACATCACCGAGTCGGCGCGCGTCGAGCAATCGCGGATGACGAACGCATACACGACGCTGAATACGGAACTTGGCCTGCCAGCCCAGCCCGTGACGCCCAGCGCGTTCGTTCCGCGGTTGGCGTCGGAGCTCGACGTCTCCGATCAGATCCGGCAGCGGGCTCGGCAGTTGGCGGAAGCATCCGAATCGACCGGAGCAACCACGGGGGTTCGACCATCCGGGTTCGCTGCAGCCTGTCTGTACAAGGCCGGACGCGAAGACGGACGGTGGCTCACCCAGTCGGACGTCGCTGACGTTGCGAACGTCTCGGTGGTCACCGTGCGGACCCACCGCGACGCGCTGGACGAACTGGCTGTCTAACGCCCACACTGCTGATTTTCGATTGTATGTCTGTAGGCTGATTGATGTGAGAGCCATTATTTAAACCCGAAGACGAAGCATGATACGGCCAGATCACTCTATGACCGACCAGTACGCCGACTACGAAGCCCTCCGACCGCTCGGCGAAGCGACCCACGTTCCCGACGATCAACTCGCCAGTAGTAGTGGCGAGCCCCGGCGGCAACGCTCTGGTGGCGTCGACGCGGGCTATCCAGACGACCCGACAGAAGGTGAGACCGAGTGCGATTCCTGTGGAGCGTCGATCCCCGCTGGCCAGTCGAAGTGCCGGTTCTGTCTCACGAACCATCTCGAAGCAGCCGACGATCAGGACACATCGACTGCCGAACAGACTCTCCTCCATATCATCCACATAGTCGTTGAGGCGTCGACGTTCTACGGCGCCGTCGGGAAGGGATCTGCTGCGGCCACCCTCCTCGCGAAGGCAGACGATGACCCAGTAGTCGATGACTGCAAGCTAATCTATGATCTCGACGAGGAACCGGCCCCACGGCTTGTCGATCAGTGGCCCTCGCTCCCCTCGGCGACACGGGTCACGTCTGAATGTGGTAATCAGCTGCTCGCGGCTGCTCGTGAGCGGACGGCGTGGACAGAGACGACGCAGTCCTGTCACGACGGCGAGCACACGACGTTCCTCTACGAGGAAACCGGGAGTGGGGTTCACTCCGAAGATCGTCTTGCAAGCCTACGTGAGGACGCAGACGGCGACCTCTGGCTGGTGCCAGCGATTGCGGTCCAGGAATCCGTTGACAAGACCGATACCGAACAGCCACGACGCGAGCGCCCGAAGAGAACTCACCTCGAGTGTCGGGAGTGTGATCGGAAGACTAAGCATCGATTCCGCGAGTTCGAGGCTGTCCCCGATGACGAGTGGACCGGGCAGCCAATGTGGGGCTGTCAGCGGTGCGGCACGCCACGCTACGGGCCCGAACCCGAAGCCGATCAGTAAAGACGACGTCAAATTAACCAACAATTCTGGTGTCGGCTCGGAGTTGTTGGTTAACAGAAGCCAGCTCGCGACCACCCGACGATACCACACCTGCTGACTGCCCGCCGGTGTTTTTCGGCGCCGAGAATTGGCGGAGGCGCACACATGGATCCACGAGACACCCCCGGCTATCGACTCCACCGCGCGCTCAGTAGCCTCACCAGTATCGACAGCGACCAATTGGAGCCCGCTGATCGAGAGCGAATTAGCACCGCGACGACGCTCCTCGAGCAGGTAGATTTTCTCACCCAACCGAATACGACGAGGGACGGTGACATCAACAGAGAATCCTGACAGCTCGACGCATCGGCAGCGCAACGTCATGTGGCCGTCACAGCGTGAGCAGTTGCTCGCCCCCTGAAAGGGTGCGGGGGCGCGAGACCGCTCCCGAGAACAATCCATGGCAACATTGCAAGCCGCAACGACATCGACCGGCGCGCTCGTATCGGATCCACAGGCAGTCCGCGAGCTCTGTGAGAACCACTGCTTCGGGACGCTCAACTGGGAAGTGGACGACGACGGCGAACTCGTTATCTGGGGCTACGACAGCTTCGAAGTGTACGAGGCCCGTGAGAACGGTCTTCCTGACTACGACGGTGGCATCGTCACTCACGAGTTCCTCCGGTCGCTCGCGGAGTATCTCGAACCGAACGAAGAATTCGACATCCAGACAGCCGGATTTACCAAGTGCCGGTTTCCCGTGCTGGCGAAACGGTACGTCGTTCGCGACGGCGAAGTCCTCCACGCGGACCTCAGTTCCCCCGACCCGATCGACGAGTAGCGTTGTTCGTCCCCCGGGAGGGGTGCGGGGCGATCCAGTCGTGGGTCGTCCTGCAAGGAGATTGTTCAATGGGCCACCGCGCACTCGTTGCGTACGAACGCACAGACGGACAGTACACGCTCCACTACTCTCATTGGGGTGCAGCGAATCTCAAGCTCAAGCACCGAATCTCGGCCGAAACACCGTTCGGTGGCGACGACACCGACTCGAAGTGGGCGAAACAGCTGCTGGCGGAACTGGCCGATGGCCTCGAAGCAGATGGCGTCGACGGCTACCTCGCCGGCGAGGATCGTCCGTCGTCGGTCGTCAAGCCGAAGCCCCGTGCCACCGGGCTCACCCTCGACGAGATCGTCGCGGACCACCTCGACTATCTCCACCACGAGGCGATCTTCGTGGTGTCACCCACCTTCGAGGTGACCGCCTATCGGACGCTGTGGTTCGGGCTGCAGTACGACTCGGAGACGGTCGAACAGGGAGAGACCGTCGGGAACGGCGCGCTCGCGACGGTGCGCTGGTACGACGGCAAGCCGGTCGGCGACGGCCACCTACAGGGACAGTTCGCGGCCCTCAAAGACGTCGTCGGCGACATGCTCGATAAGGGCGTCTTCACGCCGTCAACGGCGATACAGTATCTGAAACGGAAGCTCGCTGAGCGGGTCGGAGACCGACAGGAGCTGCTCATTCCGACCGGAGAATCACCCTTCGAGACAGCGAGTCTCGGCAAGCCGTAACACCAATCCCTTAGTGGATATCGGGGGACGTCTAAGTATGTCAAATCAGTCTGAAGATGACGTTCGTGTTTGGCTTGTCGAACGGACGTACTCCGATGACGAGCAGAACCTGATCGTCCTCACCTACGCAACACCCGATGGAGAACAGTACTATCGGAAGGAACGCGCACTCACGTCCTTCACCGACGTCCGAGATACGACAGCAGCAGTCGATGCTGAACCCGGCAATCTTGGCATGGTCGATGACCCCGACCTCCAGGAGCAATACGCGGCCGAAGCACAGCGAATGCAGGAGGTTCACGACCCGGACGACGTGATCTGATACCCGCCAGTAGACATCGCCCCAAGCCATGGGTTATGTCGTGGCAGGCCTTAGTCGGGGTATGCGCGAACTCGTCTTCGCTCTCGAATACGAGCCCGGCTGCAACAGGGTGGCGGACGCCCTCGCAGACCACCCCGACGCTCGCGTTCGTTCACTCTCGCTGCACGCCACTGCCGACCAGCTCTGGCGAGTCGACCATGCCACCGGCACTCCGGACGCACTCGACGCCATCGAGGACGCGTTTCGCAACAGCGACTACTACGCCGACTGTCTCGCCACCGAGGACTGCGGCGCAACCCAGACCACCCGTGTCCTCGACCGCACGGACGACACGCTCATCCTCTACTCCGACTGGGAGCGGACCCCTGCCTGTGCCTCAGTCCCCCACATCGCCCGCGACCACCTCGGCGACGGTGTGCTGTTCGAGACCCGTCACGAGGGCCGCCACTACACGTGGCGGCTCATTCACTCCGACGAGGGCGATGTGGCGGCGTTCTTCGATTCCCTCGGGGTTGCCGTCGGGGAATGCGCCCAGATGGAGATGCTCCGCACCGCGGATACGACGACATCAGCTGGGGGAGGCGACGGGACACCGAGCGGCCTGCCGCCAGCACAGGAGGCCGCACTCCAGGCCGCTGTCGAACACGGCTACTACGAGTCACCCCGCGAGGTCGACGTCGGCGAACTCGCCGAGCATCTCGACGTGCCACGGTCAACACTCACCTACCGACTCCGTCGGGCGGAAGAACATTTGGCGAAGCAACATGTCGCCGGCGAGCGGGTAGCGGAAGAACGGCTGGCATCGCACTGAGGGCCGCAGTTGGAATATTCCAACAAAGACATATGGAACTCCCACTCCTACCGTGAGGTAATGACAGAGAATCCGGACGCAGCAGGAGAAACGAGCGGCGGCGGACAGCGACGTGAGCTGACCGCCCGCCTCGCCGTTCCCGAGATGGACTGTCCCTCTTGCGCCCAAAAGGTGGACAAGAGCCTCCAGCGTGTCGACGGCATTACTGACGCCACGCTCCAGCCGACCACCGGCACGGCCAACGTCACGTACGACCCTGATCGGACTAGCGAAGCCGACGTAATCAAGGCGATTGAAGGCGCCGGCTACGAGGTCGTCGGGGGCTCGGACGCTGAGGGCGATGATGAGGACAACCAGGCGACCGACGGCGTCGACATCGCGCCACCATCGGAGGTCTGGACGAGTCCTCGCGCGAAGAAGACGTGGCTCGGCGCGGCGTTCGTCACGCTCGGCCTCCTCTTCGAATTCCTCCTCACCGGACAGAACGTCACGGTGGCGAGCGTCCTCGAGTACCCGCTCCACATCGCAGATGTCCTGTTCCTCGGCGCCGTCGCCGCCAGCGGCATCCCCGTCGTCCGTAGCGGGTACTACTCCGCGAAGAACCGAAGCCTCGACATCGACCTGCTGATGGGGACGGCGATCATCGCGGCGACCGGTATCGGCTACTTCGTCGAGGCCGCCACGCTGGCCGTCCTATTCAGCATCGCCGAGCTGCTCGAGGACTACGCGATGGACAGGGCACGGGACTCCCTGCGCGAGCTGATGGAACTCTCGCCCGACGAGGCGACCGTCCTTCGCGATGGTGAGGAAGTGACCGTTCCCGCCGAGGAGGTCGACGTTGGCGAGACCGTCGTCGTCCGCCCCGGCGACAAGATTCCGCTCGACGGAACGGTCATCGACGGCGAGAGTGCAGTCGACCAGTCGCCGATCACGGGCGAGAGCGTCCCCGTCGACAAGACTGCCGGCGACGAGGTCTACGCCGGCGCGATCAACGAAGAGGGGTACCTCGAGGTAGAGGTCACCTCGACCGCTGGCGATTCGACGCTCTCGCGCATCATCGAGATGGTACAGGGCGCACAGGCGAAGAAGACCGAGTCTGAGCAGTTCGTCGACCGCTTCTCCGGCTACTACACACCCCTCGTCGTCGTGCTGGCAATCCTGACCGCCGCTATCCCGCCGCTGGTTATCGCCGACCCCATCTCGGTGGACGTGGCCGGGTACGGGTTCACTTTCGCCGGCGACTGGCAGACCTGGTTCATCCGCGGGCTCACCCTGCTGGTAATCGCCTGCCCCTGTGCGTTCGTCATCTCCACACCCGTCTCGGTGGTGTCGGGCATCACCAGCGCCGCGAAGAACGGCGTCCTGATCAAGGGCGGCAACTACCTCGAAGCGATGGGCGAAGTCGATGCCGTCGCGCTCGACAAGACGGGGACGCTCACGAAGGGCGAACTCGCCGTCACCGATGTCGTCCCGGTCGGCGACACCACTGAGGATGATCTGCTCCGTCGCGCCGCCGGGCTGGAGCGGCGCAGTGAGCACCCCATCGCTGCGGCGATTCTCGCCCGTGCTGAGGAGGCGGGCGTGGGCGACCTGCCCGACCCGAGTGGCTTCGAGAGCCTCACGGGGAAGGGCATCCGGGGCGAGATCGACGGCGAGACGTACTATGCGGGCAAGCCCGCGCTCTTCGAGGAGCTGGGCTTCGACCTCGCTCGAGCACGCCGCGAGACAGACGGCGGCGTCGTGGCGGAAGAGGCGACCGAGGCCGACGACGGGGCGTTCGCCGAGGACGCGCTCACCTCACTGGAGCGGGAGGGCAAGACGGTCGTTATCGTCGGGACGGAGTCGGAACTGCTGGGTGCGATCGCCATCGCCGACGAGGTACGCCCAGCCTCGAAGCGGGCTGTCGAACGCCTGCACGAGCTGGGCGTCGAGCGCGTAGTGATGCTGACCGGGGACAACGAGGGCACCGCCCGCGCCATCGCCGAGCAGGTCGGTGTCGATGAATATCGCGCCGAACTCCTACCCGACGAGAAGGTCGACGCGGTCGAAGAGTTACAGGCGAAGTACGGTGAGGTCGCGATGGTCGGCGACGGCATCAATGACGCCCCCGCGCTGGCCACTGCGGAGGTCGGCATCGCGATGGGCGCGGCGGGCACCGACACCGCCCTCGAAACGGCTGATATTGCGTTGATGGGCGACGACATCGGGAAACTCCCGTACCTGTACGACCTGTCGCATACGGCCAACGGCGTGATCCGGCAGAACATCTGGGCGAGCCTCGGCGTGAAGCTTCTGCTCGCGTTAGGCGTGCCGCTGGGCCTGGTCAGCGTTGCGCTGGCAGTCGTTGTCGGAGATATGGGGATGAGCCTCGGCGTCACCGGGAACGCGATGCGGTTGTCACGAATCGAGCCCGATCGAATCATCGACGCCTGATTCTGCGGCGGGAAGTGCGGGCAGGACGCTCTTCTTTCGGGACTTACCTCCGCTACATCGAGACTAGTTGTGGTTTGTCTGGGGCAGAAAGGACTGAGCCCCACCGTTGGCTCGTGATTTGATGCCCGAGAATTCAGACGACGATCCATTCCACGATTGCGAGTTAGATCCCGACGCAGTCCTCGGGACGCGCACCTTCCACGATGTCCTGTTCACCGATGAGACGGAGACACCGGTGAACGTGCTCACTGGCGAGACGCCCGCACATTCACAGGCGACCGTCGAGGAAGCGAAGGAGTTCGCTGCGAGTATTGACACCGACACGCCACAGATTGCACTTCCGGCGTCAGTTGAGACGCAAATCGAGACGCAGAGTAAGCCCTACACGTCGGCTGCGTTCTTCCACTTCAAGGCGACGGGCTCGCTAAGGCGTCACCGCGCCTACCACGCCGCATATGACTCGGATGCGTTCACCGTCGACTTCGAAGCTGACTACGAGTCCGGAAACCTGACCATCACAGTCGATCGAACGAACGAGTCCTAAGAATCGACCGCTAGATCAGGGTTTTTCGAGCGCCGGCGATGGGTGCCGGCGCAGCAGGAGCGAACGATCAACCACTCCCGGTGCGTCGGCGTTTCGAGGTGTTCGAGATGCACATGGTAATTTACGCTCTGGTAGAAGAATCGACCCACGACGACGCACTGGCCAGCGGAAAGTCGGTGTTCGACCGCCTGGTCGGCGCGGACCCACACGCCGGCGCTGTCTTCGACTACCACGTGACGTTCGATGAGGAGGACACGTCCGTTGCGGGGAAGGCGCGATGGGGTGAGTTACCGACTGCAGCCCCCGTCGACTCCGATGACGGCCAAGACCTGCTTGAGCGTGGCTGGGAGGCGACGAAAGAGGAGTTCGAGCGCAATCTCGAACGGGTGAGGGAGGCACTTGACGAACTTTCCGATGAGGAGATCATGCGCGACGAAGATCTCGCTCGGCACGCCTTCCACCAGGTCGGCGCCTACGACGGGCCAACGATCTTCCTGTACAACGAATATGCGAACGGGATCCGTCACCGTGAGCAGCTGGATCGAGTGCTGGAGGAGAGCGAGGAACTCTGGATCGTGCCCGCCGACGTCCACTTCTAACAGATGTCCCGGATCACAAATTGGAAGCGCGAGAGTCGGTCGCCCACACTCGCATACCGGAACACCGAGACCGGAGCTCGGGCAGTCTTACACCGAGCACCGGACTCGTACCGCTACAAGTGGCGTGGCGTAATCCTCGTCGACGGCTACCCAGTGTGGTCGCGGGGGTACGAGACGAAAGACGCGAAATCGTTCCGTAACGAGCTCCGGGAACGGCCAGCGCCCGAACTGAGTTGTCCCGAGTGTCCGAACAGCGATGTGGCAATCGGCGGAAAAACGGCTGACGGCGCGAAGGTTCAGCGTTGGTTCGAGTGTCGGAGCTGTGGGTACGAAGCATCCTCGAGAATCGTGTACGGCGCCGAGCGCTGATTGATTGGAACGTATCTGCGATGGTGTTTATTTTTGGGCCAGAATGGGTGGCCCGTCTCAATCGGGCCAGATCCACAGATGAGTCTGGAAGTCATCGACCGCCACAGCGAAGCACTGTTCGAGTGCCTCTGGTGTCCCGTCTGCGGACACGAGGTATTCAGTCACATTCCCTTCGAAGGTGTGTTCTGCAAGAACTGCAACACACAGGTCGAACTCCAAGAATCCCGAGAGACACGTGGATACGAGGAGGCCGTCCTCGCCTGCTTCGACACCCACTCAACGTGGAACCTCCACGTCGACGAGAAGCTCCGTCGCGACCTACCCGATGGGTCGGCACGGGTGAAGATCCTCGGCGCACCAGATGCCTACAAGGTCGACTGGTGGAGTCCAGCACCTGGGGAGGATTGGGAGCCTGTCGAGCGTGGTGAATTCGACGACGTGGAGGAACCAGACGAGGTGTCACATCTCGCGTAGCGGATTGCAATCCCGCAACGACTGCGTGGTGTTGTTTCTGCGCCGGCGATGGGTGCCGGCGCACACGCGCCGGCGAGTACCGATGTCGACACGGAGCCAACTCCGATTCGTCCAACGAGTCGAACAGACCGGTGAGACAGATGGCAGCGCCGACCGCGTCGCGCAGGTATACCGGCATTCGGATGGCCACCCGAGGAGCGTCCTCCGGGATCTTGCACAGCTGAAAGAGCTGCTCGATGCGACCCGGGCCGAGCGCGGACCGGGCTACGCGGCGGCGACGTTCGTGTTCCTCGACAAGCTCTCGACGATCGACCTCTATCTGGATGGCGACCCAGAACGAACGATCGACGCGGCTCAGCCAGCGGATCTCCTCGAGCCGTCCAATATGGAGCATCTGGACCAGCCGCTGTTCCTGCTGGGACACGGTGTCGAAGATCCATCTGACGGCATCCACGGCGACGAGGAATACCTCTACGTCGTGGAACTCCCGACGGAGAACCCGTTCGACGAGCCGACCGAGTGGACAGTCAAAGTGAGCGGTCACTCCGCGTTCCCGCGCTGGGACGGCCCGATTGACGAGGCCTTCGAGCAGGCCAGCTGGCAGTTCCACGGGTCGCTAGAGACCGCACTCACAGACGTCGTCACTGAATAGGAATTTCGTCAACCTAAATCCAGAAACGTATTTATATGAATGGGGCTTAGAGTGGACACAGATGCTCACTAGAGCCGGACTCGCTGTCATCGATGCGTTGAGTACCGGCCGGGACGCGACGGCGGCTGACCTCGAGACGGACACCGAGTATTCGCAGGCACATCTGTACGACGTCCTCGATGAATTGATCGAAGCGGGGCTGCTCGACGAACGCCGTGGGCCCAACAACCAGCGGCGGGTCCACCTCGCCGGCCACCCGGTCGTCGAAGCGTACCGGACCCTGCAGTCGGAGCTCAGTCACGTCGAGTGGCCCGACCTCCTCTCGGCAGCCACACTCCGGGTGTGCTGGTATCTTGACGAGCCGCGCCGGGTGGCCGAGATCGCCGAGCGACTCGACATTACGCGACAGGGCGTCCACAAGGCGTTGTCACCGCTCAAGCATCGCGCGATGCTGTCCCCATCCGGCCCGGAGTACGCGTTGAGTGCGGACCTCTCGCCGCTGCTGGCGTTCGCCCGTGCCGTCGTGCAACACGAGCACCGGTCGCGAGTCCGGACACTCGCGCCGAGTGCGACCGTCGAGTGGTGTGATCCAAAGCGAGCACTCGTCCACATGCAGACAGCCGCGGATACGGAGGCACTCGAGGCCGCCCCCGACTGGCAACTGACTGGGCTCGCCCGGTTTGCAGAGTACGGCCTGCAGTTTTTCCTCGCGGGCGAACCCGCGTTCTGGTATGCCCCGGACGAGGAACTCACACCTGCCGACGTGGTGTGCCACACGCTCGTCCGCGATCGCGGGTCCCGCCGCGTCAGCTATGCGATGCTCCTGATCGAGGAGTTGGACATCGACCAGGAGACGCTCACGGAGACGGCGCGGTGGTACGGGGTGGAATCCGCAGTCGCTGCGATGTATCGGTCACTCCAGGGCGAGTCCGACGGCTCGGCGGAGTCCCCTGTCATCATCCCGAGTGAAGCAGAATTCATGGCGCTCAAAGAGCAGTACGGTGTCTCATGACCGTGTTCAGTGGCGGCGACGCGATCAGAGAGTTTCTCGAGGAGTTCGACAGCTGGCTCTCGGAATCTGTGACGGTGTATCTCCTCGGCGGGTCTGCGATGACAGTTCAAGGGTTGAAAGACCAGACGGAGGATATCGACCTCGCGCTGGGTGTGGTGTCCGAATTCGAGCACGTCTATCAGACGCTCACGTCCCAAGGATTCACGGTCGTTGACGAGCCGACCGAGTCGTTCGAGGGGGTCGGAAAGACTGTCGAGTTGCAGCACGATGCGCGGGGACTTCAGATCGATCTCTTCGAGCGGCAAGTCGTCGGGAAAGTGTGGATCACCGACCGGATGCACGACCGGGCAGCGGAGTTCTGGGCCGGGACCCACGCGACAGCATTCGTCCTCTCCGATGAGGATATGTTCTTGCTCAAAGCGGTTTCCGGTGGTGACCTAGCGAGTGGCCGGCGACGCGACATCGAGGATATACGGACGTACGCCCAGCGAGGGGTAAACTACGAGGTGATTCTGAACGAGATCAACGAGCAGCGACCGTTCAACACCGGCGCGACTGAAGCACAGCAGATCCGCGACCGCTCGCACCCGCTGTTCGCAATCGAGATGGCGGTGAACTCCCTCTCGGGACTTCCGAATACATTCGCGTCCCAGATCACGGAATTCGCCACGGAATTCGAAATCGAATACACCGTTCTGGGAGCGGTCGACGATGGCATCGACAACGTCGACGCCATCCGGGAGCGAGTCCTCGCGAATGTCCGGGCGCTGTCGGACGACCAGGAAGACGCCGTCGACGACGCGATTGACCGACTGGTCGCCAAACAGATTCTCGAGCGCGACGGGGATGTAGTTCGTCCCCGGTAAGCAAGCACTCCGGTCACAGTTGGTGTTTTCCGTCCCGCGAGGGGTGCGGGACGGCCCATCCGTCCCGACCTACGAATGAGTTCTGCAAGCGACAGCAAGGTTGCCCCCGACCACTGGTGGTTGTACCGCCGAACAGACGATGATCACTTCGTGTTCGCCTAGAGTTCTCGACATCCGTCCTCTGCTATGTCCAGCCACCCTCGGACTGGTTAGTCCGGGTTGACCGGGCCGAGGGACGATCCTTTTCACCAGCACGACCTCCGGCCGCAAGCGGCAGCGTTCGACCTCGCCAAGAGCGTCATAGAGCTTTGCGCGTTGCTGCATCGGGAGGTCGTCACGGAGCGGAGCCAAGCGCGAAAGCCGATATAGGTTGGTTCCCGACCACCGGATCCGCGGCCGTGAGCAATCGGGGGACTGAGCGCAGTCCAGACACCGCCCGTCGTTTCCAGCCCTCGGACCAGCTACACCGCGGCCGAGATCAAGGCCGAAAACGTTGATGGCAGCTAACCGAGCATACCGAGCCTCCCTATCCCCTGAGTCCGGAAACGACCGAGTAGAACGCTCAGCCATTCGACTCTGATACAAACAGCTCGGTCCAATAGATCTCGTCGTCGTACCGGACGATGTACGAGCCGGACACTGACGAATCCGACTCGTCGTCCTCGTAGACCGGCGTGGCCTCGGATTCGCGAGCAAATCGATCAACGAGTTGGCTGAATGCCTCCGGGGGATCACCCTCGTCAACCTGATACCCGTGGTCGTGTTCAATCGCCGTCGACACGACCGAGGTCTGCTCTTCGGAAAGATCAGTGAGGACAAACGCATGATCGGCCCGTACCGACCGGCCAAATTCCGCCGCGGATGCATGGACCTGCTGGGCGGTATACTCGTAGGTGCGTTGCTCAGTTCCGCTCGATTCCTCAACGCCAACGCGAGCCGTGGTGCCGCTACTCCACTCAATAATCTCATAGTCGGGGGACGGAACCAACACGGAGTCAACGATCTCGTCATCGGTATAGACGGTCTCCACGCTCTGTGCCTCAAAAGGACCCCCGTCGTCCCATCCGAAGCGCCCAAGGACGCCCTTGTCGACCGTTGGTAGATTCTGGTATCGGATCGAGTCCTCGTCTTGGCTAGCACTCTCGACTGTCGAGAGCGTGAGGCGGAATGTGGTTGCTGATTCCGCGTCGAGGACCTCGTACGAGAGTTCGTAGACCGACCCGTTGTAGATGAAGGGGCGGTTTTCAGGAGCCGGTGCGTTCGTCGCGGTAACTGTCTGCGATCCGTTCGAGATCACGGCCGTCGCCAATTCACGCTCCGACGTACGGTGCTCTAAGTCGATTCGGTACGTGACGCGTCGTGCGATCTCGGTATCCGAGACCGGCGTCATCGCAAAATCCGCCACGGGCGAGGTGCCGGGATCACCAGCGTTCCCGGGGGTAGCACCGCTTCTGGTGCCAGTACATCCCGCGAGCGAGAAGGCAAGCCCGCTTGAAATCGAAGCGAGGACTGCTCGCCGGTCCATATCTCCTCTTATTCATCACGAAATTATAAACTGCCGGTAGGCTAAACCGGGTGTTTGAGTCTTATATCGAGAAATCGTCCACCCGTCTCAATTATCCAGCCTAAATCCCCTGTATCCTAGAATATCAGATAATTCCTTTTCACGTTCTGTTTGTTGACCCCCCGAGAGGGGTGCGGGGGGTGCTCGAACGAGCAGCTCCCGAACAGACCGATGAGTAGACCTAGCGACACACACTCGCACGAACAGACACGTCCACCGAGCGACCGCGACATCGCCTACGTCGGGTATCGGCAGAGCGGGCGGGCTATCGTTGAGAAACGTCCTGGTCACGAACGGCTCACGCCAGAGCGGAGTCTCGCGCTGGTAAAACACAGTCCCTCGGGCTTCGAATGGGGATATGGCGGCGGTGGTCCGGCGCAACTCGCGCTCGCACTCCTCCTCGACTACACGGGTGCCGAAGCGTTCGCCCTCGATCACTACCAAGCATTCAAAAACAAGGTCGTGAGCCAGTTGGACTGCGCGGGGTCCGACGAGTATTGGCGACTCACCGCCAGCGAGATCGACGCAGCCCTTCGTGAGACGACTGACGAGCCAGTCGCACCGACCATCTAAGCACCACTCACCGAGAGCAATCCATGTCAGAACACACCCAGCCATCTCGTGCGGATGACGAATCGGCCGAAGCCAGTGAGCAACCGACACAAACGGAGTACATCGAACGCAGTGACGTCGGCGTCTCCCTCACCGTGAAGCTCAAGCGTGGAACCGGTACCAGGGATCAGGACGAGGTGATCGCGAAGGCGAAAGGCAAGACCCTCGAAGACGCCCGCGAGGACATGGAACTCCTCCGGGAGTACATCCACGATCTTGCTGAGGACGCTCGCCAGATCCAGCCAGCAGCCCCACACGAAGAGTAATTCTTTTGGGTGATGCACAGAATTGTGTAACCATAGGATGTACGAAGTATGCGGTGAGAAGGAACTCAAGGTCATCCTCGCGCTTGACCAAGGCGATTCCATCTCCGGCGTCGCGCGAAAGATCGACGAGAACCGGGAGACGATTCGGCGCGTCGTGAACCGCATCGAAGAAGCGGGATACGTCGCGTACGATGATGGCCTCCAGCTCGTCGATCAGACGCTCCGAGACGCCGGTCTCGAGTTCCTGACGACGGCAGCAGCCACCTCGCCGCCATCCATCACGGAGGTGTACGTTCTCCCCCAGTTCGCCGGCCTATACTATGCATTCACATCCATCGATGCAGTCTACGTCTGGACTCGCGGTGGCTACCAGGTCGCCCGCGACCCGGAGGATTATCCCCTGTTCATCGCTGTTCGCGAGCAGGACGTCGACGCCTGGAAGACGTTCTTCGATCGGTTCGGAATTCCGACTGCGGAAGAACGCCAGCCCGCTGACGACCTTGATGGTGCCATTCAGGTCGTCCTCGAGCCCCGGCCACAGATCGATGCCGAGATGGTCGACGGACGGCCTGTCATTCCGCTTCAGGAAACCGTGGCATTCGCGAACGAGTACTACGCAACCTTTCAGTCTGCCCTCGACATGCTCGGCCGAATGTACGACGACGTCGACACCGATGCGAATTATCGCCGGGAGCCCGCCTGAGCATGAGCCAGGAAGACCGCAGTGAGGCGCTCATCCAAGTTCTCGATGAACTGGAGCAGTCAAATATTGGATTCGTCCTCGTTGGTGGGTACGCGATCAGTCAGTTCGAACCGCGGTTCTCGACTGACCTTGACCTCGTCATCGCTCCGGACGACTACGATGAAGTCGTTGCATTCCTCGAAGCGCGCGGGTTCGAACGGCAGGCTGACCTCGAAGTCCCACCGGAGGAAACCATCTATAATCGTGAAATCGAACTCTTTGAGCGCACTGAAGGGCTGCCACATCCGGTCGGCGTGGATATTCTCGTGAACGGCCTCGGCTGCCGACAAACCAAGGCAGAGTGGTCGTTCGACTATCTACGCACACACAGCTCTCCGACGACGATTTCAGGCGGGACTCGGTCGACGACCGCACGCGCAGCGGATGGAGAAGTGCTCGTCGCCGCCAAACTCCATAGTGGTCGAAAAACGGATCTCGCGGATGTGCTTGCAGCGATTCCCTCAATTGACCTCGACACGGTCGAAACACATCTGCATCGCGGAGACGCTGATTCGCTTCGTGAGCAACTCGGTGATGCACAAGCCTTCATCGAAGAAGGCGGGTTGGATCACCGATTCAAGAGCATGTTCGGCCAATCGTCAGCATCAGCCGAAGACATCGAGATGCTCCTCGAGTTCCTCAAACGACAACAAACGTGAGACAGCCCCCCACGTGAGTCCAGCACCGACGACATCTGTGCATAGCTGTCACTGAGAGAGAAGCGACTAGGGAGAACGGACGCTGTTTGTCCTCGCCTCAGCAGGAGCGGAGGCGACCATCCGTGAGCGACACAGGAGAACAATACCCAGACCCGAACGAACTGTCGCCAGCACAACGTCTCGAACCGCCGAATACGCGACTCATCAACGCCGGTATCGTGACGATCACCGACATGGAAACGCTGCGAGCGTGTGTCGCCTATGAGAACGCGAATCAGCAACGGCTCCAAATCCTCCGCCGGCTCGAACAGCGGGCCACCGAGATTCGCTCACAAGACGACTGACGCGACACTCGGGGTGTCTGTCGGAGCCTCGGTGGGTGGAGGCTCAATTCAGATGAGCGACCAGCTACGAGATCTCGGTGGCCGAGGTCCACGCCACCCTCACCTACGCGTTCAGCAATCCCGAGGAGATGCGGGCCATCGAGGCTCGAAAGCAAGCACGCTACGAAGAGACGGCGGAAAATCGCGTCGTCCCCGATGATGGTGTCTGAGACCATCGATGGAGCTTTCCTGACGAAAACAACGAGACAGAGTGGGTCTAAGCGCGCCACGACGACGGCCACGACGTCAAAGTGATTTTATGTGCTATCTGACGGATGTTATCTCGACCCACGCCAGGACAGAAGCAAGAGCAACAACAGCGACCCAGAGAAGCATGTACCAGCCGAACGGCGTCGGATCAACAGGCGTCGCACCGTCTCCGATAGCCTGCCACGTTCCGTAACTCGATAGGCACAGCAATCCGCCAATCAGGACGCTCGGAGAGACTGCGTTCCACTTGATGTACAGTACACCAGGAATGAAGCCAAGAGCGAACATTCCAACGACGATGTACGTGAAGTAGAGCGGCTCAATCGAGGGGAGTTCTAGCAAATTTTCGAATCCGAAGAAATCCCACAGGACGAGCGCAACGGCTCCATGGATGACGCCGAAAGCAATTCCAACATAACCTTCTCGTTTTCGGGAGGAATTTCGTTGGCCAGTTTCACTTTTATTCTCGCCACTATTGTGGGCGCTCATACGGGCCAGAGGGTCGGATCGGGAATAACGCTTGAGTACGTTCACAAGCGCGTTTTAGCGTTACTCTTGTACCTGATATCGCTGCCAGCCGATCCAGAGAGCGATAATACAGAGAGTGAAGAAGCCACCAAGGAGGAATCCGATTGCGAGTGGAATGTCGGGGCCTCGACCTGATGAGACGGCAAATTGAATTCCGAAGAAGATGGACTCCTCGACGAGGAGTCCAATCATGTAGCTCGTTAGAACCAGAACGCCGATGGCAGAGAAAAATCGTTTTAACAGCGACATGAGACTGGTTTGTCGCTCTTCCGTCCCGACAAACAAGACCAGTGGATCGTCAGCTGGTCCGTACACATTCATCTCGTGGCCCTTTTCGGAGTAGCGTGTGTCGGCGACTTCTATTGTTCCCGCATCGGCGAGCTTTTCCAGATGATACGAGACATTCTGAACGGATCCATCGATTTTTTCTGCAATTTCGGAGGGCGTTGAGGGATCTGCATAGACATGAGAAAGGATTTCACGAGCCGTAGTCGATGAGATTGCATCCAAAACCTCACTCGTCTGCTCATCATCAACTCCGAGGACTTGCACCTCTCCGTCTTGATGAGCCTCGACATCTGTATCGGAGGTAGGAAGCAATGAGTTGGTCATTACGTGCTCCATTTCGGCGTTGTGATTGATATAACGATCCTCTGTATAAATCATTCCGCACGAGAATACCAGTCCTCGTGAGAGCGCTCGTCCGGGAGGTTTTTCGACCCCAAAGAGGGGTGCGGGGTATCCGAACGCCCGCGTTAATCGATGGAGACGAACTCGACTACCAACCCACGAGCGGCAGTACAGGATGCGAATGAGCGATGCCAGACGAACACAGACCGCGTCGAGTACGTCGGCATGCGCGTCGACGGAACGCCGGTCGTGCTAAAGCTCACCGAACACGAGCGCCTCACCCCGGATCGGAGCCTCGACCTCGTCCGACACAGCCCGGCGGGATTCGACTGGGGCTACGTGGGGAGCGGGCCGGCGCAGCTCGCCTGTGCGCTCCTCCTCGATTACTATGACGACGAGAACGTCGCTCACCAACACTACATCCAGTTCCGAAACGAGGTGATCAGTCAATTGGCGTGCGATGGGCCGGCTGACTGCTGGCATCTTACCGGTGACGACATCGAAGCTGCACTCGGTGAGTTCCAGGACCACCACGCCCTCACGCCGGACGGTGGCGGCCCGTCGGCGTCGCTGCCGGCGAATTGGAGTGCGGTGAGCCGGACAGATCGGACAGTCTTCCAACGTCGGGATATCGACCACTACGTCGTCCTCGCCGAAGGGAGCGAAGAGTGGTTGATCATACTTTGTGCGCAGGGCGACCGCGCGTATCCCGCGCCCCTCGATCATCGAACCCGGCCGGTCGAAGCTAATCCTGCCCCTGCCGTGCAGGAACTCATCGCCGAGAGTAACGACCTCGTCGAGCCGGACGAGGAGGCCACCTGATGGACGCTCTTCGTCTCTCCCGATCCACCTACCAGCTGATCGAACGGGCTGTCGAGGCACTGGAGCGCATCGGCCGGGAACTCGAGCGATACAACGACCGGCACGAGCGAATAGTGGAGGAAGCCACAGACGAGACGAGTCCCGATGACTCATGACCGGCGAAGCGACGCTCGACGAGTTCGAGGCCGAGACGTCGTCCGGTGAGTCCCGCTCGCCCTCACTTGAAGACCGGCTTCTCAGCCCGATCTCGCCGTCCGTGGGGCTTCAACTGATTCCCGGTCGTGGTGATCCGTTCTATCTCCAGAATCGAGGCACTGAGCGGTATCTCTTCTGTGACGAGCACGACCGATGGTTCATACTCCAACCGTCGGCAAAAGCGTCGGAAGAGGCGTTCGTCCGCTGGGTGTATCTCCCGACGGACAAGCCCGAACGGCTGGCGCGGTCGGCTCTTCGTCGACGGACGGTGATCGGGTACGACTACGTTCGGCGGTCGACCGCCCCAGACCCGATCAGATCAACGGTGACCGCGATGTTCGTCACCGAACGCTGGCCCGAGATGACCTACGAATGTGGGTCCTGCGAGGCGCTGTTCGACACACCACGAGAGCACGCTCTCCACTGCTGGGAGGCCCATCCGTGGGTGCCGAATCCGGAGCAGGTACGCCGTCGACGTCAGGCCGACGAGTGAGTTCGAAAGTTGAGGACAGGTGTCGGGATCGTCCAGATGATTAACCAACAACGCTGGATTCTTGGGTAGAGTGTTGGTTAAGAGGTTGTTTTTGCGCCCGTGAGAGGGGGCGCAGGGCGCATGATGAGAGCGCCGTCGCGAGTGACGAATTCGAGTTCAAGGTGATGCAATGAAAGACCCAGAATCCAGAACCGTGTTCGCTGGTGTCGACGGACGAACCGATACAGAACTACCTGACTGGTACCGCCGGAAGAATACGGTCGACGAACCGAAGTCCTTCGCCGAGACGATTCGTGACCTTCCGCAGGCCGTCGAGACGACAGTCGCATACCGGAATCCCTACTCCGACGAGTGGGTCGAAACGGATCGCTTCAACGCCCTGGTCGAGCCGACGAGAGCGCGCGACCACGCGACAGACGATGAGCCCGACGCAGACCCACTATTTCACGTTCCCACGGACAGTTACGCGATTATCAATCCGGTCGACGTGTACAGGCCCTTGGAGGAGGTCCTTCGCGAGGAGACCATCGATGGGACGCCGCTGGGCGAGGTGATGTTCGGCGAGATCCGGCGCTACCGGGGCGGCGGCGAGGTCCACATGGACATCATGTTCGACGGCCTCGAGGTGCGCCTCCCCGGTCGCTCGGACCCGATCACGATGGGCGTGACCTCCGGCTACGACTTCTTCGGCGAGCACGCCGTCTACGTGGAGGGCTTCGCTCAGGACGGCTACTGTTCGAACACGATGCGCTCGCTCACCGACAAGGAGGTCATCAAGCACGTCGGCGACGTACGGAACTTCCGAACCTGGTGGGAGGAGATCCTTGCACAGGTCGAACTCGTCGCCGACGACCTCTTCGAATTCATCCGTGACGCCCAGGACATCGACCTCGACTTCTCCGAGCTCCCGTTCACCGTCACCGAGTTTTACAGCCTGCTAGGATTCCCGGACTATCTCGCAGAGCGTGCTGCCGAAGATGCCGAGGCGAACGCAGCGTCGCCGTTCGAGATCGATATGTGGACACTGCACTCCGGCGCGACATACGCGCTCACCCACTTCTTCCAAGGCAAGGAGGGTGCGTCGCTGGACGGCTACGTTCGCACGGCCAACGACATCCTGTTCAACCCGGAGGGCACCATCGAGCGCGTCGAGCGAGCCTACGAGGAGCAGCTGGAAGCAGACGGAGACGACGGGTCCCAGGCGTCGCTCGCCGGCGAGCGGGCACTCGCGAGCATCGAGCGCGTCAACGATGATCTGCAGGAGAAGGTCGACCAGTTCGAGGAACGTGAGGACGCGCTCCGTGAGAGATTCCAGGATGCGATGGGTTGATTGTCGGAGCGGCGTTCACTGAAACGATCCTCAAATAGTAGTTTACGTGAGCTGTTCCGGTTCCTCGTTATATTCGACTACTAATTCGACATCCTCAGGACCGAGTTCATCGCGTTCCGCTTCCAGCGTCTCAAGAGCGTCTTTGACAGGGAAGAAATCCGGCTTCTCGAGTGCATCTTCTGTCGCCCAGGCGTATCGAATCGTTCGCTCGGAATCGATAAGGAACACGGCACGCTGCGGGACGCGCTCGTGGTTCTCCCATTCGTCATAACAGACATCATACAACTCGGCAACCCGCCCGGAGCTATCACTAAGTAACGGGAAATTGAGGCCGTATTCCTCGGCGAATGCTCGGTGGGCGTAGACGCTGTCACCAGAAATTGCCCAGACATCGAGCGCCGGCGTCAACTGAAACCACTCTGCATCGCGAATCGCACACAGTTCGTTTGTACAAACAGGACTGAAATCAAACGGGTAAAAAACTAGCAACGCAGCCCGATTATTGGCAGTTGTCTCATCCAAGCTGTACTCGGTTTGTTCTCCGTCACGGAGACCTGGAAGAGTAAATGACGGTGCAGACGCTCCCTCGTTTATCATGCGCCACAGTAGCACACGAAGAAAGGATAGTCTTGGGGTTAACACCCCCACCTGAATGGAGGAGCTTCAGATGTGGGATGTAATTCACTGGAGTCCGTACGTCAGGAGTTCGCCGTCGCCCACTCAAGAAGCGGTTCTAATCTCGAACGAATCTCATCCCCCTCGTCAGTTAGCGCGTATTCGACGCGTGGCGGAATTTCGTTGTACTGCGTCCGTGAAACGAGGCCCGCCTCCTCAAATTCGTCGAGGCGTTTCGAGATCGTGGACGTACTCGCAGTCGGGAGGTGCTCCTCGATCTCCGCGAACCGCAGTGCATCGTGTGCGCCGATGATGCTGACGAGTTGCATCGCGTATTTCCGGCTCAACGTGTTGATCACTCCTGTGAGCGGGCAGTAGCACGTCCCGTCGACCTCGCACGCGGGCGCCGATGAAGTAGTATCTGCCATAGCTTCGTGGCCTCCAACCTACTCTATAGCTTTGGACTCTGGAGTATAATAACTTCCCGTCGTAAAGTATAGACACAAATGACCCACACGTCCGACTATGATCTCGTGATCCTCGGCGGCGGAGCCGCTGCCTTCGCCGCCATCACCGAAGCGAGCCGGAGAGATCTCTCGACGGCGATAGTGAACGCGGGACTACCAATCGGCGGGACCTGCGTGAACGTCGGCTGTGTCCCGAGCAAGCATCTGCTCGCCGTCGCCGAGAGCGGCGCTGCAGCGTCGGAGAATCCTTTCGATGCCGTCACATATCCCGAGGCACCGACCATCGACTGGGCCGATGCACTCGATGGGACCGACGAACTCGTCGAGCGGTTCCGGCAGCAGAACTACGTCGACGTCGCCGAGCACTTCGAGACCGACATCTACGAGGGCTACGGCCAGCTGGTCGACAGCGAGGGACGCAGTCCCTCGGGCAACCGGAACGCGACGCGTTCCGGTGACGACACGACCATCGAGGTCGTCGACGGTCCCGACAAAGGGACCCGAACCACCGGCGAGAAGGCTCTCGTCGCGACGGGGAGTTCGCCCTGGGCACCGCCCATCGACGGCCTCGACGACGTCGACTACTACACCAGTGAGACGATCCTCGAAGAACGCGACCTTCCCGAGAGTATCGTGATGCTCGGCGGTGGGTACATTGCCCTCGAATGGGGTCAGATTCTTCACCGCGTCGGCGTCGACGTGACGATCCTCCAGCGCTCCGAGCGCGTCCTCTCGGATATGGAAGGCCAACTCGCTCAGGAGCTCCAGCGGGCCCTCCACGAGGAGGGTATCGACATCGTGACCGGCAACGACTTCAAACGAGTTCGGACCGCAGCGACCGACGGCAGCTCCCAGCCGAGCCAGCAGGACGTCACGGTGGAGACCGTCGTCGATGGCGAGGAGCGAGCGGTCACCGCCGAGGCGCTGTTCGTCGCAACTGGAGTCCAGCCCAATAGCGAAAATATCGGTCTAGAGAGGGTGGGCGTCGAGACGGAGCCTGACGGGGCGATCCGCGTCGACGAGTACTTCCAGACCACAAATCCCGACATCTACGCGGCGGGCGACGTAATCGGCGAGCCCGAACTGGAGACGGTCGCCGCCAAGGAGGGCAACCACGCCGTCAAGAACGCCTTCGGCAGCGCGGAGCTACGCTCCGTGGGCCGTTCGAGCGGGCAGAGCCCGCGAGAAGACTACGAAGGTGTCACCATCGACTACGACACCGTCCCGGCGGTCGTCTTCACCAGCCCCGAGGTCGCAGCCGTCGGGACGACAGAGCGCGAGTATATGAACAAACACGGCATCTGTTCCTGCCGGACAGTTCAGATGGAGGACGTACCGCGGGCGAAAGCCGTCAGCAACACGGATGGGCTCGTCCAGGTCGTCAAACACCACGAGACCGACGAGATCGTCGGCGTCCACATAGTCGGGCCTCGTGCCGCAGACATGATCATGGAAGCGACGTTGGCGGTGAAGTTCGGCCTGACCGTCGACGACATCATCGATACGGTTCACCCCTTCCCGACGTTCTCCGAGGCGTTCAAACAAGCCTGTCAGGCCTTCCGCCGGGATACGTCCAAGATGAGCTGCTGTATCGAGTGAGCCTTAGTCGTCGGTCGAGAATACGTCGTCAAGTGTGCCGCTCTCGCCCAACTCAATGAGGGCACGGTTCAGGAGTTCGCGAACGATGAACTCCTCGTAGTGCTGGGTGTCGCAGTACTCACAGGGCTTCATTTCGCGGGCGACCGCCTCGATCTCAGTACCGTGTTTCGTATACAGCGTCTCAATGAGGGATGCCAACTCCTCGGACGTGGTGGACTGCGCCCCCGCAAGGGTTTCGTCTGCTTCTTCCGGGAGCTCATAGGAGAAGACCCGCGTGTTCGACTTGTAGAACTTCCGCGTTCCGCCGCCAGCTTCCTCGAGCCGGGCGATCTCGACCATTCCCGCATCCTTCAGGACGTTCACGTGGTGGCGCACCGTCGTCTCGGCCTTCTCCTCACCGCGACGATGCAGTTCGTCGTGAATCTCTTCGATCGTCATTTCTTCGGCAGCGAGCATATCGAGGATCTTCGCCCGGACGTCGTTCTCCAACGCTTTCGCTTTCTCCGGGTCTGTCGTCACGACTTCGCGGATCGGCACGTCGGATTCGAGGAGCGCCATTCTTGTGAGGACATAGGGGAACGACGATAGTAAGAGTAACGCCACACACTCGACAGCAGTCTTAGTTATTCGATACCGCTATAATCATAGTCGTAATGGTTATCCACTTCGCTGGGTAACTAGCGACCACGATGGGAACGACACAGGAACAATTCAACGTCGGGGGGATGTCCTGCTCGTTCTGTGCCGAGAGCATCAAGAAGGCCTACAGCCGGACCGACGGCGTCGAGGACGTCGACGTGAGTCTCGCCCACGAGGAGGTCCTCGTTCAGTACGACGACAACATCCTGAGTGAAGTCGAAGTGAAGGACACGCTCCGGGATCTCGGTTATACCATCCGCGACCCGGACAAAGCGAAGCGATACGAGCAACAGCAGGCCGAACTCGCCGACGGCAAGCACCGTCTCCTGCTCGCCGGCGGCGCATCCATCGTCGTTGCCGCGCTGATGGGCTGGATGATCGTCGTGATGGGACGCTTCGAGTCGGCATCTCTCGTAATGGATCTGGTGACGCTGGGGCTGGCGCTCGGGACGATGTTCGGGCCTGGCCGCTACATCAAAAAGAAAGCCTTCCAGAGCCTCCGCCGGGGGATCTTCAACCAGCACGTCCTCCTGGAGGCAGGCGCGTTCGCAGGGTTACTTGGTGGGTTGCTCGGTCTGTTCGTCTTCCCGAGCTTCCCGACCGTCCACTTCTTCGCCGTCTCCGTGTTCATCACCACCTACCACATTCTCTCGGAGTACACCAGCCTCATCGTCCGTACACGGGCTTCCCAAGCCGTCCAAGGCCTTCTCGACCTCCAGCCCGACACGGCACGCCGAGTCACCGACGACGGTGATGTCGAGGAAGTCCCAGTCGACGACCTCGACGTTGGCCATCGCGTCCGCGTCAAGCCCGGCGAGAACATCCCCGTCGACGGCACCGTCGCCGAGGGTGAATCGACAGTCGACGAGTCGGTCGCTACCGGCGAGTCCATCCCCGAGGAGAAGTCCGAAGGCGACGCGGTGATCGGCGGCAGCGTCAACGAGACCGGGACGCTGCTCATCGAGGTAACTGCAACTGGCGAGGACGCGTTCCTGAACCAGGTGGCACGCGAGATTGAGGAGGCGCGGGCGATGAAACCCGGCATCATTCAGCTCGCCGACCGCGTCCTCAAGTACTTCGTCCCAGGCGTCTTGACGATTGCTACGCTCTCGTTCCTCTTCTGGGTGGTCGCACCGCTCGCGTGGGGGGCAGCCCCCAACGTCCAGCACGGGGCGTTCGCAGCGCTGGCGGTCCTCGTTCTCGGCTATCCGTGTGCGCTCGGGATGGCGACACCGCTCGCCCTCATCCGGGGCGGCGGAAAGGCCGCCGACCGTGGCATCCTGATGCGGTCGGGCGACGCCTTCCAGATCTTCCCCGACGTCGACCACATCGTGTTGGACAAGACTGGCACGATCACCGTCGGCGAACCCGCCGTCAGCGAGGTCGTCGGGTTCGGTGCCGACGAGGTGGATGTACTCACGACTGCGGCCAGTGCAGAGGCCTTCTCCGAGCATCCTCTCGCTGATGCGATCCTCGAGTTCGCTGACGAGCAAGATGTCGAGTACGCTGACCCCGATGATTTCGACTCTGTGACCGGCAAGGGCGTCCGGGCAACCGTGGCCAGCGACGACGTGCTGGTCGGGAAACCGGGATGGCTTAGCGGCGAGGGAATCGACCTGTCGAAGGGGAGCCACGACATTGAGCGACTCCAGGGCCGCGGGCTCACCGTCTCTGGGGTCGTCCGTGGTGGTGACCTAGTCGGCCTGATCGGCATCGGCGACGAAATCAAAGCCGACGCCGCCGAGACCATCCGGCGGATGCGCGACGCCGGCATCACGCCCGTGATGATCACTGGAGACAACGAGCGCACCGCAAACGCGGTTGCCGACGAGGTCGGCATCGACCGCGTCATGGCCGACGTGTTGCCCGACGAGAAACGCGAGGAGATCGGTCGCCTGCAGGAAGCCGGCCACCGCGTTGCGATGGTCGGCGACGGCATCAACGACGCCCCCGCACTCACGCAGGCCGATATCGGGATCGCCATCGGCGCCGGGACCGACATCGCCATCGAGTCAGCGGATATCGTCCTGATGGGCGAACGGCTCGGTGGCGTGATGGACGCCTACGAAATCGGCACGGAGAGCTACCGGAAGACTCGCCAGAATCTCGTGACGGCCTTCGCGTTCAACGGCGTCGGCGTCGCCGCCGCGACCACGGGACTTGTTCACCCGGTGTTCGCGATGCTTGCGATGGTGTTGTCCGTCTCGGCCGTTCTCGCCAACAGCTTCGCTGGCCAGCTCCTCTCCGGTGAGGGTGTCAACACCGAATTCGCTCTAAAAGAACGCACCGACGGCGAGCGGGAAGACGGTCGAGTGACGGCCGATTAAGCCTTTACGTCGTAGCCAGCCTGTTCGATTGCCGCGTTCACGTCGCCGTCTGCGACTCCATCCTCGAGAACCACGTCGACCGTGTCAGCTTCGTGGTCGGCCTCGACTCGACTCACACCGTCGAGGTTTCGCAGGGCGGTCTCCACGTTCTGTTCGCACCCGTTGCACGACATCCCGGTGACGGAGATCGTCTTTCGCTCCATACGGGCCTGTAAACACTCGCGGGGGATGACCATTACGGTAGCTGTTATACCGGTATTATCTCTATTAGAGATGGGGCGTCATCGTCCGGAGAGTTGTTTGTGTCGGCCCCAAAGGGGTGGAGGCTCTTCGAGATGGGGACCACTGACGACAAAGAGAGCGACGAATTCCCTCCAGAGAAGCGTCTGGAAGCACCGAACACGAGCCTAATCAAGGCCGGGATCAAGACGATTCCGGATATGGAGACACTCCGTGAGTGTGTTGCCTACGAGAACGCGCACCAGAATCGGACGCAGATTCTGCGCCGGCTCAAGTGGAAAGCTGAAGAGTTACGTGAGGACGAAGGGTAAGCGCTGTTCTTAACCAACACACTCTGCGTGAGTTCCCCTATTGTTGGTTAATCCGCTGTACTTCGGTTTTTCGGGCCCCTGAAAGGGTGCGGGGCAGCCAGCAGCGGCCTCGCGAGCCTAATCATGTCCCTCAAGCTGAGCTCCAGCGCCAGCACCGCCCGCGAAATCGCCGCCGCCAGACAAACAGAGTTCGTGGCGTTCCTCCACCGAGCTCCCTTTGCCGGCGATGCTCTCGCCCTCGGGTTTCTCCCCGGGTTTCGGGAAGACTGTGGGTATCAGACGGATCAGTACCTGAACCTCGAGATTCCCGTTGGGATGCTCGACAACGATTTCCGGAATCCCGATCTGGAGCGGTTCGTCGACCGCTTTTTCGAGTACAAACCAGAGGTCGGGGTCATCGGGGACGTCGACGATATCGACGACGTCGACGCCCACGTCGCTGCTGCTCGTGAGATCCAAGCGAGCTATCCTGAGGCCGAGCTCATCGTCGTTCCGAAGTCACGGGCGGTGATCGACGCGATACCCGAGACCCTCGTCCTCGGGTATTCACACGGGTACGCCGACCGTCTAGCCCAAGAGTTCTCCGATCCGGCTGATTGGAGAGGACGGCGCGTCCACATCCTCGGCGGGAGTCCGCCCAAGCAGCTCCACGCCATTCGACAGCTGACCAGGCCGACACTCACCGACGAGCCACCAGCCGACATCGTCGGCGTTGACTGGAACGGACTCCATCGTGGCGCACAGTTCGGTGAGTTCTGGACGGCTGACGGCTGGGACGACAGCGGTCGCAACGCCGACCACGTCACCGTGCGAAAGACGGTGCGCCATAGTCTCGCTCGCATCCGCGAGTTCTGGCAGTCACATGGGATCTGGCCCGAGACGACACCAGAGGACGCTGGGTTACACTTCGAGTACGAGGGACCGAGTCCTGCCGATCTCGAAAAGGGAGCTTGCACCGAATGCGGAGCGAACGTCTGGCGAACACGTCGCGGCCCCTTCGTCGCTGAATACGATACCGGTGCAGTCTGTGGGTACTGCAGTTACGAGTGCTACTTCACCCATCGCCATCGGAAGGACCTCGAGGAGATCGCTGGCGAACAGAGTGTCTACATCCCCCCAGCGTGACGCAGCGTGCTGTTTTTCGAGCCCGGGGAGGGGGCGGAGGCTCGGTCGTGAGCCTTCGTCCAGAGGTGACTTTCCGTGAGCCAGCAACAAACTGTAGACGACGTTTCAGTCGATGAGATCCCGATCGATATCTCGAACACCCAGTCCGGAGAGATAGAACCAGCCGACGTGCCCGGAGAAATCGAGTCGATAACCCGTGGTTTAGCAAGCGAACAGCCCCCGACGAACCCACTGGTCGTCCTCAAGGCGGGTCGCTGGTGGTACATTCACGGCAAGGGCGGAACAGATCCTGCCTTCCGGTGGGCTATCGAGTGGGCACGTCATCTGGCGACCGACACGCCTAGCGACGTCGAGCGGTTCGACGAATTCCTCAAGTACCTCGTCACGGTCGGCTTCGCTGACGAGACCCACGAACTCCGATAACCGAGAGGGTGGTTTTTGTTCGCCCCCGAAGGGGTGCGGCGCGTTCTGAACTGATGCAGTCCCGGTAAACTCGATTCGGTGAACACAATGGCTACGACCAGTAATTCGTCGGTTTCCTTCGAGGAGACCGACACGCGAGATGACGAGATGAACAGCACCATCGAACAGTGGATCGACGACCTCGTCGCCGGCGTCGTCGACGCGCAGGCCAGCGAAGAGTTCCAAGAGTGGCTCGATGTCCAGAGTCGATTCCACGACTACTCGTATCGGAACACGCTCCTCATCAAGCGCCAGTGTCCCGAGGCAACCCGCGTGGCGGGCTACAATACGTGGAGATCGGAGTTCGACCGGCACGTCCAAGAGGGCGAACAGGCGATCTGGATCTGGGCACCGATCATCACCAAGCAATGTCTGGAGTGCGAGAATTCGCCGAGTTACCACGAGCAAAGCGACTGTGACTATGACGAGACGCCACCCGAGGAGTGGTCCAAAGGACTGGTTGGATTCAAACCAACAGCAGTCTTCGATGTGTCTCAAACCGAGGGCGAACCGCTCCCCGAGTTGGAAACCGAGGCCACTGGTAACGCCGACGACCTGGTGCCAGCGCTCCTTGATGCGGCAGCTACGCTCGATGTCGACGTCCGCGTCGTCGACGCTGCTGAGTGGGAGCATGGCGACGCGAAAGGCGTCTGCAAACACCGGAATCTCCACGAGTTCCAACCCGTCGTCGAAGCGAAAGCCCGCTCGAATCAGGCCGATCTCGCCGTGACGCTGATTCACGAGTACGCCCACGCACTGCTCCATTTCGATGTCGACGACGAACCCGAGCGTGCAAAACGCGAGATCGAAGCCGAAGCTGTTGCGTACATCGTCGGGCGGTATTTCGACCTGGATACGAGCGGTTCAGCGTTCTATCTTGCCGCGTGGCAGGACGACGATGCGGAGAGCATTCAGGAGCGTCTCGGCCGGATCAGTTCGACCGCTCAGGAGATCATCGACACAGTTGTAGAGGGCTGAACACCCCCTTCCCGGCTGTTAACCAACGCTGGAGGGTACTCTGTCGACATTGTTGGTTAATTCGTTCCGCGTCCCGATCCCGTGTGTTTCGATCGGTCCCGAGACATACCCATCGACAGTCGATGTTATCGTTCAGAATCGATTCGGCGCTGCTGGTCACGAAGGAACTCAACGACGGCATCGATATCCTGTTCGGGAACCGTTTGCTGTTCGAAGACTCCTTTGAATGCATCTGCGAAATCCTCCGACGTGAGGCGGTTGAGGACAGTCTCGATGCGACCAGCGAGCTTCTCGGACTCTCCGCGATGCAGATGAGTCGCGATCCGGTCGAAATCTGCGCCAGCAGCCAGCACCACCAGATCCCGAGAGTCTGCCTTGCGGCCACTGTGGAGTTTCACCGCGAACAGCAACTCCCGTTCCGGAATCCTGGCTGTTACCGGGCGTCCGGTTCGCAGTTCCTCGGTGACAGAGTGCTGGGCCAGATAGCGATACGACCATTCAGCTTCCGTCTGGCGACAGCCCAGCGCGTCCACCATCGCGTCGAACTGAACCGGATTCCCGATATCTTTCGTAAACCGGATAGTCCGGCCCTCGTAGAGTTCGTTTCGCTCGACATCGGCCGTTTTCTCGTAGCCGCGGTCGGTGAGAAGGTCCGTGTAGTCGTCGACCGCTTGGGCCGGAATGACGACGTCGACGTCCGTGGTAAAGCGTTGATTGAACGCCGCGATCGCCCACCCACCGACGAGCACGTACGGCAGGTCAGCGTCGATGACTGCCTCCAGCGTATCCAGTAGTTCGTCTTCGCGTTCACCGAGGCTCATGCATTGAGACGCGGATCCTCGTGGGACGCGTCGATATCGCGGTCGTACTCGTCGGCGATCATCTCCAACGCCGGCTCGTAGTTCACCCGGTACTCCAACATGTGCTCGATTGCCTCATCTAACGGAATGACCGGATTGCCGTCGACCCACTCGCGAGTGATCTCCCCACTCGTCGGGAACAACACGTACGAGACGGTGGCGTCGTAGTCGGTCGCGTCCGGCCGCTCTTCGATCCGGCTCGGAATCCCGAACTCATCAAAGAACGCCGTCCACCGTCCGATATCCCGGTCGGCGACCTGGATGAAGATCGGGTAGTCGTCGTGGCCGCGGGCGATCTGATAGCCGCCGTGGGTCCAGACGTAGACGGCGTCGATTTTCGTGTACGCAAAAGGCATCCCGGCGAAGTGCGGAATGACGTAGCCGTCGTCGATCGAGGGGGGAACAGCGCGAGAGATGGCCGCGACGAGATCGTAGTAGCGATCCCTGACAGCGTAATTCTCGATGTAGACGCCGTCCTCACGTCGGATGAAGCCTGCGTCCTCCAACCGCTCGATCCAGTCGTAGACCCACGAGTAGGAGCCGTCGATCTTCTGGGCGATTCGCCGGATCGAGTCGCCCGGCCGGGCCGCGACCATGATCTTCGCCGCGGTCTCGTCGACGTACTCCATCATCGCTAGTTATCGGTATCGCATCTAACTGTATTAGTCTTGTCCCCCGTATTCCCGATAGAGTTATCTCTATACAGATATACTATTCTTGGTTCCGGTAGTCCGATCCGGCGCAGCATTCGAGCAGAGAGGGGTTAACCAACAGAGGATACGATTGATCGGTATTTGTTGGTTAAGTTTTTCAGCGCCCGCCGAGGGGCGGAGGCGCACTTCCGTCTCCACCGACCCATGACCGACCAATATCTAACGACCGTTCTCGACGAGGCAGAGCGAGTCGCAGAGCACCACGAGCAGGTCGCCCAATCTTCAGACAATCCGAATCACGAGTATCTCCGGTACGCCGTCCTTCGGCTGCTCGAAGAAGAGGCTGACGAGACATCGGTGGAGATACCGCAGATCGACGGCCTGTCCGTCGGATACGGGAAGGATAAGGCGATGTACGAGAGCTGGGACGACGACGTCGAGTGGTGGGAGACGGTTCCGCCGCAGGCGGAATGTACTCGCTTTCGGATGTTCTACTCCGACAAGCACGAGGCTGTTCCGCGAGTCATCGTCGACGTGATGGCAGCACTCGGGGCGTGGCGTGTCTGGACTGGGAGCGCTGCCGCCTGTGGCTCCTACGATCATCGTGAGCGGCGGGAAGTCCACTACCTGTGGCCGGAAGGCCATCTGGTGGAGGAAGTACTCCACGAGCGGCTCAGTGGCCCTGCGGAATCCGTCGCTCCGGACGGGGGCCGAACGGGCGACGTTCGCGACCGGCTGGTCGTCGACGAGAACACACAGTCTCAGGACGATCTTGAGCCCCGCACGGCGCGTGCCGTCGACGAAGCGATGGACGTCTCGCTCCTCTCGAAAGGTGGCCGCTACGAGGTACAGTCCGCCTCCGGCAACAGGTACGAAGTCGACGTCATCGACGAGTCGTGTACCTGTCCCGACTGGCAACAGCGCTCACCCGAGGGGGGCTGTAAGCACCTGCGTCGCGTCGATCACGAAATCAAACGGGGCCGTGTTCCCCGACCCGACGGTCGACTCCCGGCTGTTGCCGACTAATCCTGTGTACCCAACAGGTCACTTCTGTCACCGTCTGCGTTGGGTAACACAGACAGTATCTGACCTACCCACCATCACGGGAGTTCCGCAGTCACGTCGACGAGCTGCTCCTCGGTCTGCCACCGATACAACCGTCCGTCCTGGTCGAATAGCTCGAAGACGCCGTCTTGCATCCAGCCGAAGGGGTGTTCTTCGTCCTCGTACTCTCGCTTGAGGACGTGACTCTTCGCGAAGTACTCCGTCGTGCCGACGAGCAGCCCCTGCTCAACAAGGAAGTCGCTCGGGTCCTTCTCGGCGACGCCGACGAGGTATGTCACGATGTCGGCGATCAGGCAGAACTTCTGGATGCTGTTGTCCCACTCCCCGCGGATGTCGACCATCCGGAAGGCGTAGGCGTCTTGTCGCCGATTCAGTCGGTCGACCACGAGGTTCAGCCGGCGGATCGGCTCCCGGTCGTAGTTTCCCAGCACGAAGTACGACCGGTCGTTCTCATAGACGGGCGTCAGCTCACTCAATGCGTGGAGAATCTCCTCATTGTCCGCTAGTGAGATCTCCGCCTTGTCGAGTTGGTCCTTCGCACTCTTCAGGACCTCCTCTGGGACGGGCGGCTCCTCGTCGGACATGCATTGTCTCTCTCAGCGCCACACGATATGGTTTATGGAGTAAATCACCAAGTAACCCACTATAGTTTACTCTGGGGTGGTTTACTCAAGAGTAAACTACTTGCCGACAGGGCGTGTACTGTGTCGTATGAGCACTGACTTGGGGACTGCTGAAGGGATGGAATCCCGCGAGCTCGTCCACTTCGTTACCCAACAGACGCGGTTCGCGCTGATCAACAATATCCTCCAGCATCCCGAGCAGCTCCCCTCGATGTACGAACTTGAGGAACTCAACCCCAGCGTGAGCGACGCTACTGTCTACAAACACATCCAGAAGCTGATCGACGCAGGAATCGTCAAAGAGGTCGCCCTCGATGACGATCAGCGCCGACAGGGCTACCCCTGGAAATTCTACGGGCTCACAGAGGAGGGCCGAACCTTCCTCGACGAGCACAACCTGCTCGCCGCGGAGGAGACGCTCCAGCAAATCTACGACACTATCGCTGACAAGCCCGAGAAGATGGTCAAGTACGAGAACGCCCCCCGGCCGGACGGCGCGTAACTCCTGCAGAATCGGCACCGTGTCAGCACTTGATCACTGTTCGGTTTCGTAGTCAGCCGCCAGCTGCTGGAACTCGTCCCACTCCGGGAGCCGGTCGTCGTCGACCTCGCCGTGCGTCTCGAGGTAGCGGAGCAGGGCGTCGATCTCGTCTTCGAGGCCATACTTCGTCGCCTGCTCTCGGAGGTCGTCCTCGTCGACGTCGACGTGGCTGAGCAGGAGGAGGCAGTACGAACGGTGACGGCTGCCGTCGTCGATCAATAGCGTGTGACAGCAGAGCTCCGCCGGCGTGACTGCGTCGAGCTCCTCGGAGTAGACGTAGTAGCGGTGGCCGGTGAGCAGGAACTGGAGGTCGAAGGCCGCGAATCGAGCGAGGCCGGTTTCGTGGAACGCCTCCGCGTCGATCTCCGTCTCGGTCTGGGCGAGGAATTCGTCGTAGTCCTCCCAGAGAATCGTGCCCTTCGGGGCGACGGCTTCGAGGCGGTGGCGATGCAGATGGTGTGCGAGTTCACGGGCGAACTCGTGGAGGCGGTCGAAATCGGCGTTGAACTCGTAGTGGCCGTCGACGGTCCCGACGAGACCCCGGTCGCGAAACCGCTTGAGAACCCGGTTGACCGTGTTGCGGTAATTGTCGCTCCGGTCGGCAATCTCGGAGACGGTTCGCGGCTGGTCGAGGTAGTACAGTACCTCGAGTGCCTTGCCGGTCAGTAGCTCGGGAAGGTCGATGTGGGAGTGCTGACGAACGAGGTCCTTGTAGTATTCGACGGCGCGAGCATTCGATGGGACGACTCGCTTTCGGCGGCCGTCACGTTCCGTATAGACGAGCCCCTTCTCGACGAGGTCGCCGACGGCACGGGAGAGGTAGCTCTCGCTGTGGTCAAGCTTCGTCGCGAGCTCGGAGATCGTGTCGCCGCGTTCGACCGTGGCGAGGACCTCGAGTTCGATGCGCCGGAGCACGGTGTAACATAGAAAGAAACTTATATATAAAGAAGTTTCGAGTAGTGTTACAGACAGCCATCGTGAGAACCGTCTCCATCGTCTTAACCAACAAAACTATGGACTCGTGGGTAGTGTTGGTTAACACGAGAGCAGCCGATGTCCTACGAACCCCCGACTCCACCGGCGAACCTTCCAACGGAGATCGTCAACACGCTCAACGAAGCCTCATCGGAGCATCTTCGGGACGTTGCCAGCTACGCCGAGGCGTTGGCCGAATACAAGGAGCGTGAAGCTCGTCTCGAGGAAGAAGAGGCGGATGACGCCGACGTCGAGGAGCGCCCCGATGACCTCCCGGACGACGTGCCAGCGAAGGCGACGATCACGATCAAGGAGATCAACGACAACCGCTACTACTACTGGCAGTGGCGGGAAGGTGATTCGGTGACGTCGAAGTACAAAGGGCCAGTGAATCCCGACGAGTAGACGAGATTGAACTGTAGTCTGATGTTCGTTTCAGTACCATTAGAGACGTCGCAGACGACACCCCCCAGAGTGTGAATGGGATCGGTTTGTCCAACACCCTTCAGTGTGAATGGGGTCCGGTCAACCCGGACGAGTAAAACTCGATGAAGGAGGACACCCATCCCACGTTTCCGTCGTAACTGGATGTGGGTGGAGGGGGTGGCGCTGATTTTGAAGGGACCACACCCCCCGTTTTCGAGTTGTAAATGGGAGAGGGAAAGGGAAAGCACAGTACATCGACCGGCACGTCAAATCTCTTGGCTCACCCACCCCCCGTTTTCGAGTAGTAACGAGACATCCCGACGAATGACACCCCCCCATTTTCGAGTTGTAACGCATCGCGCGGGATACGAACACCCCCCGTTTTCGAGAAGTAAGTGCGGGGAGAATACGGGCGAGATCAGTTCTTACTCCGGAACTGCTTCAGCCGTTCGCGGACAACCGCGCTGATAGTCGCCTCTTCGTGAGCTAGATCTTCGAACCGGGAATCCTCACGGATCGTCTCCATGATCGTTTCCGGATCCTCGGAGAGGGAGAAATACATATGCACTCCTCTGCCTCGCCCCTTGCCCCGACGCTCGAAGTCCAGTACACCGTACGTACTCTGCTCTGTGACGTGATTTACGAACGTCTCACGGCTGTACTGGTCCGCATCCATCGTATCGGCAATGAATTGGTACGTCTTGAACGCAGGTCCAGCAGGGATCCACTCAGGATGTTCTCTTGCGTAGTGGGCAGTGGCCGCTACAGCGTAGATGGAGAGTTTCTTTTGAGTCGAAATGCCGCTGATATGGCGGAGCTTGCGGTTTTCGGTGTATTTTTCTTGAGCATCACGGACATCAGTCTCGATAACCGTGTCAGCCCCACGCCGCTCGGCTAATTCACCGGCCCATCTGAGGAGGTCAATCGCTTTCCGCGCATCCCCGTGCGTTTGGGAGCCGAACGCAGCAACAAGCGGAACAACGTCATCTGCAAGTGAGTCTGGCTTGAAGGCGTCCCGCCGGTTGCGGAGAATACTACGGAGTTGGTTCGCATCGTAATCGTCGAAAAAGATGTCATCAGGGTTGTAAGAACTCTGTGCGCGGCTGTTGAGGTCCTTCATAAAGTCGGCGTAGTTCGTGATCGTCGTGAGCGAGATGGGACCATCAAAGTCAGCGAGTTTGCGAGCCCGTGAAAGCTGGTAGATGAGAGAATTGTACTCTGCTTCCTGATACGGCCCCTCGAGCATATCGATCTCATCGAGAATGAAGATAACACCGTCGTAATACTCTCGCATGAGTTCGTACAGTCGCTCCAGCTTCTGATCCGTTGAGACGCCGGTTTGGGGAACACCAGGATCAACGCCGAGGTCGTCGGCAGCAGCTTTGACTAACCGATAGACAGCCCGATCTGCAGTCTTCGGCCCCTCGCAGTTGATTGAAATGACCCCGAAGGTCTTGCCTTGGGATTCACACAGTTCGACGATCTGTTTGCAGACTGCATGAATGATGAGCGACTTCCCAGTTCCAGAAGGACCACTCAGAAGCATATCCGGGATCCCTTCATTCTGGAGGACCGGTTTTAGGTTGTCGACGACACGGCCTAGCTGGTCGTCACGACCGACGATACGATCCTCGTCGATGATGGTATCTGACCGGACGAGGTCTTTGTTCGCGAAAACGCCACCGGACGACTCGGTTTGGAGCCGATCACGAATTGAGATGCCGCCACCGTCGCCATTAGTTGCATCTTGAGACGAATCGGCGGACTCTGATCCGTTTTCGAAGGTCGTTTGTGACGTGCCAGGAGACGCCACCTCCTCATCCGTCGATTCAGGAGTTTCAGGATCAGCAGCAGAAGATTGATGATCCTCCTCACCTTCCGGATTATTCGATCCTGCTCTACGTCCCTCTCGTCCCATTATGAACCCCCTCGAACTCTGGGTATAAAAATATGGACCCTTGTGGAGTTGTAACCGGGCGAAAACAGGCTATCTAACGACTACAGCCCCGTATCTTCTGGATGAGTCAGATACCGTCTTCGGAATCTATCACCCTCCGTTGTCGAGTTGTAACGGTTCGACGAAGCTCGCTGTCGTCGATCTTCCTCGATGACCCGGACCCCCCGTTTTCGAGTTGTAAGATGTGGGGCGGTAATACACCTGGTTCGATACTCCCACCCTCACGTTGTAAGGAGAAGTGAGTCTCGGAGCAAAATCTACATAATCCGGATTTTGTGAATGATGCTCAGGGTGATACGGTCTTTCTCACACTCCCCGTTTTCGAGTAGTAAGCGCCAGAATAGTTGCGAAAGAACGACGCTCGTAGGACCTGTTCACGAATGAGAGTAATACCGGGTTTCAGACATGGTAGCTGGTGAAGCTGATTTGGTGATCTCGAATGTTGCACCCTCTCCCCCCTTTTTCGAGTTGTAAGTCGATAGGAACAGGCCACACCAAACGCTATGTAACGAGCGTTGAGTTAACAGAAGTTGGCGTAGAGGCGATGAGACGTGATAGTACACGGGATCAGAACCACGGACGAGATGAAGAGGTCATCTACTCCAGAGATCTCAATTGTCTAGCTGGAGCTAGACAATTTGTTTTCGTTGTCTCTAGTACGGTTGTGGTAAGGTAACGTGCAACATAAACTTTCGCATTTCTAGCTACAAGTTAGAAAATGAAATACTCAGCCTCTCTATCGCGTATATCCGCCACAATCGGCTGTTTTGCAGTCCCTCTTGCTGTTCACCCCTCCCCGCCGTCACGAGTTTACAACTCGAAAAAGGGGGGAGGGGGTCGTCAGGTCCAGTCCGTGATACCGACTATATGTGTTCCGTTGAGTTCTCGTCGGATGTCGTTCCGATCCCAGTCAATAGGTGCCAGTATGCTCTCGACAGCTCGGACCAGCTGCATCTCGTAGTACGAGCAATCGTACGACTTGATCTCCTCGTGGGCCAACGCGACCCGGTCTCGCGAGGATTTCTCGTCGTCGACGACCACGTACTCGATATCCTGACCCGGGTGGACTGCCAGGTCCTGCTCGCGAGCCCGTTTCAAGGCGGCCACGTTCTGGGTATTCTGTGAGTAGCCTTCCAGGGGTTTGGAGACACGATTCCGCTCGACGAGCCGCTCTACTGCTACGTTGCCCGCTTCCAGTTCGTCGATTGCTCGTTCGAGACGCCCGAGCACCGCGTCCGGTGACCGCGTGGTATCGAGCCGGTTGAGACAGTCCCGCTGGATGTCCTCAATGAACGGCGGGGTTGAGCGCTGCCGGGCTTTGATGCCTCTGATCTTGAAGTCGTCGTCGCCGGCGACCTTTCCGAAGTACTTCGTCAGCGCGCCGGCGTCGCTCTCGCGCTGCGGCGCGAACGCCACCCAGTCGTAGTGAGCCTCGTGTTCGAGCCGAATTTCGACGCGCTCCGTAATCTCCATCGCGAGCGTCTCGAGGTCCTTGCGGTCCTCGTCGTCGACGTCGGGGTCCGGCGTCACCCAGATGGAGTCGACGATGCCGTGGACGACCCGCCAGCCGCCGGCTTCCAGTCGCTGCTTCGCTGTCAGCAGAATCTCCCGAGCGAACGCGTTGATGGCTTCGTGGCACTCGATGCGGCCGAACTTTGCGTTGCTGAACCCTTGATAGCCGAAGCAGGCAACGAGTATCCACCTGAGAACACCCCCTTCAATGAATCAATCACTCTCGTGAGGATGGAGAGCAGGTGATTGAAGAACTACTCGGGACGGGTTCCCCTGAGGAGAAGCAAGCGGTTGAGCATATCCGCGAACTTTTGCGGTCCGCTGGTTATCAGCTGGATCCGATCTCTGATTCAGACGAATAAGCCTCTCACTCACCGATTCACATATAGTAGAAATACTGTGGCCGGACCTCTGAAATGGATTCAGTATCTACTTCGGAGAGGATTGTGCCGACACGCTTTGCAACACTCACGGTTGCTGGCATCCGGATTGCGTAGTCCGATGTATTCCAGTCGAGTTTTGTGAAAAATAGAATCTCCTTACATATCTCTAACGAGGGTGTCTCACAAATCTCGTCAGGTCGGATCTCAATCGGTGATGGTACTCCACTCCCCTGATAGGTCGTCTCTTCCGGGACATATCCGGATGTGTAGAGATAGTGGACGTCGTCATCAGGGACGCTCAGGAGGGTTCCCCGCATGGCGGGATAATCCGTAGGCGGGAACAACCTGACCTTTGGCCGCCTACGAACCCAGACTAGATCTAAATCGCGAACACCGTCTGTGGCATCAAGCAACCCTTCACGTTCTTCTTCCCAGAAGACAGATGGCTTATGTAGGACGAACCGGCTGGGACGTGTCCCTTTCTGAGCTTCGTAGTATTCCAGAATCTGCTCACCTACCTGCCTAGCCGCCTCATATGAGAGGTGGGGAGATCCATTCTCGTCCTCGGTGATATCCGGGAGTGGATCGCTCTGGAGGATAATATGGTCCCGTCCGTGAAAGACGTGAGCAAGAGCAGCTCGAATTACATCATCTCCTTCGTCTCGCTCTCTGTAGAACGAGAGTCCTGCGTAGCAGTGCCCATCTTCGATCTGCCGAGTTTTCCAGGGATGCCCTCGTTGTGACTTGTATAGAAGTCCAACTGTGAGATTCCAGGCCCGAGATGCTCGCTGTCGGTCAGTACGGATTGCAAGTGTGGATGGCTTAATTAGCTGTGTGGGGATTCGAGCCTCCATCCCGATCAGCTTGATTCGATTTCGCAGGTCAGAACCTTCCGACTGGATTCGCGCATGGTCCTGGTTCTCAGGAGTACACGCGTCCATCACTTCTTGCGGAATACAGACGATGATTGCGTTCGGCTGAACCGAATCCCGTTCGATTATCTCTATGTCTTTCCGCACTAGCTTCAGGAATCGCTCCATCCGATCTCTGGGGGTCGATTTACTCGTAACAGATTGGATGTCTCGTCGGCGAATTTGGCGTCTCCAACCCTTCTTTGCATTGATGGAGAGATTGAGCGGGGAACTCTTACCAAGGCCGGGATACGGAACCTGCCACGGATTATCACTCGTTCCTGGATGGATCCCGACCTCCATATCGTGAAGTAGTTCGGTCAACCGGCGGATCGAATCTCGATCGCCGATAATCCCGAGTTTGATTGTGTGGTGTCCTTCTTCATAGAGCCGTGGACCATATCTGATAAGGCCACGTTTGGGAGAGGTTTCAGTACCTCCTTCAAACTGAATCTCTGGCTCCTCGAGGTGACGAAGCGTGAACGGGGAATCTTCAGGCGTCATTGTTCAATTCCACCTGTGTTTTCGAGATCAGACGCTGACTCGATGAGCTCATCACGTTCGTCTCCGTCTTTGGGCGGGCGGACGTTGAGGGACAGCGAGTCAACTCTGGTCACTTCGAGTTCCTTTACGACGGGTATCTTTTCACCCATAAATCGATCAAGCTGGGTCTGATCCGACATCAGCAACTCTTCCCAGACACGCAGCTGGCGGTCGTACTTACTATTCTGGGCGTGGAAACGATTTGGCGAGAAGTCGTTTTGGAGCCGCGATTTACGCTCGCCTGTTACAGGCCGACGACCGTCAGAAGTGAAGACTTGTGTGGGTAGCAGAACGTAGTAGTACTCTTCCGCATAGCGCCGCACTCGTACTTTGACACCACGATGGATGACATCGGGGTAGGAGTCTAACTCCTTTGCAACCCACGATCGACCTAGTTTTCGCTCGGAACCGTGCTGTCTGCGGTTTAGCTCCGGGTATACAGTTGTTCCCTTCTCACGGTCGATGAGACAATCGTTATCTCTCGCAACGAGAGTGAAAATTCCCCTGAGAAGCGATCTTACGGTGTTTTCACGCTCTTCCTCTTGAGCACCCGTTCGAAGGAACTCCTCGAACTCCCGTGTTTCGAAACGGTCCTCGTGTATGTAATGACGAGTAGACCCCGGAAGATGGTCCGGATGAACGAGCGAATATAATTTCCGCTCATGAAGCTTGATGGGAAACGCCTCGTTGTTGTAATTATAGACGCGAGCTGACTCGGCTTCCTCCGTCGTATCTATGATGTACAGTGTCTCAGGGTAGCGGGTTACCTGAAACAGATTCGTCGCATATTCTGTTTCCTCTGAAACTGGTTCGTACGAGTGAAGATATGGTTCGTACTGGAACCGTTCTGTTTTCTCGAGCTGATGAGCTTGTTGACGGAGATCATCGTATGTACCGACGAAAACATGGGTATCGATAGCAAAATCTCGGAACTCATCTACATCAGTATCATCTAGCCGATCTACGACCTCATCGTTGACGCTTTCTTTGAGTTTTTTGTAAAAGTCGACCAGTTTCTGATTATCGGTGACATCTCGATCGAACAGGGCTTTCCAGAGCTGGTCATTAGAAAGTGTCTCCGTAAAAATATAGAAATCAAAACGGTGGGGTTGGGGCTGTTTGATGTATTCGAGGAAATACCGGGCGAGTTCGTCTCTAAAATCATTCGGGCTGAGGCCTGTGGAATACGCTTTTGCCTCGGCTACCACTTTATCGCCCGTAGCTTTGTTCACAAACTGAATATCGTCAAGCGTGGAGTGGAAAGCTGAATCCCGCTCAACCATGTAATTCAGCCCTTCCATGTACTCAATGACAACTTCCTTATAGTCCTCCCCGCGTCGCGCCGTCCCTTCCCGCTCTTTATATAGATTGTAGATGGGCACGTTGTATCTCGTTACAAGGAAGTCTCGTGTGAATTACTTTTCCCTCAGTCGTTGGGTAGTCTACTGGGATCCGACGATACTTCTATAATCCGAGCGGTATATATTGGGGATAATGAACCGCCGGGACTTGGGAACGACTCTGCGCCTCCTCAATCATGAACGAGGGGCCGCGGATGCGCTGCCGAAAAAGTCCCTTCACAAGCTCCTCTATCGTATTGACGTCAAATCTGCAGAGCAAGAATTGGACATCGAGATTCCGTATTATTGGTATCTCTTTGGTACTGTCTCTCCAGCAACGCCCTCGACTGTCCCCTCAGCCAGTATTAACGAGCCCGGACTTGAAGATCGCCTACGTTCTGTTGTCTCAGAGGCTCTCGCTGAATATTACGAACATGGATTAGAATGGCTCACAGACCGAATGTATGATGATGCACCGTATCAGGTTCAGCGGGATTTTCGGGAGTTAGATAAGAAAATACGAACGTTACATACGGAGTATCACGATTTCTTTGAGGTTGACCCAAGCAGAGAATCGGTACTCAGCTCCGTCCACGACACTTTTGAATCATTTCCAAACGACCGATTTCCGGAGTATGATCGACCACTAATCAAGTGGTATAACGCGGTCACTCGAGAACTCCATTCGCATTCTCCTGACCCCTCCAGATTGATGACGGTGAATGTAACGTTCTGGCGTATCTTTGCACTCGAGCTTGCTCAACGGCATGCCCAGGGAATGTCTCCGGAAGAGGTCCGTGGAAACCTCGGTATAACCTTGTTTGAGGAGGCTCGGAGTTCTGCGATCCAGAAACTTGACGAATTCGAAGAGGAAGACCTTGATGCGAAATTTTCTGGATTAGCGACCGAACTCGAATCTGAACGGAGTGCAGCTGACGAACTTGTTGCTCCGATTCTTGAATGCCGGGGAATTGCGCACGAAGATCTCCATCCGGGCCAATGACTCGATACTTCGTAGACACTAACGTCCTCATTGGACTCACGTTTTCTCACGACCGGTGGTCCGTAGAAGCAGAGCGTATCCTAGACGGTCATAACACGCTCTTCACGAGTGAGTTTGTAATCTACGAGTATTGCAGCCGTGCACAAGGAGCGCCTCGAGTTGTGTCCGACCCCGATCAGCTACAAGTTGACCCTGACGATACCGATGGCGTGTTCGGGACCGTTCTTGAAGACTTTCAAGAGAATGTTGAGGATAATATCCCAATGTACAATCGAGAAATCGATTTACAGCGCTACGATGGGCTTTCCTTTGAGAGTATCTTAGAGATTTTCTTCGATAATATTGAGGTTCGAAGTCAGGCCAAGCCACACTTTGTTCGGCACTTCCAGAACTACTTCTCCTCGCGTGAAATCACCCCACGGAATGCAAAACGGTGTGTCGAAGACCTTCGAGATCGTGTTCTCCACGACGCAAAGGAGCGGAAAGACGCACTAATGGATGCTGTCCACGTCATGTCCTCAACTTATGACGATCAGGAGCGCGCTCGCGGTCTAGTCAAGGAGCACATCGGAATTCAAGAGTCCCGGATTCCTCCTGTAGACTCTCAGTGGCTTCTTGACGCAATAGGGCTTGCAGAACGCGATGTGCTTCACCGTGTTGTGACCGGAGATAAGAAAGACATCGTCCGATATCAGCAACAACTGACGTCATTATTTGATGTTTCAATCCTCTATATTTTGGATGAGTTTCATACTCGTTCCCAAGTCGGTCAGGATTCACACGAAATCTTCTGATTACGCAACGACTGGTTAGAAGGTATACTGTCGCCGGAGCTGAGGTCCACTCTGACAGGAAGTACTTATGGGTGCCCTCCGGACGAAGCGTATGGGACTCTTTGAGACCTTATTTAGCTCATCCACTGGGGACACTGACCCTCAGGCACAGCAACCGAGTCAGCACGAAATCTTCCCCGAGGACAAGTACAATGTCGCATACGCTGTAGCCGCTCGGCGTGAAGAAATTCGGGCGTTAGAACACCTTCTAGAAGCGGATCAGACCTCACCTACCGCCTTGGAGGCTGAGCCTTTCCTTCAGGATATAATCGAAGATATGGAGCGGGATCGGGAATACTCCCTCCGCCTTCGCACCTCTGGAGAGGAGCTCGTCGACGATATCCGTGAACTCATAGAGCATTGGGACAATCAGGTAGATGAGCAGATAGGGACGATTTGGTGGCCTATCGGAGCAGATACGAGGTTCAGGTTGTACCTCCATTATCTGGAACTCCGTGCTGACGCGGAAGATGACCAATTTTCGTTCCCGGAGTCTGCTGGACAGGTTCACACTCTCGTCCAGCGTGGTCTCAGTGCAATAGAAGATGATGACGACTCGAAGCTCGCTGTAGTCCATAAGCGAGACATTCCTTGGGAAGAACCAGCTGAGGACAGCTGATCCAGTTCGCTCCTTCTCAAAGAGACCGATTAATTGTATCCAGTATCAAACCCAGTTATGGTAGAAATATCAGACTCCCTGTGTTCGCTTTTCACTGCGAAAATTAAGGAGGAGGATGGAACTTTCGTCATCGAGATTCCTCCGAGTGAGATCAAGCACGGGGCGCTGACCGGTGATGAAACGTATCGCATCGCTCTCCTTGATTCCTCCTCCGAAGCTGAATCAACATCCCCACAGCCCCCACGGCATCCCGCCTCTCAGGGGAGCACGAGCCATGATTCATCTGGTCCTCCTGTTGATGAGGGAGAAGTGCGCGACGTGACAATCGAAACCGTCGGTGATCAAGGAGACGGTATTGCGAAAGTCGAACGGGGGTACGTCGTGATCGTTCCCGGCGCTCAGCCCGGCGACGAGCCAACAGTCGAAATCGAACAAGTTCAGGAGAACGTCGCGTTTGCGAGCATTGTCGATAGCGATCCGCGAGCACTCTAACCTGTTGTCCCTTCTGTGGGTCGGTCTTCTTCTCGGTAAACCATCGGTGTGAGAAGGCTCCGTTCGCGTTTGTCTGATGGAGGTGGTTCTGAAAGTCACATTTTCTTCACGCGCTCGCGATGGCACAACCCTCCAAAGCCGAAATACAATCTATGACAAAGGAACCGATTGAGGTACTTGATGATCTGGCCAACCAGGTCGCCGATGAGTTCGAGGCGTATAGAGAGCCGGACGAATTCAAGGATGTCTCGCTCGTGATTGAGAACAGCGACGAGGAGCGTCCGACGCTAATCGTCCACGTCGATAGGGAGGATGCGGAGGCTCTTGCCGACCGCATTGATGAGTTCCTCCGCGAGCACGGTGCTCGTACTGAACGGGAACGACACTCAGCTACGGATGTCCGTGTGTTAGCGACGGTCGACTGACAACCACTCCTCCAATTTTTTGACTGACTGCAAGCACCGCTGAAGGGCCTTATCTTCACTTCTGGTCAAGGGAGTCCCGACCCATTCAGCTCAGGTGGTCAATCTGTGCAGACAGATACTCTTGGAGAGCGGTGACCGTTTCTTCTGAGACAGCTGAGGCCCCGAAGTCACTCCGAAATCCGTGCTTGAGTTCGTCGCTCTCCAAGATATCCAGTCCACGCTCAAGTTGCTCCCGTAGGGCATTGTCGTCCCCTCGCCGCAGATGGGGCGTGACAGCGTTGAGGTCGATCTCTTCAGCCACTGCCAGGACGTCTCGGAGGTCCGTTTCTCGGCCACTGTGGAGCTTTGCCGCCACGAGGACGGCCCCATCGATGACTCTGGCCGTCGTCGTCACTGTGCCCCCGCTCACCTCCTGTTGGTGGCTGTGGTCGTACAGGTAGTCGAACGACCACTGTGCCTCCGTCTGGCGACACCCGAGTCCGTTTACAAGGAGATCGAAGCCGATCGGCTGCTGCGGCGTGAGCCGCTTCTCGTACTCGATTACTTCGGTGTCGTAGAACCATTTCTTGGCGTGACTGTCCGTTTCCTCGAATCCCTGCTGTTCGAGGAACTCGACGAAGTCAGCCTTGGAGTCCGGCGCGACGACGATATCGAGGTCCGTGGAGAAGCGAGCATTGAACGCTGAGACAGCGTACCCGCCGACGAGAACGTACTCGTGGCCCTCTTTGGTCAGCTCTTCGAGCAGTTCGATGAGGGCGTCACTTCGGTTGTTGAAGCTCATGGCTGTGCCCGTTCGGTCTCTCGATACGTGACGCCGAGGTCGAGGTCCTCGTACATCCGGTCGAGCATCGCGAGCGCCGACTGGAACTGGGCGTAGTTCTCGCGCATATACTCGATTGTCTCTGCTCTCGGGATCACCGGGTACCCTTCGACGTGCTCGATATCGAGTGACGCGCGTGGCTCGAGGACAATCTGCAGCGGTCCGTCCAACTCGTCTCGGGGCTGTCGTTCGAATGCAGTGTGGAGGCCGAACGACTCGAAAAACGTCTCCCAGGCGTCGATGTCCTGCTCACGAACAGCAAGGAACAGCGGATAGTCGTCGGGCTCGCGACCGACCTGGTAGCCGCCTTGGGTCCACACGTAGACGGCGTCGATCCGGGTAAATGCGAACGGCCAGGCACCGAACTGTGGGATGACGTAGGATTCCTCGATGGTGGGTGGACTGACGCCGGCGCTCGCAGCGACGAGCTCGCGGGCTGCGTCGCGTACGCGCTCGTCGACGACAGTGAGGCCGTCGTCATATGAAACGTAGCCTGCGTCTTCCAGCCGATTGACGGCCTGTCTCACTGTCTCGTAGGGCGTGTGGAGGTGTTGGGCGACACGGCGGATGGAGTCACCACTCTCGATGGTGAGGATGACCTGCGCCGCGGTATCGTCGAGAACCTCATACATCTGGTGGTTACCAATAATCCGGTAACAGTTAAAAGTCTTACTAGAAGACGGGGTAGAACGGCTCTGTCTGAGCTCTATCACTCAGGACTCTCCCATTGAATGACTGAAGAATGTAGATCTCATAGCCAATATGCATAATGTGGATAATGTAGATAATGCAAATTGGGCTTCTCCAATTGGTTCGTGTGGGTGGAAAAGATTGCGATGAATACGTATGAAATGCTGATAATCTAAATTATGTAGATTGTGTAGGGTCGACGGTGATTATGGCAATTGAGATTGTGCCAACAATCTACATAATGTACAAAATGTAGATTGTGTAGATGGCGTACGCAATCTGTCTGACACAGAATTAAGATGGACGAGCTTCATTGACCGCGTATGACCAGTGCAAAACGTACATTATCGACAAAACTCGCGCAACCTTCAACATCTACCCAATGTACATTACCTACAAAATGTACAAAATCCGCTTCTTACGGGGTGCTGAGCTATGAGTGCTGACGAGTTTGAAGGGCTCCCCGGAGCAGCTGTCTCGTTGCTCAAGGGAGGGGTAGGGAAATCCACGATCGCGCTCAACATCGCTGATCGACTCGCTGCTCGTGGCCATGAGACGGTACTATTGGATCTGGATAAGGACGGGCACATGACGACCCAGTTGGGATACGACGATGCGTACGACCGAGATGCGAACCTCGGTGACGCCCTTATCGATGGTGAGGACCCCGAAGACCTGCTTATAGAGACGGACTTCGGCGTTCACCTACTCCCGTCGAGTAACGAGCTCGAGAACGTCGAGACGAGGCTGAAGGACGAACGGTTCGCAGACGTGAAGCTTCGACGGAACGTTGTCGATCCGCTCATTCAAAACGGATACGACTACGTGATAATTGATGCCGCAGGCGGCCGTGGGAAACTCTCTGACAACGCCCTCATCGCCGTCCAGCGCGTCATAATCCCGCTAATCCCGCGTGCTGGCTCGATCAACGGCCTCAATAAGATGATTGAACGCCAGATCTCCCCAATCCGGCAGAATATCGGGTTGGATATCCTCGCAGTCACTCCGAATATGATTCGCGAAACAATGGGACAACGCAACGAGCATCGGACTCTAGTTGAAAATCTCAACCGGGAGTTCGGTTCATTCGTCCCCGAGTACGCTCGTGTGGACCCGGAGGTCTTCGATGCCCTCGATGATTCGGGACGCACCATCGATAGTATTCCGAAGCCAGGGATTCGCGAACGGACCGCAATTTCCCGCGCCTTCAAGCAAGGAATGCCGGTCTCGGAGTTCGACGAAGATTGCGACCAGATCCCGAATTTCGACCACTTAGCGGACCTCGTGGAGGAACACAGCCATGCCTAATGAGGACGACCGTTTCGGGGACGTCGCTGAACAGCTCAAACAAACGGAGGAAGGAGCCGAATCGGATGACGTCGAACGTACTGACACCCAGGATGAACTGCAACCGGATGAAGAGATAACTACTGAGGACACAGAGTCGGAGACTGAGTCCATTCCTGAGCAGGATGAGGAGGATGTGGACGAATCCACCGGTGGACCGGCCTTCTCCTTTGATGAGACCGATATGCACGGCTTCTATGTCCGGGAGGACACGTGGGATGGCGTCACCCGGATGCGATCATCGGTAACTGCTGCGTGCTCTATGTTTGATGTTCCCGAATTTGAGGGAAGAGAGTTTCAAGATGCGTGTCTCCGGGTAATTGCGGACCACGGTGATGAAGTCGCCCTCCAGATCCTCCGGGAGCGTGGTATCGAAGCCGATGAGGAACGTGTTCAGGAAGTTGTGGAGATGCTAAGCGAGCAAGCTACGAACGACTAACATTGGATTTGGGTGATTTCCCTCATCATTCAGATTTCGTGCGCATTGTACATTATGCAGATTGTGTAGCAAGCCATCTGCTTGCAGTCTTGCGATTATTCTCGGAACCGGGTCCGAACGGCGGTCGCGCAGAAGTTGAGACTAGCGCTCTCAATGCATGAGCGTCCGACAAAGCAGTCGTTCTCGTCGATTAGTCGAACAATGTTACTCGGTTAATCAAAAGAATATTTGATGTGAGAATGTGGGGGATACAGGACTGTTGGTGCCGTAGATGTCCATATGAGCGAGGAAGTCGCGGCGACGTCTTTTGAAGCGTGTCTCGAGGCATTAGGCCACGTTGAGCGTCGTCGGCTGCTTCTCTCGTTGCTGAATGGCACTTCCGACGAGGACCGGGCTGTCACCCTCGACCAACTCGATTCGGATGCTGAAGACGAAACTCTGAAGCTGTCTATGCACCACGTACATCTCCCAAAACTGGAGGAGTCCGGATTCATCGATGCTAACCGACAAGAACACTTTGTGACGAGGGGGCCTCGGTTCAACGAGATCCAGCCACTCCTCGAACTACTCGACAACAATCGAGGACAGCTCCCTGACGGATGGGTGTGACCGACTGAACGGACCGTCTCCGCGTCGCCGTGGCGCTGTCGTACATGGCCGTGAAGTCGCAGCCAGATCGAGACGCTTTGTCGATTCCGCTATTTGAACGGGTGCTAGTCTGCCTGTGGGTCACGTTGCGGAATGAGCCCCTGGGAGAGTAACCGACGTGCAATCACAATGAGGCCGTTCCGGAACCCCCCGCCAAAGACGGCTTGTTCCTCCTGTGTCTCGGGGACGAGCGTGCTGACGAGGATCGCCGACCGGTCGACGAGGAGGAGTCGGCCGATAGCGAGATCGTCATCGGCGGTACCTGCCGTGCGGAGCCAGCCCAGTCCCGACAGGAACGTCGTCGCTCGCGGAACGGCGTCGTGAATCTGCTCTTCGAGCTCTTCTGTGACCGCACCGATGAGCAGGTCGACGCTCTCGTCGAGCCCGGTGAGGCTCTCGACCAGCTCGTCGGTCAACAGCGTCTCGTCGCCGATAACCAACACCACCTCTTCGCTCGCGTCCCTGATGAGCGTGTTCAAGCGGTTTGCAATCGCGTCTGTCCCCGACATACTCCATACTTCCTGGACTTCCTCTTCCTCATCGGCGTCGATCTTCTCGGCGTCCTCGAGTGCCGCTGCGAGCCGTTCGACGCGGGCCTCGTACTGGTCCCGGAGCGTTTCGGTCGCCTCCTCGAGTGAGACGGCGCGAAATCGCTGTGGGCTCGAATGCTGGGTCACGACGAGGCCCTGCGCTTCCAGCATTCGAACCGCGTCGTAGACGCGGGTCCGCGGCACGTCGGTGATTTCGCTGAGCTGTTTCGCGGTGCCCGTCGAGAGGCGTGACAGTCCCACGAAACACTTCGCTTCGTATTCTTTTAACCCGAGTTGCTGGAGTACCTCGACCGCTTCGTCTAATGTGTCATCTGTGCTCATGTGTCCCAACTCACAACCCGGCGGAACCCGGGCCTTCTCAGAAACTCGTTGCCCTGGGTGGATAGGCGTTGTCACTCCTGGACGTAATCTCAACCGTCGAACGAAGATCGAATCAGCAGATGGGCACTGGGTCAGAGCCGTGCGTATACCCCGGATAGAAGTTGTAATCTGCTAAGTTACAAATATATCCAATCCTATTTCCCCGCCATATGATGGTTTATGCCTCTACTAGAGTTTTCACTCAGTTAATCACAAAACTATTATCGCCACCGAAGCGGTACCGTACAATCCGGCACGCGATTCGGAACTTGTGTCCCAACCACAACCCGATGCGTGCCGGCCCCGGCCACCTTCCGTGGCTGGGTTCGATACTGCAGAGACCCTTGAACCATGGATACCGACCCCGTCGATGATCCCCGTGCTGCAGCTATTGAGCAACTCGAACAGTTCGGGCTGAGTGCTTACGCCGCACGAACGTTCGTCGCGCTCGTGACGCTCGGGACGGGGACCGCAAAAGACGTGAGCCAGGTCTCGGATGTCCCCCGGACCCGCGTCTACGACGCGATAGACGAGTTACACGGTCGAGGGCTCGTCGACGTTCAGCAGTCCTCACCCAAGGAGTTCTGGGCGATTTCGGCCGAAACTACTGGTCGGAAGTTCGAGCAGGAGATGGACCACCGGACGTCGGTCCTGACGATGGCGCTGGATGAACTCGAACCGGTCCAGCGCAGCGAGGAACAACGCGGGGTTTGGACGGTCGACAGTCAGGGGGCGGTCACCGATCGCGTGCTGGATTTCATCAGCGAAGCAGACGACGAGATCGTCTACATGACTGTCGAGGACGTGCTCACTGAGGATATCCTCGACGCGTTAGGTGCTGCAGCAGAACGAGGCGTAAGGATCAGCCTCGGCGGCGTTTCCGACGGCGTCCAAGAGCGAATCCAAGACGAGATTCCGGAGGCAGAGCTGTTCGACTCCCTGTGGGTCTGGTCGGACACGCCGGCAGGGCGCCTTATGATGGTCGACGGAACACAGACGCTCGTGAGCGTGCTCGTCAACGGCGAGGATGCAGCGCCCACCGATCCGCGGTCGGAAACCGCAATCTGGGGCGCAGGACAGACGAACAGTCTCGTCGTCGTGCTGAAAGCGATCTTCACGTGGCGGTTGGAGAACACCGATACCACCGGGGACCAATCAGAGTAATGACTTACTTCTCAGCGTACGAAAGAGGTGAAGCGTATGACTGACGAGTCTGAGCGTTCATCTGCTGATGAACAGGATGTGACAACTGAACCTGTTCGCGCCCAGTACGAGTGGTCGTCGACAGCCCCTTCGACGGCGGTCATCGAAACAGCCGCGATCGCTGTCAATCGCGCGCCGACGACTCTCGAGCCACTGTACGAATCGCTTGACCCGGATGCATTGGATATCCTTCTTCGGCCGACTGGCTCCGCATCCTCGGATGTGGAGACCGTCACGGTCTCATTCAACTTTGCTGACTGGCAGGTGACTGTACACAGTCGTGGCGATGTGATTGTCCGTGCGAACTCGGACGAACGCTAACAGCAGGCAGTACAGGTGGTCGCTGTATCGCTTGGTCCAGCGTTACTGAAGTCCGGTGTGAGTGACGCTACAACCAGTCATCAGGGAGTTCGTTTTCATGGTCACGGAGCAGTTCGAGTAAGGGTCTGATCTCCTCGAAGTTTGGCCCTTTTGTGACTTCGTTTGCCTCCTCATCCCAGTTGATAAAACCGTATTCGACAAGTTTCGGGAGGTGAACGTGTCTCATCTGGACGAGTTGCTCGACCGCGTCGTCGGCAGAGTCGTCATTGCCGACTGGTAACTCATCTTGGGGATTCTCCTCTAACAGCGCGAGCAAGAGTGTGCGTCGGTGAGTGTCGGCTACTGCCGCCAGCATTTCGTCGAATGAAGACGTCTTGCCCACCTGTGTCATACATCCACTTGGTTCCGAACGCGGATAACCCCTGCACGTTTTCATCCCACTGTCGTTTTTGAGGAAGTGGGTGACACTGACGAAACGGAAGCCGCCACTCCAGAGTTACGCACCAAACTGTGCAACGCGCAGGACGACGGCGATATTCGACCGGGTCTATCGATGCGGCTGGTCGCGGAGTGTTGACCGGACCTGCGTGACCTCGGTGTTACAGGTTCCGCATGTTTCCTTTGCGTGAGCGATATATACGGCTTCACAGGAGGGACACCGGAACAGACGCGAGGATGTCTGCTGCTCAGGTGAGGTTCCGTTCTTACCAATGGAGCCAGTCTGTGGTGTGGTCGCTGTGTGCCCTCCGTCCGTAGAACCTCCTCGAAGGCTTGTAATCTTGTTCTTAATCTGTCCAAACACTGGTTAGAGCAAGTCGTGGAACTGGCATATATCCCGACGAATTTCATCTATCTTCGGTTTTTGATTAACTGAATTACAGTCCGTGCCTCGTCGCGTCCCAGTATTCGACGTTTCGGCGACAGTCATCAAGACGATTCCTTGGGAACCTCTCAACTACCGGCATGAATGACTACGAGTTGTAACGCTCGTCGAACCGTTTTCCGACAGATCGCTCAGCGAACCTACACGGACTGGCCAGCATACAGTTCGACGCCATTGTACGACCGAAGCTCGCTGGACGGGCTGGAGTCCGATATCCGGACAGTCTCGCAGACCTGGTTCAGGCACGACCGCCACGAGTCGGTCGAGAACTTCATCTGCTCACTTCCACTGGCGTATTTCAACTTCGACGCGCACGACCGCTACGCGGGCCCGACTCGCTACGAGACGGAGACGCTCTTCCGCGTGTTCGTCCTGAAAGAGTGCCACGGCTGGGATCATGAGACAGCCCTCGTCGAGTATCTGGATCGGCGTCCAGAGCTCTGCGAGCAGTTGGGGCTGGAGACAGTGCCGAATCAATCGACGCTGTGGCGAAGCTGGCACAACCGGTTCACTGCCGAGTTTCGCGGTACAGTCGAGACAGCTGCACGGACCATCCTCATCAAAGCCCAGAACGCGGGTGTCGCTGTTCCGCGCGAACCAGACCGAAACCTTCCATCTCATGGTGACGAAGCGGACGAATCAGACCAAACCGATCACAGTGTCCTCGACGAAGCGGCAACGATTACGGAGCACGTCAGTCGCGTTGTCTTCCCGGCATTCTCGCTGGATCGAGGTGAGGGCTGTGAGATACACGAGAACGCGTACTGGGGCTTGCAGACGTATCTCGGACTCCGCGAGAGACTGGCTGCGAACGAGGGCGCTCGTAGCTTCACCTACGAGTCGACTCGGGAGCGGACTCCGCTAGGTCACGCCCATCGCGAGCAGATTCGCGATCTCTCGATCGAACAGGTTCGCGAGATGTACCGACAGGCCGTCAACAGGCTCCTGAGCGAAGTCGCGGAGACAGAGGAGTTCTTCCGAGCCGGAATCATCGCCATCGATATCACCGAAGCTGACCCCTTCACCGGTGATAGAACGGGCCACAAAGACGAAATTATCGGGACGAAGGAGAAGACCGACGAGTACGCTTATCAGTGGGCCACCGTCCAGTTAGTAGGGAATGCCGTTCCGATTGTGCTGGACGCACGGCCAGTTCGGAAGGGTGAGTCCCGCTTAGAAATCGTCAAGGATCTCTTGAATTCAGCCGAGGAGCTGGTACACGTCGATAACGTGCTGATGGACCGGGAGTTCGACAGCCAGCACGTCCTGGAGATGCTCAGCCAGCGCGGGCTCTCCTACGTAGTACCGAAACGGATGCAGACCAGCGAGAAAGCGCAGGCGAAGCGATTGCTCCATCGCGACCAGGACCGATACGAGACCGACCGGAAGCTCCACCTCGGCAAGAATGAGTGGCACGAGACGACGCTAATCTACCGTCGGGAAGAGGATTCCGAGCACGACGGTCATCGGCAGTACTCGGTGTTCATGACGAATTGCGGGAGTGGTCACCTCACTGAATACGGGTATCGGTGGGAGATCGAGAGCGGCTACAGGTCGATCAAGCGGTTCATGGCCGCGACAACGTCGAAGGATTTCGGGTTGCGATTCTTCTATTTCGCGTTCGCCTGCTTGCTGTACTCGATTTGGCGAGCAGTGGACCTACTCGTACAGGTCGAAGTGACCGGCGAGTATGAGCACGCGCCGGTCGTGACGGCCGATAACACACTGACGCTGCTGAAGAAGGAGACAGGGATCGGATAGTGAGGGTGCGCCACCCGCGTTAGCCCAGCGTCTGAGTGGCTACACTACCCGAAGTCTCGGAAACACTCCGAATTAGTTACCAGCATAACAAGAACGCCCGTTGGGAGAGCGACCCAACCAGTTTCAGCTCGTCGATTCGACTGAAAGCACGCATCACAGGCCCGCTAAACCCGCTGTAGTCTCAACTTCACCGGTCGCGGCTTTGGTATAGCGGCATATGATTCATACCGTTGGACAAATCCGAATTTCGGGGGATAGAACCCTTCTATCATAGGAAAAATGGTTATGAGACTTCTATCACCGGTGGTCCTGATTACGCCAATAATCACGACCACTTTGAAGTACCCCGACGCCGTCGGTGAAGCACGAATGCTGCAACCGGCTCAGAACGGCGCTTCCCCCAGGGTAGAGCCGCCAAGACCGGGCTCCGTGTTTACTCTGGCTACCCACAGCTGAGATCGGGGCGATGGCGAAGAAGTCGATTCGATATAGAACTAATGGCCTCAACCTATATTAAGACAAAGCCCGAACGATGTTGTATGACCGAAGATGAATCGAACTCCGAGGGTCTGATGGAGCGCCAGACCACGGGTGAAGACCGCGTGCGGATGGTTGCTCGGCAGCTGTCGGAGCCGCGGACAGCCAACTGGATCGCTTCCGAAGCGGGCTGGTCACATGAGCCGACCAAACGCGTCCTCGAACGGCTCGTCGACGATGGCATCCTCCATCGTGACGAAAGCGGTACTCACACGACGTATTACCCTGATTATCGCCGCCAAGCGATGCAGGAGGCGATGCGTCTTCGAGACAGCGGCCACACTGTCGAGGAGCTCACGGACCGTCTCGCCGATATGAAGACGCAGATTCGCGACTGGGAGGACGAATTCGGCGTTGAGTCACCGAACCAGCTTCGCGGGACGCTCGCTGACGAGTCCCTTGACGCTGAGGAGGAAGATAGTCGCCGTGAGATTGCCCGTGAGTGGGAGCATCTTCAGCGGCGTATCCAGATCGTTGGGTTCGCCATCCGAGAATGGGACTTCCTCGCTCCGACAACAGAGCCTGCCGAGGCCAGTAGCTGACGGATGTCGGTCCCGCATCCCGGTGGTGACCCGAACGCAAACTTCTACGCCCAGCTAAAGCGGGACGTCCTCGACCGTGTGCCACAGATCACGACAGTCGAGTTCGTTCCTGATGATATCGAGGCCAAACAGCTGCGGGCACGGTTTGATCCAGCCCGTCTCGACCCTTCGACAGGGCCTGAGTCGCCGGAACTGTCCATCAAGTGGTACCGACAGGAGCCACATGATTGGTTCCGTATCAACTACACCGACCCGAACACGGGATTTCACGCGGGGTGGCACCAGGACGAGGACCATCCCGATCTCGGACGAACGCATTTCCAGTATTCAGCCGGCGATGCGGAGGATCGCTGGGGAATCACGTTCGACCACGAGACCCCATCGCTGATCCTCTGGGAGATCGTCGAAGAGCTCCTTGAGGACGTCCGTCCGACCTACCAGTACGCGAACGAGGAACCATGACACCCCGAGAACGCGCCGATCAGTCACTCACGAGTTCCTTCAAGCGCTACCTGCAAGACAAGGGGAAAGGCCGCGGTGGCGACGGCGGGAACTATCGACGAAACGCTGCACGCGAGCTCGAGCGGTTTGCCGAGTGGGCCGCTGGCGACCGCGGTGACGACGACTGGACCGGGATCGTCCTCGACGATGTCGACCGGGAGCCGATTTTCGACGACCTCGACGAACGCGTGTTCCGGGAGTACGCCCGGCATCTCGGTGGAGATCGGGGACTCAAGCAGAACACGGTACAAACATATTACCGCTATATCTCTGCGTGGTGCGGGTGGTGTGTCAACGAGGGATATCTCGAGGCGCATTACGCGCAGCGGGCGAGTGCGATGGCGCCGCTGCCGGAGGACGACGGCCGTAAGCCCGGCGACCAGCAGGCCTGGACCTCCGAACAGCGCCACGCACTCACTCGTCACGTCGACGAGCAGGCTCGCAACGCTATCGAGGCCTACACGACACTCCCGGAGGCTACTGACCCCCTCGACAAGCAGCGAGCGCGCTACGCGGCGCTGAAGACGGCTCGTGACCGGGCGCTGGTGTTCGTCCTCGCGTACACCGCCGTTCGGGTCGGGGAACTGCTCCGGGATCCAAACGACCCGCGCCGGCGCGGCGTCCGCTGGGAGGACCTCTCCCTCGACGACGGGAGTATGGACGTCTACCGGAAGAAACAGCAGTGGGACGCCGCGAGCCTCCCCGACCCGGTTATCTCGCCGTTACGGAGCTACCGGAAACTGATGGATCCGCCAGCGGATCGATGGCCGGTGTTCCCGACGTTCGACCAGCGGACACTCGCGACGCACGTACGGGAGGAGCTCGCTGACCGAGGGCTACAACCGGACGTCATCGAAGAACGGCGTGATGAGTTCGCTCGCGACCTTTTACTGACACTTGAGGAAGACATTCGACCTCCCTCGATCACGACCGATGGTGCGCGGTCGATTCTCCAACGGCTCTCCGAGGAGGGGAAGGTCGACATTGACCACCCGAAACACGACTATCTCGCTCCTCACGGCGGTCGACGAGGCATGGGAGAGGTCCTCGTCAGGGCGTTCGGCTATACTGTCGCAGCCCGATATCTCGACAACTCAGAGGAGATGGTCCGCGAGCGCTATTCCCATATCGAAGCAGGAGAACTTGGAGACGTGGCCACTGAAGCTCTCGACGAGGTTGACCACATCGGGACGTGAACGCCTTCTACAATTGTTCTCGGTTGGTGCTACGAGCGACACGTACGTTGATAGTGCGTGACTACGTTATTCTCTAGCAGACCGTCTGAACGATTCCGACGCCGACCCAGTTCGTGAACGAGCCATCAATTCAGTGTACCCATGCCAGTCGATCCCGTCTGTGGGATGGAAATCCCACCCGAATCTGCCGAAGCGACTACTGAGTACGAAGGCGAGTCATTCCACTTCTGCTCGAACGACTGCCAAGCGTTGTTCGATAGCGCTCCCGAGAAGTACGTCGAGACGCCCCATCCACATCTCGTCGAGGCGAGTGGAGCCATTCTCCCTCGCTTGCCATATGGCCGGGCAAAAGGCGAGTTCGATATCGAAATCGAAGATCCCACGTCGCTCCAGGAGGGCGACAGCGTTCGCTTCTCGAAGGAGATCACGGACGACGACGTCCGAAAATTCGCCGAAGCGACCAGCGACACGAACGCCCTCCACCTCAACGACGCGTTCGCTGAGAAGACGCGGTTTGGCCACCGGATCGTCCACGGGACACTCGTCTCCGGACTCATCAGCGCCGCCCTCGCGTGTTTCCCTGGCCTCACGATCTACATCTCGCAGAATCTCGAGTTCCGACGCCCGGTCGACATCGGCGAGTCACTGACGGCTCAATGCAAGATCGTCGATGACCTCGAAGGCGACCGGTATCGGCTCACGACGCGCATCGAAAACGACGCTGACGAAATCGTCCTGGACGGGACGGCGACGGTGTTGATTGACCCTCTCCCGGAGTGACTCGTTCGTACAGCCAGGTTAAGACTATGAATCCGTTCACAGCCCCATTGAAGACTCACCGCAGATTGCTTACCCAGGGAATGGAAACCGCCGAGAAGATGCGCCTTCTTCCGAATCGGCTCGAAGATCTCGCCTCCGTTGAGGTCGGGCAGACTTCGAGTGAGGTCATCTATTCCGAGAACAAACTCAATCTCCTCCACTATGAGTCACTCACAGACGACCTGCACAACACGCCCCTCCTCGTCGTCTATGCGTTGATCAATCGTCCCTACATCCTCGATCTCCAGCCCGACAAGAGCGTCGTCCGACGGTTTCTTGAGGACGGCTTCGACGTCTATCTCATCGACTGGGGCGAACCGTCCCGACTTGACGCGTCGCTGACCCTGGGCGACTACGTGAATCGATACATCGACAATTGCGTCGACGTCGTCCGTGAACGAACTACGAATGACGCCCTCAACATCCTCGGCTACTGCATGGGCGGCACGCTGAGCACGATGTACGCGGCTCTCCATCCGGAGAAGGTTAGCAATCTTGGCCTCATGGCCACGGGGCTGTGTTTCGACAACACAGGTGGTATCCTCGAGCAGTGGGGGAGCGAGGAGTACTTCGACCCCGCAGAGATTACCGAGACCTATGGGAACGTCCCGGCGGAGTTTCTCGGGGCTGGCTTTGCCCAGATGAACCCCGTCGATAACTACCTCGGGAAATACACGATGCTGTTCGACAACCTCGATGATAAGACAGCTGTCGAGAACTTCGGCAGGATGGAACGCTGGGTGCGAGACGGGGTCGATGTCGCGGGCGAGGCCTACCGCCAGTTCATCGAAGATATCTACCAGGAAAACGCCCTCTACCGGAACGAACTCGTGCTGGATGGCGACCCCGTCGACATCGAAAATCTCACGATGCCGGTCTTACAGATCATCGGCTCGTTCGACCACCTCATCCCGCCGGACGCGAGTAAACCATTCATGGACACTATCCCAAGCGAAGACACCGACATTTACGAGTTTCCAACCGGTCACGTCGGGATGGCCGTCTCGGGCAAGGCCCACGCGGAGCTGTGGCCCCGCGTGGCGACGTGGTTTCGAGAGCGGTCGGTGACATCGACCAAAGGAACAGATACACCCGGCGGGAGCGATGTTCCAGAGGGAGCCGACCAGGAACAGTCGTTGCAGAAGCTCGACGGCGTCGGACCAGCGTACGAGGAGCGTCTTCATGACGCCGGGATTTCTACGGTGAGTCGACTCGCAGCCGCGGATCCGGCCGCGCTCGCTGAGCGACTGGGTATCAGTGGCTCACGAGTGTCGTCGTGGATCGAGCAAGCCCAACAGCTCTCCAGCTAGTTCGATCCCCACGCTGTTTCCCGGCCAGTTCCCCCAGTGACATTTAGGACGGATCCCTATGTGACGACGATGCCACCGTCGATTTCCATGTACGGGTGTCCATAGCCACAGTAGGTCAGGCAACTCAGCGTGTAATCGCCTCGTTGCGTCGCCCCTAACTGTCGAATGATGGGTCTGGTGGCATTTTGCGGAAGTGCAACCGGGTGCATCATCATTCCGCCGCCCATGTGAACCTGTCCAGAGGGCGTGATCGCGAGACTGTGGTCTGGGTACTGCTCATTCGCTTCTTCGAGTAGCTCGTGGAAGTCGCCGTCGGCCGGGACCGGGATGCGTTCCGCATTTCGTTCTTCGAGGGCCTCGTGGTCGGGAAGGACGTCTCGAATCGACGCTGGGAGGGATTGGACGGCCTGACTCGCGAGCGTGTTGAACGATACGACACGGAGAACATCGTTCCGTTGCAGTCTGATGCGGTCCTGTTCCTCGCCGGACTCGTCGACGATGATGAAGCCCCAGTGATACGCGCCGACGTAGATCGTTCGATCGACCCCACCGCTGCTTCCCGGGAGATTGCCGACGCAGCCCGCTAGACCTGCGATGCCGGCTCCGAGCGCAGTGAGAAACTCGCGTCGCTGTACTGTCGGGGACATGATTGCAGACTACTGCGACTCCTCGCGGGTGAGTTTCGCACGCCGTTCCTCGAACTCCTCGTCGGAGAGATCGCCGCGTGCGTACGCCACTCGGAGCTCTTCGAGTGCCCTATCAGTGGTTAGCGACGACCCGACCCCACCGACGAGGCCGCGATAGAGGAGGTAGCCGATGCCGACGAGGACGACAAGCCAGACGAGCATCATCCCGACGCCCCACAGTGGCGAGAGGCCGCCGGCCGTGCCGCCGCCCCACCACCAGCCCATCATCCCCATCATTGGAGCGGCGAAAACCATCATTAACATCGGAAACAGGACGACCACTGCGAGGACGATTAGGACGATTCGGAGCAGCCCGTCGGACGTGCGCTCTGTCGACATGGGTAACCACTACTGACTTCGCCGGCTGCATTCATAAAGTTGGACGACCAGAACTGCTCCATTGGTAGTTCCTGGGCGGGGTGGCGGCCAATACGTTGCTCCGTGTCTTGCTTGGGGTGAGCGCACTCAGCAGCAGTGGGGGTCGTCAGGCGACCACTCGCAGGCGTCGCCAGCCGTCAAGTTGTTTTCGTCCACGTAGGTCGAGAGACACGCGTAGTTGCAGAAGTAGGTCGCCGACCCGCAGTCGTCGGTACAGTCGCGCACACAGATCGGGTCGTGGTCGAAGATACGCGATCCGCAGTACGCACAGGCCTCGTCGACGTCGGGAAGTTCGACGGTTGTAGACATACCTGCGCTACGGGCACGAGCTAAAAACGCATTTCGTCAGCCGACCATCCATATACGTTGCTTCCGGGCTGTCCGCGGCGGAGGCGTGAGACGGAGCGACTAGAATTCGACCGCTCCGATCATCGGCTCGCCGACACACTTCGGGCAGACATCGGTGTCGTATTCCGCCATACAGTGCCGGTGGCAGGAGATTCCGCAGTGCTCGCAGACGAACACCTCGTCGTCGCTAGCGCATTCCGAGTCACAGATGTAGCACTGAACCATGGATACTCGAACGTTGACTCGCAAACCCCATCAACGCTATGCTCGGCGCCTGATAGATATCTGATTTTCATGACGGCTACCGCCCAAGTCTATCCCTGTTTGGAGACAAAATGAATGCCAAATCGTTGGCTATCCATTGCTCTCTTCGAAATACAACCCAATCTCCGGGTTCTTCGACGGGGTCAACTTTCGATTCCTAACAACAATTCGATTGAATGAGTAGAACGTCTTTCTACGTATGGAAACGACCACGGCACCCACGGAGACGGTCGGTGAGAGTAAGACGCTCGTTCGAGGCAACGCCCTCGAGAAAACCTACGGGTCACGACTCCCGTTGGGACGGTCGACGCCCGTTCTCACCGGTGCGGATATCGAGGTCCGTGCCGGCGAGATCGTCGGCATCGTCGGCGAGAATGGGTCGGGGAAGTCGACGCTAATGAAGATCCTCGTCGGCGTCCTTGATCACGATGTGGGCACGGTTGAACGGACTGGGACCGTCGGCTGGTGTCCGCAGGAGCCCCTGCTCTACGATCGGTTGACCGTCTCAGAAACGTTCCGACTGTTCGGCGCGGGGTACGGGATGAGTCGCGAGGAGATCGACGCGGCGAAACGGCGACTGGCGGACGAACTCGACTTCGAACGGTACCTCGATTACCGAGTTGACCAGCTCAGCGGCGGGAACCGACAGAAGGTCAACCTCAGCATCGCGTTGATGCACGACCCGGACGTTCTCATGCTCGACGAACCCTACACCGGGTTCGACTGGGAGACCTACCTGCGGTTTTGGGACATGGCTCAGGACCTCGCAGACGATGGCACTGCTGTCGTCATGATCTCTCACCTCATCGAGGAACGAAGCCGTCTCGACCGCGTCTTCGAGGTGCGGGATGGTCTGGTCCACGACGTGACCGACGAAGAGACCGTGAGCGAACTCAGGAGCGACCGGAAGGGAGACGATGAATAGGTTCGCCGTGGGCGTTCGATCAAACGTTAGGACGTTCCTCAGGACGCCCCTGAACGTGGTCCTCGCGCTGGTGCTGCCGCTCGTGGTCATCGAGGGGTGGGGACAGGCGATGGCGGGGCTACCGTCGATGCCGACCGTCGAGGCGATTCCGCTCGATCTCGGGCGCGTCCTCGGCGCGATCTTCGGCGTCGCCATCATCGCCGGGCTGATGGGGCTAGTCCAGATGATCAGTGCCCGGGAGGCCGACCGACGGCTCGTCCAGACCGGGTACTCGCCGAGGACGTTACTTGCGACGCGGCTGGCGACTCTCGCGGGTGTCACGATTGTCGTCGCAGGGGTGAACTTCGGGGTCCTCTGGCTGACCGTCGAACCCGAGGCACCGCTGCTCGTGTTCGCGTTCCTCGCGCTCGCGGGCGTCGTCTACGCCTTCCTCGGTGCGCTCGTCGGCGCAGTGCTTCCGCGGCTGTTCGAGGGGTCGCTCGTCGTCGTGTTCCTCGCGATGATGGACGCGTTCCTCAGTGGCGACAGCCCGCTCGCCGCGGATGTCCCCGACTTCGTCCAGTACTTCCCGCTGTATCATCCGAAAGAACTTCTCCAGTCGGCCGTCTTCGACGGCACGTTCGCGGCGGGCGACCTCGCCTTCGTTGGCGGATACGTTCTCGTGTTGCTCGTCCTCGTGACTGCCGTATTCGGTGCGACGATGCGCACGTCTGGGGGGTGGTCAGCGTGAATCGAACGGCCACGGCGTTCGGTATCGGGCTCCGGGAACACGCCCGTAACTACGTCCTCGTGGCGCTCCTGGTGATTCTCCCAGTGTCGTTCATCACGCTCGCCTTTGCGGTCACCCAGGACGTCCAAATGCCGGTCCGGACGCTCGTCGACGGCGAGACGACGACCGTGATGCGAGGGATGCCCGAGGTCCATGGCGTGATCATGACACCGATCACGAGCTCGTTTATCGCTGGCTTGGCCGGCCTGTTCCTGATGCGCGAGGCGAGAGATACGGACGGCCGCCTCGCGGTTGTCGGCTATCGCGCCCGCGAGGTTATCGCCGCACGGTTCGGCGTCCTCGTCGTCATCACACTCCTCGTTGTCGGCGTCTCCGTCGGCGTGATGCTCGTCGACTTCTGGCCGGAGCAGCTCTGGTGGTTTGTCGCCGCGATGCTTGTCCTCTCGGTGACCTACGGACTGATCGGGATGCTCGTCGGCGCCGTCTTCGATCGCTTGGCAGGCCTGTGGATCATGTTGATCCTCCCGATGATCGATATTGGACTCTTTCAGGACCCGCTGTTCGTCCAGTCTGAGCCCGAGTGGTGGATGAAACTCTTCCCGGGCTACCACCCGGTCCGCGTCATGGTCGATACCGGGCTCACAACGGACCTGGACACTGCTGTATCGCTCGGCTGGGGATTCGGCTACCTCCTCGTCGTCGGACTCCTCGCCGTGTGGGTGTACTACCGAGGAACTCGAACGACGTAAGAAACATGGCCACCAGATGTCGAATCCCGAGATGGGATTCGGCATTTAGGTGGTTATCGTCGGTACCTATGCGATGTGCTCACCGTGGTGTTCACACATCGTCTCTGCGTTGTGTTGGTGGTCGGGATGATGCGGGGGATGCTGGTCCATGCGGATGTCGTTTCCGTGTTTCGAGTGGCCGTTCTCCCAACTTTGTTCGGAGACCGTAACCAGTTGTGCGTTACTCGGATTTCCCGCGGGGACGTGACACACCTTGACCTCTTGTGTGTCTCCGCTGTTGCTGTCATGGTCACCTTCCGGTACTGCTCCAACCAGACCTGCAGAGAGCGTCAAGGCGACCGTGGTCGCGATTGCGATGCTGAGGATGGTTCGTGTCGCTCTTTTCTGTCTCATTGTGTCATGCGGTCTGCCAGTCTATCTCGTAGTCTTGAGGCGGTGTCTGAGTGGCCTATGCCGGTTCATCTGTGGGTAGGAGGTCGATTCTCCCGCCCACTAATATCGTCCGGCATCGCTCTTCAATGTGACCCGGGTTTCCCTACGTTCGTCTGATAGGGCAAACGGATCGTCGGACTCTGGTTGCTGTTGCGTCCCTCGTTCTCTGGGCACCGATGAGTGCGGCTTACTTTCCGTAGAGGACTGCCTCGGCATAGGAACAGGTCTTCGAAGGACTCCTGAGCGAGGGACCTCAGGCGTGTAGAGATGGCCGACGACACCGCGCCTTACCGAGATGCGTCTTCTCTCCCAGTCTCCAACCGTTCACGACGCTTCTGGAACTCTTCTTCGTCGATTTCGCCTCGTGCGTAACGACGTTGGAGGGTTTCCATCGCGGAATCGTCACTTTCTGGAGGTGTATCCCCTCGACCCGTTGCCCAGTAGAGGAGTCCGCCGACCAGCCCCAGCATTCCGAGTGCCCCGCCGACGAACGGGACGCCGCCCCACCCGCCCCTCGAGCCACCCATCATTCCCCCTCCGCCGGGCCCCATCATACCGCCATCGGTACTCCCGCTGCCGTCGACGTCCGAGCCGACGGCAACGGCGCCGTTCTGGACGATCGTCTCGCTATCGGGGACCTCGCCGTCCGGAATCGGGCTGTCTTCGGCTGGGCCGCCCGGACTGCCGACGACGATTCGACCGACCATGCCGACCGACTTGTGCGGGATGCAGTAGTAGTCGTACGTGCCGGGCGCCTCGAAGGTGTGCTCGAAGCTCCCCTGCGAGATTGTGCCGCTATCGAAGGCCGTCCCGTCCGCGGGAACGCGGTCCGGATAGGCCGTTGCCGAGTGTGCACCGGCTGCTATCTCGAAGCGGACGGTCGTGCCGGGTTCGACGTGGAGTCCGATCGGGTCGAAGTAGTTGTTGCCCATCTTCACGACGGGCGTCTCCTGTGCGCTCACTGGCTGAGAGAGGCCTGCGCTGGCGACTGCGCCGGCACCGAGCACTCCCAAGAACTGACGTCGATTATAGTTCGTCATGTGGTTTGAATTGGTCTGGTGGTCGTCATTTTCGCACGACATCGACGAGACGTTGGGCGAATCCAGACGATTGCTCGGTCGCGCTCTCGATGGCTGACTCGAGGTCGTTCCGGTCGACGATGCCGATGAACTCGGCGGTCTGTTCACCGTTCGCGTAGACGAGTGTCGTCGGCGTCTTGCGGACGCCGTATTCCTCGGCCGTTTCCAGATCTTTCTGAATGTCGACCTCCCGGAATTCCACGTCCGGATACTTGTCCTCGAGGCCGTCGTTTTTCCCCCGTTGTGTTGCGCATGCTCCGCATGTCTCTTGGGTGAAGAGGATGACTTCGATCACATAGTATACTACGGTATTGGGACTTAACCACATTACTATTTAGAATCGTAAGCTGAGAGACCTCCATCTCTTTGATTCGAAGGCGCGCTCACACAGTGGTGATCGGGAGTAGCATCACGCATTCGATCACGCAGGCGTGGGAATACGCACCTTGGTGCGTGCTCGTTGGTCTACTCCGACCGTTCGAGTTTGTCGCGGCGGGATTCGAACTCTTCGTCGGTGAGGTCGCCGCGAGCGTACGCCGTACGGAGTTCCTCCATCGCGGGATTTCGAGACGTCTGGCCTTCGTTCGTACGTCGGAAGACGAGGTAGCCACCGCCGAGGAGGATGAGGAGGAAGATGAGCGGGACGAGCATCCCGACGAACGGCCACCATCCGCTGGTGGTACCACCGTAGCCCATCATCCCGCCGTAGCCCATCATGCCACCGAATCCCATCCCCATCGTGAGCAAGGGGAGGACGATGATCGCCCCGAGGATCAGAAGCACGATGGTCGTGGTGTCGAGTTGATTCGACGAAGACATCGTTACTCCTCCTCTGGAACCGTTCCCAACTCGTCTGAGACCGTTGTGATGACGCGCTCGAATCGTTCGTGCACGTCGACCGCGATCTCGTCGAGATCAGGGTTCTCCGTGATGCCGACCAGTTGCTGGGGGTCGACGGCGCTCACGACGACGTCACCGCCATCTGTCTCGTAGACGATGACGTTACACGGGAGCAGAGCCCCCAGTTCTGGCTCTTCGACGAGCCCCTCGTGGGCGAGCGGAGGGTTACACGCCCCGAGAATTCGGTATTGGTCTACGTCGACATCGAGTTTTTCCTTCAGGGTTGTTTTGACGTTGATGTCACAGAGGATGCCGAAGCCTTCGTCCTGGAGTGCGGTCGTGACTGCGGTTACGACATCGTCGAACGGTGCATCGATCGTTGTGGTGATGGTGTACGTCATCGGTCTATTGGGTGTTTTTGGTTTCCAAGCTCGCGATGAGCCTCTTTGTTTCCTCTTCGGTTAATCCAGCGCCGCCAGACGCTTCTGAGGCGGTGAATGCACGGAGTCGTCGGCGCTCGGCAGCCTGTCTGCGTTGTTCTCGTGAACCGTTCCGGGTGTTATGTTGCGAGTTGTTCATTGTGGTGGTTGGTTTTGTTGTGGGCGCGTTTCGAGTCAGTACGTGACTGGGGTCGACGCACGTTGGGTTCTGTTCAGATCGCTCGAGTCATTCCTGACGGGTTCAGAGAGATCGTGTCGTCGGGTTCGCTCAATCTCTCATTCTATTTTTTGTGTGTCCATTCCTTTTCTTTACAATACTATGGACGATTGCTGGATACATAATCAGCCGAGTCCATTTGCTGACCCAGCAAATCACTCCCTCGTTTAAGCATACTCTCTCGTGTTCCTCTCTTCCCGGAGGATGCACGCCGACGATACGAATGCGAGTGGAGGACATGGGAGGATACGTGGAGGGAGTCAATACTCACTGTGTGAGCGAGCTCCGTCGGGTCTCGAACTCCTCGTCCGAGAGTTCACCACGCGCGTAGCGTTCGCGGAGTTCGGCGAGTGGTGTATTCGTCTTTGAGGTCTGTTCTTCGCGGGTAGTCCCGTACACGAGGAGCAGGACGAGTCCGACCAGGAGGAGCGGCCAGAGGAACATTCCACCGCCGAACAGTCCCAGTCCGCCCATACCGCCCCAGCCGCCGCCCATCATGCCGCCGCCGTAGCCTCCGCCCATAGCGGCAGCCGTTCCAGTCGCCGCGACCAGCAACGGGACGGCGAGGATCGCGAGTCGACGAGCAGTGCGTCCGATGTGAGTGGTGAGTTGCGTCATTATCTTGAGTTGGTGGATCGTGGTATTCGGTTGAAGCGATCGAAACGGTCAGGGCCGTCAGCAGTGGCCCTGCCCGTACATCCCGCCGTTGTAGTCGTCGTTAGCCCCGTCGTGGTATTCCTCGTCAGCCATGTCCTTGGCCATCTCGTCGACGGTCACACCCATGTGCGACTCCATCCACTCGACAGCACCGGGACCCATGTGTTCGGTCATCTGTGCCTCCATCCAAGTGGCCCATTCATCTGCGGTGGTATTGTCCGTGGGCGCGTCGTCAGCGGCCGTTTCGTCGCCGTGTGCGCTGACCACGGGGGCGGCGAACGCGAGTCCCACGATCGCGAGGGCCACGAGCAGCCAGCGGCCGAGTGTGAAGTTGGTCATTGTCTTTCTCCTCGGTTACTCGTAGGACTGCTCGGGAGTTATCGACGTGGGTGTGAATCCGAATAGGAGAACGTTCGAAAACGTGTATAGGGCGCTCTAAACGTTTTTCAGGAATAGGTTCGTTCATCTGGCTCGAATTCGCTGGATTAGCACTCGACTCTTCTCACGGGACAGGGCCACGACCACACGAACGGCAGCCTGAATGATCCGAAACCGGGGCTTCAACCGAGTCACTCGACGTATCTCACGACACGCGCCATCCCCGCATCGAGATGATACAGGTTGTGACAGTGGAACAACCACCGGCCGGGGTTGTCGGCGTGGAAGTCGATCGTCACCTGCCCTCTATGCCCGGGGACCATGACTGTGTCTTTGATTGCGTCGCCGACTTGGAAGAAGTGGCCGTGAAGGTGCATCGGGTGAATGACTGGGCTCTGATTGGTCATCCGAATTCGGACGTGTTCGTCGGGCCGGACCTGGAGCGGGTCGGCGTCCGGGTAGGCCTGCCCATCTATCGTCCACGTGTATGACTGGCCCCTGCCGCGTGAGAGCGTCAGATCGAACGTTCTATCCGGCTCCCCACTCACCCCGTCGAGCGAGGAGATCGCCTGCAAGTCCCCGTACTGCAGCCGGTTACTGGCCGACGACGGGCTCTGTGGGCTTCCTCCGCTAGCTGACTCGTACTCGACGACTGCTCTAGCTGGTGGTTCGTTTCCATCGAGTGCATTCGCTTGAACGGCCCACGTGCCCGGGTTCGTCGCCTCAATCACGACGTCGTAGCGCTCACCGGCTCCGAAGGCGAACGAGTCCACGTTGACAGGTTCGACAGGTCGCCCATCGGCGTGGGTTACCGTCATTTCGTGGCCTGCGATTTGGACACCGAAGACTGTCGCGCTGCCGGCGTTCACGAACCGGAGGCGCACCCGCTCGCCTTCTGTTACGTCGAACGTCTGGGGATTCTCTGGGAGTCGACCGTTGATCAGGAGCCCATCGTACGGCGGCCGAACGTCTCCCATCATCCCGCCACCGCCGCCCATTCCCCCATCCGAAGGAAGTTCCGGCTCTCCGGGGAGGTAATCGTCGACGACGACGACGTACTCGCGGTCGTACTCGACGTGTGGCTCACGTTCTTCGACGATCAGTGGCCCCAGCAATCCCCGGTCGAGTTGGAGTCCGACGTGGCTGTGATAGAAGTACGTGCCAGCGGGTTCGGCACGAAACGTGTACGTGAACGTCTCACCGGAAGCGATCGGGTCTTGCGTCACGTTTGGCACGCCGTCGACCGGGTTCGGAACGGGAACCCCGTGCCAGTGAATCGTCGTCTCTTCTTGAAGGTCGTTGGTCAACTCGACACTGAGTACGTCACCCTCCTGAACGCGTAATTCTGGTCCCGGAAATTGACCCTCGTACATCCAGTTAGTCGTCGAAGTCTCGGGGGCTGGCCGAATCGTCCCGGACCCCGCGGTGAGGCTGACGGAGCTATCTGGCTCGGACGTGACTGTCGAGCGTGGCGTTACCTCACGCCCACCGTCATCGCCGGTGCCCGGTAGCTGACCGGCACAGCCCGCGAGCGCTCCGAGAGTAGATGCGCCCGTCAACTGGAGAAGCCTGCGGCGGGAGAATCCTGTGGAAGTCATTTCCCTTGTTTTCGTGGTCGGCGAGTATAGGCCTCGCGCTGAAGGACGGTCATACGACCATCGCTCGGTTCAATTTCAGCATCTACGACCCCGATGAATGGTTCTGAATCGGCGGAAATGGCCCGCTAGTTCATTTGCTTCTCCTGTAGGTCGTCACTCGGATAGATACGATACGTCCGCCCTTGGCGCTCGCGGTACAACAGGCCGCGTTTCTCGAGAGCGCTCACCGTCTGGCTCACCTTGCTCTTCGAAAAGTCCGAGCGATCCCTGAGTTCGATCTGTGTGATGCCGGGCGAGGAGATGACTGGTTCGAGGATACGGCGTTCATCATCCGGCAAGAGGTCTAACACACGAGCCTGTGGCTGAGACTCTGGATTGATAGCCCCGTCTGGTTGGGTGGTTCCCTCTGGCGATTCGTCACCCTCCGGATCGGTTGGATTCGCCATTTCATTCTGTGGGCGATCGGTTACGTCTCTGCTGGTGACCTCATCCCGAATCACGAGATATCCCACACCGATGACAGCCGAGACGAGGAGGGTTCCGAGGACATACCAGATCGGATTCGTTCCGTGAACGGACCCCATCGACGTGCCCATCATCGATCCCATCTGGTCGAAGGCCTGCTGTTGCTGATATGCTTGCCAGCTGAGCACACCACCGACGATGAGGACGACAGCGACCAAGCCACCGACTACTGTATCGGCTCGCCGCCGATTCATGTTCCCCACCTCGATCCGCCGAGATACCTGCTCATACATAAGAGTTTGCGAGACCATGCTGTACCTGTTTTGATTGGCCAACGCAATACCCGGGCCTGCCTAGCCGCGATACTTGGGATCGAGACATAGCGGTCAGTGATGTTCATGGCTCTGGGAAGACCCCGTCTCTGAGACGTGTGGGTGGTGCTGTGCAAATTCGGAGGGGCGCTTCTCGAACGATCGCTTGCACTGATCCGAACAGAAGTAGTACGTCTCGCCGTCGTGGGTGAGACTCGGTCCGCTATCGTCGGTTCGCATCCCACAGACGGGGTCGCGGTACTGGCCGGGTGCACCGAGACCACGACGGTAGACGTAGAGGAGAAAGCCAGAGAGTGCGAACGCGACGATGTTGAGGTAAAACGTGTAGTTAAGTTTGAAGTACGTCTGTTCGGAGGCTGTCTCCCCGCCAGCGAGATTCGGGACGATACCGAGAGCGCTGAACAATTCCTCCATGAGAAAGCCTGTGAACGCCATCGTCACGAAGAAGATACCGAGGATGTACAGCATCACCTTCCAGCCGTAGTACTTCCGGTAGACGTTCAGGACGGGGATGGTGATGAGGTCGGCGTAGACGAACGCGATGACGCCGGCGAAGCTGACCCCACCGCCCCAAAGCGCGACGGCGAACGGGACGTTGCCCATGCTCCCGACGAAGCTGAGGACGGCGATCGCTACACCCATGATGGCGTTCTCTGCGCTTACCAACAATCCATCGCCCTGGAGGAAGAGCGTGTTCCAGACCCACTGCGGAACGAAGACGATGACGAACCCCGAAATGAGAAAGCCCGCGATGATGTCCGTCCAGATCATCGACCACTCCTTGCGATACTGATTCCCGACTTTGTACCACCCGCCCCACGAGAGAAGTTCGTCGCGCCACCCGCCGCTACTTGCGGCTTCCTGCTGGTAGGTTTCCATGCAACCTTCTGAACAGAACTTCAGCGTCTCGCCCCCGTCAGTCACCAGCGAGTACTCGTCTTTGCCTTCCATCCCGCAGGTCGGGTCCTCAGTGATCCCCTGGTCGTGGTCGCGTTGATTCAGTTCCTCCCGTACTTGCTCGAAGAGGTTCTCGGGGAGCGTTAGATGGACGAGGACCGCCATCACGGCGATGAGAATGACGCCGCCAAGGAGTTCTGCAACCAGAAATTCCCAGCCGAGGAGGATCAGGATCATCAGCCCGAGCTCGACGATGAGGTTCGTCGAGGCGAACATGAACGCGAAGAAGTTCACCGTGTGCGCTCCCTTCTTGAACAGCCCCTTCCCAATGGCGACCGCGCCGAAGCTACACCCACTACTTGCTGCGCCGAATACGGTTGCTTTCGTGAGGCCACTCAGATTCCCCTCCCCGAGTACGTTGGCCATCCGCTCTTTCGAGACGTAAACCTGAACGAGACTCGTGATGACGAGCCCCATGATGATCGCCCACGCTGCCGTCCAGAGAAAACCGACGCCGATCCGCAACGACTCGAGAATTCCGTCGACGAGGGCGGCTTGCATATCTAGACTATCGCAGCCATCTGTTTTGTTATTTGTTCTTAAGAAACCGGGGCAGTGGGCGGAGTAAATCTTGCATTCAAAGGTAACTCCTGCTATTAGATGTGGTCAACCGTTCGAGGACGGCGTTCGTGCTCATCAATTTTTGCGTGTCACTGATTCCAGTCGGTGGTTGCTCCGTGGTCTTCCGACGGACCGGCCACACAGATAAGGGGGTTGTACAGCTGTTTCCCACACGATATTCTTGCTCCGTGTTACCAAGGGATCGTCCCCTTTCGAATTGTAAGAGAAACCCGATTGAAGGAGTAGAGCGTATCTCTAGTCATGAGCACTACTACCACAAACCAAGACGCGTCCGAAATGGATTCCACGACCAACGTGATGCAGCTCGATCGGTTGGCACTGGCGGGCGCAGCAGCAGTCGTCTCTGCCGTCGCGATGCTCCTGCTCGGTGTGTTCGGAGCGATCGGCGTCTACGAGGGCGCAGTCGAAGCGATGCAGCAGTGGCACCTGTTCTTCGAACCGACCGTCGTCGGGACTGTAGCGGGCATGGTCGAGGCAGCAGTGATCAGCTTCGTCCTCGTGTACGCCTTCGCGTGGCTGTACAACGTCTTCGCGCGGTAGGAGGCGCCGGAGACACCAATGTACGTCACCGACAAAGCCGAAATCGTCATCGACGCATCGCCCGAAGAGATCTGGGAGTACGTAACCGACCCAGTCCATTGGACGGCGTCGAACCCCGAGGAACACCATGGGCTCGAATACGACACGCCCGATAACCGTCCCCGGGAGGGCGCAACGTTCCACCAGGCCGAAGAGGTCGCCGGGATGTACGCCGACCTGCATGGCCGATTCCAGTATATCGACCATCCCAACGTGGCGGTCTGGGCGGGGACGGCGTACTATCCGCTCCTTCGCGGACTCGTCACCGTTCGGATTCCCGAAGGAGGGACCATCCGACTCGAAGAGACTGCAGACGGGACTCGGATGTCACACGCCGTCTGGATGGACTTCCCGAACAATCGACGGGGACGGGCGCTGAAATGGGTGTTCACGACCGCTCTCAATGGGAAGGCGAAACTCTACGATCACACGAACAAGGAACTCGTCTTCTTCAAGGACCGCATCGAGTCGACAGCCCATAAGTCGCCCAAACCGACGGACGAGAGTCCGTAGCAAAATCAACGCACACATCCAATCATGTACACTGACATCCTCATTCCAACCGATGGCAGCGATAACGTCGAGCCCGCAATCCAGTACGGACTTGACCTCGCTCGCCGATACGACGCAACCGTCCACACTCTCCACGTCGTTGACAGTTCACCGATCGAACGGAAGCTGGAACTGACCGCGCTGGAAATCGACCTGGAGACGCTCCCAGACACGTGGTATGACGCTGGTGATGCCGCCACCCAGCAGATCGCAACTCGAGCCGCAGAACACGGCCTCGATGCGGCAACTGAGGTTCGTCGTGGTATCCCAGCGCACGAGATTGCGTCCTACATCACCGATAATGAGATCGACCTCGTGTGTATGGGAACCCGGGGACATACTGGTCTCGACCGCTTCCTGCTCGGAAGTGTAACGACCCGAATCGTCCGCACTACCGACATTCCTGTCCTCAGCGTCAAATCGAAGACGGTGGCGGCGACGTCGGAATCCGAACTGCGGGGGGGCTTCGAGCATATCCTCGCTCCAACAGACGGGAGTAAACCCGCACGGGAGGCCGTCACTCATGCTCTTGAACTGGCTCGAACATACGATGCGACACTTCATGCCCTCTACGTTGTCGATAGAGGTGCCTACGCGTCTCGTCCAGGATGGACATGGGACGAACTGCAGCAATTACTGGAGCAAAACGGGGATACTGTCGTAGAAGATGTCCAATCCCGGGCAGCTGCCGACGGTGTTTCAGTCGCTGCTGAGATCACCCACGGCGTTCCTCATCAGGCAATAGAGGAGTACTGCGATCAACACGGAATCGACCTCATCGTGATGGGAACACACGGACGGTCCGGCATTTCACGACGGCTCATCGGAAGTGTGACCGAACGGGTTCTCCGGAACTCGGATGAGCCAGTTTTGACCATTCGAGGAGTGTAGACGCGGCTTGGGCTACCGGCGAAGCGAGATAAGAAGAACCACGAATCCGAGACCGATGGCGACCGATTCGATGATATGGACGAAAGCGAGATCGAGCCCCCCGAACTCGAACAGTACTCCTTCGATGAACACACCGAGGGTAATAATTCCAAAGCCAACTGCAGCGTTTCTCATATAGTACGTCCCTGTTCGTCGATACGCCTCGAAACTGTAGTACGTGA
>NZ_PSYX01000010.1:0-63894 GCF_003586325.1 Haloferax sp. Atlit-10N
GGTGGCCGAGTTCATCGAGGCCGGCCCGTTCATCGAGGCGTTCGTTGTGATCATCGCACTGCCGTTGGCACTCGCGTGGGCGACCGAACTCTGGGCAGATCGATCGGACCGTGGTGAAGCGTGGCAGGACACGATGGGCTGGTTGCCGGTACCGATGATGGGGGTGACGCTGTTCGTGGTTATTGCCTCACAGCTGCCACGCGTCCAGGATTCGATCGGGCAAATCGCGGCTGTCGTTCCGGTGTACGTAGCGTTCCTCGTCATCATGCCGCTGCTCGGTCGACTCGCTGCTGGACTGCTCGGAATGGACGTCGGCGAGAGTCGGGCGCTCGTGTTCACGTCTGTAACGCGAAATTCGCTGGTTATCCTTCCGCTGGCGCTGGCGTTGCCCTCGGGGTATGCACTCGCGCCGGCCGTCGTCGTGACGCAGACGCTCGTCGAACTGACCGGGATGGTCATCCTGACCCGAGTAGTTCCGGGATGGCTCTTGCCGGACGCCCCATCTCTGATTCCGTCGGGCACGTAACGGACAAACGAGGCGGGATGTACGCTATTGTGTTTCTCTCGTCGGTATCGATCGACGACGAACAATAGGTTCGTCGGTGGCAGTAAGGCTGTTCGAAGTCAACAAGAACTTCACGCAGGGCGAGCAGATTGTTCGACGCTGTCGATTGGTATGCGTGATTTCGCCGTCGCTGCCGCCATACTTGTCGGAGCGTTTTTCCGGTCCGCTGCGACACTCCCAGCAGTCATCTTAAAAATCGTGAGATGACGACGAGTGCTGGACTCGCGAAGTGGTTCAGCCGCCCTCGCCAGTGGTTAGATGGGGTCGTCCTGTGTCTCTGCCCATCCGAGGAGTGGATCGAGTCGCTCGCGGAGCTCCTCACCTTTCTCAGTGAGGTCGTACTCGACTCGGGGTGGGATCTCTGCATACTGTTCTCGGGCGAGGAAGCCCGCGTCGACGAGGTCGTCGAGACGATTCTACGGCTCGTACTACTGGAGCCACACTCACGGCTTGGAGAACGTAAAGTGCATCGTCAACGTCGACGGTGCAGGCTACTCGCGGGACCTCGAAATTTACACCCACGGATTCGACGCAATCGGTGAGGCGTTCGAAGAAGTCGAGGACGAGTACGAGATCCCAATCACAATTGTCGACGGGCTCCGCCCTCACAGCGACCACTGGCCGTTCGTCCAGCAGGGCGTTGCCGGTGTGCAAGGGCGGTCGTCAGCGACTGAGAGTTGTCGGGGGTGGGGCCATACCCACGGGGATACACTCGACAAACTCGACATCCGGGATCTTCGAGACCTTTCGATTCTGTGTGCAGCTGGCATCGGCAAACTTGCGGAGGCTGACCGCGACATCCCCCACGTCAACGACGAGGACATCAAACAGACATGCATCGACCAGCGGTTCGATGTCGGGATGAAAGCCACACAGATGTGGCCGTGAGGTGAAGAGCGAGACTGGCCGTGGAAGAACGAACTCTAATCGTGCGGGGATAGTGGTCAGACCTTCTATATAGTCGCAACGTGGGTCTCCCCACCGACTGAATCCAGAGAGTCACGCTGACCCGACCAATTCACTTCTCACCTCTACAACGTCAGTCGATACCCACTGAAGTCTGGTTCCTCGTCTCGTGGTCTTGTCACACCCATCCCCGCTGGCCAATACCCGATTACAGGGTGCGTTTAGAGGGGTGGTAATTCCGTTGTCTGACGTGAACTGTGAAAGGGGTTTAACAGACAACGGCACTGGGCTCACCTATGAGCGAGAAGACGGATCAGCAGCGACGAAGAGCGATGCAAGTACTCGGCAGCGCCGTCATCACCGGCCTCGCTGGCTGCAGTTCGACGGGAACCTCAAATTCGACGACACAGTCGACCGACACCTCGTCAGCGACGGCCACTTCGACGGAGACGCAGACGGACGCACAAACCGAAACCGCCACCGACGAACCGACGAGCGTCGGGCCGCCCGAGTCTGTCGAGTTCGCCCGGAACCCCGAAGAAGTACACCCGACACTGGTTGAGGAGACGTCAGTCCCCTCGGACGAAGTCCTAATTGGCTTCCGCCTCGAAGACTCGTCGCTTCCATTCACAACAGAGGTGTATCACGCACCCGACGATGCCGAGTTTCAGGCAACAAAGACCTACGACACACAAGAGCTCAGTGAGGTGGACCTCGTCCCTGAGCCAGCACAAGCGCTCGGGACCGTCGACACTGACCGTGAGGACATCCATTACGGGACGACGACCATCGGCGAACCACTCGCGGTGACCCTCGTCGCGCGCCACGATGGTGAGTCCTTTGACTGGAGCGCCTGGGATCGAAGCGGCCACCCCTATGATGGGCACAATGAGGAGAATCCTGCCCTTGAGGTCGATTGTTATTGCGGTGGCATGATCTACACGGCCCCCAGCGGTGGCACCTGGGCACGGGTAATTCAGGTGACGCCAACAGAACGTGTCGACCCCGGCACGTCAATCGTGGTTAACTGGACGTCGAGCCGAGCCTGAACTGCCGACGCGGGTTGTCTTGGTCTCCCCGGCACTGCCTAGTGACGCCAGCAGCTCCCGGTCTATTTCACCAAGTATTGACAGAGGATGTGTGCTGAACTGAGAGCGCGTGCGGTACAACGGGTTGTACTTGAGAAATCTAACGGCCTTACTCGCCGGCGCTCACCGGGCGACGACTACCGGAATGGGCGACTGGCGGTCTTCTCATCAACGTCGCGTCCGTCTACGTCCTTCAAGGCGGAGAGATGAGTCTGAACGAACGAGAGGCCTTCTATCATCTGCTGGGCGATGCCGGTGCGTCGGTGGCAGTTATCGTCTCGATGCTCGTCGTCAGATCCACCGACTTCTATCTCGTTGACCCTGCGACTGCCGTCGTCATCGCGGCCCTAATCGTCTGGTCGGCAGTCGTTCTGCTGCGGGAAAGCGGTGCGATCTTCTATCGAAGCCTTCGATGGTGTCGAGACCGTCAAGGACCTCTACGTCTGGGCGCTCTCCAGTCAGATTGCCGTCGCCTCCGTGTTCGTGACGGATTCGACGACCACACTCGGAGAGCAAGACGCTCTCGTGACGCGAATTCACGACCTGCTGGAGTCGGAGTTCGACATAACTCATGCGACAGTCGAAGTCATGAATCAGCCGCACGAACACACACTCTCCTGATCTACCTGTAGAAGGGAAAAGAGACGGAAATCCATCAGCTTCCCGCCAATTAAGAACCACCAATCTAGGCTATAGAGACTTCTCACGTTCTTACACATGGAGAAGACCAATAATGATACCACGCCGAACGTTCCTCCAAGTCGGTGCCGGAGGACTCGTCACAGGTTTCGTTGGCTGGACGACAACGGGAGACACCGCAGAACCGAGACGCACAGTATTTCAATCGCAGTCGAGAACGCCTGATCCAATTAGTGCGCCGACAGACCACGCGATTATCCGAATGACTGCTAGGAACGCGTTCGACCCGGAAATTGTGCACCTCACTACGGGTGGGAAGGTCACGTGGACGCTCGACAGCGGTGTCCACGACGTCGTCGCGTACCATCCCATACACGACACACCGCTTCGGATGCCCGTAGACGCCGAACCGTGGCGGAGTCCGGTCATGCACCACGACGGCGGGACATTCGAGCAGACATTCCCGGTAGAAGGGGTTTACGACTACTACTGCACGCCGCACGAAGCCGCCGGGATGGTAGGCCGTATTATTGTCGGCACGCCAACCGAGTCAGCACCCGCACTCTCCGGCCCGCAAGCGAGTCTGCCCCAACGCGCGAGAGAGCGCTGTGAGGAATTCAACCGACAAACTCGAGGCACATTCCATCTCGGCAGACGGTCCGACGGTGACCACTCCAGAGGCGAGGGCCACGATGATAGAGATCGAAATACAGAGAGAGACAATGGCCACCACGGCGGCAGTCGACGCGGTGGCAGCGAACACCACGGTCGGAGATAGTGACGCCTCGCAGGTGGAGGATCACCTGTAGAAGTAGAAGTGAAAAACGAACAGCAATCTATTCACCGAGACGAGAACAGGAATTGATCGATACTATCGTTTGATACGGGCGAGCTATATTCTCGCCAGTCCGAGTGCGTTCACCGTTATCTAGAGGCACACTCCAATAACGCCGGCGAGGACGACGACGGTGCCCGTCATCCCCGATCTCTCGTGTGGAATTCACACGTACTCGTAGGTTCCGGGGATCTCAAAGGTGTGTTCGTAAGTGTCTCCTGAAGCGATCAGTCCACCACTGATGTCGTTTCGCGCAGCCTGTTCCGACTCGAAGCCACCACTGGCGAAGTACGCCGCATCGGACGAAATCCGGCCGTCGTAAGCGGTCACTGTGTGTCCGACTTCGGTGTCGTTCGTCCATCTCACGGTGGTGCCAGCGCTGATCGTGGACCGCTTCGGATCGAATTCGAAGTCGTCGTTCATCGAGACGCGTTTCACACCGTCCGATCCACCGGTGGCCGAACAGCCCGCAGAAGCCGTCGCTGCGAGCGCAGCCCCACAGAGTCGAAGTACTTGACGTCGGTTCATAGAGGTTATGTGAGTAATGGCCGAGGGGATTTAGAGTGCGACGAAGAGGTCGGTGGCGTACATCACGACAAGGCCGACGAGGAACGTCACGAGGTTCAGTGCCGACGCTGCCCGTCCGTTGCGGTTCATCATTCCCCACAGCTCCCTGATGACCTGCAGAATTGCGCCGACGCCGATAGCCAGGAAGAACTCCCCGAGCGTCGGTGAGAACGCAAGGCTCCCGAGCCAGCCGCCGAGGATTACCGGTGCGCCGGCGAGGAAGCCAAGCGCGAGGAAGTGCAGGACGCTCAATTAGTCAACACCAGCACATCTCAGCCTAACCGCTGCTATCCGAACTATACACCCCACCGTTTCCGGAGAAACAAAGTCAGAATGCAGATGGCTCGCCATCAGGTTTGGTTCAAGCTCGAGACCGTCGTTGAGAAGGCACGAAGCACTCTCGCTCTCCAAGGTTGTACGCCGAGTACTTCATATCTCGAGAGACGAGACAATCACCTATGACACTCACAGAGACAGTCGGTTATCTCGCCGAAGAGTTAGATATTGAGCGCAGCGAACACGTCTGACAAGTCGGAAATACAGTCGCAATGCTGCGGGATTGAACAAAGTTGATTTCATCTTCCCAGTGGCCTGACCCAACTTCACAATTGCACACAATGACAGTTGACAAGACGAACATTCGAAGCCTGTGTACCGACGCTGTATTTGATCGGGGAGAGAACTATTTTGAGGAGGAGAGAATTCGGGACTGTACACGCGTCGGAGACTCGATAACTGCGACAGTACAAGGCTCGAGATTATACGACCTAACGCTCTCACTTTCCGAATCCAATTTCGACCCAAGTTGTAGCTGCCCGTACGACGGTCCTGGTGTATGCAAGCACGTCGTCGCAGTCTTACTCTCACTCACCGACGAGATGCCCCCCAACAGAGGAGAACAGATCGATGCCGTCCTCACAGATATCGACGAGGAGGACCTCCAGACCTTCGTTCGCGACGAGCTATCTCGTGACAGCGGAATGCTCGACCGATTTCTCGCTCGGTTTGGAGCTGGTCCGGGAAAGTCCCACACGGAGTATAAACAGGACGTCAATGACTTGTTCGAAGAACACACCGACCAGTACCCTGTTGTCGTGGAGGCGATCGACTTCAGTCAGTTCACGGGCGTTGGGGAACACTACCACGAGCGAGGTCGCTACCGACAGGCTGCGGCCGTTTATCGAGGCCTCGTTGCGGGCATTGACGACAATATTCATCTCGTTGACGCTGCATACGATTATTACGCACGAGTTTTTCGGGAGGGATTAGACGCCTACGTTGAGTGCGTTATCGCAGCCGACCCTGATTCACAGGAACGCGAGGAGTATGAAACATTCCTCAAAGAGCGAGCAGAGACAGGAGCGGCCCCGCATCAAGCACAATTCAAGCGAGCGCTGTCGTTGGTCCAACCAGCGGCAAGAGATGACGATGCCAATTAGCATGTGCAACGCTCAACACAGGGTAATTAAATTTCCCCGAAGAAATCGATACCAATGAGCGAGGATTCAGACTCGATTAGTTATTTGTCGGCGGAAGATATCCTTGCAATTCATGAACTGATCGTCGAGTCGAATGAAGATACTGAAGCTGGAGTCGCGTCGCCAGGAGACGTTGACTATACAGTCGCTTCGATTCAGGAGGGTCACTTTGGACGAGCACCGAAATCGATACACGAGAAAGCATTCCAGCTGCTTAGACTTCTCGCTGCAAATCATCCATTTGTCGACGGCAACAAACGGACAGCACTGATGTCTGTCCGTATATTCTATGCATTGAATGGCCTCGAATTCGACTACGATAGAACAATCAAAGAGATTCTGAAAGAACTCGCAACAGATGAAGCAACCGTCAAGAGCGACGCTGTACTCACCTACCTGCAGAACCACACAGAGCCACTCGCACCGGAATACGTTGCGACGATCAACCTCTGGTTATCGCGTATCGAAGAGAGTGAACAACTTCCGGGAGGGCTTGGACTTGGAAGTGTGGAGACCACAGATGACGAACCGAATGATTATCACGAGAGCACCCGTAGCGAGGAGTAAGAATGGCCGCAGAAAGTAACGACCCCACGATTCCAGATGAGATGTCGCCCGAAGAAGCACGGCGATATTTAATCCGCTTCCTCGGTCGGCAGGACCTCGACGAGCATGAGGAGATTTACGAAGAACTCGCGTACGAATAGCGCAGCTGTTCCTTCTCGGTACTATAATTGGTGTTCGTTGTTCCGCACAGAACCCGCACAGAAGGTGAACATCTGGCACCCCACTGTTTCCGGAGAAAACGTTCCGACTCTCAGCCGAGTAATCCAAGCGACTCAATCTCGTCGCTGACGACCTGAATCGCCTCACGCGCATAGTCGACTTTCTTCGCACCCGTAATGACGATCTTCCCCGACCCGAACATCAAGATGACCACTTTCGGCTCGTCGATCCGATAGACAAGACCGGGGAATTGCTCAGGCTCATATTCGACATTTTCCAAGCCCAGACCGATAGCGAGCGCGTTCAGGTTGAGATTCGTTCCAAGGTCTGCACTCGAGACGATGTTCTGTACCGTTGCCTCTTCGCGGTCATCAATCGGGATTCCAAGGCTTCCGAGTTCTTCGAATACTTGGTCTAATGCACGGTTGACCCCGTCGACGCTACTCGCACCAGTGCACACGATTTTGCCAGACCGGAAGATCAGATTCGCTGCTCTGGGGTCTTGGGTCCGATACACGAGTCCAGGGAAATTATCCGGGTTGAACTCCGCTCCGGCGACGTCGTTCGAGAGCGATTCCAAATCCAACTCCTGACCGACAGCGCTCGATGCAACCACGTTTTGAATCTCGAGAGAATCAAGGCGTGCTTCGTGGGACATTATACTTGTATTTTAAATACGGCTACTTAAGCGATTGTGCGAATCAAGAGTTTCTCCGAGGACAACCAAACGTGGGGGAATGAGCGAGCATACGGTGTCCGTTTCCCGAGTCGGTCTGTTGAAACCGACAGGAATTGACTGGAGTGCCGTGATACAGACAGTGGTTGTACGCAGCACGCCACTCCCGAGGGCGCACAAACCGAACACTGACCGTCTGGCTGTACGGAGCCACGCACACGGGTGAGGTTCGACACTATCCGGTGAGAACGAAACACTCGAAGTGAACTCCGTTATCGCAGTGGGCACACAAGAACTGTATAGCCTCTTTGGATAGTACGGTGTAGATGAAATCCAGACGACAGTTCCTCACAAATGCTGCCAGTCTTGGGGTCATCGGACTCGCAGGCTGTCTCGGTGGTGGTCTTGGTGATGGTTCTTGGAAGTCGCTCACCATCCGCAACGAGGACGAAGCAGAACACACAGTCGCGGTGAGAGCGTCAGGTGACTTCCAGCCACAGACAATCGAGAGAACCCTCGAAGCCGGTACCGATGTGACGGTTGATCGGTTTATCCCGCAACTCGACTACGACCACACCGCCACGATTACCGTCACAGTGGACGGCACGCAGGTCACCTCGGTCGAGCGACGTGTTGCGTTCGACATCGACGTGTTCACCGTCACTGTAACCGGCCCTGAAGCCGTCCGTGTTGAGCCGAAATCGGCGGCAATCACCGATACGACTAACACGCACCCACCAACGACCTCAACAACTACGACAACCGAGACGACGGACCAACTCACTGACCGGACAGCCGAGTCTCGGCTCTCACTCCATCCAGAAACCGAGTTTTCAAGCCGTATAACCGTCGGATTAGACGGTGAAGAGGTTTTCAACCAGACGTTCTCCGATTACGATGGAGACGATGGCCTCGACCTGACCAATCAATTCCAACCGACTCGCCAGACCGTCAATGTCGCAGTGAACGGAACGGTACAATGGGAGCGCCCTATCGGAACCACGGAGTCATTCGAACTCACTATCCTCGAAAACGGCACTGTCAACGTCCGCTCACACACTATTCGATAACGAACTACCACCACTCTCTAGAGTCCCAATCTACAGTGCTACATTCGGGCTCTGAGTTCAGCAAACAACAACCCTTGTTTGAGAACGTAGTTGCGCGAAGCAGACCAATCAAGAGATCTCCCATTCGTTAGCACGGCAGGAAGCAAACTCTCACTCTCCATTCTTGTCATCAGAAAGGATTTATCAGCCGAATCAATCAGAACAGACAATGCGACGAGTTGCCCTCCTCTTGTTAACTGTTTCTATGATTATACTCGGTGGCTGTGTCGGCAGCGGTGACGGCCTCACCGAGGAGCCGTCAGAAACAGTAACAACTGAAACGCCAGTTGACCAACCGGTTTCGGAGACCTCTGCTAACACCACCTCTCAGCTAACAACTACTCCGACTCCTTCGTACGTAGGCGGTGGGCAAGTGAAACTACGAGTGAAGGTAGTTGAAACAATTCCTGAAAACACGACCGTGAGGCAATACAACACGTCGTCGCCACCGCCGCAGACGATTAAGCAGGCCCTCGATTCTGCACTCGCTTCTGATGACGGGTTTGACGCCGTTTCGCTCTCAGAGTCACAGGAATCTGAGGTGAAGAAGGAACTCGATTCAATTTCTACCGATAGCGAATCTTCTGCTATCGGATACTATGTCCAGTATCAGAACGAGACGTTTCGGCTCATGCTCATCCAACTTGAGTAAGGGTTCTGCCGAACCGCAACACCCCGATATGGGTGCCAGCAGACCGGTTTCTCGAATCTTCGAATAGCCCGTGACCGACTCGCGCGCTCTATTCAGCACGACTGCAACAAACTATCAGCAACAGGAGGTTTCAACAGAGTTCCGAAGTGGTTAGTTCGGAGAGTACGGATCTGTGGCAGTATCGAGCCGATAGACATCGTCTATAGCATCGAAATCGTCGTCAAACGCGTAGAGATATCCCAAGCCTCTGGTCTGCATATACGCAACAATACACGCGTCGACGAACGAGAGTTGACGGTGGCGTCTGAAGAGTGCCTTTGCGGTCGCGAATGCATCGGAGTTCACAGACTCAATGTGGAATCGTGCGTTCTCCTCAAGTCGATCTAAGAAGTCTACTGCGGCGTCATGTCCGGCGTGTATCGTCAATCCATTGAGTGTCTCCGCTAGAACGTAATCAAGAACGACTGCCTCTGGAAGCGACGCATCATCGATGCCCTGGAGAATGGGTCGTGCCTCAGTGTGCATCCCGTCTCGACGGTACGCAGCAGCAAACAAGACGCTCGTATCGATTAGCGCTCGTGGCATCTACTCTGTCTCAACGCCCCACGCGTCATGGTCCGTGGTGGCGTCTGTTTCTTCTTCGCCACCATACCCATCGAAATCCGCAAACGTTCCACTCCGTTGTTGGACGACACGGACTCGGATACTTCCGTCTTCTTCGAGATGCCAGCGGAGTTGATCCCCATCGTCGATCCCCAGTTCTCGACGAATTCGAGCTGGGATATTCGCTTGGTTTCCAGACACCTTGCTTTCAGCGTCTACCGGTTCACTGCTCATGAATGACTACTAGCACTGCTTGTTGAAAATCCTAGTGTGTCGCCACACTATGTGACTGAAGACGGACCTGAGTACGGCAGACGACGCGATTTCAGGAAACCTCTGATCCAACGTCGTTCTTAACCAACAAACGTCGGCATATCTCAATGACGTTGGTTAATCACAGTTCTTTTCTCGGTATGCTCAATGAGTGTTTGACTCGTTCGACTAATCCGTTTGAGACGCTCACGAATCACGTCTGCTTCATCACGCTCCCAGGTGGCAAGGTAAAACGCCGAACCGTCCATGTCGAGACCGAACTTCCTCCCAACAACGTATGCTACCGCTTCTGCTTCGACCTCCCGCTTCGACCGTTCGGTGTCGTCGTCAACGCCGGCGTGGAGAAGTGCATGAGCGTACTCGTGGACTAACGTCGATACCATAGCTGCATCACTCTCTCGACGGAGGACCTCGACAATTGGGAAGCCACCGTCTGGTGATTCACGACACACACCCTTCGCATCACCGTAGCTCCATTCTCCAGTCGAGACGAGTTCAACCTCGACACCGACATCCTCAGCAGCGTCCAACACTGCCGGAAGAAGTTTGCCTGCGTTGCCCTCTGCACTAGTATCGAGACTCGGGAGGTCTTCACCTTCTGTCTGCGAGATGTCGAAGACTGGAGCTGGTCGGAAGCCAACCAAGCCCTTCGACCACTCTTTGGGTGGCGTCTCGTCGTAGCCACAGTTGGTGTTGGAGTGGTAGCTGGGAGAGTTTTCACATTCAGGACATTGCCTAGCGATGATTGGAACCCAAATCCAAATCGCACTCTCGCCTTCCTTGACGTGTCGATCGAATTCGTTCTGCCACGTCCGATACCCTGCAACTCTCGTTGCCTCAGGACACTGCCGTTTGATCAAGAGCGTGTTACGGTACGAATAGTCGTGGAACTGACGCTGGACGTCTAACCATGCTTGGAACTCATCGCTTGTCTGAGCGTCGTCGACGGCTTCTACGAGGTCGTCAACCCACACAGTAATCGTGCTGTGCATCTCGTCACGTCGGGTGTCAGAGTCGTCGAACGACACCGCTGCGTAGTCACTCGTCGCCATAGATTTTCTCGTGAGCACTCCAGTTTTGGAATCCCCCGCACCCCTCTGGGGGGTGAAAAAATTCACTCGGGACTCACCGAGTCAGTAGGTCCGTCATCTTCTTAACCAACAAGTACGGCGGTGGCTGCGTTCTGTTGGTTAAGAACGTAGAGCCTGTTCTGTCGGGCGTTTCTTCGTTTAGTAGTGAACGTCCGCCGGGACAATCCACATCTGCTCGTCGGACTCGAGGACACGATCAAGCTGGTCGCGATGGCGAATCGCACTGCCGCACTCATCGTACAAGAAGAGCGACGGCCCCCGGTACGCCCCGAGGTTGTAGCAAGCGTGTCGAATCAACTCCTGGTCACGCATGATTGCCTCAGTATCAAAGTCTTGAATCCCTTCCCGGACTCGCTCAAGATTCCGTTCGAACTCTTGTTTCGTCGCCTCCCAGCCACGTTCAAGCAACTCTTGACCACTGTCAGAATCGATTGGTTCCGCGGTGGGTAGTTCTCCCCAGCGTGCTTTCCCAGCGACGCTCGTCGAATCGTCGTCGAACGTCACGTAGTAGTCGAAAACGGCCCCGTATTCGGGCGAAGTTCCCACGAGTCGGTCGAAGGCACTTCGGCCCACTGCGAGTGCTTCGTCTGTCGTCGATGCCTCTACAAGCGCGTAGATTATCTGATGCATTCGTTGGTACCTCGCTGGCGCTCTGAGTCGCTCTCGAATCATCTCACGACTCAACTGCGCCGGCACCCATCACCGGCGCATACAAAACTAACAGATGGGACATGCCTATCGAGTAGACACGGTATGAGAAACGCTGAAACAAGTTCTCAATCCAATTCTTGGGTTGATTCACGGGTGTCGTTGGTACACTTCCTGAATCGAATTTGAATGAGCCCTGATTGTTGGAACAGAGACCTCCGCTGCTTGCGCAACTTCGACTTGCGTGAGTCGGAACGCTTCGTCTAGACACGCACGGTACAGGCACGCACCGGCAAATCCCGACGGCTTGAGGCCCGTCGTGACACCCAGAGACTCCGACGCCTCAGCCAAGTCCAGCGCCCTCTGTCGAACCGAGTCAGGGACAGCAAGTTTGGATGCGATTCGGGGTATGAAGTCACGGGGACGAACAGGCTGTGTTGGCAGTCCAAGTTCTGTATTCAACGTTTTGTACGCGTTCACGACCCTCTGGTTCTCCACACGCGCCAAATCAGCAACCTCCTGGAGTGTTCGCAGGAGTCCGTTACATCGACAAACACCGTAGATACTCGCTGCTGCAATCGACTCGACTGACCGCCCCCGAAGGAGGTCTTTGTTCTGGGCACTGCGGAAGAGTCGACACGCTTGGTCACGAATCGAATCGGAGAATCCGAGAGCGCCTGCAATCCGACGTACTTCGCCCAATCCCAGTGCAAGGTTTCGCTCTGCTTTCGACTGGAATCGTCCACGGGACTGTTCACGGCGCATTCGAGCAACCTGCTGCCGTTTCTTCCCGGAGAGTGTTCGTCCACCAGCGTCTCGCTTGTAACCGATTTCTGATGAGAGGCCACGGTCGTGCCGAGTCGGTGTGAGTGGGGCACCAGTTCTTCGTTGACTCTCCTCGTCTCTTGTAGTGCGTCGCCACTCTGGGCCGTGATCGATCTGATACTCGTCGATGACGAGTCCACACTCCTCGCAAAGAGTTTCGAGCGTGTTCGTTCTCACGTAGCCGCCGCAATCTGGGCAGGCGTTGTTCGTGTTAGCCGGTACATCTTCGTCGAAGCCGCTCTCGTAGATATCTCTCGTTGCCATTGGTCATCTGCAAGGCACTCATTGTGCGCCCCGCACCCCTCGGGGGCAAAAAAAGCTCTCTCGGAAAGTGCTCACAGAGATATAAACAGGAAGCCCCCGTTGAACCGTGGGAGGAACGTGACCGGAGCGTTGTATCGACTGCCGACAGAAGCCCCTTGTCAGGGAGGGAGATGGCGATCGTAGATATTTCGGCGGTGACCGACAGCCTCAACGATGAGTACGTCTTGGTCTCGGTTCCACGTGATGATCGCACGATAGTCGCCGGCCCGCAACTTGTAGTAGGGGTAACCGGTGAGTTTCTCAACACGGTGTGAGGTCCAGTCTTTCGCTTCGTCGAGTTTCTTGACGAGTCGCTCTTGAGCTTTGGTGTCAAGTCCTTCGAGAAGTTCGATTGCTTTCGGTGTCCACTCGATTTCAGTCATCGAGACCGAGTCGTTCCTTCACGTCGTCGTGCGACACCGTTTCCCCACGTTCACGCTGTTCACGACTCTCTGCAAGGTGCTTGAGAGCTTCTTCGGACAGCTGCGCTGGCGGATTAACGGCGTCGCGCAGTGCATCGCGGATGAACTCGGACTTGTTTGCATAGCCACGCTGTTGCCAGACCTCGTCGATCTGGGTCAGCAGCGCCCGTGGCACTCGGACGTTGATCTTCTCCATCTCGCCATTAGACCCGGAGTCGCTGTCAGTGCTCATATCCTGTGATACATGCGTATCACAATAGATGCTTCGCTCCAATTGTTGCTTGATGAATCAACTGCAACAGGTTGATTCTGTATCCGGTCAGTTGGGAAGTTCACGTCGGCCACTGTCAACGCACGCCCAGCATGGGAAGTATTCATCAAGAACGTCACAGTCGCAGTCTTCAGGTTTTGAGTCGTCGTCAACCTCGGATTCCAGTTGTTCGTTACTGACTACACCGCCGTCTGCGATCATCTGCATTTGCTCGACGGCGTCGAGGATCGGACGCCGAATAGCGACGGCGACCCGGTGTTTGCATGGTCCAGTGTACTTCTTGTCCGCGGGGCACTCACACGCTGTCGGTACGCCGTTGACGACTCGTACGTTGTATTCGTGGTTCTCGGGGTCGGCATGGCTCGCGTTGCGAACAAGCACATCGCCGTCGAATAGTGAGAATTCGAATGCCTCGTACTGGGCTCGTTTCAGGACACGCTTCGTTGGGTCGAGTCTTGCTAGTAGGAGTTCAGACATGGTGTTTTTCGAAACGCCCAGAAGAGAGCGCCTCGCCCATCGAGGCGCTAAGAAAGTGGGGTTGTCAGTTGCTCTCCCGAGTTAGCGTTCGCCCAGTTTGCTGAAATGGCTATAAATCGACAGGAAGTGTGTTCTGGATATAGAAGTTGAGTCCCCACCGTTTTTCAATTACAAGTCAAACGATTCTGACGGCTCACCACTATTGTTGCACTCTTTGCTACCGGGGGAATATTGGAACGATGGGACACCATTGTCTGCAATTTCAATTACTAGGAAATGACACCCAGTAAGATCGAGCTCTGATGGGTCAAACGTTTTGTATTCTGACTCACGGTCCAATCGGACAGAAACGGTAAGTGGTCCTTTTGCTTGGGTTACTGACGTTGAATCTACGACTTGCCCGTAGACTCTGTCACCGTCTTTCGCCTCCACACTGATATCGTTCCAATAAATGGGACTACTTCCCTGTAGTACAATGAGGTGAACAGTATGTTGATCCGCGTCTTCATTATGTATTTTAATAGAACCGAGATTGAACGGTTCGCTATTCTGGACCGAAGAACAGCCTGCGAGAGCTGAAGCGAAACCCAGTGCTGCAACGAGAGTATGACGGCGAGAAACGAGTTTTGACATGCTAAACAATCTACCTTTTCTTCATAGCTCGTTTGGGAAGAATGCTATTAAGGCCTGCCGGTGGATTGAATGCGCTCTAGTCAGCACGGCTACGAGAAACCCATCAGCTACTGGGGGATTCAACAGAGCCAGTAGTACGAGTCAATTAGGTTGTGGCTGCGCGCACAGCGTCGGCGGCGACGACGTTGCCGGCGCGAGCACGGAGCGGTGGGCGGGGAGGAGGGGCCGGGATAGTGGACTCACAAAAAGAAAACAGCCGCTTGCGACGCCTACTCAGCCCACCACGCCTCGCGCTCTGGGAACGAGAGTTCCGACCATCCCGTCGCAGCAACTGAAACACGCCCACCGTACCAACTCTTCGCGACGTTCCGCATCGTCACACGCTCGCCTTCTCTCACAACTGGCTGGCCCGATTTCGTCCAGACAGTGAATTTTGTTCTCCCAGTCTCATCCTCGATGAGTCCCACCTGCTGAATCGCGCTATTCGACGACTCCCACAACTGCGTCACCGTTCCAGAGATAGACACCTCTCGACGATTGACCTCGCTGACCGCCGCAATCGGAATCACACGTCCTGGCGCCTGCTGCAATTCCTCGAACACACCCACGACCGCGCTCATCATCGACTTCCCGTCTGCGACCTTCTCGGCCAACCGCCGACTAATTGCCGCTCTCGACCATCCTTGGAGTTTCGTCTGCATTCGTGCCGCTTTTCTGTTCACCTCGCCCAGTTCTTCTCTTGAGATTTGCTCACGCGCGTCTGGCTCTTCGGGGTCGGCCCACCGATTGACACAGCCAGCGCGCTTCTTGAACTCCCGCGTTGCCTCGATACTCATCTGTTCCACTATTGTCGCCGTCCGCTGTTCACGATTCGACGTCTGCCTCCGGTCCCACCGAGTTTTCGTCTGTTCGATCTCCCACTCACGCGCTTGCATCCGCTCTTCTTCGGCGAGGGTCAGTCCCCGGCCAACCGCTTCCGGATTGTTCAGGTCGACTTTGGCTTGAATCTCGAGTTCAACCGTTGGGTGGAGGGCAGGCGTCTCATCGACCACGTCGTCGACGACTGCTCGGGGGTGTTCGGAGTGCGAAACTTCATTACCGATTTGCTTCTTAGTACTCATTGTTGTTCCAAGGCGCCTACTCAGCGTCTTTTTCCGACACCACGACTCTCCAGCCGTGGCTCTCTCACAACAGACCAACTCATTCTGCGCACGCCTTTCGCGCCTTCACGAGCGCCCGCAGGGCGCGGAAGGCGTGCGCTCGACGATGGGACAACATCCAGCACCGCGCGCCGTTGTGCCCGGAGCGAGCGGCCAGCACACAAGCCGGTTTCGCGTCCGACGGCCGAGCCTGTGAGGGCGTCGTGACGACAGCGCGCTTGGTGCTGGCGCACCGGGAAGGTGCGAGTGAAGCGAGACGCGACTATCAGGAGCGGCTCGTCGCGAACAGCGAGCAACGCGAGTCGTGAGCACGGAGGGCACAGGGCGGCGAGCGGGGCGTGCCGTTCGTACTACACCGGACTACCGACGTGCATCGTTGACTCCACAACAGACTACGGGCGGGATTGAAAGGGGCCGGACGCTCGGCGTGCCCCGACGACGCAAGCACCGCAGGGACGAGACGCGCAGCGAGTCGCGGTCGTCGAGCGACCGGGGGCTTTCGTGGTAACCGGAATTGACGCTAACAACTGCTTGTCTCTCCAGAAGACGTTTGACCCAGCATTATCCACTACTCATATGGACCAGTTGACGCGTCGACAACTTCTCCGACAGACTGCAGTTGGGGGAAGTGTACTGGCTCTAGCTGGGTGTACTGCTTCGGATGTTCCGAACACCCCTGGTGGGGAGTCGATGCCGAATCCGGTCACAAACGACGCGTATACCGCGAGTTACGCCCCAACCGGTCGTTGGCTGATGGAGGGACACGATGCCGGCCGAACTGGAACCACAGACTCACCAGTCCCACATGGTGATGTCGACGTCGCGTGGCTTCGCCGTCCGGGGAACGACCCACGTGGCGCAACGGCTCCGATCGTCGGCCCAGGACGCGTCTACATCGCCTATGCCGAATCATCGGATGACGCCGAGAATTCGGAGGTGTACGTTGCGGGGTGGGATGCTGAATCCGGCGAGCAGCAACTGGACGTCTACCTTGGAACGGGCCACGCCGTCGGTCTCGCACTCGCGGATGAGACACTAGTCGTCGTCACGCGTGGACCCAACTACGAACAAGCGACCCTGACAGCTCTTGCACGTGGCGATGGGACGACTCGATGGACAGACACCCTTCCAGACGTGACTGGGTCGCCAGCAGTCGTAGACGAAACATGTTACCTGGCGACGCGAGATGAGGACAACGCGGTGTACGCCTACGCGATGGATGGGACCCAACAGTGGCGAACACCTATCGACGGAGAGTGCTACACAGCGACCTGTGCAGATTACGACGGCGTCTACGTTGGGTTAACGGACGGACGTGTTTCGGCTCTTGACGCGGCCACTGGTGAACCACGCTGGAGCGAACAGATCGCCACGGAAGACAAGTGTTGTCCGGATATTCAGGGGACACCGACGGTTGCTGACGGCCGTCTGTACGTCCCGGGAATCACCGAAGAACTCGTTGCAGCCGATGCCGACGATGGAACCGTTCTATGGCGAACAACCGTCGTTGACGAAGACTACGGGAACGCGGTTCCCTCGCCAGCAGTCACATCGGACACAGCATACGTGAATACGTATCACGGTGGACTCGTAGCGATCGATATCTCTGATGGATCGATTCGTTGGCGGTCGACAGAGTATGCCGACAATCGCTCGCCTATTGTTGGTGACGGTGATGTGGTCGTTCCGTGGGGCGATACTATTGTTGTCTACAATACGAGTGACAACCAGGTGTGGTCGATCGATATCACGGTCACGGACAGCGAGATGTCGGGCGAAATCATAGATACAGAAGTTGCACTGGCACACGGAATGTGCTACGTTGGAACCGCCGATGGGCGGATCTACGCGATTGGTGCCAGCGGGTAAGATACGCAACTCTGTCTAATCAACATTGAGCCGATGCTTCACCATTGATATCCTCGTTATCCTGCGAAGGCGCATCCTCGTCGGTCATCGGTCGCGCAGTCGATCGCGAGCGGCCGCGAACCGAACGGGATCTGTATCGCCAGCCGCAGCCATCTCGTTAGCCGACTGGAGTTGCGAGTCGATAAGCCGATTCTGTTGGCGTGACCACTCACTATCGTCGTGCGTCCGAACGTACTCGGCCCACTGTTTGATCATCGCACGCCGTTGCTCGGTATTCCGCCGATGATCGTCTTCAAATGTTTTTGAGTTCAGCATAGTAGTCCTCCACTCCAAGCTCGTTGACATACGTTTCGAGCTGCTCCGTGTTAAATCGTTCCTCGAAAGTCAGGTACAGGTGAAGTGCATCCTCGAAATCCTTTCCGCTGAGGCTGTCTGCGGCTTGCGCAAGCCGGAGTTTGTACGCGATTTGGAGTTCAAGCGGACTGATCTCGATCTGCCCTTCATCGAATGTCACCGTGAGGGGGTTCGCAAGGGCCTCACGCTCAACATCGTTTGAGACGAACCACGTCTCGAAGTTCGGGTACATCTCTCCTTCCTCAGCGATTCGGATCCGGCTGCCCTCGCTCAACATCGAATACATCTCATCAAGCGGCATCGCCATCCCCCAGTATCCTCGATCTTTGAGTTCCGTAACTAACTGTTCAGTCTCCGCTTCGGACAATGAATCCAGAATGACATCGATGTCTTCGGTTGATCGAGAACGCCCAGTGAGGATCGCGACGTACCCGCTAACGATGACGTAGGTAACATCGCAGGCGTCGAGGATCTGCGTGAACTCGAGTACATCTTTGTCGAGCTCTGAAAGCTCTCGTGAAACCGTGAGTGTGCCGTCACTGAGTTCCATCAGTTCTCTCCATGGAACCCCGATAAACTAAGCGCTGCGTCATCTGTGTCGGGACGCCCAGAACGAGCCTCGGGCGACCCCTCTCCGAGAGCGGATCGGTCCCCCAGACGACGTCGCCGTGTTCCCGGTCCTCGAACGCAGTCACTGTACATCTTCCATCTGGTCGGTCCGGAAATCCTCGAGACGCTCCTCGCCGTATTGTTCGGCTGCACTCTCATGGTGTCGGTGGAGCCGATAGGTCGACTGGAGCCGTTCCTTGTCGTCCGTGATCGCCCAGTACGGGCGCTTGTGCCGCACGAGACCGCGTTCCTTCAATCGTGAGAGGATCGCACTGACAGCGTCCGTCTCCAGCCCGAGTCGTTCGGCAATCGTCGCCGCCTTCCACGCCCGGTCGTCATTCTTGTCGAGGAACAGGACGATTCGCTCGGTGTCATTCCGTTCCTCGAATTCGTCGGCGTCAGCGTTTTCGAACTCATCTATATCGATAGTACCGCTCGACATAGACCAGTGTTGGGTTTGTTGGGACATAGTTGTTTGGTGTGTTTGTACGTTGGATGAGGGACTACCGTGTCCAGAAATGGGGAGAGGGTCACGCGGTTCGTGTCACTGTCTGGGTGTTCAACAGAAGACAGTGACACGAGACCGTCTTAACCAACAGAATCGAGATGGTGTTGCCTCTCGTTGGTTAAGATTGCCGATTGTAGAGTTGCCGCACCGGCTTCACACTGAACACGTCGCGCGCTTCAACAGGAACGCTGTGACTACGGTCGGTCGCGACCGAATCCGTCCGCGAAAGTCGGTCGATTAACTCGTTGCGTACAGACTCCCGGCTAATTGTCGTCTCATGCCACCCCAGACGTTCGTCGTAGTGTCGCTTGCGGAACGTCTCTGCAACGTCATCAGTTGCGATGAACTGCGTCCGTCTTGTTCCCCAAACATTCGATGAGACGTACTCTGCACCGACGTCCTCGTGAGTAAGTTCGACGAGGACGCACTCGACGAACGCGACAATCGAAGTGTGGTGGCGGTCGTTTGGGACAGTCAGTCGGAGGTTTGACCACGGGGAGTGGGACTGTTTCGAATCGTTCAGTGGTCTCTCGTTGCTACCTGCGTGTTGCTGTTGTTCAGAATGCATACGTTGTCTGCAGGGCACACCAATTGCCCCGTCACCCCTGACGGGGCTACAAAACGATGACGGCTATCAGATGTTACTCGGAGTTTCCGCTGAACAAGCGTCTCGTTCGGCTGGGTAGCGACGTATTGTCTGAGTTGTCTTCGCTGCCACTACTTTGGTGACCCTGTCCACGACCATCCTCGTCACTACGTGCCGAAGGCTCGGCACTGAGGTCCTCGACTTGCCTTTCGAGTGCTGCGATACGCTCGTTCTTCTGTTCAATCGTCACCTCAAGCTCGCTCACACGGGTAGACAACAATTGGTTCTTCTCGAGGAGATAGGCATTCTGACGGTCCGGTTCGTCAGTGCCCACGTCGGCGGTCTCAGGCTCTGTTTCTAGCTTCGACTGCGTCGATTCGTTTCTTGGACTGGGGTCGTAGTACTCCGACGTCGCCTGAATCGCTCGCTCAATGGTTTTCTCGCCGTACGTCGATCCGTCGGCGTAGTGCACCTCGTCCCATTTCGCTCGAAGGAGTCCCGATTGTCGGAACAGCGTGTCCATCTGTGTTGTGTCCCCGCCAGTCCAGAAGGCCAGCAGACAACACAGCGCCATGTCTGCTTCTGAGTTGCTGTCGTAGCCAGCGGTGTTCCCGTTCCACAGGCGTTCGAACTTCGAGCCGTTCGAGGCGTTCTTTGCTTTCTTCAGTAACTCGTCGTCTTCGAGGTCAACTGTGGGTGTGGTCGCGGTGCTAGTATCGTCCCTGACGCTCGTATGTTCGTCACGGTCGGGTTCTTTGTTCTCTGAGTAGAGTTGGACATATTCACGATGAATCGCTTCGAGCGCGTCCTGTCGGCGTTTGACGTGTCCAGGCGTGTCGTCGACGCGGTCACCGGTGACGGTGAAGAAGCGAGCGGTGTCGTACAATTCGATATGTCCACGTCGGTTCCGGCCTTCGAGGAGTTCTCCTTTGATGAGCACGTGGTAGCCCGTTCCTGAGGGTGAAATTTCTGTGTAGGAATCGAGTCGCTCGATGATGTCCTGTGCGTCGTCGTCGACGTCACCGGTCTCTGGGTTTCGGCAATCGTCCAGGTCGACGCCGACGATTGGGTCTTCTTCGGTGAACACGAAGCCGATTCCATCTGCGTTCCTGTTGGTCACGAAGTCGAGTGCTGTTTCGAAATCTGACCATGTGTCTGGGTCTGTCGACGATGCGAATGAGCCCTCGCCAGGGACCACTGGAATCTTCGTTTGCTTCCCGTCTCGTTTCTCGCTTCGCCAGCATACCCACTGGTCTCGTTCGACGAGTTCTGGTGGGAGTTCTTCCTGTGTCATGAATTTGGTAGTTTCTTTCGTCATTGGTTCACTTCCTTGGTGGCCGCGCCCCTTTTGGCGCCAGAAAAATCTCTCTGCGTTCGCTTCGCTCACTTGCACCGGCATACCCCCCATCTATACTAGTTGCTTTTTGCGATGCGAGATTGCTAAAACCGCGGGTAGAAGCGCTATATCGCAATCCTATCGCATATATCGCATTCTTCGAGATGGGCGTCTCTGATATCGCATAGCGATATTGGGGGGAACACCGCCACGTCTTGCGGTTTTGCTGATTTTCCTGTATCGAACGCTGTGTTTGTCGTAACGCCCGCACTGAATGCAGTGCAAGCGGAATAGAAGCGCTGTACCGTGCGATTTCGCTATTCACCAATTTCCTCCGAATCGCGGAGTGAAATCCCCAAATAGTAGACTGTCGACTCACCATCTGGGTGCCTCGTCTCCCGTTCAAATTCTATCTGATTGCTGAGACGACGGCCAAACCAATTCTTCGAATCGACGGTTGCGTTCCGTTTCTCAGCCCACGTTTTGTACTGCTCATACACGTCTGCTGACTTGACTGCATTCCCTTCATCGACCACTAAACACTCCTTCGCAAACTGTTCGGCGACGAGGTTGGGATCATCTCTCCAACCCGCATCAAGATCGGGAACAGTCGCATCACCAGTCTCCTCGGATTCGGTTGGCTGTTGGTCGTTAGCAGAGACAACCGACGTATCGAGAAGGGTCTCAAGTGGCTTTGTAGAGGTGTTCTCATAGATGACCGGTTCGTCATTGTCACGGAGAATGACGATTGCATAACTGTCTGTGCCGTACGTCGGGTTCGTCAACTCCGCTGCAGGGATGAACGGCTTCTTGATTGTCACCCAATCAGCCTCGAGTGCGTCCTTCGATTCGTAGACGTGAATCTCGCCACGCTCATACACGAGATACTCCTCCACCGGGTGGTCGTAGCTGTAGGTTGCAGGCACACGGTTCTTGCTGACTTCGTCCCACGAAGCAAGACGGAGATGTTCTGTGCCACTGCCATCGCAGAGAACGATTGAACCACCTTCTCGGGTCCACACAGAACGTCTTGTATCATCCTCTCCGCTTGGAGGCCGGACTGCCGTTACACCACCCTCTTCGGTCGCACCTCCGTTGAACGTCAACGGCGAGTCGTGCGTATAGAACCGCGTCTCACCGTTCGCGAGCTGGCGAACTGGAGGCGAGAGGACTCGGTCGAGCCGCTCGGCCCAGTAGGTCTCTGTCTCACCTGGTCGAACCACAAAGAGCGGAACTGCGTTCTCTTCTTGAGCCTTCTGGAGGTTCGTAAGTACCTTCGCTGGGTTCTTTGGGGTTGTCGTCTCGGCTTCGATTGCGAGCGGAGCTTCGAGGTCTGGATGGGTCGCTCTCGCGTCCGGTTTCTCACTGCCGTCTTGGGTGAGAATCGAGACGGTGAAGCCCAACGGCGACAGCGCCTGTTCAATTTCGAGGAGTGCATCGTCGTGGCCCTGTCCACCAGCAGATCGCACATCACCCGTATTGGGTGCGGCTACGGATTCACCCGCCTCTGTAAGTCGGACGATGAGTTCGTCAGCGTCGATATCGACCGTGGTGTCGAGCAAGCGTGAGCGCTTGCGAATCTCGGTGAGTTCCTCGTAAGCGGGTGGCTCTGCCTCGACTCGCTCGTACAACTCTCGGAGTGTCCCGTCGACCGTCTCGACACTCACCCATTCGTTATCGTCGGAGACGCCATGGCGGAGTTGCACACTCCGGACGGTCTTCGCGATAGCGACGTCCAGATCATCAGTGTGGACATCAAGCAACTCGCCTAATTCATCGGGCGTCCTCGCCGTTGGATCGCTTGTGTCTCGCGGAACGCCGAACTCTTGCTGCGTCCGTTCATGTACGCGAGAGAGCGCATCTTGTAATCGCTGTTCCTCATGTGCTGAAAGCGGCGACTCACTCTCGGGATGTCCCGCTGGAATCGGGAGTGGTTCGATGTTGAACGGATACGGACCCGTCTTGCCGAACGTCGGGCTCGGCAGCTGGGCAATCCACTCACCTCGTGGGAGCGACCCAATCCGATTGGCGAATTCTTCGGGGGATAACTCCTCGAAGGCCATCGCATTCGCCAACTCGCGATCGACCTTGATCTTCCCGACGAGCAAGGTCCCGATGTTGTTGAGCAAGTTGAGATAGAGGCGTCGGCCCCCCTCGGCTTGCATCTGTTCGGGGAACTGCATCGCCAGTCCAACCGAGAGCCGGAAGCTACGGCCTTTCTCAAGGAGATTGTTGAGGACCGGAGAGGCGGCCACAGACGCTGCCTCGTCGATCATGAGGTTGATTACGTAGTCGTCGGGGCGTTGGGTCAGGTCGTCCTCGTGGGTCCGCAGCGCGTCTTCTAACATCGTGAGGATGAGTCCGGTCAGGATTTTCGCCGACTCGTCGCTTAGCCCCCCAAGGTCGAACAGAATGACCTGGTTACTATCGAGGATATCTCTGAAGTCGAATTGCTGAGCGGTATTATCAAAAATTCGCCGAAGGTTGGGATTCAACGTGACGTACCCAAGACGATTGGTCAGCCCATCAAGGACGTTCGAGAATGTGGTCTGATCCATCGAGACCCTCCGACGGAGTTCACGCCGAGCGGCAACGTCGGTCGTCTTTGGGAGGGCGTCCTCGTTCGGATGTGGTGGGCCGGCCGCTCTGAGTTGGTCTGAGACATGTTCGAGTTGTTCGTGACCGAAGTAGTCTGTGTGTTCTCGGTACGTGCCATTCTCACGGCCGTATTCCTCGTCGAACAGTGCAGTGATGAGTGACTGGATGAGGATTGGAGTGGTGGTTGCGCTGCGAACGACGTCTTTCCCCACGACGAGTTCGAGGATTTGCTGGTACTGGTCAGCCTTGCGCTTGACCGCGTCTATCCGTCGTACGCCACGCGAGAGCGCCGGTCGGAGGTCGAAAAACGAAAACCCAGGCAAGATCTCGGGGACTGGGAAATACAGCACGTTCTCCTCGAGATCGTCCATCCCGAAGCGCCGCCCATGGGCTCGCATGTAGTTTGCTGCCAACCCGTCGCCCTTGTGGTCGAGGACGATAACCGGGCCATCGGTGTTAGAATACGCCGAAAGGATGTCGTTGAGCAGGGCTTTTGATTTCCCGCCACCAGTGGTTGCGGCTCGAAGATAGTGTGTGACCAGCGAAGAGGGTGGGATACACACCGGGGTGTCTTCGGGCGTGCCGTTTTCGTCGACGGGGTACCCAATCGTCATCCCCTCGCGCAACCTCGCCATGTGGTCGTGGTGTGGCAAAGGCAGCGAACTCTGACTCTCCTGTTCAGAGCGCGTTCGTCGTGCGCCTTCGATGCTCAGCTCGTTACCAGACGGGATGGTGATGAACTGCGCGAGTTCGTGGCCATTACAAATGAAATGTGGTGTGGTTTGCCCTCGACTCGTCTCGAGGTCTCGATTGAGCAGTCGATCGAACGTGTTGCGTGCGTGTTTCCGTTTCGTGGTTTCACGACGGCCGTTGTCTCGGAGGCGTTCACGCTCCACCTCGTAGAACTCCCCACCAATCGAGTCGAAGACCGTTTTCAGGTCATCAAGTTGGGCATCGACCACCGATTCATCTGTGTCGGTCGGCGGAACGGCGACAGCCCGGAGATTGACGGTGAACGTTCGACGTGGGTTCTTGTCACCGAGTTCTTCGAGACGTTGAGTTGTGGCGTCGCTCAAGTGCTCTTTTTTCTCAGCAAGCGTTCGCGTGTCGGTGAAGACGGTGCTGATGGCTTTGTCTATCCGGGTATCCGTCTGATTCTGGAGATTGAGCTTCCGATTCTCGGCTTTGGGTGACCAATCAGGCTTGCGCTGAAAGAGAACCTGGAAGACAATTGGGGCTTCGACGTCGGCGAGTTCGTCGACGAGTGAAACGAGCGGGAGTGGCAGAGTATCGTCTGCGAGTGGTGACTCGGGTTCGTCCCGAGTGAGCAGCATCATCCAGTCATCCTTCCGCATGCTCGACCCTTGCCACCGCACGCCTCGTGGCGAAATATCGTCACGAGTCAGCTCATCCGAGACGAGTTTCGACTCAACATCGAAAGACTCCCGCGAGAGGTCGAACGATGACGGGTAAATCCGTGTAAGCCGTTCTTCGAGTGTGTCGAGATGAGTGTCAGCACCGTAGTAGAACTCAACTGGCTCATCGGTCCCCTCACTCAAAACGAGGAACTCAAACGTCGGTAGCGGAGTCGAATGCAGCGGGTTCAGCCGCTGTAAGAACGAGGGCTGCTCGGCTGTGAGCTTGTGCAGACTCTCAAGTGCGGGGGGAATCCTGTTGGTCTGGAGTGACTCAGAGGTTTGGGTGACTCGAATGTACTCACGGGTCATTCGAGGACGCCTCTCCGAGTGGAGTCTACGGCAGCGTGACTGTCTGGGTGGTACGGCTGGCTGACTGGATTAGTTGTCGTCATTGTCGCGAATACGGAAGATCTCAAGCAGGCGGTCCTGCGCGGCGATACACTTGTCTCGAAACACCCGGTCGTGGGGCAGTCGTGCGATGATGTAGGCGGTACTCACGGTCGGTGTGAGTGCTGTGAGGAGTGGTGTCGTGAGCGTCGGTAGTGAGGCTGGGGGACCGACGGCAACAGCTGTGAGTGCGAGGACGAATCCATAGCGAGCTGGGAACTCCCACAACTCACGTCGGGGTTCCCAGACCATCCGCACGAGGTCTAGCCGGAGTGCGTCTTTGATCTGGTAGGCGATGCCCAACGACCCAACGAACCAGAGGATTCGCGCCCCGAATCGTCGACCCGTTGGTGCGTCGCCGACCGCGACAAGGATGAGTACAACTGCACCGTATAAGCCGACTGCAGTGTAGACGGCGAGGGCGTACCACTTCGGCGGATTCCACTCGCCAGCCCAGCCCGTGGGGTCGTTGCGCTCACGCTCAGCAATGTGGGCGAAGTAGACTATTCCGAAAAGACCGGTGAACGCCCACGCGAGTGTGGATATGGACGTGTAGCGTACTGCAGTGATCGTTGTAATCGACTGGTCGAACCACTGCATACCCGTGTCTGTGGAAACGAACAGCGTACCGACGACTGCAGCAATCGGGGGGATGAGGAGAAGTATCCCGACGAGAAGGAGTGCGAGAACCCCGAGGCGACGGGCGAAGAGGAAACGTGCTGTTGGGTCGCTGAGGTAGTCGCGGATAGTGTTAGGCAGGTCTCGGGCTTTGCCGCGAAGTGAGGTGGGTGGCTGTGGCTGCTCTGCTGCACGCTTCTTTCGGACGGCCTCCTTCCAATCATCACGCTCTTCGCAGTCACGGCAGAGGACCACGTGATTCTCGACGGTGAAGACGTTACCATCCAATAGAAGGACGTTAAAATCTCCAATGTCGTTGCCATCGACAACCTTCCCACAGGCTTCACAGTGAGAACTCTCTCTCCCCAGAGCCTGCTGAAATGATTCGAGCATTTCGTAGTCTGGCGGGGGATTATCGTCCGGCATAGCTACATCCCGCGACCGTTGTTTTGAGTGCCGTCAGGCATCTCGATGAGTTGTGCCTCTTCCTCTAGGGCGGTTACCTTGACCGGGAAGGTTCCCTCATCCTCAACCGAAACAAGTGCGTGGCTATATCCGCGGTCTCGGTCGCCGGGCTTTGCGTTACGGATGAACTCTGCCTCACGAGACGTCAACCCGAGTTTCGCGCGATTCTCTTCGGACAGGCCGGGAAGCCGGTAGAGAATCTTCATCGAACAGTTGTTGGCAATGGTCTCCGCTCGGGGGTGAACAAAGAAGTCCTTGAGTTCCTGGGTGATGAGGTGGATGCTCAAGTCATAGTGACGAGAGTGTCGCGTAGCACGGTCGAGCCACTGCAGACTCCCCTCGTGTTCCATGAGATAATGTGCCTCGTCGACGGCGAGGATGACGCGCTTGTCCGTCTCCTTAGCTCGCTGGTAGACGTTGTCGAAGAGCAACTGCATCATCAACGCAATTTCACGGTCCGCCTCACCTTGCTGGAGGTCAAGATAGACGACCTTCTCACCGGAAATGTTGACCTCGGTCTCCCCAGCGAGGTTTGAGAACTCGCCATTACCCATGAATGGGCGCATCGCCATTCGAAGGTCGGCGGCGCGTTCCTGCCATTTCTCGACTTCCAATTTGGTTGGGTCAGCTGCGTCTGTATCGACCGAATCGAGGAACGCTGCTGCGTCCTCTGCAATCTCGGCGAGAATCGAAATCACATCGCGAATCGTCGGACTCGTATTGCCGTGTGTGGAAGGGTCGGACGTGATTCCGTTGCGGCGATAGGCTTCTCGGACAGTAGTCCCGAGGACGGCGCGTTCTTTCTTGTCAAGGCCGTTGCCGACGTGAGCGAAGAACGTATCGAAGAAGCCCATGACACTGCTGAAACGCTGACTGAACGGGTCGATGTCGGGGACGTCACGCAGGACGTGTGCTGGTGTCTTCCTGATTTCGAGCGGGTTCAATCCTCGTGACCCACCAACCACGATGTGTTCGCCATCGAGGGCATCGGAGAGACTGCGGAAGCCCTCCAGTGGGTCGATCATGATGAGAATCGTGTCGGGATCCTTTGCGAGTTGACGTAGGTTCAGGAGCTTCGTCCCGAACGATTTTCCAGATCCAATCTTCGCTGCGGTGAGGATATTGTAGCCGTTCTGCCGGTCGAAGCGATCCATAACGACCGGGGCGTCAGTCGTGGCGTGGTAGCCGACGAGCACACCGCTTTCTTCGATGAGGGTACTCGCAGAGAAGGGGAATAACGCACCAGCAGCTTTGCCTAACATCGGCGTCGTCTGTTGGAGCGTGTCCTTTGCAATCGGACTGTTGCTCACAAGGCCCTCGTCTTGAGTGTAATCAACGGACTTCGTGACCAGACGCTTCTTCATCAACTCCGACTGAAGTCGGGTGGTCGTCTCTTTGACTTCCTTGTTCGTATCCCCACGGATAGTGAGGTAGACCGCGACCTCGAAAACCCGCTGTGAGCCATCGGTGAGTTGGGCAAGGACCTCTTTGTGCTCTTGGAGTCGACGTTGGGTCGCCCCCAGTGAGACTCCACCACGCTGTTCTTTCTCTCGCCTTGTTGCATCGAGATCCGTGATTGCACGCTCGAATTGCTTGATTGCCTGCTCCGACTCACGAGGACTGGCGTGAATGGAGATGTCGATATCGGCACTCGGGTGCGTCGTGAGCATATCGAGTAGCCCGGGCGTTGCTGCTGCTGGGAAGTCTGCGAAGAACAGTGTCTTCGCCCAGCGGTCACCCGTCTGTGTGATGTCGGATTCGAGTTTGATGCTGGAGGGTGCAACGTTTTGGGCGTGCACTCGAATCTGGTCATCCTCAGTATCGTTGGCTTCGAGACTGGTGAACCGCTCGATGAGGGTTTTGAGCATCTTCAGAACCTCCCCGAATCATCGCCGGTCACGACGGGAATCGAACGAACCCGCTCATTTCGTTGGCCCTCACTCGGTCCGTAGTGGGTGCGTTCGCCACTCCAGTACTCTTCGAGCAGTGCCGAGAGTTCGTCGGCTGAAACACGTTCAGCGTCACAGCCTTCGAGGTCACGGATACCGCTCTCGAGCGCCCGGAGGCGTCGTCCCAGTTCTTCTTTCTGTCGCTCGCGGATTTCCTCGTGTGTGAGCTGAGTGCTTTCGGCTCCAAACACCCGAATGAAGCCACCAATTACGGGGACTTCACACAGTTTCGCCAGTGCACCACGATCAGCCAGTTGTACTTCACGGATGCTGACGGGGATTAAGATGTGATACTCCCGGACACAGGTTCCACGGCTCTCGAACTCCGCCGGGAACCGCTCGCGATAGACACGAATTATGTCTCCAAGAGCTGGGTTGTCGACGACGTCCGAATCGTCTAGCCGTTCACGATAGCCAGCAGTGATTCGATCAGGTTCAACGGGTCGGGCAGTCGAGTGAATCTGGAAATCAAAATCTAGTGCGTTCAGCACACTTCCGAAGGAGTTGGCCATCGCCTCCCACTCTCTATCAGTAGCGAGTGAGAGATTGGCTGGACTCACGCGAAGTGCGGCGACGAGATGACCATCGGTACGCTCAACCAGATTCGAGACTGGCAGAAATCGCTTGACTTGCGTAAGCGAGTCGGTCTGTTTGGCGGGTGTTTCAGCGACTGCGGTTTTAGTGTGCTCTGCTCGTGAAAACATAATCATATCCGCCAACCACTGCTGTGGCGACTTGTGAGACGGCGTCACGAAAATGAACCCAGCGGTCAACAGCAGGATTCCAATCGTCGCGAGGAGACCGCCGATGTTCAGCCATTGGGGAGTTGCAAGCAGAATGAATCCACAGACAACCCCAGCCGGGAGGAATAGCTTCAGGTCGTTGAGACTGTAGTCGATTTCGATGCCGAAGATCTCGTCACTCGTCCCGAACTCGTCGAGGATTCGTCGTGGCGTGTCGCGGTGGCTCATTCGTTCTGCCCCCGCGTGTTGAAGACCGTTTCTCGGCTCTCAGTAGTCTGTTGGGCGTATGAGTACGGACCACCGTAGCGTTCACTCTCTACGGCTTCACGTACATCATAGAATTGTTCGTCCTCCGCACCCTGAAGAAGAATTGTCTTGTCTGGGTATGCTTTGTCGAACCGTTCGTAACCTTTGTCTAGAGTCCAATCACGATTCGAACTCGTCCCACCCACACCTTTGAAATCGCCGTCAGAGAGGAAGTACCCCGCTCGGTACTCCTGCTCACTATCCAACTCGGATCGTGTTGCAACCTTATTGAGAGATACATTCGAAGGTATCCGCGAGTCGCTGAAGAAGCCCCCCGAAGTACCAGATGAACTCGAGGCACTCGAAGCACCCAGACTCACCGTCTCAGAACCACTCCGAGTAAGCCCACCTGAAGGGCTGCCCAGCGCACCAACTGCACTGGATGCAGTCGAACCAGCCGCTCCAGTCGAACTCGCGTTGTCGCTGGAGAACGGCGAGCCCACTATTGGATCTACACGCGGGCTAGAGGCGGCTGAACTCGCAGCACTCGTTGCTGCACTACTTGCTTTCCCCACCTTACTCGACGCACTCGCCAGGGTTGTCGCCGACACAGCGCCGAGAACGCCGGCGGCCATCGACGAAAGCGGACGCATCGAACGCATGCCGACGAACAACATAATCGGCGACAGGAGTGCAATCACCCACAGACAGAGCGTCAACAGCGCATAGACACCGAGGCCAGGGACAATCGACGCTGGGCCGGGCATGGCACTCCGAGCGGCGTTGATAATGGGATATCCAAAGCCCAGCACGAGTGCTGTCGGGAACGGCAAGAACGCGACGGTGACGAACAGGTCACGCCCAATCTGGCCAACCCTCGAGACGATGCTCAGTGGGCCGAAATCGACCAATGAAAGGGCGATGAAAATCGGGAGTGCCGGGGCGAAAATGAATACTGACACCCACGAGAGGCCGAACACGAGCGCGATCAGGAGGAACAACACACCCGACGACAGCCACACGAGGATGATTCCAAGGCCTGCGGCGGCGCTATTCCCACCAATCGAGCCGAGGTCGGCTACCAGGTCAGCACCATCGGGGGCAACCGCGAGGATCATGCCCTGCGAGAGATGCAAGACGACGGCTGCCCAGATCCACGAGGCGAGGATGAAGAACAACCCAAACCACCCCTTTTGTTGAAGTGTTTTGCTCCGGTGGGCTGCAGCCGAGCCACCAGGGAGGATCGTCGTCAGTCGCAAGAGAACCATCCCAAAGCCCCACAGGGCAAGACCGATAGGCAGCCCTTTTGTGAACCACATATCGTAGGCTGTCCCCATCGGGGCGTTCGTGGGTCGGTCGACGAGTTCCATCTCACCGTCTTGGAGAGGGACCGGGCGAGAGACGAGGAACTCGACGGACCACTCGGCGACGTCGCGAGCGAATTCGAGGAAGGCCTGTGCGATGGCTCGAATCGCATCGATGAAGCCGTTACACACCTGTCCACTGACAGGGTCGATGCCGCTACAGTAGCCTGCGTCTTCGGTATCATCGCTGTTCTCGTCACCCGTGGTCGGTTCGGGAGTGGTTCCGAGCTGCGCATGACTCGCTGGGGTGTCAGCGACGGCGAGGATGGGAACCACTCCAGCGCTCACGACGAGCGTCAATACAACCAGCACTGCGAGACGTGCGTTGTGTGCCATAGAAGAGAGACTCCGTGTGAAGTCCTCTCAGAAGAAGGGAACGAGACTGATACACTCAGCCGTCGACGTCCCCGTAAAGCCGATGAACATCTCGATGACGACCGCAAACAGCGGCGTTGTCACCGCGCTCATACCAGCCCGGTTACGCCAATTTTTGAACGTTTGAACCGACTGCGGGTCCTTCGGGAAGGCCGCAGCAGTATGGAGAATGTACGAGAGGATTGCGGCCCCGATCATGAGCGTACCCACGACCAGTGGGGCTGCTTGATTGATCGTCTCGGCAAGTGGGGTCCCACAGATACCACTACCGACGCCCTCCTGGGCAGCGGCAGTCGTACTCATGGTGACGGCGATTAACCCAGCGGTGACGAGTGCGCGGCGACTGTATTTTAGCATATTTGACACGGGCGACGTTACGGTCAGTGAATACATGTCCGATATTTTAAAATCGTGCGTTTCAGTCAATCTAAAAGCTATTTTCCTAGACATTATGTCAGATTCTACCTAGGCGATGGGAATTATACTATTAGTATTTTTTGGCTAATTTTCAAACGATTGATGGGTGTGATGACCCAATACTTTTGTAGTAGTTATTGACAGTCTTAGAACGCTATATGACACGTCCAAATGCGGATATTCCGGAGGGAGTTCACGGGAGTATGAAGGAGCTCGGCAAGATGTACGGGATCTCGACTGAAGAGGCCTATATTTTAGCTGCGAAAGTGCTGTTGAATCTTGAGTCAGGGATTGAGTACAATCCGGATGGCGAGCTCGTCGATACGTTCCTCGAGAAGCACGCTAAGAGATAAGACGAGAGACGAGTGGTGAATCGTTGGACTCACGAAGAGTTCCGAGGTGGCGTCCCAGCAAGCTTCCACCCTCCAATTGGACATCGACATTTCCATTCACGCCAGCCCTCGCGAGTCGGGGCAGCAGTTTATTGGACAAATCATCGTTTGAACCACCAGTAGGACCTTACAAGCCTGTGTCATACAGAGGCGTATGAATCGTCGTACCCTCCTCGGTGGGCTGGGCGGGTTGCTCGCCACGGCGGGGTGTATCGGTCAACTCACACCTGGGTCTGCTGCGATTGAAAGCAAGGAGTTGACCGCATACGACCCCGATGACACCTTCTACGACGAAGCACCTGGAGTGCGTGACCCCCCGAAAATCGCCTTTGTGGAAGCCGAGACACAAGTCCGTGTCACTGGGAAACTGTTCGTCGGCTCAAGTGCCTGTAATAAGGCTGTGCTCAAAGAAGCCAGCTACAACCGCAATACCGACACGCTCCGTCTAACTGTCGGTAGTGGCGAGAAAGAGACTTCTGGGAACTTCTGTACCGGAGACGAGAGCAGTGACGCCTATCGCGCCATCACCACCTTCAGAAACCAATTGCCCCAGACAGTCGTCGCTACCGAGGAAGACGGTGGCACCAAAACCACCGCACATCCCAACGGTCAATAATGAGTGCAGTGGCTGGCACGAGTCAGGTCAGCAAAAAGGCAGACAACACAAGCTTCCGGTAGCGGAATTATTCTGAGCAGGTCAGTATTCCTCGACTTCTATGCCGTACCGCTCGAAGTCGTCCACGTTCCGAGTAACGACGGGTTCCCCCTCAACGGCAGCTGTCGCCGCAATGACCGCGTCCCCTTTCTTGCGCTTGTACGTCGACGGGTCCAGTGCTCCGATCATACGGCCGGTTCTCTCAGCGATTCGCGAATCCATGTCGACGCGGGGGACTCCACCCAGAATCCGACGAATCTTTGTTTCTTCCTCCGGACCAGTGTGGGCCTCAATTCCGATATACAACTCCAGTAGGACCATCGTCGGGAGTTTCAGAACGGCCCCATTGCTCTCCAACTCGTCCAGCTTCTCGTGTGCTTCCGGGAGGTTGTCGATCAAATCGAGAATAAATGCTGTGTCAAGAATCATTTGAACCGCTCTGCAACCTCCTCGACCTCCTCTGCGTCCTCCTCGTCGGCATCTTCGATTGTCTTCCGCATCTCGTCGACCTGGTCGCTGTCGAGAATCCCACCGAGTTCGTGCAGCGACGGCGCTCCTATGAGCCGGTCGATAGCCTCTGACATCGTTTCATCTTCTCGTTTGTGCGCTTTCACCCGCTCATAGACGTCGTCGTCAAGTCGGACCGATTTCGTCCCCATGTGTATACGGACGTATACAGGCGGTATCAGTCTTACCCGTCTCAGAAAGACCGACGACCGCTCAAACCCGACTCAATTCACTGGAGCGTGACAAAAAACGCGTACTGAATAGAGAGGGTACATTTCGCACAGTCGTACCTCGATTTTCTCAATTGCTGTGGAATATGCCTGAGACATACAACGTTCACCACACGTTCAGAGACTGCGATGCTTGTTGACTGACTACCGTCACTTCGTAACCCGAAATACACAAGCACGACCTCTGAGTGCTGAACTACCAATGGAGACCGAGCAGATACAAACGTCTCGCCCGTATGGAGAAACTCGGCTCGTCACCGCATTCCAATGGGCTGTCACAGCTGCACTCTTGTACTTCACCGCCGGGAGTGGCCTTGTTCTCCTCGTGAGTGCTGTGACCAGTTGGTCACCAACCGAACTCGTCCTCAGGAGTCCGCAACTCCTCCAGTTGCTATTCGTGTTCGTAGTCTCGATCGGCCTCGTCAGTGGTGCCTACTGGCCGGTATTCAATGGACAAACGAAGGCGCGTGAGGTGGCGTTGTACGCCCCTCGACGAAAGAGTGCCATGATGTTGTCTGGCGGTCTCGCGCTATACTGGTTCCCCTCACTCTGGAAGGTCATTACAGTCACAGACTTATTGCAGAATATGTTCGTGGCTGGCTCTGCAATCCTCATCTGTATCTATATGCATGCGTACGATGTGGGCGGCAGCGATAGTTGGTTTTCGGAATAATACTCTTCGCCTACCCGTTGTTCAATCTGTACGGTGCCTGACCCATATAGTAAAAAGGAGTGCGATGGATCTGGGGTAGTTGGTGTGTACTAGTTTTACTGGCAATAGTGGTGTGTCTGACAGAATATTCGAAGAGTGGCGAGAGTATCTAGCGAGGAGACTGTTGAAAGCCAGAGACGACACAGTATCCGTATCGATAGACGTTGTCAGGTGTGAAAGCCTACTTCTTGGCCTAGGAGTTCCCTGCTAAATTGTCGAGGAGATTCAAGACGCAACGGAACTCAATTCCAGAGAACTATGGGAACCCGAACTGATTCTGGCGGGGACAGTAAGACCTCGCAGAGGCTATCGGCCTGTTCAGCCTATAGAAACACACCAGTATACCAGTTGGGGCCATCTACACCAACAAACCATGACCGAAAATACACTCACCGTCCGCGTCGAATCGAGCGACGAGTTCTTCGACCGTGCACTCGAAGCCGCAGCGAAAGTCGACGCTGGTGAACTGACTGATGGCCACACTGGCGTCTCACTTCAGGACGAGACTACACTTGCACGTGTTCTGAGCGAAAAGAATCTCGATCTCATCCGGGCTATTGCCCGCGAAGAGCCACAGAGTCTCCGCGAACTCGCGCGTCTCGTCGATCGTGATATTAAGAACGTCTCGAAAGCGATCAACGACCTCGCTCAACTCGGACTTGTCGAGTTTAAGCAGGATGGCCAATCAAAGCGGCCGGTTGTCTGGTACAGCAAAATCCACGTTGAGTACGACCTTGGCGTTGGAAGTAGTTGAGGCTGTTTTCAGCGCCAGGGCACACCGAATTTCCATTGTAAGTCATAGAACTTGCTACTATGAGGGATTACTCGATGAACACCAGTTTTCCGTTTCGACATCCACCCTACTAGACTTCTGGACGGGGCGCGTTCTCGTACTTGACCATCTTCTCGGGCTTATCGGAGATGGTCTCGTAGATCTGCTGGAGCGTCTCCTCAGCGGCGAGCAGATTGTGTTCCTCAAGGAATGTTCGACCGTCCTCAGTCAGGCCGTAGAACTTCCAGGGATAGCCCTGTCGGCGCTGGTCGTCGTCAAGTGCAACTTCTTTGACGATGCCGGCGTCGATCAACTTCTGGATGTGCTTGTAGACGGTGGCATCGCTGACGCTGGGGTTGAGCTCCTCGAGTTCGTACATCGAAGGCAGCTGCTTGGGATGCTGCAGGATGTTATTGACGAGCGCGAACCGCGTCTGCTGGGTGACGAAATGGATGAGTTCACGGGACCTCTCCCCGCCAGCAGTTCCCAGATCGGTACTCATACATCACAGTTCACACTCTGACGCAAAGTAGTTTACCCTTGAGTAAATCACTCTGAGGTAAACCAAAATGGATCTGAATGAGTAAATTACTTCATAAACCGTATTACTCGTCCGAGAGAGGAACCATATATGCCCGATGAGGAGTCGCCCGTCCCTGAAGAGGTCCTCACGAGTGCGAAGGAGCAACTCGATGAGGAAGAGATCTCACTGGCGGACAACGAAGAAATCCTCCACGCACTGAGCGAGTTGACACCTGTCTACGAGAACGACCGTTCGTACTTCGTACTCGGGAACTACGACCGGGAACCAATTCGTCGGCTGAACCTCGTAGTTGACCGTCTCAACCGACGCACTGACGCGTACGCCTTCCGGATGGTCGATATTCGGGGCGAGTGGGATAATAGCATCCAGAAGTTCTGCCTGATTGCCGATATCGTAACGTATCTTGTTGGTGTCGCTGAGAAGGACCCGAGCGACTTCCTTGTCGAACAGGGACTACTCGTTGGTACGACTGAATACTTCTCGAAGAGCCACGTCCTCAAGCGGGAGTATGAAGACGAGGAGCATCCGTTCGGATGGATGCAGGACGGCGTCTTCGAACTGTTCGAACAGGAAGGTCGACTGTACCGATGGTGGACCGAAGAGGACCTTGTTGACGTGACCAAGGAACTCCCGTGACGAGGAACGGAATCACCATTCTCGACCGAATTACTCGGAGCAGGGCGACCCAAACTGTCCGAGAAGCAGTTGCAAAGCGAGATGACTTGCGGCTGTTTGGTTTAGATGACATAGCCAATAACGTGTAACTCACAGCTCTTGGAAGTCTGAAGTGCAAGTATCCGAATGGTTCACCAATTATTCTCGGTGGCACTCGAATCGACCAAACAACTTTGCTGTGGCACCGTGTGGACACTACTGGAGACAGACTGTGTCACATGCGTCTCCACAATCTCCCCATGACGAGTGATTCGACGACGCTTGGTCGATGTCCTGATTGCGGTGAAGAGATTGAGGCATACCAGTCGATAATTGAGTTCGAAGATGGCAATGGGTCAACTGGCGTTTTCGCTGAGTGCTATTCCTGCGACGAGGTCGTCCGACCAGAGTGACGAACTGGCGCTACTTGTTCACGAGGAAGTCTAGGCTTGCGTCCGGATGTTGGTCGATTCCTCGCAGCATGTGTAACGTAGCGCGAAACTTGTTGATATACCAGTTTCGAGTAGCGTTACAACCAGAGGAAAACGGGAAGTCGGCATCAGCAGTTTAACCAACAAAATTTTTGATTAGCCCTTGTGTTGGTTAACACGAGGCAGCTGCCGATGTCCTACGAACCACCGACGCCGCCGACGAGCCTCTCCACAGAAGTCGTCGACGCCCTGAATAACTTATCGCCGAACAGTCTTCGAGACGTTGCCCGCTATGCCGAAGAACTGGCCGAGCACAAGGAGCGCGAGGCTCGTCTTGAGGAAGAGCCACCGAAGAGTGAACTCGAAGAACGGACGAACGACCTTCCAGACGATGTCCCCACGAAGGCGACAATCACCATCAAAGAAATCAACGACAACCGCTACTACTACTGGCAGTGGAGAGAGGGAGACAAAATCAAGTCTAAGTATAAAGGACCAGTCAATTCCGGTGAATAGGAAGGGCAACTTCCATGAGATCGAGGGCCACCACACCCCGTGTGCGAAGTGAATTTTCTCAAAACCCGTGGACCCCGTGTGAGAGATGAATCGAATGACAGGTTGAGAGGGGCGACACCCCGTGTGCAAGATGAATAATAGAAAACCTCAACTGCTCATTAAGCGCTCTCGCGCATGAATATCGCATATTTACACTTTGCACACGGGGTGTGGGTTACCAGACTAAACAAATCAGAACTTACACTCGTGACCGGGGGTGTGTAGTCGCGGGGAGAACGGAGACTACGCGAGATCTTCCAGCCGACTATCGCGGAGCACGGATTTCAGCACAATACCAGTGTCCTGAACCAGCCGATGCTCCAAGTAGCTCCCTTCTCCCCGTCCGCCGCCCGTCCGGGTCGATTCCACGACGCCGAGGAATGCCTGCTCCTTCAGCAGTTCATAGATGCGGTGTTCGCTCAGAACTTTCGCATCGACCGTCTCAGCAGTGTTCTGGTAGCGCTTGTAGATACGACTTGTCGAGAATCCGTCTTCGTTCGAGCTCTCCTCGGTCAACAGTGCAAGTGAGTAGAGAATAAATTTGACCTGGGTCGTCGATCCGCGAAGTAATTCCTCGAATCGGTCGACTTCTGCCCATTCTTGGGCATCACGAACGTGCTCAGCGATGACCTGGTCAGCGTTCTCTCGTTCAGCGAGTTCGCCCGCGTGTCGGAGAATCTCGATTGCCTTTCTGGCGTCGCCATGTTCCTGTGCGGCGAGTGCCGCAGTTAGCGGAATGACGTCATCAGAGAGCACGTCGTCGTGGAACGCGTCGCGGCGGTGCTTCATTATCCCACGGAGTTGATTCGCGTCGTAAGGTTGGAAGACGAACTCTTCTTCACGAAGACTTGACTTGACACGCTCGTTCAACTGGTCCCGATACTCGATTTTGTTACTCACCGCAATAACACCCAGGTGACAATCGGCTTTCCCAGATTCACGGGCTCGTGAGAGCTGCATCAGAATATCGTCGTCGTTGAGACGGTCGACCTCGTCGAGAATGATGATAACAGCATCGTAGGCGAGGTTCAGAATCTCCCAGAGGTAGTCGTAATATTCCCCACTACCAATCCCCGCGCGTGGGACATTGAAGTCAGTTTTTTCGGTCTTGTTGAGCTCCCGTGTCACTGTTCGGGCAACACGGGTCTGAGTATTGTGTTGTGCACAGTCGACGTAGACAGTCCCGACCGAAACCCCATTTGACTCTGCGGCTCGGCGGGCACGTTCAGTGACGTGGCGAGCAACCAACGACTTCCCCGTCCCTGTCTTGCCGTAGATCATGACGTTGTTCGGCGGGTCATCTTGAACGATAGGCCTGAGTTCAGCAGCGATGTCCTTGATTTCTTCATCACGGCCGACGATTCGAGCACTTTCCGGGACGTGTCCGACCTTCAGGAGTTCCTTGCGAGTGAAAATGTCGACCCGGTCGGGATCGTCTCCATCGATATTGAACAGCGGATCCTCAGCCGGGTCTTCGTACCGGTCGTTGAAATCAGAGAGTTGCGACGGGTCATCAGCCATCGATACAAGATACCGCGCAACCCGGATACTTAATAATTCGCCTACCTCGGCAAGAGTGTAAATCGTTCCACGACTGGGACCTACTGCCTAGTGCGTCCAATGTCAGTCGGGAAAAGAGAAGACGCTATCCAGAGTGTAAGACGTCTCTCCCATGTAAGCGGTTTGGTCGATGAGACACCCCTCACCAAGAGTGTATAGCGGACAGAAGCCAATGTTTGACCACCCCTCGTCCCGAGTGAATTCCCACTATTCTTCCGATGGTCTCGATAAAACACACCCCCCATCAAGAGTGTAACTCAAACAAGGTTGGGAGATCAAACATCGGGTGAAAACAAAAAGATGTCTGACGCACGGCAGACACCCCTCGTCCAGAGTGAAAACAGTCGCGGAGTTCGCTATCCGGTTGAACAGAAGTTCAAGGAGAAGCTTCCTGTTTTCCAGTCGTAGCGATCGATGTGAAACGCGGCTGTTGACCTGAATTACACACCAATTCCGAGGGTGTCGAGAGTTTGGGGTATCAAGAGAATTGTCATATAGAAGTCACGGTGGGGAAAACACCCACCCACCCCTCGTCCAGAGTGAAACAGAACAAGAAGAGTCGGGGATCTAGACGAGAATTGCACGACTGAATTGTCTGTAAACGACACGTACCACGGAAAGAGAGGCGGGAACACTCGAATATAGCTCCCGTCAAATCAACCAGTACTCCAATTCATCAGGAACCTTAGTATTATCTATAAGCTTTATATCTCATCAATCCGAACACCCCAGTAAGTGTATTCTACTCAATAATAGAGACGAATTAGTATTCGTCTGGACCTCGTGAAGAACTACTCATCTGTTTTCCTCGTATTCTGTTGTCTGTCTCTGTCTTAGCGACTCTATCCGTGGGTTCACCCGTCTTTCCTTCTCGTGAACCTCTGTTTCTTGTGGACAGTGGCCCTCCCTTCTACTCCATTTACACTCTGGACGAGGGGTGTGTGTTTGCACAAGTTTCTCTCCCGATCCAGGAATCCGAGTCAAACTACTCACGTCTTAACCAACAAGTTCTATCCGCTCGCGATTCTGTTGGTTAACAACTGAGTCAACCACAAAATGTCGCTTGGTCACCGTTAACGACTCGATCACGAAGTGGTGATTTGATTCAATCTACACAGGAGTTAGACGGGCCAACGAGTGCTGTAAATCGGTGCTAGACTCCCCTCGAATAATAGGCATTCAGTGAATCAGTGATTCATTGATCGACGTCTTGCTTTGCGAGTTCGCGAATCTTCTCTTTCGTTTCCTCTTGGTGTTCGCCAAACGCCACCTCGAAGATCCCACGATAGAAGTGTTTGTTCTTCTCCAGCGTGATACCCTCACGCTTCAGCTGCTTTTTCAGGCGAGTAAATGTAATCTCGATATCCTCGCTCTGCTCCGGTTCTACGTATATCGTGGCTGAGTCCCAGTCCTCACGGATATTCAGCGGCTCGTCGTCTGTCTCTCCCGTTTCACTTGCGGACGATTCGGTGGTACTCGCGGTCGAGCCCTGCTGCTGATTCGACTGGTTTCCCGTGACCTCCCCTGTATCTCGAGTTTCTGCTTCTGTTTCTGACGACGTCGCTGCAGCCTCCTCTTCGGCGCTAGCGCCCTCGTCGTCCCCTTCGTCTGATGGGTTCTCGAATCGCTCATCCATTCCTCGGGGCATACTTATGCCTCCACTTGGGCCTTGTCGAACGCCCGTTCCATCGTCTTTGCAACTTCTAGGAAGAGGTCACGCTCTACTTGCTGATCGTTCGGGTCTTCCCATTCGAAAATATCTCGTCCGTTGTCCCACGCGCGCTGAATCGCCACTCGCATCGGGAGCTTGAAAATCGGTGCCATCGACGCGAAAGACTCGTCGAAGGCGTTGAGGAATTTTTTCGACTGACCGTCGTCCCGGTACATGTTCGCCAGGAGTCCGACGATTGCAATCTCAATCTGCTGGTTGCTCTCGATGGACTCCAGTTGGTCCCACAGGTCGTCGAGTGCGTCTCGTGATGTTGCTTGAGTCTGTGCAGCCAGGAAGACGTTCTGCGCTGCGATGAACGCCGCGTCGGTCAGGACGGAGAGGTCTGGTGGGCAGTCGATTACGATGAAATCGTAGTTGTAGCCGTCGTCAACCATCGCTTCGAGGGCGAGCTTCAACGAGAGACGGGCATTCGCGTCGTCCATCCAATCTCGGGCAAGCCCCATGTCCTTGTGACTGGGAATCAGGTCGAAGTTCAGATGGTCGTACTCGTCGGCCTCGATCACGATCTCCGACAGACTAGTATCGTGCGTGCGCGGGTTGTCGACGAGGACGTCGAGAAGGTTCGCGTCATCGGTGACCAGTGTGTTGGGGAGTTCGTTCTTCGGACTCGAAGGGTCATTCTCGTCGCCCGGCCCCAGACCAAGTCCTTTCGTCATGTCGGCCTGTGGGTCCATATCGATCGCCAGAACATCGTGGCCGCGAGTAGCCAACGCCGCTGCGCTGTTGATTGTTGCAGTTGTCTTTCCAGTTCCGCCTTTCTGGTTCCCGAAGGCAATCGTGGGGATGCCAGTGGATGGTGTGACGCCCCATCCACGGGGTGTCTCGCTCATGGTTCGATCATTGAATCACTGACTCATAAATCCATTCCAGACATTCAGTTGTATCCGTCTTAACCTGATTCTGATGTAATCGGGCAGTAGATGGGCTGAAGTGCCCAAATTCGATTCAGCATAATTGAATCATTGATTCTTTGATTCACAGATTCATTGAATCACAATCTCTTGCTCTCACTGATTTCTTGATTCAGTAAATTCGTGCTCCTATTAGCGGGTCCTTGATTTCCCGATTCAGTGCTTCAAATATTCACTGATTCACTGATTCACTGATTCACTGATTCACTGATTCACTGATTCACTGATTCACTGATTCATGGACTCATGGATTCACGGGTTCGTTGATTCTTGTATTTGCGATTGTCAGTGACTCTCTGAATCATGTAATCCTGAACTCTTGGTTTCCAAAATTAACAACTTCATAGACTCTTTGATTCATTGATTCTTTGATTCAGGTACTACGAGCGAAGGCAACTGAGGAGGTATGAGAGACAGCGGTTGATGTTACGTTCTGTCTCCTGATTTCGTGTACTAGCCTCAGCTCCGAAAATTGAGTCAGAGTAGGATAGCGAGTTCGTCTGGATAACCTCGCTTAGGTGGAAAAGTGAGGGTGTGAGTTTTGACGAACAATCCGAGGCTATTCTACAGGCAAAGGGGGTATCTTTCAGGCCGGTGATCTTGCTTCGACTGTGGGTAATTCTCGGAAGCACCAGCAGTTGTTGGTGAATCATGGGTTGAATTAGAGGTGTCATAGAACTCTGCTCATACTGTGGTGATCGTACTTCCTGGTCTCCTCGTTTGTAGTTGGTAATAGCGACGACAAGGCGAAGGCCAAGTACGAAGCAAGATGGTTGGGCAAGACCACGGCGTTTGACAAGAACCCAGCTTCGACCCGTCTACGGTCCTGCTGGAAGCGGAAGTCAAGATGGAGCAGGGATGGGCTTCGACGCGATTTCAACCCGTCTACGGTCCGGCTGGAAGTGTCCGTCGTCGATGTGTGGTCGACGTCGATTTCGAGGCTTCAACCCGTCTACGGTCCGGCTGGAAGGACGTTCGTGTACATGGGCATTCGCAATCGGATGCTTCAACCCGTCTACGGTCCGGCTGGAAGTGATGATGGGGAAAGAAGATTCATCCCGGGAAATCCTGCTTCAACCCGTCTACGGTCCGGCTGGAAGTGTTCGTTCTTCGAAGACGGCCGCTGCCGAGTGTCGCTTCAACCCGTCTACGGTCCGGCTGGAAGCGGAGTCACGAATGTCCAATTTAACCAGCGACACCGGCTTCAACCCGTCTACGGTCCGGCTGGAAGCCCTTGCGGAGCGCGACGTACGGGAACGGAATCCCGCTTCAACCCGTCTACGGTCCGGCTGGAAGGCGAAATCACTAACCGAATCTGTCGAGTTCAGCTCGCTTCAACCCGTCTACGGTCCGGCTGGAAGAGTGAGACCGTTCACTCGAATGTCCCGCGTGACTGTGAGCTTCAACCCGTCTACGGTCCGGCTGGAAGAATCGCGCAGGAAGCTCCGAACTTGTTCCGACGCTTCAACCCGTCTACGGTCCGGCTGGAAGGGCTCACACTTGGTGGCTATCTTCTTCTTATCGGGGCTTCAACCCGTCTACGGTCCGGCTGGAAGGAGTTTATTCAGGAGATGCTGCGCCGCACCGACTAACGCTTCAACCCGTCTACGGTCCGGCTGGAAGTACGCTCAACGCCTATGCAGAGGCACAGCAAAAGCAGCTTCAACCCGTCTACGGTCCGGCTGGAAGTTTTGGCGTCGGACATGATTAGTTAGGGTTCGTCAGCGCTTCAACCCGTCTACGGTCCGGCTGGAAGAAGGGGACCAACTTCGAGATACAGCGCCCGGCGATTGCTTCAACCCGTCTACGGTCCGGCTGGAAGCGTCTTTGGGTTAGCTCTACTCGTGCTACTCGCGGTGCTTCAACCCGTCTACGGTCCGGCTGGAAGTCTGGGACGGCCGCCGATGCAACACTCACCGCTGGCTTCAACCCGTCTACGGTCCGGCTGGAAGAGTTCTTGGAGCATCTGAATCAGCTCCTCGTCGGTGCTTCAACCCGTCTACGGTCCGGCTGGAAGAAGCGTATCAGTTGAAGTCGACCCATGCGCTCCCGTCGCTTCAACCCGTCTACGGTCCGGCTGGAAGGCCGTTGGCTTCGACGGTGAATTTCCGAGGTAGTTCGCTTCAACCCGTCTACGGTCCGGCTGGAAGAACACGGTAAACGTTGTCAGATAATAGTCCTTGTCCTGCTTCAACCCGTCTACGGTCCGGCTGGAAGAACGACGGCAAGTGGGTCGCCGGCGACCTCTACGAGCTTCAACCCGTCTACGGTCCGGCTGGAAGACCGGGTCGCTCGACGTGAGCGCACCAGACGCCTTGCTTCAACCCGTCTACGGTCCGGCTGGAAGGCATGGTCGTCCGGACGCCGCGGACGACCATCGACTTCATGGACGCTTCAACCCGTCTACGGTCCGGCTGGAAGTCCGGGCGGGACGTTCGTCGAACTCGGATTCAACATGCTTCAACCCGTCTACGGTCCGGCTGGAAGCGGTCATCTGCCGTGGGAGTTGTGTTCCCATGCCCGCTTCAACCCGTCTACGGTCCGGCTGGAAGGTTGACTTCGGCGCGCAGGGGTCGCTCGGGACGGACGCTTCAACCCGTCTACGGTCCGGATGGAAGATGCCGCCGTAAGTATCATGGCCGCACCTCCACGAGCGCTTCAACCCGTCTACGGTCCGGCTGGAAGCACGTCATCGCCCCCGTCTCAACTGTTAGGAGCATCTCGCTTCAACCCGTCTACGGTCCGGCTGGAAGACAACCTGTCCGTCGATCTGGTCGTCATCAGCCCAGCTTCAACCCGTCTACGGTCCGGCTGGAAGTGGGTCAGTCTGCATCGAGTCGTGATGGCAGTGACCGCTTCAACCCGTCTACGGTCCGGCTGGAAGTTGCTGCCGTTGGCCCTTGATAAACCGCATTTCGCTGCTTCAACCCGTCTACGGTCCGGCTGGAAGCCAGGCTACGGCAGGCAACATGAGATGACAACCTGCTTCAACCCGTCTACGGTCCGGCTGGAAGTTCGTCGTCGATCCGTTCGATTTCGTCGGTGAGGTCGCTTCAACCCGTCTACGGTCCGGCTGGAAGGAAACTCCCCATAGTGGGGTTAGCCGCCGTCCTGTGCTTCAACCCGTCTACGGTCCGGCTGGAAGAAGAATACCGTGACCTTCAAGAGACTGACAACCGCTTCAACCCGTCTACGGTCCGGCTGGAAGATAGAATGAATCCACTTAGCAGTCGTTACGTAGCATCGCTTCAACCCGTCTACGGTCCGGCTGGAAGCGCGTCCCGTTTTTATCGGTGGGGGATCAGTCGATGAGCTTCAACCCGTCTACGGTCCGGCTGGAAGTACGCTCAACGCCTATGCAGAGGCACAGCAAAAGCAGCTTCAACCCGTCTACGGTCCGGCTGGAAGACAGCGGGGCGTTTGGTAGGTCTGTAGCGGCGCGTGCTTCAACCCGTCTACGGTCCGGCTGGAAGGAGACAACAAGTCACCGTTTGGGTGCGCGGAGAACACAGCTTCAACCCGTCTACGGTCCGGCTGGAAGGCTTTGTTTGCCCCTGTGCGAACGCCCGTCGGAACAGGCTTCAACCCGTCTACGGTCCGGCTGGAAGAACGCTCGGTTGACCTGAAAGGCGACAACAGCGATCTGCTTCAACCCGTCTACGGTCCGGCTGGAAGAACAAGCATGTTGTCGAACTCCTGCACCGAGAGGTCGCTTCAACCCGTCTACGGTCCGGCTGGAAGAAGTTCCCGGTGTCGTCGAGACCGCCGCCCTCGGGGATGCTTCAACCCGTCTACGGTCCGGCTGGAAGCCCAACCCTCAATGTCTTTTCACACCCCAAGAGAGGCTTCAACCCGTCTACGGTCCGGCTGGAAGGGAAGGTTTCGCACTGCTCTTTCTGGAGCCACCAGCCGCCCAGCTTCAACCCGTCTACGGTCCGGCTGGAAGGTGACCGACCAGCAGCGTGGTGTCTCCGGCACCCTGCTTCAACCCGTCTACGGTCCGGCTGGAAGTCTCGGACTCTCGGAAGTGGGCGTGGCTGACCGAGGAGCTTCAACCCGTCTACGGTCCGGCTGGAAGCTCTTGGAGGACGCGGCGGACGTCGTCAACCGTGCAGCTTCAACCCGTCTACGGTCCGGCTGGAAGCCGGAGACGAAGTCGTGTTCTTCCGTGCCATAGTGGCTTCAACCCGTCTACGGTCCGGCTGGAAGGCGGTGCTCGCCGATGGCGCTCGCGACCGAGTGGCAGCTTCAACCCGTCTACGGTCCGGCTGGAAGGCGGCGTTCGAAGCGCCCGGTCACGCGTCCGTGACGGCTTCAACCCGTCTACGGTCCGGCTGGAAGATTAGCGACTGCAACGGCACGGTTGTGAGCCCCTGGCTTCAACCCGTCTACGGTCCGGCTGGAAGATCGGAATCCCCGACATCGAGTTATCCCACGAGTCGCTTCAACCCGTCTACGGTCCGGCTGGAAGAATGGCTGCGCCAGAAATCACGTGCATCACCGGCAGCTTCAACCCGTCTACGGTCCGGCTGGAAGGGTCCTACACCTACGAGGACAGCCGCTACAACTGGCTTCAACCCGTCTACGGTCCGGCTGGAAGTATGCCCGATCTATGGGCGTGAGCGGCTCTTCTTTGGGGATTCACTCAAGTGTTTCTGTCGACCCCCAATTCTGGGTCAACCCCCGGGGGGTCGACAGAAGTGGTTAGGTGAAGCGGCTTCCGGGGTCTTCGGTGTCGCCGTACGTGGTGAGATCGACGGCCCCGACGCGTTCGGCTTCGAAAACGATGATCGAATCGTCGGGTTCGAGGAGATCTTCGATGTCGTTTTTGATCTCGACGAGAAGCCCGGGCGTGATGTCACCGTAGAAGACCGAGTATTGAACGTGTTCGAGGCGGCGGCGGAGCATTTTCTTGTAGCGCTCAGTCCGTCCCGCGGGAACGTCGTAGACGATGAGGACGAACATTACCACCAGCGCTCCGTTGCGTGGTATGGTTCTCCGGTGAGGATGTGTTTTTTGAGGCTATAGACGTCCGTCTGGACGAGTGTCTTGTAGCTCACGTTCCGGTTGAGGCGCGGGTGATTGACGGTTCGGTCAAGCGTGCGTTCGTATTCTTCGAGAACGGTTTGTCGGCCGTGCTCCGTGAGGAGGCAGCCATCGAGTTTGTCTTCGAAATCGTCGAAGGAGAGCTGTTGTCGGTTGACGAGTCGGAACATCACGCGGTCGGCCAGGATGGGTTTAAAAATATCCGCGATGTCGAGGGAGAGCGTGTATCGGCGTTCGCCCGGTTCGTGCATATAGCCGACGCTCGGATCGAGTGCGGTTTTCCGAATCGCAGAAACGCAGGTCGTGTACGTCATCGCGTTGAGGAAGGAGAGCAACGCGTTCGCTTCGTTGGACGGAGGGTTGTATTCTCGTTTCGTGAGGTCGAAGGGATCACGGAGGATCTCGTCGAAGCCGCGATAGTAGCGTTTACGCGCGGTGGCTTCGACCCCCCGGAGTTCTTCGATGTCCGCAGTCGTTTCCGCGCGTTCTTTGAGTGCTTGGAGCTCTTCGAGTAGGTCCGTGAATTCGTGGTCTCGCTGGTTGTAGTAGCGGATGTTGACGCGCATGTTGTGAATGCTCGCAGCGATAATTCGCTGTGCGATCTGTAGGCGACGCTCCGTGTCATCGTATGCGCGAACTTGCTCGACAACGGTGTTCCCGGAGACGTGGGTACGTTTCGGGAGATACGAACCACGATAGTAATCCTTCCAGCCGAAGACGTGGACTGGAATGCCGTGCTCGTTGAGGAGACCGAGCGCGCGTGTGTTGAACGTGATTTGCCCGTGTAAGTAGAGCGCATCGATGCTCTCGACCTGGAGGTGTCTCGTTCGTCCGTCGAGTGTGTCGATTCGGAGCGTGCTTTCGTTACGTCGGAGGTCGCCGTCGGCGAAGACGTGGTGATTAGGTTTGACCATGAGTGTTCACATCCAGCAGATGTCCTGGTACAGACACGAGTCGCAGACTGGTTTTTTCTCGAGTTCGGGCGGCTCGTCCGCTTCGACGACTTCGATGATCCCGCGCAGCACGGCTTCGATACGTTCTCGATTCTCGTCGTCGAGTTTGACACGCTCACGCTTTCGCTCTTGGGGGTAGGCGAGAACACCGTCTTTCTCGATATCGAGAACTGTTTCGAGGTACCAGAGGTAGTAGAGGAGTTGGAGTTTCGGTGGTTCTTCGAGTTTCGACGAGACTTTCACCTCCATGATGTCGCCGGAATCGTCGAGTACGTCGATCGCGATTCGGCCATTCACTTGGAAGGATTGGCGCTTATCCCGATAGCTAGTTTCGTCTACGCGTGTTCCCCGGCGAATGTTTACTGACTCGCGGTCAATATCGATACCCCGGGACATGAACCAAAGCTCGCGCTTACAGACTTCGAAGTACTGGACCATGAGACCAGTAATTCTGATCGGTGGGTCTCGCCAGGGGTCGCGTTCGGCGTCAACGATATCCGAGAGACTCGTCACAGCCATAACCTAGTTGACACGACACACGACTTAATATCTACTATGAAATATTACTTACGGGGACTTGGTACTGCACGGAGGCTAGACATTTATGTGTCATCCAGGACAACATAGAGATATGCGACAACAGGACGACGTATGGAGTCAAATCAGCGAGCGTGATAGACAACTGCCTCTTCTGACACTACAAGAGGCAACCGCTCTACAAAGTCATTGCTCCCCCCGGAGGTGCTTGAAGAATCTCCTCCAATTGGAACGGAAGCACCTCATCAGTTTTCACTGGACTAACCAGAGTGGAAGTAAGATCATTGTTATTCAGCCAATCAAAAGCGATCGAGGGGATTCAGAGGTGTCAATATGAATAGCGAAATTGATAGGTGGCATTGGTACATACAGTTGAACGTCTCGTGGACCCGCTATTCCAGTAGGTCCACCGATGGCCAATTCGACCATCGGATAGATGGGTTGAAGCGGGGACCTTGGTACTGCGAGACCCGACGCTTCCAGCAGGCCCACCGTTCGGTGGGTATCTTTCTTTTGTTCGTCCATACTTTCATATCACGAGACACGAAATTGTTGGCTGTCATGTCCGGGAATGCTTTCGGACGGTTTGGCAGGGGAGGTGAGGAGTGCGGCTTTTAGTTCGACTCCGAGCTGACGCTGACGCAGCATACGATAACCAGTATCACCGGGGGCTCGCAGGTCGCGTGTGGCGTGCACTCGACGGCGAACAGTTCGACGAACTCCACGACCAGAGCGAGCCGACTGGGCTCTCGATGAGCAATCCCTTTCCGGTCGGGCCGATTGAAGAGGGAGACCGGAGGAACGTCCTTATCGCCTCTGCGCGTGACGATGTCCTGCACGCGGTCGCGTCCAGTCTCATCGAGGACCGTGAGTTCAATATCAAGCAGATGCCGTTCACTGTCGAGGAAGTCACGGGTATCGAGCCGGACGTCGGAGAGCCAGGAACGGAGGGAATGCTCACGACCGACACCGGGCTCGTGGTTCGGATTCCTCACTGGAAGTTCGACGAGTACGGCATCGACGCACCGAGCGACGCACCGGAGTTCTGGAGGGCGAAGCACACGCTCGAGCCACTGAAGGAGCAACTCGAGAACAACCTGGACCGGAAACACGGACTATATTGTAACGACTACCTTCCAGGGCCGAGCGACGTTGGGGGCGACCTCTTCACGAGTTACGAACACATCAAGACGTACGCACTCCCTGTGACTGTCACAGAGGGCGTGACGGAAACCCATATCCTCTCGAAGTTCCGTTTCGGGTATCGCGTTCGAGATGACGACCACCGACGTCATCTCAATCTCGCACTGGACTGCGGACTCGCCGAGCGGAATAGTCTGGGGTTCGGCTTCGTGAATATCCGCGAGGACAAGCGCGTCCCGCCGGGGGGCCGTCGTGTCTGAGTCGTTTACTGAACGATTCGACCGCTACTGGGATGAGCGTCCGGTCACGTCACTTCGTCGCGTCCAGACGCTCTACGGTGCGATCGCCGAAGCACGGAGCGGCGGAGGCTCGGTCGTCCCAGAAGAGTTCCAACTTTACGTCACACCCGGGGAACTCGACGGGTTCACCACGGCGGAAGGCGGAAGCGACGGCCCAAAACTCGTCACGGTCTACGTCGATCTGACGGACGAACCGACGCTCGACGGCGTGGAAGCGACGACGTTCCGTCAGGATGACGTGCCGAAACTCGGATTCTCCCGCTACCCGTGGGGTCGCGGTATCGACCACAGTATCACGCGACGTGGTGCGAAAGGCGGGTCGCCCGTCTCGACAGCGACGACGTACTGTGTGGATTGCCTCCGTCGATGGACGAACGCCGACGACAGAGAGCCTGCAGTCGGTCGGGTCGTGGACGAGCATCCAGACGGATGGATCATCGAGGGGCTACAGTCCATTGGCCAGCGTGATGGTCTCAAAGACGACCTCGAAGGGCTTCTCAAACAGTCGTTCGACGGCGGGGCACGAGTTACAGCGACCGTCGCCATCAAGCTCGATACAGATGGGCTTGAACACGCGCCCTCGGGCGACCCAGACGACGGCTACTACTATCCCGGACAACTCCACGTACTCAACGCGGGAATGCGAGCACGGAAAGAAGAAAAACTCGCGCGAAAAAACCTCGAGAAATCAGACCCACCGTCGCGCGGTGAGGCCGCATGCCTCGTCACGGGTGAAACCGAGACGGTCTTCGGGACGGCTGAGGACCCGCTCGCCTTCTTCACGGTGCAGCACGCGGAGAAGTTCAACGGTCTCAAGAAGCCCGAAGCGTGGCGTGCACACTCGATTTCCGCGGAAGCCGCATTACTGATCCAATCCGGGAGTTCGATGGTCGAGGGATGTCGAACGACACGTCGCGGGCGAAGCATCTACACGATCCCGTACTTCACGCGGATGGACGGGACGCGAGCCCAGTACCTCGACTTCGCGCTCGGCGAAACAGCCATCGAGACGCAAGCAGACCTCGTCGAAGTCCAGAAAGCGATCGAAGCACGGGACGAGGGTGCCGTGGCCGACCTCCGGTTCTACGTCGTCGTCGTCCGGAATGATAGCGGCGACATCAACGTCCTCACCGAGACACCTGACCTCTCAATCCAGCCCGCACGTGAACTCGCGGAAGCCCACATGCAGGTCCTCGAAGGCTCGACATTCGACAAATCCGCCGGATTCAACCAACCTCCAGAGTGGGTTCCCATCTCGGACGGGATCACCACCGAACCAGTCCTCTACTCGATCGTCGATGGACTGTACGCGTACGGTACGCTCTCGACGCCGGGCGGCGACGCGCCACCGGCGGACGACCCAGCAGACTGGCTGACGTTCACGCTCCTCTCCGGCGATGGGGAAGCGATCCCCGTCGAGCGACTCCTCGATGAATACGTCGAACGTATCGTGGCAGAGCAACGTGATGACGACGAGAACCGCCTGCCCGAGTCACATCTCAAGACGCAGTTCGCACAACTCGAAGCCCTTGCCCGTGTCGACCGACTCACAACGAATACCACCAACGACGCACTGACCGCCCTTACACGCATGCCAACAGCAACGACCGATACCGACGTAGCCACGGATGAGTTCCTCGACGAGGACGGAAACCTCGTCGCTTTCTGGAACTTCCGCAAGTACCGTCTCGACCGATTCATTGAGGAGCGCCCGGCGTTCGAAGAGCCCGACCGACTCGGCGCCTTCCTCGCGGGGGTTCTCGTCGGCCAAGTCGGGGACTATCAGGCCCAAACCCGAGAGATGAATCAGACCGTCCTCCAGCAGTATCCCGCAGAACAGATGACTGGCGGCCGGATCAACCAGTTCGTCCCCAAACTCGTCGACAAGATGAACGCGTACGCGAGCGACACCTCGTATGGGTCGTCGCTCTTCCCCGAACTGGAAGAGCGCCTCACGGACCTCCTGGGAGCACAATGGGAGATCCGAACGTCCGACCTCCGATTCCACTACGCAATCGGCCAGCTGTACGGGAAGCGAGCCAGGAACCGAGCGCACGACCTCCGAGAGGACGTCGCACGACAATCTGGAATTGAGCTCGAGAACAACCAGTAACCACTCACCATGACCGAAATCACAGACACCGTCGCGAACCGCTCCGAGATCGTCTTCATCACCGACGCCCAGGACTGCAATCCGAACGGGAACCCGCTCGGCGAGAACCGACCCCGACAAGACCCCGTCACTGGCCAGGGCGTCATCACAGATGTCCGTCTGAAGCGCTACCTCCGCGACCAACTTGAGGCCGACGGACACGGAGTCTTCGTGAAGAAGACTGCAGAAGGAACAAGCGGGAGTCGTGCTGCGCTCGCACTTGACGTACTCGGAGATATCACGACCGAGGAAGAACTTGAGGAGATCGACGACATCGCCGAGCAGTTCCTCGCAAACGCGCTTGACGTTCGCTACTTCGGTGCGACGCTCAGTTTCAACAAGGACGCAGAAAACGCCGTTCACGAAGCTCTCTATGAGCAGTTCGAGGGAGGAAACTACACGGGCCCCGTCCAGTTCAGCCCCGCTCGGTCACTGAACGCTGTCGAACTCAACGAGGAGTCGAACACACTCACGAGCGTCATCTCAACGAACGAAGGGAAGGACGTCGGTGGGTACGGACTCGACGACCACCGCATCAAGTACGGGATCTTTCCGTTCCACGCGATTATCGACGAACACGGCGCGGAGAACACGGGCCTCACCGATTCGGACGTCGAACGTCTCGATACGCTCTGCTGGCGTGCGCTGAAGAATCAGACGGTGAGTCGTTCGAAGGTCGGGCAGTCCCCACGGCTCTATCTCCGTGTCGAATACGCGAAAGAGGGCTTCCAAGACGGCGACCTCCACAACGCGATCACGCTCGACCGAGAGAGCGCGGGGAACAGTGAACCGATGCCTGACGAAGAGCTCCGAAACGTCAACGACGTTTGTCTCGATGTGACGACGCTCCTCAACCGGCTGGGGACGCTCTCTGACGCCGGTCAGGTCGAGTCTGTCGCCGTGATCGGGAGCGAGTACCTCTCGGTGAGTGTCGACGGCGATGTTATCGGAACCGCTGCCGACCTCGGGAGCGAACTCAACGCGCGTGGTGTTCCGACCCGCGAGGTCGACGTGTACGAGGAGTTCCAGGAAACACTCCCGAGTGAGTGATGGCACGCCGAGATACGAACGGGGCGTACCGGGGTCCCACGGTGACCGCGGACGACCCACCGACAGTAGACGACGGCATCCCATCGAAGTGCCTGACGTTCGAGCTCACGGGGGACTGGGGTCACTTCCGGAGAATCGACCGGACGGTGACGAAACAGACCTATCGAGTGCCGCCACGAACGACGCTCGCCGGTCTGCTCGCCGCCGTCGTTGGTGTTGGCCGTGACGGCTACTACGATATCTTCGCCGACGACACGTCGGCTATCGCGGTCGAGTTGCTCTCCCCACCGCGAACGGTTTCGCTGCCGTCACTCGGCCTCGGGACGAATCCGAACGAGACGTTTTCGAGCAGTGGCGGTACGGGGAACAAGACCGTCAAAGTCCAGTACCCGGACAGCACGGCCGCACGACAGCTACACAGCTACCACTATCTCGTCGAGCCCGCGTATCGGGTGTCCGTCGCCGTCGAAGACCCGGTCTTCTACGGAACGCTCCGCGACAGACTCGAAGAAGGAGTCGCGTACTATCCACCGACCCTCGGACTCTCTGAACTTCACGCCGCAATCGGATACGAAGCGAAACAGACCGGTGAACACGCTGTTGAACGCGTAGCGTCACCGGACCGCTGTACAGTCGACTCACTCGTTCCGAACGGCGTCGACGCAGTCATTCCCGACACCGAACAATCCTATGCGGTTGAACGCGTCCCTGGAACGATGACCGCCGACGAGACATCCCGGAAGACGACTTCCTACGTCGATTACGCGTTCCGGGAGGACACCGGTCAGTTGACCGTCGACGCGTCGAAGGTTGAGGTTTCGAAGGTTGACGGTCGAACGCTGGCGTTCATCTAGATGTACGACGACATCATCGCTCGACCCGGTGAGAACGGAGCTGAGGACGAACTGCTGACGGTGCACAGTGAGGATGTCGCCGAGCTCGCGCCCGCCCTCTGCGGTGACGACTTGCGTCGCCTCGCATCCATTATCGGCCGTCTCCACGACTTCGGGAAAGCGACGACGTACTTCCAGCACCACGTCCGCGGGAAACCAGTCAAAGATGTCCGGAGTACGTATCACGCCCGGCTTGGCGCGTTCGCCGCCTTTCACGTTCTCAACGAATGCGGATACGATGACCGCGACTGCCTCGCCGGCCTGCTTAGTATCCTCCGCCACCACGGTCGACTCCCCGACGCAGCCGAGCAGCTAGTCAAAACGACCAAAGCAGAACGTGCCGAGGAAGGCAGCGCGTATTTGGCTGGCCAACTATCGGATATCGAAGACGGCGAAGATCGGACGGCAGTCGCTCACGAGTTACTCCAGAACGCCTCCGGTGGCACTGTCTCCTGGACGTCATTCAGGGATGCGATGCGTGAGGGCGACATATACGACAGAGTCCTTGATCTGGTCGGAGAGGCGAAAGGGGACATTAAGGCGTTAGTGCTGCTGGTTGAGCCGTCTCCGGATTCCCTCCCCGACGCGCTCTACGACCGGACGGTACGGCTCTGGAGTGTCCTCACGTTCGCAGATAAAACGTGTTCCGCTGGACTCGAAGACGACCGCCGGCTCCGTCCAGAAGCTCTCGAACTCGACGATCTGGAGGACGCTATCGAAGCGAAACGACGCGGCCTCTCACCCCCTCCTAAATTCGCAGAGCACGACACCGACCTCGGCGGTGACGCGTCCGACGAAGCGACGCTCAATCAGCTTCGTGAGGGCATTCGACGCCACGTCAAGGAGAACGCACGGGCGTTCGCAGACCGAGACGACCACGTTGCGACACTCACACTCCCCACTGGCCTCGGGAAGACCTTCACCGGAATCACCGCCGCGTACACGATCCGTGACGAGACACGACACGAAGAACTGGGCAAGCAGCACGCGCCCCGTGTTGTCTACGCTCTCCCCTACACGTCGATCATCGAGCAGACACGGGACGTTTTCGAGAACGCGCTCAACGCCGACCCGTTCGGACGAGCGTTCACGGTCCATCACTATCTCAGCGACACCGTCACCTACCCATCCATCGCCGAACTCGAATCGATCCCAGACCAAGCGACCGATGACAGCGCGTACTTCAATGCGTCTCGCTTCGCGGAAAGTTGGCGCAGCGGAACCGTGCTCACGACGTTCGTCCAGCTGTTCGAGAGCCTCACCGGTCCGACAAATGCACGCGGCCTCAAACTCCCAGCGCTCCATGACGCCGTCATCATCCTCGATGAACCCCAAACCCTTCCGAAGGAGTGGTGGCCCGCGATCAGATACCTCGTCGATCTGCTCATTACCGAGTACAACGCCCGCGTCGTCTCGATGACCGCGACGCAGCCGAGCCTCTTCGACAATGCACCCTTCGACGTCTCGTCGCTGCTCTCAGCATCTGGACAGTCAGCACCCCCGATCGAGCGAGCGGCGTTCGATGCTGTTTCCCGTACAACGTACGAGATCGACGAGTCGGTTTCCGTCGACGAACACACTGGGGACGTAGACTACTGCAGTCACACCACCGCTGGAACCCGACTCGTCGAAGCCATCACTGGAAATGACACTAACACATCAGCGCTCGCTGTTTGCAACACGATCGAAAGCGCATCCACGCTCACAACCGCGACAACGGCCGCAGCAACCGCGGCTGGAGCGCGAACGAAGCACATCGGCGCAGTTTATCAATCTACTCTCAACGAACTCTCCGCATCGCAACGGGCCACAGAATCAGTTAGCATCGAAGTACTCGACCAGGAACCAGATACGTCGGATCTCGCAGTAGCAGTGCTCGAGAAACTCGGCTTCGAAGCGATAGCCAAGTCGACAGAGGGAGTCACAGATTGGACGTGGCAGTATAGTGGTCCGTCCGACAGACTCCTCGTTGGCGAGTTTTCCTCGCGGTACCGTCCACGGGACAGACGTGTTCTAGTGACTGTTGCCACCGTCATCGCACGCTCGACCCAGCCATTCGCCTTCGTATCGACACAAGCAGTCGAAGCTGGTGTCGACATCAGCTTCAGCGCGGTCTTCCGTGACCTCGCACCACTCGACAGTCTCGTGCAGGCCGCCGGCCGATGTAACCGCTCGTTCGAATGGGGGCTCACTAGCGGTGATGTCACCATCTGGTCACTCGGACCGACTGAAGACAGCGCAGAACCCCCCGCGAACTACATTTATCCGCAAGCAGAACTCACCAAGGTCCGCCGAATTCTGGACGAACTCTGTGAGATGCGGGGTTCACGGACAGTCCCCGATACTGCCGTCGAGACAGACGCTATTCCCGCGTACTTCGACTGGGTCGCAGCCGAGAACGAAGCTGATGTCGAAGACCGAGAACTCACGCACGCCCTCGAGACTTGCCAAGGAGAGGTTCTCGCACGCCGAAGTCTCATCGATAGCGGATACGAAACCCGCGACGTCATCGTCGCACACACCCCGGTCGAGCGCAGAGCAACCAAGCGCCTCACAGAACTCCTCAGTGAGAATTCTCACGAACAAGCAGCGGGGTTCGAACTACTGAACCACCTCAGTGGTCTCCGTGTCTCCGTCCCTCTCAAGAGCCTCGAAGGAGTGACCACGATCACCCGAATCGACGGCCGACCACTCAACGACCCCGAAGGGGTCAACGTCCTCACCACCACCCGAACCGGAAACGGTCAATTCTACGATCTCGCCGACGGCGGCCTCAGAATCACCGACCTCATCAGCGACCGCTTCTCCATCTAATCACTTCTGTCGACCCCCCGGGGGTAGACCCAGAATTAGGGGTCGACAGAAACACTTGAGTGAATTCCCCGAAAAGAACCGTTCACGCCCGCATATCGGGCATCCTTCCAGCAGGACCGTAGACGGGTTGAAGGATTCGCGTCTCCACCGAGCAGCAGAAGCAAGACGGGCTTCCAGCAGGACCGTAGACGGGTTGAAGGGGGGTTAGTCGGCGCGGTCGTCCTCCGCTTGCACCGTCTTCCAGCAGGACCGTAGACGGGTTGAAGGCAACGGATAGCGACCGGCGGTCGCGTACCCCCGGATGCTTCCAGCAGGACCGTAGACGGGTTGAAGGACAATCGACGACGAACTGCCGGTCGCAAACCAGCCTTCCAGCAGGACCGTAGACGGGTTGAAGGATCCGCCAGTTCGCGAACGACCTCGAAATCCTCGCCTTCCAGCAGGACCGTAGACGGGTTGAAGGGTCCAGAAGTCGCAATCAACACGACGAGTGCCCTTCCTTCCAGCAGGACCGTAGACGGGTTGAAGGCGCCGTAATCCGCCAATGCTCCCGACTGAATGGATTCTTCCAGCAGGACCGTAGACGGGTTGAAGGCACTCGTAGGCTTCGCCGACCGACTCGGAGAGCGGGCTTCCAGCAGGACCGTAGACGGGTTGAAGGACGAGGTCTGCACCAGAGCAGACGGCTGGGAGACTGCCTTCCAGCAGGACCGTAGACGGGTTGAAGGAGATGTCCGCGATGCGGTGACGAGACGGCGACGAACTTCCAGCAGGACCGTAGACGGGTTGAAGGTCTGCGCGCCAATTCGATCACACGGCGACAGGGTAGCTTCCAGCAGGACCGTAGACGGGTTGAAGGTTTTCCCAACGCCGGTTTGTCCGTTCTGGGCCGTGCTTCCAGCAGGACCGTAGACGGGTTGAAGGAGTCCAAGGACGACGAACAAGATCGTTAGTTCAGGCCTTCCAGCAGGACCGTAGACGGGTTGAAGGAGTGGCCGACGCGCGTTCTCTGAGTCCTCGTGTTCGCTTCCAGCAGGACCGTAGACGGGTTGAAGGGCGGTATCAGGTCATCGACAACGTGACTGGTGTGCTGCTTCCAGCAGGACCGTAGACGGGTTGAAGGCTCCCGCTCCGCATCGTGGACAGTTACCGTCGGTCTTCCAGCAGGACCGTAGACGGGTTGAAGGGGCGCTCGTCCTAAATGGAGATCCGCTGTGGCTCCCTTCCAGCAGGACCGTAGACGGGTTGAAGGGTCGCCGTGGGGTCGTTCCGCGTCGAGAAGTGTGGTCTTCCAGCAGGACCGTAGACGGGTTGAAGGTATCGATCGTCTCCCCGACCGCGTCATCGGTGGACTTCCAGCAGGACCGTAGACGGGTTGAAGGGCAAGATGGTAGTTCAGATAGTAGAGAGGAGTCTAACTTCCAGCAGGACCGTAGACGGGTTGAAGGCGGCCCCATGAATGGGTGGTAATGATGACTGACACTTCCAGCAGGACCGTAGACGGGTTGAAGGGGCTACAAGGACATCACCGCGTCGGCGCTTATCGACGCTTCCAGCAGGACCGTAGACGGGTTGAAGGGGCTAGGAAGTGTAATCAAAGTGAGAGCCGCATGACTCTTCCAGCAGGACCGTAGACGGGTTGAAGGCGTTCGTAACCGACTGGAGTATCTGGTTGACCAGGGCCTTCCAGCAGGACCGTAGACGGGTTGAAGGGAGATTCTCCACGTGGGTGCGGACGAGGAGTGCGACCTTCCAGCAGGACCGTAGACGGGTTGAAGGCCGGATGGACGACCGCGTTGGCGGGAAGCAAGAAGCTTCCAGCAGGACCGTAGACGGGTTGAAGGTGGATGCTCGCCATCGTCCTGTACAACTCGTGGGCGCTTCCAGCAGGACCGTAGACGGGTTGAAGGCCGACGAAAATATCACGTCGTTGAAATTCACGTCTTCCAGCAGGACCGTAGACGGGTTGAAGGGTCCGGCCTCCGATGCTCGTGAGTTCGATGACGGCACTTCCAGCAGGACCGTAGACGGGTTGAAGGGCCGACATCGCCAGTGGCGACGACCCGACCCGCCAACTTCCAGCAGGACCGTAGACGGGTTGAAGGTCTGAAATCCCGGAACCGTGCCGCCCAGCCCTCCGCTTCCAGCAGGACCGTAGACGGGTTGAAGGGTCCGGCCGCCGACAGCCGTGAGTTCTATGACAGCGCTTCCAGCAGGACCGTAGACGGGTTGAAGGGGCACGTCGAAATCGTAGTCGAACTCACAACCGACTTCCAGCAGGACCGTAGACGGGTTGAAGGGGCGTGTTGTTGCTGCCGTCTTTATTCCCGCTCACTTCCAGCAGGACCGTAGACGGGTTGAAGGCCCGAGCCGAGCCTGACAACACACCCTCGACCCTTCTTCCAGCAGGACCGTAGACGGGTTGAAGGGACGACGGTGCCGCCCCCGATCCGATGATCGAGACGCTTCCAGCAGGACCGTAGACGGGTTGAAGGACCGGTTTCTCAACGCTCTGACCATGGAACTCGAAGCTTCCAGCAGGACCGTAGACGGGTTGAAGGCTCATCGTGAACAAAGAAGAGTTCCACGAGGCGACTTCCAGCAGGACCGTAGACGGGTTGAAGGCAGACACGTTGACATCGACTTCGACCGGTGGAACACTTCCAGCAGGACCGTAGACGGGTTGAAGGTGTTCACAGATGGGCCGGTGAGAGAAACCATCCCGTCTTCCAGCAGGACCGTAGACGGGTTGAAGGACGACCGAGATGGTCGGTCTCCGTCGTGATCAGCCCTTCCAGCAGGACCGTAGACGGGTTGAAGGACGACCGAGATGGTCGGTCTCCGTCGTGATCAGCCCTTCCAGCAGGACCGTAGACGGGTTGAAGGTTCATCAGCGACGCCAGCGACTGGTCGTCGTCGTTCTTCCAGCAGGACCGTAGACGGGTTGAAGGACGGCGACCGGCTAGAAACGACCACGAACCGACACCTTCCAGCAGGACCGTAGACGGGTTGAAGGTCGGTCCCAACGGCGGTGGGGTCCGTCCGGGCCGAGCCTTCCAGCAGGACCGTAGACGGGTTGAAGGGACGTGAGGTAGTGCGCCGCGTTCCGAGCGTTCACCTTCCAGCAGGACCGTAGACGGGTTGAAGGCGACCGTCGTCGTCGCGGTCGCGGTCGAGGTGGTCCTTCCAGCAGGACCGTAGACGGGTTGAAGGAACGGAAGTGCGCTGTCTCGCCGTCCTCAGCTTCCAGCTTCCAGCAGGACCGTAGACGGGTTGAAGGTAGACGAACGTGTAGAATCCGTCGCGTCGAGCGACTTCCAGCAGGACCGTAGACGGGTTGAAGGGACCACGAAAGGGACGGGTGCTTTGTGGAAGATTGGCTTCCAGCAGGACCGTAGACGGGTTGAAGCGAACGGCGGGTTCACCGCGAGTTCTTCCCGACCCTCTTCCAGCAGGACCGTAGACGGGTTGAAGCCGTATCATGACACTATTCATGAGTTTTTCCCCAAGCTTCCAGCAGGACCGTAGACGGGTTGAAGCAAGGCGGTCTTCAACCGTATCGACGACCGCGACGACCTTCCAGCAGGACCGTAGACGGGTTGAAGCTGTATGAGTAAGCGCGACCTGAAAAGCGGCCAGTCTTCCAGCAGGACCGTAGACGGGTTGAAGCTGAGGGTCACCCTGGAAGACGGGGGACGCGATACCCTTCCAGCAGGACCGTAGACGGGTTGAAGCGGGAGATCGTCGACCGACTTCCCGCAGTTCGTGCTTCCAGCAGGACCGTAGACGGGTTGAAGCGCCGACGACGGGAAGAACTTCGTCGACGGCGACGACCTTCCAGCAGGACCGTAGACGGGTTGAAGCGTGTTCTGCCCGGAATGCTGGTTCGACCTATCCGACTTCCAGCAGGACCGTAGACGAATTGAAGCGAAACCGTCGGCTTCGACACAGTGCTGGGACCCCTGATAGCGCAAACGCCGAGTTGATTTAAGCACGTATCACCAACACCTCTGCACAGATGGCTCGTGTCGTCTACTATCACCATCCCCAAGCCGAGAACTTCTCGCTGAAGTATAGCTCGGCCTCGCAATCCGAGATTCTGTCCCGTCGTGAAGATTCAAACGGCGCGACGAAGCTCATCGGCTATCCGTTTGATACCCCAGTCTATGTCCTCTATGAGAGCGACACGGAGATCAAAGACGCAAACGAGGTTGATTTCGACCAGAAATGGCTCAGCGGTCGAATCGCCGAGCTTCCCCGGGAGGGGCAGGTCGTCGCGTTTCGATTAGTGGAATTACTCGAAGCGGCTGTAGACGTGAGAGAAGAAGAAGAGTTCCGCCTCTATAAGGAGTTTGAACCACAGAAGATTCGGCAGGCACTCGACCACGTCTCGTGGGGCGCACCACTCCCACAGGTCGCCGGTGAGCTGATGTCAAATCTCATTCTCCGGCATTCGCTGCCGAATGCGAATCATCGGACGGGGATTGCAATGCTGCAGTTCTGTATCGAGAGTGTGAATCCAGATTTCGAAATGCCTCGCACTCACCTTGATGATGAAACCTGGCAGGAGTGGGTTGATCCCTATATCGTCGACTCGAAGCGCCTCATCACTGTTCGACGGAACAACATTCGATTCAAGCAACTGCAAGAACTTGGCGTCGACCTTGTGGAGCGAAAAGACGGGATTCAGATTCAGTTAGACGAGTTCGAGCTGGATATGCACTGGCGTGACGCACTGTCGACGTACGCCGCTCGGCACGAAGATCACTGTACAGAGTTTGCTCGTGCAGTATTGGAGCGCACAGAGCGGGATGATCTCCTCGAGAAAGCGGAGCCGACAAAGCAGGAGTTCATCGACTATCTGGAGTCTGGGCTCGTCGAACGGGATTTCAGAGAACTGTTTTGATTTGATCAGTCGCGAAGCTCTGCGACCGACTGACCGACCTCTCGGACGTGGGCACTTCGCTCAAGGTCAAGTTCCTCAGCGAGGTAATCAACCGTCTCTTCGAGGCTCATACCTGAAGGAAGCGCTCCGATCAGTATAAATCTAGTGCTGTACCATGACTACGGAGGAGATGACCTGACTGTCTAATAACTGGATGGAGCTACCGCTGCGAGAATCCGGTCGCCTCAACTGGAAATCCATCGGCCTGTTTTGCGACATGGCTTGGCAGCTGGTAAACTCCGCCCTCTACCCGCTCCATCGGTGCTTCGAGCGCCCCCTCTGAGAGCGACCGTTCGCTCCACTCGGTGTGCGAAACCGCGACTTCAAATCCGGCGACTCGTGGTGGAACTGCAGGCAATGCCTCGGCATTCTCCGGGTACTCCTCCAGAAGCGGTGCGTATCGGAAGGGAAGACGAAGCAGATGACTCCGGGTTGTTTTCCCGGAGTAGAAACACCGATTCGGATCTGCAACGAGTACATCCTCAACGCGTTCCTCGTCAGTCGGATAGTCGATACCGTAGTGGTCCGGGTTGTCACCCGATTGTGCTTGGATTACCCGATCGATCGCCTGCCCGAGACTCATTGGGTCGGTCGCATGCGAGAGCCAGCAGGCTGCTGCAAGAGCGTCGTCTGCGTCGTTGGTGAGCGTGTACGTCGAGATTTCTGGGGAGTTGATTGGCGCGTAGTACGCACGCACTGCGAATAGACAGGGCTCGTAGACTCGTCCACCTGCCTCATTCGCTTCGGCGGCGACGTCGTCAACGGCGAGTTCGAAGAAACCGTTGTCGATGACCGAGAGGCCCTTGTCGACCACATCCAAGACGACGATGCGCCCGACTCGGGTGACGAGCGAGCCACCGCCGACGGTGGAGTAACCGTCCGTTCGGTCGTGAGCAAGGTGCTTGAGATTGACCCCGACGGTGTTGTTGACCACCTACGAGCCGGTGAACTAAGTGACCAGGTCGACCGAATCAACGGTGCGATCGATGGAATCGAGAACCACGATGAGGTCGACAGACGTGACACGTACGGACGAATCACGTTCCGGCACGTGGCGTATCGTTACTACTTCACAGAGGCCGTCGCCGCGTACCTCCACTAGAGGCAAGCGGAGTACATCCCATTTTTCTGAGGCTCACAGTTGTTACAGAGTCGCATGAATATCCTGCTCAATCAGTATTAGGAAGGGAGGAGTGGACTCAGGATTCAAATGCCGCTTCCAACTTCTCATACATCCTCCTTCGCCGGGCCTTCCGCTCTTGCTCTCTCGACAAGTAATTCCGAAGCACAACCTCCGTTGACGAACTCCCCTGATCTTCAGCAACCCCCTCTAATCCTTCAAGTACCTCCCCAACAGCCTCCTGATACGCCGAGTACCAGAATCGCCGCCCCATCTTCGGTGTGGGCGTATCTCCATCAACAACTACTTCAGCAGTGTCAGCAAGCTGTTTGAACCGACGACGTATCGTACTAACTGACACATAGCCTGTCGACGACGATCGAGACGGGAACAGATACCCGTTCCACATCTCACGGTCAGAGAGCGTATCAATCCGATCAGCAACGACATCGACCCCATACAGTAACGTCACCTCACCAGGTCCGTTCTTCCGCTCTCCATCACCGAACGACAGATGCGGGTCCTCAGCATCCAAAACAACCTGGTCGACGTGCAACGCGGCAACCTCAGAGGGGCGTAGCCCCCACCCAGCAAGTGCAACAACGAGCAACTCCGCTTCGGAGGAAGCTACCTCACTGTAGATCCGCCGCACTTGCGACGCGGACAACGACTGTGGGTCTGGTTCGCTGGCTTCCCAGCCGAACTCTTCGCCAGCCTCGGCGAGCGGATTGTACTTCGCGTACTTTCGGCGTTTCACGAACGCGTACCACGCCCTTGCGACGTGCAGATATTCGAGCTTAGACCGATCCGTCGATAGCTCCTCGTCGAAGACGTCGAGGACGGCGAGACAGTGCTCTATTTCTCCCGGTTGCTGGTCTAACTCAGATAGCGGTTCGAGCAACGCATCAGTCCCGTGCAGTTCTCGATAGGTCCGAACCCACTTCGCCAACCGTGTCCGGTGGGTCTCGACGGTACTCTCTGCCCGTCCACCACGAGTTCCTATCGAGTTGAGATACACTTCTAGAGCGTTAACAGTATCCGTGTGGTCGACGTTCCATTCCCACTCATTTGAGTCCTCGTCTTCAAGGCCGACGACGTCGACGAAGAACTGCGTGGGCGTCAGGTCGTGGTGCTCTCGCAGCGCGTACGCGATTCCACTGTATCCGTGTTTAGTGAGCCACTCGTAGGTCGGAACGTCTCGATCTTCGTCGAACCCGTCGCGATATCGCTTCGGTGCGATGTCTTGCCAGTAGACGTCGACGAGTTCGTCGAGGCTCATTTGTGACCACTTGTAGCGCTTTTCTCTCGTCTCGTTCTCTGAAGCCCCATCCTTCGCGTCCAAACCCTCGGAGTCAGACTGCTGACTCACACCTGCTCACCGGGGAGTAACCCGCTCGCTGCGTATTGGGGTGATTCTGAATCGGAGATTTTCATTACTCACTGACTTTCTTCCATTGAGTTAATACTTTGGCTTGTGAAGGAGTGGATTATACACAAC
>NZ_PSYX01000011.1:0-14776 GCF_003586325.1 Haloferax sp. Atlit-10N
CGAGACAGACATGGAGATCCTCTCGCTACTAGCAGAGGACGCGCGACGCCCGTTCAGCAGCATCGGTGAGGAGGTGGATCTCTCGGGGCCAGCCGTATCAGACCGCGTGAAACGGTTAGAGGAGGCCAATATCATCAACGGCTTCACCATCGACGTGAATCGCGCACAACTGCGAGCTGGTGTTCCGGTATTCATTCAGGCTGAGATTGGATCTGAGTCGCTGGAACCAGCCCGCAAGCAGGCCCGAGAGTCAGATGGTGTCGAACACGTCTTCATGACCTCTGAGGGGGATCTCTGGTTTTACGCACGTGTCGAAGCTCATAACGTTCGTCAGTGGATGAATGGACTCTTCGATGAGATCAATATAGCAGATTATACGGTCACGCTAATCGACGCAATGGAATGGACGCCATCCGTTGATGGTGCCGAGTTTGCCCTTACTTGTGCTGAATGTAACAATACCGTCGATACTGAAGGAGAGACAACACGGATTGACGGCGAGGTTTACCACTTTTGTTGTCCATCTTGTCTCGCACGCTTCGAAGACCGCTATCAGCGACTCGAAGAAGGGGCGTAGTATCCTTTTAGATTTCAAACTTTCGCGGGTCCAATAACCACCCTCTCGAAACAGTAAATCGCGTAAATATAGACCCCGTATAGTAATACGAGCATGACAAGCCAAACAATACATCTCGACATTACGGGAATGTCCTGCGCCAACTGCTCGGCGACGATTCAGGACACTCTCGAATCACTTGAGGGGGTATCGGAGGCGGATGCGAACTTCGCCACCGATGAGGGGTCTGTTACCTACGATCCCGAGACAGTATCGCTTCACGAAATCTACGACGCAATCGACGAGGCGGGCTACGGTGCAGTCTCGGAGACGGTGACCATCGCCATCTCCGATATGACGTGTGCCAACTGCGCCGAAACTAACGAAACTGCTCTCGAAAGTACACTCGGAGTCATTACCGCGGAGGTAAACTACGCGACTGACGAGGCGCAGGTGACCTACAATCCGGCAGAGGTGTCTCTCGATGCGCTGTACGATGCCATCGAAGACGCCGGCTATTCGCCAGTTCGCGAAGACAGTGGCGATGAGGGCTCGGGGCAGGATGCGCGTGATGCCGCCCGCCAGGCTGAGATACGGAAACAGCTCAGGCTAACCCTCTTTGGGGCAGTATTATCAGTTCCACTGCTCTTCTTCCTCATCGACAGCTATCTTCTCGGTGGCGTGTTCGTCCCTGAAACCGTTTTCGGCGTGGAACTCGGCTGGGTCGAGTTCCTGCTCGCCACGCCGGTACAGGCGATCCTCGGCTGGCCGTTCTATAAGAACTCGTACAAGGCGATCGTGAAGAATGGCCGCGCCAACATGGACGTGCTGATCGCGATCGGGTCGACAACGGCCTATCTATACTCTGTGGCAGTCCTTGCTGAACTCATCGCGGGTGGGCTCTACTTCGACACGGCAGCCCTCATCCTCGTGTTCATTACGCTCGGTAACTACCTCGAAGCTCGTTCAAAGGGTCAAGCGGGCGAAGCCCTCCGGAAGCTCCTCGAAATGGAAGCCGAAACGGCGACCATTGTCCGTGAGGATGGTAGTGAGGAAGAGACTCCACTTGAAGAGGTCACAACGGGTGACCAGATGAAAGTCCGTCCCGGTGAGAAGATCCCAACCGACGGGGTCGTCGTTGATGGGCAGTCCGCCGTCGACGAGTCGATGGTTACCGGTGAGTCTGTCCCTGTAGAAAAAGAGGAGGGCGATGAGGTTGTCGGCTCGACGATTAACGAGAACGGCGTTCTTCTCGTGGAGGCCACTAACGTCGGCGAAGATACGGCCCTCCAGCAGATCGTTCAGACCGTCAAGGAAGCACAATCGCGCCAGCCAGATATCCAGAATCTAGCAGACCGCATCTCGGCGTATTTCGTGCCGGCAGTTATCGCGAACGCTATCCTCTGGGGCGTTATTTGGTTCCTGTTCCCCGAAGTCCTCGCTGGCTTCGTCGACTGGCTCCCGCTCTGGGGGCAGGTGGCGGGCGGCCCGGCCGCGGCGGGCGGCACGGTCACCGTCTTCGAGTTCGCAATCATCGTCTTCGCGTCCTCGATCCTCATTGCCTGCCCCTGTGCGCTGGGGCTGGCGACGCCCGCGGCCACGATGGTCGGGACGACCATTGGGGCCCAGAACGGCGTCCTGTTCAAGGGCGGTGACATCCTCGAACGAGCGAAAGACGTCGATACAGTCGTCTTCGACAAGACGGGCACACTCACCGAAGGGGAAATGGAACTCACCGACGTGGTCGTCTTTGATAGCGATGGAAATGTGGTGACTGACGGTGGCGAGCCGACCCCAGATGGTGGACAGCTCAGCACCCGTGAGCGCCTCTCAGAGGATGATGTGCTTCGACTGGCGGCGATAGCTGAAAGCGGCAGCGAACACCCGCTCGCCCGTGCAATCGTCGAAGGGGCCGAAGAACGCGGCCTGGACGTGACTGAGCCTGACGACTTCGAGAACGTTCCGGGCCACGGGATCAAAGCAGTCATTGGTGACAGCGAGGTACTGGTCGGCAACCGCAAGTTGCTGCGAGACAACGACATCGACCCGTCTCCCGCCGAAGAGACGATGGAACGCCTCGAAAACGAGGGGAAGACGGCGATGCTCGTCGCTTTCGAGGGAGAACTGGTTGGTGTAGTGGCTGACGCCGACACAATCAAAGAGAGCTCCAAGCAGGCCGTTACGGCCCTGCAAGAACGGGGCGTTGACGTGATGATGATTACGGGCGACAACGAACGAACTGCTCGTGCGGTCGCCAAACAGGTCGGTATCGATCCTGAGAATGTCCGCGCAGAGGTCCTTCCCGAGGACAAGTCCAACGCCGTCGACAGTATTCAGGACGAGGGTCGGCAGGCGATGATGGTCGGTGACGGCGTCAACGACGCGCCGGCGCTCGCGGTCGCACACGTCGGGACAGCTATCGGGTCGGGCACTGACGTCGCCATTGAGGCCGCGGATCTCACGTTGATGCGCGACGATCCCGTTGACGTCGTGAAGGCGATTCGGATCTCCGACGCGACGCTCAAGAAGATCAAACAGAACCTCGTGTGGGCGCTCGGGTACAACACGGCGATGATTCCGCTGGCGTCTCTTGGCCTCCTGCAGCCGGTGCTGGCCGCAGCAGCGATGGCGTTCTCCAGCGTGTCGGTGCTGACCAACAGCCTGCTCTTCCGGCGGTACACCCCCGATCACGACTACAAGCTGTTCGGACGTTTCCGCTAAATTCCCTCCCACTCCCTCACATATGTCCGATATATCCTGCCACACAGTCCGGCGATACCTGGTCGACACTGCCACCAGCGAACCCACGTATCTCCGCGCTCACGAGATCGCCAGCGATCTCGATGGATCGCCGAAGGCCGTTGCACAGTACCTCAGCCAACTCCAGGACGAACTCGCGGACGTCTCACTCGAGAAGTGGGCTCGCTCGAAGAGTACGACGTGGCGATTGGAAGTGAGTGATTCATGAGTACCGTGACGCGACGCGTCGAGTCTTCGCTTCCGGAAACCGGCTCACGCGAGTGGTGGATATTATATCTGCTTGCCCCTGTCGTCCTCGTCGGTGCCGCACTTCTCGTGTTCCCGAGGCTCGTCTACGATCAGTTCATCTGGCAGTACCTCTGGGGACCAGTCGTTGCCGACGCCGCCGGCCAGCCAGTCACCCACGGGGGGATCCGTGCCGTCCAGGGCTATAACGCGGTGAATACGGTGACGTACCTCGCGGCAGTCGGGTACAGCCTCCACGGACTCCGAGCGTATCTCGACGCGCTGGACGTATCCTTCGACGCCAGGCTCGCATACGGGTTCGCCCCGATCATCATCGCCGGCGGCGCGATGCGCGCCCTCGAGGATATCGGACTGCTCGGCGACTACGCGGTGTGGTTCATCACGCCATCGATTTACTTCGTCGTCACCGCTGTGACCGTCCTCGCGCTCGGCGTCGGCGCACTCGCGCGTGATCGGAATGCCGGTTCAATTCCGTCAACGGTCGGATTCGTCGGGTCGGTCTGGGCTGTCGGTGCCATCGGATGGGCGCTCCGGTACGGACTCTCGACGGGGGCGACATTTCGCCTGTGGGTTCCCATCGCGACGACGGGAATCGCTCTCGGCGTGACCGCGCTCTACTACTGGGGAACGAACTTCGTCGATGTCGCACACCTCCGACACCCGCTGATCCTGCTGGCCGTCTTCGGGCAGCTGTGGGACGCAGCACAGAATCTCATCGGTGTGACGTTCCTCGGCTTCTCCCCGAAACTGGTCGTAACGAACTTCGTGTACCAAGCCACCGGCTTCTCCGGATCGACATTCGTCCTCAAATTCCTCGTGACTCTCGGCATCGTGTGGTACCTCGCGGATGCGAAAGACGAGATGAATCACACCTGGTGGTGGCTTATGACGTTCTTCATCGGGGCGATCGGACTGCCGATGGGCGTCCGTGGGTCACTTCGGATGATGCTCGGGGTCTAATAATGGAGACGATGAACACGAGCGATACGACACGGCAGTACGGCGCGGTAATCGCGCTCGTCTCAGGGGCCCTACTCGCTGCTCTCGGCGACAATCGGCAGCGGGATAATGAGCTCTAACAGCGGGCTCCTTATGTCGCTCCTCGGCGTGATCGTGATCTTCCACGGCGTCGCTCTGCTCACGCCCTACGCGAGTCGGCTCGGGAACGCGAGTGGGCCGCTAATGGTCGGGTACTTGCTGGTGATGTTGCTCAATCAGGCACTCGTTGGCGTCACCGGGAGTATGATCTGGGGGATGGGCGGTGGAATGGAATCCAGAATAAACGGCTGGATAAGCAGCGGTCTGGGCTCGACGATGACTGCTAGAATGGGCTGGGACCTCGGGATGGTCGCGTTCGTAGTCCTGATGCTGCTCAGTGGGGTGATTATGATGAACTCGCATACAATCAAAAACGTCTCAACCCAACCAGTACTCTCTGGAAGCATATGGAGATCCTAGACAGAGAAATCGACCCCGAGCAGGCGTGGATGGGGTCGCTAATCACCGCTATCGCTGCCCTCGTCGGGAGTGCGGTTGTCTTCACCGAACAGGTTTACTACGGATTCCTCTGGCGGTACTTCTGGGCGCCGGTGTTCGCCGACGCGAAGGGTGCCGACTGCGTGGCGTATCTCCGGGACACCGGCGAGGTCGTCGAACCGGCCACCTGCGGGCTACAGAACGCATACGTCGCGTCTCCGGGGTACACCACTGTCTCGACGGTCGCCTACATCATCGTCCTGTTGTATATGCTGGTCGGCGTCTACTTCCTGCTGGACCGGTTCGACCTCGGCCCGGTCCGGCAGTTCGTCGCCGCGCTCGTCCCGTTTATGCTGTTCGGCGGCGCGTTCCGCGCGGTTGAGGACTCCTTCGTCGCCGCACAATTCGCTGGCGTTGCGCCGCCGATTGCGTTCCCTGCCAGCGCGCTGCTGATCAGCCCGTTCATCTACTTCACCGTCTTCTTCATCGCCCTAGCCGCTTTCCTGCTGTCGAAGTGGCTCCAGTGGGCCGGTATGACCGAGAGCTACCAGTGGCCGGTCGCGGGCTTCGGTAGCCTCGCCTTCTTGGGGGCGTTCGGTTACCTAACCGCCCTCTCGGTGACAACTGACTATGTCGGCTCGTATCCACTGGTGCTAATCGTCACCATCGGCCTCGCGACGGCGCTGTCGGTCGGTATCTACTACGGGATGGAGCACTACAAACCCGAGTACAACGCCGGTACGGCCTACGTTGGGCTAATCGTGATCTGGGCCCATACTATCGACGGCGTGGCGAACGTCATCGCGTCAGACTGGACCAGGGCATTCGGTATTTCGGGCCCGGGCTACGGCCCCAAGCACGTCGTCAACCGGATCATTATCGACGTGACCAACGCTGTCCAGCCGGCGTGGCTCACCGATATCATCGGTGACTCCTGGACGTTCCTGCTTGTCAAGCTGGTCGTCGCCGTTGCCATCGTTTCGCTGTTCGACGACGAGTTCGTCGAGGAGAACCCCAACTACGCCGCGATGCTGCTCGTAGCCATCATTGCTGTCGGCCTCGGCCCAGGCACTCGGGACATGATCCGCGTCGCCTTCGGGATCTGAGAGCGGATCGCCCGACGGCGGGTACACAGGACTCGCAGTCGTCGGCGATAGAAAACGGTCTCACACATCGGTCGTTGGCGGTACCGAGGTCCTTCTATCACGCGCACAACCCGCGGATCGATGGGCCGGAATTCCCGATGTTTGATACGGGAGATCGGCCGGTTCACGACCAATCTCCCCGAGAATATGTGGCATCTCGCTCAGCAGATCCAACGCCTCTCGGTAGGACTTCTCGGGTCAAGGGGTTCGAGATGCCCTCGGCGTCTTGTCATCACTGAAGATCGCAGGTCTTTCGAACGGTCTCCGAGACACTCGCCTTGCTTATCTGTAGATGTCATCAACATCTTCATACCTTTGAGTCTATGGATGTTATGCTGGTAAAGCAGCATTCCTCAAAGAATACGCCCCCTTATACTGACATATCTTAATAGAAATCCACATAAGAAAAGAGGGCATATAGTATAACTACGATGAGTATTCAGATCACTGTCAAAGGAATGACCTGCGACGGATGCGAACAGACCGTTCGAGAAGCACTCGAAGGTGTATCAGGAGTCGAACGTGCGACGACCGACCGAGCGACTGATACCGCAACGATTGACGGTGACACCGATCTCGAGAACCTTCGGCAGGCCGTGGAAGACGCTGGCTACTCCGTTGTCGGCTAAACAGTCGATAGCGAGCGCCCGTCGAGTCTCCGATCCAGACACGATATCCGCCAATGATACCCCCGAACACAGCACCCACATTCATCCGGTGTCACTCGGAATCCGAAGCAGAAACATCCCCTACGCACAGCTCCACATGTGTCGAGTGCGATGGAACGGTTATCTATTCCGAGGATCAAGGGGAGTACCACTGTGACGCATGCGGGCTGGTACTCGAAGAGTCGAACATCGACAGAGGGCCCGAATGGCGAGCGTTCACTGAACGCGAGACTTCGCAGAAGTCCCGTGTCGGTGCTCCCGTCACGAACACCCTCCACGATAAGGGACTCTCGACGATGATCGGCTGGCGTGACGAAGACACGTACGGAAACGCGTTGAGCAAACGCCAACAGCAGAAATTCCAGCGACTCCGAACCTGGGACGAACGCTTTCGCACGCGGGATAGCAAGGAACGAAATCTCAAGCAAGCGCTCGGCGAGATCGACCGAATGGCATCCGCACTCGATCTACCCACCCCGATTCGTGAGACTGCGAGCGTGATCTACCGCCATGCCCTCGAGAAAGGCCTACTTCGAGGACGATCGATCGAAGGGATTGGTGCTAGTGCATTGTATGCCGCAGCTCGGCAAGCGAACACGCCCCGGAGTCTCGATGAGGTGGCTGCGGTCAGCCGCATCGACAAGAGCGAACTTGCGCGAACCTATCGATACGTCGCTCGCGAACTCGCGTTGGGGATTGCGCCGGACGATCCAACCGACTACCTCCCACGATTTGCATCCGACTGTGAGGTTTCGGTCGAAACCGAAGCTCGTGCCCGACACCTCCTTGAAGTGGCGGTAGAGCAGGACGCATTGAGTGGGAAAAGCCCGGTTGGACTTGCGGCAGCCGCGATCTATGCAGCGACGAGATGTACGGAGGACAGTCTCACCCAAGCCGACGTGAGCGAGGTAACCAATGTGAGCAAAGTCACAATCAGAAATCGCTATCAAGAGCTGCTCGAAATTGCCGATGATGCGGATCCAAACCAACTATAGTCATGAAAAGACGAACGTTTCTGCAAACAGCTGGAGGACTCGCAGCGGCGAGTACTCTCGCACAGCCGACAGCCGCACAGGAAGCCAAGACAGTCCAGATTACCATGGAGGGGGGAAACTTCTTCATGGACCCAGTAGGCCTGTTCGTCGAACCGGGTGAGACCGTAACCTTCGAGATGGGAGCGGCGGCCCCACACTCCTCAACCGCCTACGAGGACCGCATCCCAAGCGATGCAGATCCCTGGGATAGCGGGTTACTCGACGAAGGAGAGACGTTCGAACACACGTTCGAAGTCGAGGGGACATACGATTACTTCTGTTCCGCTCACGTATCGTTAGGACAGGTCGGTCGGATCGTCGTTGGCAGCCCCGGCGGACCGGCAACAGAAAGTGACATCCCGAATAGTCCACCGAGCGGACAAATGCCAGACAGTCAGACCATTGTTGAGCAGGGATCCGTTGCGTTCCCCTTCACAGGAAGTAGTGGCGGTGGTGGCGGTAGTGGAGGTGGCGATGGCGGAGGGGGTGGGGGTCGGCCCGCCCCGGAAGTTCCGGATAGTGCGAAGATGCTTGGAATCGCGACAGCGACCGCCATGGTGTCGGTGCTCGGGTTGACGTACTTCTTCCTCAAATACGGTGGTGACTATGGACCCGAGTAGAGAGTCTACCGAGTCGCCTCAGCCCACATCGCAGCCGTGGTGTATCCACGGTGTCAGCGCCGGTCCATTTAGGCAGTGTTCGACCACATATGACTGATCCCAAAGAAACCCTCGAAATACAGAACGTAGTTGCCTCGACCACGGTCGGCCAAGAGCTACATCTGGAGGAACTGGCGGACGATCTGTCTGCCTCTGAGTACAATCCAGAACATTTCCCGGGACTCGTCTTTCGCACTCAATCCCCGAAAGCCGCGACGCTCATTTTCCGCTCTGGAAAAGCCGTCTGTACCGGTGCAAAGAGCGTTGAAAACGTTCATCGAGCAGTAACTATTGTCTTTGACGAACTGCGAGAACTCGGGGTGGAGGTCGATGCCGATCCCGAAATAACGGTACAGAATATGGTATTGAGCGGTGATCTCGGACAGCAATTAAATCTCAATGCAATTGCTATCGGTCTCGGTCTCAAAAATATCGAATACGAACCCGAGCAATTCCCTGGTCTTGTCTACCGAGTAATAGAACCCGACGTTGTCGTACTGATGTTCGGCAGCGGCAAGGCCGTGATTACGGGCGCAACAAGCGTTGAAGATGCGGAAATAGCACTCGAAACAGTGCAGTCACAATTGCAAGAAGTAGACCTGATCAATTGATGAGACACACACGATACAGGAACGACGCCGATCAGTCCGCGCGAGCCAGACGCAGTATTCAAGGTACATCTCCTGACCGAGTACAACACGGAAGCATACCACGTCCACGAACAACAATGCCACCGCAGAAGTGCATGTTGAATCGAAGCGAATTATCTGCTCGACGAGGATTGCAATGGAACTCGTTATTGACCGGAGAGCACTGAACCGATGACGCAACATCTCGAACTGGCCGTCTTCGCGTTCTTTGCTTTGATCACGTTGGGGAGTGCCCTCGCAATGGTTCTCGTCGAAGACATGTGGCACTCTGCCCTCCTCATGGGTGTGACACTCCTGAGTGTCGCAGTGCATTATGTTATGCTACGGGCTGAATTCGTCGCTGCGATGCAAGTGCTCGTCTACGTGGGTGGCGTGCTCATCCTGATCAGCTTCGCCGTGATGCTCACACGCAGTCAACCGACACCCGAAACCGCCATTGGAGGTACCACCGATGATGATTGACGATCAGTCCGTTAGAAGCGAACAACGTTGTCACGGCTGTAATAGAGATTTCGCAGTTTCGATTCGGAGCTGGTCGACGACAGCTGGTCGAGACACGCCACTATCGGGTTTGAGGAGGGCGATGTGAGATGGTCGCGGTCCAGTACTATCTACTGCTTTCAGCCGGGTTGTTCTGTATCGGGCTATTTGGAATCCTCACTCGTCGAAACGCATTGATGTTCCTGATGTCGGTCGAACTGATGCTCAACGCGGCGAACATCAATTTCGTGGCGTTCTCGTATCAGTGGGGGAACGTCACCGGCCAGACGTTCAGCCTCTTCGTCATTGCCCTTGCTGCTGCAGAGGTTGCTGTCGGCCTCGGAATCATTCTGGTTCTGTATCGGAACTTCAAGGATGTCGATGTTACCAAGGCAGCAACGATGCGCTGGTAACTCAAATAACTGGTTTCTGATATCTTCGCCTTCGATGTAAAGAAACGGCTATGCTGAAAACCAGACTGTCTAAAGAGAAAATCGCTTGAAATAGCCCCGCATAGATAGACTATGGTGATATTGACGTGAAATCCAATTTAGCGATCCAGGGGATGTCTTGTGCGACGTGCGCCTTGACCATCGAAGACGCCGTCACCAAACTCGATGGTGTAGACTCGATCGACGTCAACTTCGCGACCGACGAAGCTACCCTCGTGTACGATCCGGACGACGTATCCCTTGCAACAATCTACGGGGCAATTGAGGACTCGGGATACACGCCAGAGAGGGTGACTACGACTGTCTCTATCATGGGGATGACGTGCGCGACGTGCGTCGAGACGAACGAAACGGCCATCGAATCCGTCCCCGGCGTCATCACAGCCTCGGTCAACTTCGCGACCGATGAAGCGACCGTCGAATTCAATCCAGCCCACGCGTCGCTCGACCACATCTACGACGCCATTGAGGGTGCCGGTTACGACCCTGTCCGCGCAGAAGGGGACGACGCCGACCTGAGTAAGCAGCGTGAGGAGGCAGCTAAACGGGAGCTACGCAAGTACTGGCGGCTCATCACGTACACACTCCCGTTCGTCTTGCCCTTCTTGGCGGTGATGACTGACTATTACGTTCCGTTCCTCCCCGAGGAGATCTTCGGGATCTCAACGGACTTCTGGGAATTCGCTCTCGTCACGCCGGTGTACGTCGTGCTGGGACGCGTGTTCGTCCGTGGGGCGTACAACGCGTTCAAGAACAGTCGTCGGGCCAACATGGACACACTGGTGGCCGTAGGGACGTCCGCTGGCTACTGGTACAGTGTGGCCGTTACGTTCGGTCTCATCACCGGCGACGTGTTCTACGAAGCCGTCGCCATCATTCTCTGGTTCATCATGTTCGGCAACTACCTCGAGGCGCGCTCGAAAGCGCAAGCCGGCGACGCATTGCGCGAACTCCTCGAGATGGAGGCCGACGAAGCAACCGTCATCCGTGACGGGGAGGAAGTCGTCATTCCCGTCGACGAGGTCGAAGTCGGTGACGTGATGAAGATCCGTCCCGGTGATCGCGTTCCCACGGACGGCGAAGTCATCGGTGGGCAAAGTGCCGTCGACGAGTCGATGGTCACCGGTGAGTCCGTCCCCGTCGAGAAGGGACCGGGCGATGAAGTGATCGGCTCGACCGTCAACGAGAACGGTGTTCTCGAGGTGAAAGCCACGAGAGTTGGCAAGGACACTGCATTACAGCAGATCGTCCAGCGGGTGAAAGACGCTCAGGCTCGCCAGCCCGACATCCAGAACCTCGTCGACAAGGTGGCCGGCGTGTTCGTTCCGGCGGTGATCGTCAATGCCACCATCTGGTCGATTCTTTGGTTCCTGTTCCCCGATACGTTGACGGGATTCGTCCAAGCGCTTCCGCTGTGGGAGCTGGTCGGCGGTGGTCCCGTAGTTGGGGGCGTTCCAGTCTTTGAGTTCTCGGTCATCGTGCTCGCGAGTGCTTTGCTGATCGCCTGTCCCTGTGCGATGGGTATCGCGACTCCCATGGCGACGATGGTGGGCTCAACGATCAGCGCCAAGAACGGAGTTCTCTACAAAGGGGCAGACATCCTTGAGAAGGCGCGCGGCATCGACACCATCGTCCTCGACAAGACCGGGACGTTAACCCACGGTGACATGCGCTTGACGGACGCCATTCCAATCAGCGAGGCCGTCAAGGCCGATGGAGGGACGGAAGCGACTGACAGTGGCGTCGTCGAACGAACGGTCGACGAGGAGGTTCTGCTCGCCGTCGCCGCGAGTGCCGAATCCGGGTCTGAACATCCACTCGCTCGGGCGCTCGTCGAAGGGGCAACAGAGCGAGGCGTTCGGCTCGACGAGCCGACTGAGTTCGAAAACGTTCCCGGGCACGGGATTCGGGCAACCGTCCCACAAGGAAACGTGCTGGTCGGTAACCGGAAGTTAATGCGGGACGAGGGAATCGATCCCTCACCCGTCGAAGCGACAATGGAGCGGCTGGAACGCGAGGGCAAGACGGCCATGCTCGTCGCCGTCGACGGTGAGTTACTCGGCGTGGTAGCGAACGCCGACACGATCCGCGAAAGCGCGAAAGAGACGATCGATGCACTCCACAAGCGGGGACTCGAGGTCCTGATGCTCACGGGGGATAACGAGCGGACTGCCCGCGCAGTGGCAGAGCAACTCGGGATCGTCCCCGAGAACGTTCGCGCAGAGGTCCTGCCGGAAGACAAAGCCGATACGGTTGATGAGATCCAGGCCGACGGGTCGCGGGCGATGATGGTCGGTGATGGTGTTAACGACGCACCGGCACTGACGACTGCACACATCGGTGTGGCGATCGGGTCGGGTACGGACGTCGCCATCGAGAGTGCAGATATCACGCTCATGCGCGATGACCCCGCTGACTTGCTCAAAGCGATCCGGATTGCCGACGCCACCATCAACAAGGTCTGGCAGAACCTGTTCTGGGCGTTCGCCTACAACGCCACGATGATTCCGATTGCTTCGCTGGGACTGCTATACCCAGCGTGGGCGGGGCTGGCGATGGTCTTCTCTAGCCTCTCCGTGATTGGGAACAGCCTCGGATTCCGGAGCTACGATCCCCACGAACCGTACACATATCTGCCGTTCCGACCGTTAGTGTGGGCCTACCGCCAGATTGCCGGCTGATTACGCCGGAACACAGTTCAAACCATCCCTAGCAACATCGACTCATAACTATGGAAACGATACACGCCGACATCCACGGGTTGAACTGCCAGAACTGCGCTCTGAAGCTCGAACGAGCGATTGGCGCACTTCACGGGGTCCGTAACGCACAGATCGAGTTCGAGACTGAAACCGTGACGCTCGAATACGATCCTGACTCCGTCTCGATCGAGCGAATCGTAGCGACGATCAGGAGCTTCAGGTGTGACTCGGAGTGTCTCTTCACGAACGCCGACGATCGGTCGTACGGTATTGGCGTTCGCGAGCCAGGTACCGATGAGAAGCCGTCCAATTCCGGGCAAGGGTGTTGCCAGGTCGGCGTGGACGACGTATGGTGACCATGCCGCTGGTCGCCGGTATCACGGGACGGGGCGATGCATTCGGTCACTCTGGCGCGTGGGCCCTCGCACTAATCGCCATCGTGGTCGTCTCGTGGCTATTTTATCGCTACTTCGCACCACAGCGCTGGCGCGAGTGGGCAGGAGCGGGGGTGGTTCAGGCATTCATCATCGCACTGTACGCTGAAATGTTTGGCTTCCCCCTGACGATCTACCTGCTGGTTCGTTACTTCGGTCTGGATCGGGCGTACGTCAGCGCCAATCTCTGGTCGACGCTGGTCGGAGTGGGTGAAACCGGGATGATCGTCTCGATGCTACTCGGCTATGCAGTGGCGTTCATTGGCGTCGGGTTCTTTATCCAAGGATGGAAACAGGTCTATCGAGCACGACAGGAAGACCGCCTGACCACAGACGGACTCTACAGATTTGTTCGTCACCCTCAGTACACCGGCTTGTTCATCGCCCTCTTCGGGGAAGGTATCATCCACTGGCCGACGATATTTTCTGTTGGTCTCTTTCCGGTTGTCATCGTGACGTTCGCATGGTTAGCGCGCAAAGAAGAACGCGAGATGCTTGATCAGTTCGGCAACGAGTATCGAACGTATCAACGGAACGTTCCGATGTTTGTACCTCGACGTGATCAATGGCGGCGGTTCGTCGGCGAATCGCGATTCGATCCAGATCAATGAAGACGACACCTCTCGACAAATCAGTGTCCCAGTCATCGCGAGAATCGAATGACAAGATAGACGACACAGCCAACCGTGTAACCAACAGCACCGCGTGCGTCGGTGCAGAGATACCTAGTCCTGATCGACTACCTCCGCGCCGACGACAGACTCGGTCAGGGAGCAGACGATGAGCCAGTCTTCGACAGTCGCGGTAATCGGCGGTGCGATAGCAGGGCTGGCAGCTGCCGACGGGTTCCACAACGCTGGATTCGACGTCGACCTCTACGAGCGGCAGTCCTACACCGACAAGCGCGTCAACTGTGGAGAAGCAATGACGAACGTCTCTGCAATACCGCTTGAACCGACAGCAGACCACGGATTTCTCAACCCACTTCAAGCGATGCAAGTCGAGGTGTACGATGGCACTAACGCAGGTCGCAGCTGCACTGGCAGTGGGGAATTCACCGCATCGGATGCCTATATCACCGACCGAAACGTCGTCGAACGCTCGTGGGCCGAACAACTTGGACGGACCGGCGTCAATATCTACGAGAACCAGTCGATCACGCGAACCGAGTTCCTTGAGTTCACGACCGACTATGACCTCGTCGTCGATGCCAGCGGCCAGCCATCGCTTTCCAGCAAGGCACTCGGCACAACTGAGGAGTATTCGGGGCACTTCGTCGCACTCAACGCTGATGTGGAGGGCGACTTTTCGGATCTCTACCCGAATAGCCAGATCGTTCTTGAGAACTACACGGGCTACGCGTGGGCGTTTTCGAAGACAGCACGACGAGCCAACGTCGGTATCGGGTGGACGTTCAGCGAGCGTCCTGATGACTACGTGGCTGCGTTCAGGGCGGCGTGTGACCGAAATGGATGGCCGGAACCGTCACGAGACCGAACGAACGTCGCGATTAT
>NZ_PSYX01000011.1:14786-39759 GCF_003586325.1 Haloferax sp. Atlit-10N
CCCAAACGGACCTACCTTCCAGACCGATCCGTCGTACGAGTTGGTGACGCTGCCGGTCTCGCGAACCGATTCACCGGAAAGGGAATTTCCCAGGCCGTACAATCATCGTATCTCGCAGCGGAATTGGCTACGCACGAACGGTTACACGAGTATCCAGACCGCCTGTACCGAACGATGAAACTGGAGTATCTGCTCGCAACAGTTGTGAGGTACTTCATCGAGACGCGCCAGCCACAGATCCTTGGGGCAGCGATTCGGGCAGCCTCCGGGATGGATATCGAAGCCGTTGATCGTTCCCCGCGAGACGTTCTTGCCCGACTGATACGACATCCAGTCCTGTTCGCCCGGATTTTTGGGAGGCCCAGTGTTCTCAAACGCGTTTATGCGGCGGCAACTGACCAGTGGGAGTTTAATAGGCTGGCATCCTCCCCGGGGTAGTAACCGATAGGCTCTGGTCTCGCTACGCTGTAAAGACTCTCACCGACTCGTCGTCAATGATTCCTTGGGGGACGGGGCGTCGCGACTGCAGTTCGCTACTCCGTTATCGGTGAGGATGAGCGAGGCGAGTGAACCGGATACTGCTTCAGTTCGACTGCAGCACTGTTTGTCGTGAGAACCGGAACGTCGGCAGTGCGAACTACTCCAGTTGCTACACTCCCCTGTAAGAATCGACTCACCCCCGTCAATCCCTGTGTTCCCATCGCGATGAAATCGATGTCATTCTCGGTGGCGTATCCGAGAATCTCTTTCCGAGGGTTGCCATGGGTGAGCGTGATTCGGACATCGAGATGTACCGCCTCCGCTTTCTCCGCCACCTGCGTAAGAACGCGCCGACCACGTTGTTCCCACGACTCCTTTGCTTCTTGCCACGTGAATCCTGGCCGGCTCATGTAGGTGCGTTGATCGACGACAAAGAGGCCGTGAACGGTGGCGCCATGTTGGCTTGCGATTTCTACTCCATGTTCGAGCGCAACCGAGGCTTCATCGCGTCCGTCTGTAGGCACGAGGATATCGGTGTACCTCGTCTGGTCACCAGATGAACGCCTATCTGAGGGAGCAGATCGATCTTCCTTCACCGTGAGAACGGGAACCGGAGCGGTCCGAAGCAACTGCTCGGAAATACTTCTGTGTAGGTACCTGGTGAGTCCAGTTCGCCCGTGCGTTCCCAAGACCATCAGGTCGATATCGTTCTCTTCAATGTAGTCTAGAATGACATCGGGAGAGCTGCCGTGTTCGATACCCGGGATTACATTCAGTCCAAGGGTATGGGCTACATCCATCACGGGTTCTATTGCCGCTGCCTCATCCCACGTGTTCTTCTCGGAGGTAGAGGGAATTGCAGTCTTTCCAAGGTGGGAATGGTCCTCGACAATACGTAGCGCATGGACCGTTGCAGCGTATGCATGCGCCAGTGAGACGCCGTGTCGAATCGCGGGAGTGAGCGCATTACCGCCGTCTGTTGGAATGAGAATGCTCTCGTACGGAGTGGATTCCGACTCGTGGTCGAATGGAGCTGGGTCTGCCGTGTTCATAGTAATTAGTACGTGAGCCCGCTTTAAGCGGATTTTTGTTAACATTCGAAAATGCTGGCACGCCCTATTCGAAAGAGCCTAGACACCGGATGTAACCCCGACAGCTCGGAAAATCAGGTGTGCAGCCCGCCGATTTCCCGTCCGGTAGGCGTGGTTCCGAGACTCAGTTACACACTCAAGCATCCGTCTTTAGCTAAGAGACGAACCACGTGACAGCGGCGTCTTATCGAGGCTACTTTTCGAGAGGAACGAGGAGGCGGCAAGTGTGCACCAAGACGCCTCCTCATTGAGACTCATGCGTCGGCTCACTACACTGTTTCCCTCCGAGTTCCTCGAAGAGCACGCCGAGGAACTCGGCGTGGTTGAGCGAGAGAGCAAGCTTCAGGTTCCCGTCCTCGTGTGGGCGCTCGTGTTCGGCTTCGCCGCAGGCGAGAGCCGAACACTCGCTGGCTTCAGACGAAGCTACAACTCCACAGCCGACGAACCGATCTCTCCTGGCGGTTTCTATCACCGGCTGACGCCGTCGCTCGTAGAATACCTCCGCGACCTCGTCGAGACCACGCTCGACGAGGTCGCTGTTCCCGACGCTGTGGACGTTGATATCGACCGATTCAGGGACGTGATGATCGCTGATGGCACGGTGTTGCGGTTGCACGAATTCCTCTCCGATGAATTTCAAGCCCGCCACGAGGAGCAGGCTGGAGCGACGCTCCACCTGCTCCACAACGCCACCGATCAGACGATTGAACGCACATCGACGTGACGGATGAGAAAACGCACGACAGCACGCTGTTCGAGACTGGTTCGTGGTTGCAAGGGCGGTTGGTTCTGCTCGATTTAACGTACTTCAAGTACCGCCGCTTCGCGTTGATCGACGAGAACGGCGGCTACTTCGTGAGTCGGCTGAAGAAGAGCGCAAATCCAGTGATAACGGCGGAATTACGGGAATGGCGCGGCCGCGCCATTCCCTTGGAAGGCGAGCAGATCTACGATGTGGTCGGTGACCTCTCGCGGAAGTACATCGATGTGGAGGTCGAAACAGAGTTCAAGCGAGGTCAGTACGAGGGGGGGACGCGCTCACTGGACACGAAGCGGTTCCGCGTCGTCGGCGTCCTCGTTGCGGACGCCGACGACTACCATCTCTACATCACAAATCTGCCGCGAGAGGAGTTTCTACCCGCGGATCTAGCAACGCTGTATCGGTGTCGCTGGGAGATAGAAACGCTGTTCCGCAAGCTGAAGACACAGTACGAACTGGACGAGTTCGACACGAGCAACCCGGATGTCGTGGAAATTCTGTTGTACGCGGCGTTGTTGTCACTGCTAGTGAGTCGTGATCTGTTGGATCTGGTCACCGAGCAGGCTGACGATGAGATCGTGTTCCCGTCGGAACGCTGGGCGGCGACCTTCCGGTCGCACGCCCAGCTCGTCCTTCACGAACTCGGTGAGTATCTCGGCTACTCGCCACCACCACTGTTGGAACGGCTGATCGATGACGCCCAGAAGATCCATCAGCAACGGCCGATCCTGCAAGAGACGCTCACTACCGCTACGCAACCGAGGTGTGAGTCTTAGCTAAAGACGAATGACTTCAGCGAGAGATCGAGGTCACCTACAAGACGATGCACCGGCGCGTCGAGCGCTTCGCCCGAGCGCTCGACGCGCCTTCCGTTACACTGGAAGGACCTGTCGAAATCGACGAAGTGTACGTTTCTGCCGGGAAGAAGGGTCGCGAGCGCGACGCGAGTCGCGCTCGCGTGGCCTGTCCACGCGCGGACGAGGAACGTACGAAGACGACAAACTACCCGTGTTCATTCTGGTCGATCGGGGCACCAAGCAACGGTACGTGATCCCGGCGAAAGCCGCAGACGAATCGACGATTCGACTCCTGCTGGCCGACCGCCAGCAGGAGTCGCTCACCGTCTATACCGACGGCTTTCGAGCGTACGAACCGCTTGAGGAGGACGACGAATCCGACCGCGAATACGTCGTCCACGGCGACGGCGAGTACGCTGATGAAGAGATCCACGTCAACACTTGCGAGAGCCACCGTCGCACCAGCGACGCGTGGCTCTCGCCGCATCGAGGCGTCTCAAAGGACAAGCTAACACAGTATCTCAGAGCATTACAGCTCCGACAAGATCTCTTGCGTAAACCGGGACGAGATGCTCTCAAACACGCTGTTCCAGCCACTCTCTGAAATCAACAACGTGCTACACATGAGCGTTGATGGTACTACCACGTGTATCTCTACTGCTAGCACACATAATCGGAGGAGTCAATTTGCTGGCCCAGCAAATCGACGACTCGCTTAAGATACGTAGCACACAACCTTCGCCCTATGGAGATGTCACGGCGGCAAATACTGGCAGGAAGTGGCGTGGCGCTGATCGGTTCGATCGCTGGCTGTCTCGGCGGCGACGACGCTACCGGGAGCGATGGAAACGGTGGGGACACGCCCACTGACGAAGAAACCGACGGCAACAACAGCGGGAATCAGGAAGTCGCCGACTACCTCTCGGAGGTTGCGAACTACGACGGAATCGACGACCGTACCGACGAGGGATCAGTGACCGTCAGGAATGGTGCTGTCGACGGTGCCGGCCAACAGTTCGTCTTTGATCCGGCGGCGATCCGTGTTTCCCTCGGCACGGACGTGACCTGGGAGTGGGTCGATAGTAACAGCCACAGCGTCACGGCCGAAGACGAGACGTTCGACAGCAGCCTCATTTCAGGTGAAGGGGAAACCTGGGCGTACACCTTCGATGAGCCAGGTACCTACTTGTACTATTGTATAGCACACCGAGCACTCGAGCAGAAAGGCGCAGTCGTCGTGGAATAGCGACTCTCTCTGTTTCCCACCCGATGAGAATTAATAACACTATCGTGTGTACATAGGTCCAAACGGAACTATTCATGTCGTCACAATGGACTCGTCGCCATGCTCTCCAAGTAGGAGGGGCTATCGGAATTTTCGGTGTGGCCGGTTGTCTCGGGTTATCTGGTACGGACACCAACTCACCCACCCTCAATCAGGCAGCAATTACCCTGCTAAACGGTGGCACGCTCGTAACGTCGCCGTCGTGCCCGTGCTGTCACGGATACGCGGATATCTTGACCGAACGCGGCGTAGACAGGCTCGATATCGTGGAGCAAAAGAACTACGCCGAACCGAAGCAGCGCGCAGGCATCCCACGCGAACTGTGGGCATGCCACACGATTACTACTGAGGGCTACGCGTTGGAGAGACATCTCCCAGTAGAAGCGATCGAAAAATTGGCAATCGAACGACCAGCAATAATCGGGGTTGTATTACCAGGAATGCCTGCTGGTTCCCCCGAATGGGAGGAAGCACTGCCGATGAGTTCGTCGTGTACGCCATCGAGCAAGATGGGTCAACGAGTGAGTATCTTCATATTTGATGTCTGCTAACGCCGATACCCCATCTTCCAGGCCTGTTTGAGACCCCGTTGGTCGATAGCTGCTACGACTTTGGATTTTAAAGAGCAAAGTGCTTGATTGACGCACCCGTACATACAGCCGTAGGTGTACATGCATGGCAACAGACCCTGTTTGCGGAATGGATGTCGACGAAGCTAACGCTGCAGTGACAACTGACTATCAGGGAACGACGTACTACTTCTGTGCCGAAGGGTGCAAAGAAGCGTTCGAGTCGGAGCCGAGCGAGTACGTCTGACGCCGAACTGCCACACGGAACCCGATAGAACAGTATCGTACCCGACCAATCCAACCCCTATCACCGTGTATGAGAATGAAAACCCCCGACGAAACCGACCTCGAAATTCTCCGTCTCCTCGCGGAGAACGCCCGTCGACCGTACAGCGAGATCGCTGAACACGTCAACCTATCAGCGCCAGCCGTCTCCGATCGAGTGACGCGGCTGGAAGAACATGGAATCATCCGCCAGTTCACCATCGATATCGATCGGTCGCAGCTCCGTGACGGAATCCCTGTTCTCGTACGCATTAACCCGCGTCTCTCTGCTGTGGATTCACTGCGACAAGAACTACTCCAAGCAGAAGACGTCGAGCACGTATTTATTACTGCGGCTTCAAAAATTATGATCTCTGCAACTCCCCCTCACAGAAACATCGGAGAGTGGTTGCAGACGATCATCAAAATGGAGAATGTCCGTAAATACGAGGTCCAGTTGCTATCGGATATCGACTGGTCCGTAACCATCACGGGAACTGACTTTACACTCACCTGCACTGAATGTGGGAACACAGTTGGTGCCGATGGAACGGCAACTCGTGTCGGAGGTGAATTACAGCAATTCTGCTGCTCAAGCTGTCAAACCACATTTAAAAAGCGGTACGAAAAACACCACAAAGAAGCAGAGATGTGAAACACTACCTATTCACTCCCCCCGAATGCTTTCTGAACGGGAGAGTTCCATCACGTCTGTACGCCTGCTTGATCTGGCGATTATCGACGAAGGGAAATCGTCTTGAATAATGACTACGCATCTCTGACATACTGCCAATGAACGGAACGACAACCCGACAGTACGGCGCAGCTATCGCACTGGTTTCAGGAATCTACTCACTCTTCTCCGTAGTCGCAGAAGCGGGGATGATGCAATCCGCGGGTGGTGCCTTCATGGCACTGCTCGGCGTCATCGTGGTCGTCCACGGGGTGGTCCTGCTCACGCCGTACGCTGACCGACTCGGGAGTGCAAGCGGCCCGCTAATGATCGGCTACTCGGTATTGATGTTGCTCAATCAGACCCTTGTCGGCGTCACTGGCAGCATGAACTGGGGAATGGGTGGCGGGATGGGGACCGGTATGGATGGCGGAATGGCCAGTGGCATGGGATCAAATATAACCGCCGGGATGGGATGGGATCTTGGAATGGTCGCCCTCGCGGTGCTGATGCTGGTCAGTGGCATCATCATGACGAACCGGCGCGGTGCTGAATCCGGAATGTGACCTATTTCGAGAATGACCACGACAACACGTTCAAGCCGCCTACCTAGCTATCTCGCACCGCTACCAGAGCGCGTCGAGGATTTCGCACTTCGGTACGCGTGGATTATCGTTGCGATCAATCTCGCCGGAACGGCGTTCGGATTCTGGTACTACCGCTTCCAGCTTGCTCAAACCCCGCTCGTGATGTGGCCGTTCGTTCCCGATAGCCCCGCCGCGACGCTGTTCGTCGCGCTCAGTCTCGCCGCGTGGAAACTGGATTATGACGTCGAGTGGCTCCACATGCTCGCCTTCTTCGGCAACATCAAACTCGGTCTCTGGACGCCGTTCGTCCAGCTGTTTCTCAACGGGCCGGGCGGTATCGAACCCTGGCTCTACTGGTTCCTCATCGTAAGCCATCTCGCGATGAGTCTGCAGTCGTTCCTGATCTATCGATACGCCGAGTTCTCGGTTGGTGCGGTCGCCGTCGCCACCGTCTGGTACGGCCTCAACGACATCGTGGACTACTTTGCGCCGCTCGTCGGGGAGTTCCACCACACGTTCCTGCGGGCCGAACTCGCCAACGGCGCGCTCGATCACTCGGTGCGAGCGCACGACCTCGCGGCGGCCGCGGCAGTGACGCTGACGCTCGCCGCGACGTTCCTCGCACTTGCAACAAGGGTGAAGAAGCTCGAGCTTCAGCGATCCTCTACCTCGGAACAGGGAGCATCGACAGCTGTCTCGAACGACGGGGGAGTGGAGTCATGACGAACGTTCGACGACAGCTCCGTGCAGTGGGGGTTACTCTCGGCGTCGCGCTCGGGAGCTTTGTCATCGGGGCGATTCTCCTGATGCTCGTTTCACAGGTACTCAGTGCTGTCGGGATTTCTCTCTTGGACCGCCCGGCGCTACGCCTTGGTTTGAGTACAGTGCTACTCCAGGGAGTGACGTTCGGCGGTGTTGCACTCGTCTATCTACAGACCCGCGACAGTGGTTTGGAGTTCATCCGGGTGCGCGTTCCAACGCGTCGTGATGTCGCGTGGATCGTCGGGGGATTCATCACGCTCCTGGTCGCGGTTCGCGTACTCTCGGTCGTGATCGCATATCTGGGATTCGACCACGCCAGCAACCAGATCATCGAGATCGGACGCCAAGAGCCAACCGTCTTTCTGGTGTTGATTCCACTCTCGTTCCTGTTGGTGGGTCCTGGTGAGGAGCTTCTATTTCGGGGACTTATTCAGGGAACACTGCGAGAATCGTTCCATCCGGCGCGAGCGATCGTCTTGGCCAGCCTCATTTTTGCGATGGTACACGTCTTCTCCCTCCAGGGGAGCGGGAAACTCGTGTATATCGGCGTGGTCTTCACGCTCGCGCTCGTGCTCGGGGCGACGTACGAACTCACGGACAACCTCGCGGTCCCCGCTCTCATCCACGGCGCATACAACGCAGTCCAGTTCGGCCTTGCATACTATACGGTTACACAGGGTACGGCGTTGTAGGGGTCCAAATGTCATCAGATACACACTCACGACGGTCGGTGCTTCGCCAGAGTGGAATCGGTGTAGCCGGAGGGATGTCGGTTCTCGCGGGCTGTCTCGGCGGCCTCAGTGGCTCCTCGGGGCCGACCGTGACGATGACTGGTGACCTTCGATTCGACCCAGCCGAAGTCACCATCGAATCTGGAGAGACCGTTACGTGGGAAAACGAGAGCGGTGCCCCTCACACGGCGTCGGCGTACGAGGAGTCGCTCCCAGAGGATGCTGCGTATTTCGCCAGCGGTGGCTACGAATCCGAACAGGCAGTCCGACAGAGCACGTCAGCACGTGGGTTTCTTGAGCGCGGCGACACGTACCAGTATACGTTCGAGGTCACTGGGACGTATCGGTATTTTTGCCTTCCACACGAGGAGAACGGAATGATCGGTGCCATCGTGGTTGAGTGACTCACTTCGTGTGGCGTGTTCCTTATCACGGAGAAAGTTTATACTTCCCAAACTCAAAAAGCGATTTGCGGGGTGATTCCCTGGTAGGTATAGCCGCTGTCAGAGGCCCCACTCCCGAAGCCCACTCCCTGTCCACCCTTCCTCACCCCACCTCGTCGGCGTCCTTTCCCTTCCGGTTTTCAAGATGGTTTCCCGTCATCCGAGCGCGATTGCACCGAAGTAGAGTCCAAGGATAATTGAGATCCCGCCGAGAAGCTGCACCACCCGTCGCCAACGATCCGAGACCGGGGCTTCGGACCCGTATTCACCACTGCGATCCGACGGAATGCGACCTGCGGTCTGGACGCGGATCACCGTCTCGGGATACGCGATCAACAGGACCCCTATACCGATCCCGAGGACAGCCGCTAGGAGCGTCCGAACGGCGGCCATCTATCTTCGGAGGCGTTCGATACGTTTCTCGACTGGCGGATGGGTCGCCAACAGTCGGGCGAGGCCGCGTTTTTCGCCGAAGATACACAGGGCGTTCACCTGGGCGTCGACCTCCGACTCACTGGCACGCTCGCTACCTCGCTGGATTTTCTCGAGCGCACTGGCGAGCGGTTCTCCACTCCCGATCTCCGAGGCAGCATCGCTATCGGCGACGTATTCGCGATACCTCGAGATGGCGAAAACAAACAGCATCACGAGCATCTGCGTGATCTGGCCGACGACGATAGCGAGGAAGAAATCCGCGATGTCGTTGTCGCCAGTGAGCAGGACCGCCCACTGAGCAACGATAGCGACGATCGAGGCGACACCTTGGCCGAGCACCATCATCACGACGTCACGGTTCCGGATGTGGGCGAGTTCGTGTGCGAGGACGCCCTCGACCTCATCCGGTTCGAGCCGCTGGAGCAGCTCCTCGGAGACGACGACTGTCCCGTTGCCCTTCCGACCGACGGCAAACGCGTTGGGCACGCCCATCCGAGCGATCATCAGTCGAGGTTTCTCGATACCCATATCGTCGGCGAGTGATGCAACTCGTCGGTGAATATCCGAATAGCGGTCTTCGGGCAGGTCCTCAGCTCCGACGCTCCGGAGCGCCATCCACTTGCCGAGTTTGTACTGGACGCCGACGAAAGCGACGCTGCCCAGCAGAACGAGCCAGAGTGGCCAGCCGAAGACGCCCATCACCACGACCGCGGCGACGGCGTAGAACGCGAATAGGGCCGATCCGACGACCGCCATTCGGGCTTTCAAACCGAGGTGGCGCATGACTGAGTGTTTGTCCCGGGGATATTAAGGCCCAGCGGTGACGTTCCACTCATATCAAGCAATCGTCTTGATACTTTTCTACTGACCTCAACCGTGGCGACAACAGATGCTCGATACACTTTCAGTCGTGAACGGGATATCTAACTTCGTGGTAACCGTTATCCGAATTAGACTGGTACATCGATGAGAGAGCAATGGCTGAAGCGCGCGTCGATCGATCGCTCGTCAACGCACTCCCGGTCGAGGGCATCAAGTTCGACGGCCTGTTTACGCTCTTGACGCTCTGGTTTATCGCCGGCGTCTTTCTCGACGGCCGATCTCATACACATGGCGCTCCGGAGACGTTCTTTACGCTCGAACACGGGATTTTCTACACCGCATTTCTCGCAATCGCCACTTTGCTGGGCGGAACCATCTACCGGAATCGGATACGGGGACACTCCTGGTCTGAACGCCTCCCAGAAGGCTACTGGCTCTCCGTGGCCGGCGTCGTGCTCTTCGGCGTGGCTGGCGTCGGCGACATGGTCTGGCACGAGGTGTTCGGCATCGAGGCCAACATCGAGGCGTTGTTGAGCCCGACGCACCTGTTGCTCATGATCGGGGCCGGTCTCTTCGTCAGTGGACCTCTCCGTAGCGCCTGGTATCGCCTCGATCCGAATGAGAGCCGCTGGGCGGCCCAGCTCCCGATGGTGCTCTCGACCGCGATTACGCTGTCGGTGCTCACGTTTGCGACGATGTATGCACATCCGATCGTGAATCCGCTCGCCGGCGCTGGACATCGACACGCGGGCGAGCTCCCGTTGATCGTGGCCCACGAACTCGGTGTCGTGAGTATCCTGCTCCAGACCGCGATACTGATGGGCAGCCTTCTATTGATTGTGCGACGCTTTTCGCTTCCGTCGGGGGCGCTCACGGTCGTCTTCACGCTCAATGCAAGTGCCATGAGTCTCCTGACCGAACACTACCAGTTCATTCCGGCGTGGGTGCTCGCCGGGGTCGTCGCCGACCTCCTCGTCCTCGGATTGGACCGATCTCACTCTCTTGCATGGCGGGGATTCGGGTTCGTCGTTCCCGCTGTGCTGTTCGGACTCTATTTCGTGACCCTCTGGGTGACAGAGGGGATCGCTTGGACGGTCCACGTCTGGGTCGGCGCGATTGTGTTGGCAGGCATAGTGGGATGGCTCGAAAGCTACCTGGTCGCACCCACTATCGACGACCCCTCGATAGAACGGTGACCTCTCAAAGTGATCGCCGTTGAGACAGGTGAGACCGGACGACAGACACACCTGGCATCCCGTCACGCATCCAGAGGGCGACCGCTAACACAGTGATAACGGTCTGGACCGCCACATAGGGCGTTGGATTGAGGAGCTGGAGCAAGTCTGACACTGTCTGGATGTGGGACTCCGGCGAGAGTACCGGCCACAAGAGGAACCGAAGTGTTCCGTGATCGAGGACGAAATAATCGACGACATCGCCCCCGAGATGAGACAGATATCCCACGCCTCCAGCGATCGCAACTATACGTCGCGTTGGATGATCACGGCCCCACATCCATACGAGTACGAGCACGCTGGCTGTCGTGAACACCGAGTGGGTGAGAGATCGACCTGGAATGCTACTGGTCGCGAGCGCTAATGGCTTATCGACGAGATCCGGAAAGAGTGTCCCAAGAGCTACCGCGAAGGTCGGGGGGGACGATGGCTTCTCCCCCAGCCAATAGCGACTGCCGAGTGAGATCAGAAGGTATCCAACCGCGACGTGTGTCCAAATGAGCATTAGGTTCTCATCTCGTTGCCAGCTGGTTGAATACTGCGTTGCCGCCTCAACGGAGGCGACGGAGATTGGTCGGAGTTTTACGGGGCTCGATTCGCCGGAGGAATACCAAGAGTCCAATTGTGGGGGTCATCATGGCAGTCTGAGACAGAGGGCGAGATCGTATTTGGAGATTCAGGTACAACTATGAATGAGCTTGCCTGAGCTATACCCCGAGCATTCATCCAGATCGCCAGCAATCCATAACCAACTGACGATTTCCGTATTATGATCTCCTTGCCACAACGACGACTCTCCGGGACGCTTCACAGCCGATCTGCACCGTACCCAGGCTAGCATCACCGTTCATGACAGACATACGAACGTTCGATAAACGAACTGTAGTGGGCCTGCTAGTCGGACTGATAGGGCTTGGAATATATCTTCGGTTCGTGGGCGTCGATGCGATAGTTGGATCACTCCGTACCGTGTCCACCCGTCGGGCTGCTTCGCTCGTCATCGTTGGATTCGTCCCACTGTTTCTCTGGGGAACCGGACTGTGGCTCGTTCTCAGACAGATGGACGCTAAGATTACGCTCTGGCGAGCGATCCTCCTGTTCGACGCGACGGGATTCATCAACAGCGTCACTCCGTTTGGTCAGGCAGGCGGCGACCCGGTGAGTGGACTCCTAGCCTCACGTGTCGCACCGATGGAGTACGAAACGGGATTTGCGGCGATCGTGAGTCTCAATGCGATCAATCGGCTTGCGTCGGTCCTGCTCGGTCTCGTCGGAGCGGGCTACCTCCTCACACGTGTCGCCTTCTCTGTGGCAATTCGAAATGCCGCACTCGTCGGGGCTGGGATCGTCGTCGTAGTTGGGGTGGGTGGCGTGTTTCTCTGGCAATATCGTGACACAATTATCAAGTGGACAACACGACTTCTCGACGCCGTTTTCGCTCGGTTGTGGTGGGTTCCGCGATTCGAACCACCGGAACGTGCAGCGATCCGCCAGCGGCTCCGTCGGTTCACCGCAGCGATCGAACAGCTGGGGACGAACCGACGACGCCTCGTACTGGTGGTCTGTTTAGGTATCGCAGGACAACTCTCCGTGGGGGCTACGTTATGGGTTGCGCTTAGGGCTCTCGGCGCGGACGTACCACTCGCGCTTGTCCTAGTGATCATTCCAGTAGCAAAGCTGAGCGGGATCGCCCCGACTCCTGGTGGACTTGGGAGTGCCTCGGCGTTCCTCACCGGACTGCTGGTGACCTTGACAGCCATCAATACGACGGTAGCCACTGCAGCAGCGCTCCTCTACCGTGCGGCTGCCTTCTGGACCCCAATGATAACTGGGGGACTTGCGCTGCTATTTCTTCTCGCAACACCAGCAGAGTCGGCAACCTCCAGACTGGGACGTGGGGGTGGATCTGATACCCGAGTGGCATTCGCCATCGCAGGGGGTGTGGCAACGCTTCTCCTCGTGGTAGTCCACCTACGGAACGTTCTGATTGAGCCGTACAGTCCAATTGTCCACCTTCTCCGAGATGGCGGTGTCGCTGCCATGGGATTCGGCGCTCTCTGGATGGGCTTTCGACTCTTCGCCCGGCACCGTTCCAACTTGGGAGACAGGAGAAAATAATCCGAAAATCCGTTCGCGAATCGATCAATGGATAGAGAGCAGCTCCCCGATTCATATTCAGACTGACTCAGGATCGAATATCATTACATCGTCAACTTCCAATGAGGGCGGCTTATCGGGAGACCACGTGCGACGAGACGCGAGTGGACGCCCCCTTCCAGCGGAGGATATCAGGAGACGCAGCTCTTGGCCTGTTGATTCAATACATTCCTCCCCCATCATCGTCGCCGCTGCTCCCACCCCCAAGTGGAGATTCAATGGCCGTGTCTCCAACGCCGACTTTCATGCTCATCCCCGACAGGTCCGACCCTCCGTGGATCGTACAGTACACGTCGTACACACCGCTTTCTTCGAACGTATGTGTCGTCTCCTCGCCACCCGCTACACTGGAGTCTTTGTCCCAATTATCCGACGCGCTGGTGACCGTGTGATCGAAGCCGTCGTCGTTAGTCCACGTTACCGTGGCTCCGGTGTCGACGTGAATATTCCGGGGATCGAACTGTGACCCGGTCATCGAGACCGACGACGTTTCTTCAATGGCAGCACCCCCGTTACCATTCCCGTTTCCGCTGCCACCGCCCGGATTGCTTCCTCCGGTGCAGCCCGCGACGAGAGCAAGCCCGCCGGTAGCGGCAGCACCCAGAAACGCTCGGCGGCGAATCATGCTAATCATTAGCAAAGTTGCGGCTGGAGCTATTTGTCACTTTCCCCGTTGATGGGCCGTCACACGAGCCAATTCGAGGAAGAATCAACAATAAGAGGGATTCACCAGAGGAGGGCTGAAGCAATTCGGAGCAGATCCTTATACGCTGGCAGTGTACCCAGCTTCGTTCACCGCGTTGACGAGCGCATCGGTATCCGCGTCACCCTTGACTGTCGCGGAGTTGCTCGTCCGGTCGGCTTGCACATTCTCAACACCATCGACGATCTTCAGTGCGTCTTCGACGGTCTGTTCACAGCCTTCGCAGCTCATTCCTTCGACAGTAAGGGTTACTGCCATACACATACTCCTTCGGGACGCTTCCTTTTTGCCCTTTCCCTTAACATAATTCGCATACCAGGGGAGTTCATCTTCGAATTGATACCGAAACTCGCGATACTGTTTTCCTTCTGGGATTCGTGTGCGAACACATGCGAAATCTCGACGAAACCGATCTCGAAATACTCAGACTGCTTGCCGAGGACGGACGCCGACCGTACAGTGACGTCGCTGAAATCGTCGACCTCTCGCCCCCGGCAGTGTCCGACCGCGTCAACCGCCTCGAGGAGCACGGAGTCATTCGTCGGTTCACCGTCGATATCGACCGTTCACAACTCCGTGAAGGAACGCCGGTATTGGTTCGATTGGCCGTCGTCCCGGGACATGCTGATGCTATTCGGCAGACGCTCACCGAACTGGATGCCGTTGAGCACGTCTTTACGATGGCAAATGCAAACATCGTCTTCTATGCGACGGCACCCCGTAATGACGTACGGGGGTGGCTCCTTTCGGAATTGGATACGGACATCGTACGTGAGTTCGAAGTGGAACTGGTCAGCGATATTGACTGGAATCTGAACGTGGGCGGCACGGAATTCGCCCTCACATGTGCGGAGTGTGGCAACACTGTTACGGATGAGGGGGTCACGACGCGCCTCGATGGCGATCTCAAACAATTTTGCTGTCCATCGTGCGAAAGTCGCTACACAGAACGGTATGAGGAATTGAAGGAAGCAGCGTAGGCGTCCGGGGAGACGTAGAACGTGAACTGAAGTTAGGCCAACAGACCTGAACGATGCGGTACTCCCTCTGTCTCGTGACGACGAGAATCCGTCGACTTCTCAATTGCTCGATCCCGGAGTGATCCACACATCCAGCAGATTCCGAATCAATGGTCAATCGGCGGCCGCAGTCAGTAACCCCCTCCACCACCCTCGCAGGGGAGATCCTGATCCAGCGACACGTCACCGACCAGAACAACGCCACACATCGTCTCGCTCCCGTGGATGGTACACTCGTATTCGTAAATCCCCTCGCTCTCAAACGTGTACGTCGCCGTGTTGCCCGACGATGAAAGACTCGTGCTGAAATCCCATTGCTCGGCCACATCGTGGAATTGTGCACTCGTCACGTCGTGCCCGAACGAATCCTGATTCACCCACTCGACTGTCGTTCCGGGAGCGACCGTCGCGCGTACCGGATCGAACGCCGTGTTCACCAGTTCGACGGTCTGCATGGACGCTTCGCCACCACCAACGGTGACATCGAACGGTTTGACGATCGGATTTCCATCCTTCGTGACGGGAGGATCGCCGTTTTCCGGGAACGTGAATTCGTCATCCATTGGGTCGTCGTAGTGGAGCATCGCGTACACCGTCTGCGATTCGGTGATCGACTCGTCGAGCCGGAGACTGACATCCGCGTAGAGGCCGGGCTGTAACTGCATAGTTGCAAGCGTAACGCCGCCGTTGGGACCACCCCCTTCGGCTTCCGGATGGATGACAAGCCATCCCGTCTGATCGATCGCAGTGCTGGGAACGGTGACACGCTCCCCGCTCGTCTCCTGGTCGGTTACAGAGAGCGAAGGTGTCACTTCCCCCGTCAGCGTGATTTCGAACGGTTTGACGACCGGATTACCGTCTGTTGTGACGGGGGGGTCCCCGTTTTCTGGGAATGTAAATTCCCCGTCTGCTGGATCGTCGTAGTGGAGCATCGCGTATACAGTCTGCTCCCCAGCGAGGAGGGTGTTCATCGCCAGCTCAACGTCACTGTATTCGCCTGCGGAGAGCTGTTTCTGAGCGAGCGTGACTTGACCATTTGGACCACCGCCCTCGGCCTCTGGGTGGAGTACCACCCAGCCGTCGCCATCGATGCTAGCACTCGAGAGTACCACGTTACGGTTGTCGGTTTCTATGTCCGAAACTGAGAGCGCTGGCGTCACACTCGGCTCTTCGGTCGTGGTGTCCGTTGGCGTGGTTGTCGGTGTAGTCGTCGTTGCTCCACCACTTCCATTGTTCTCTTCATCACCGCCAGCACAGCCTGCGAGTCCAACAGTGGCTGTGCTCCCCGCGAGTTGGAGGATTCGTCTCCGGGAAACGTAGTCGGGTGTCATGACTGGGTTGTGCCGTCCAACCCCGATATTCGGACACAAATTATAAAATAGTTGGCCAAATTCTACCCCTATTCTCGGTGAATCCATGCACCTACTCCGGAACTTCGGTGAGAGCATGCCGAACATCGAGGGAACGGTGGACGGCTGAAAAACTCATTTTGAGGGGGCCAGACATCGTGGGTGTCACAGCCTACTGCCACATGGCCCACGTAAGTAAGGCGAGCGCACTCGTCTCGAGAAGGCGGAGAAGGACCATAGCAATCTGGGCAGTCGTCGCCGCTGCTTCGAGCCACTGACGAGTGAGTGGGTTGAGGCTGAAAAAATAGAGCGCAAACACGTTTTCGGCGAGGAGTAACACCGCAAAGAGAAACAATGCAAGAACGTACTTCGACCGAACCGATCGGTAGTTTCCAGCCCAGACGTAGCTCAATCCGACTAACAAGAGGATGTTCATCCCCATAGCAACTCGTGCAACTGTTAGCCAGAGGCCCATCTAAGCTACTTGTTCGGAGTGGGTCGTAAATATCCTTTCCAAAAAGCGTCCCAACTGTAACTGGTCAGTCGTAACCACCCATATGGGGACAGAGCACGGTCGGTTCACTCTTGCTTTGCAGAGCAACTGCTGATTTCGCCGTTCGAGTCTGTTTTTCGATAACGACGTCCTCGAGCACGAGCACGTCAAGCCCCATCCCGAAGAAGTCCTTGAGCGCCTCGGTTGGAGTGTTCACGATCGGCTCCCCGTGGTCGTTAAACGACGTGTTCAACACCACAGGAACTCCGGTGAGGCTCTCGAATTCTGAGATCAATCGATAGTATCGCGGATGTTGATCCTCGCGAACAGTCTGTGGGCGGGTCGTATGATCGGCCGGGTGGAGCACTGCAGCTATCTCCTTCTGTTTCTCCTCTCTAACATCGAATGTGTCGATCATGAATGGTGACGCCGTCGCATCAACAAAATACTCGTCGACTGCCTTCTCCAACATCGAGGGGGCGAATGGTCGCCATCCCTCACGATGCTTGACGAAGCGATTCACCCGATCACGAGAGTCGACCGATCGGGGATCCGCGAGGATACTTCGACCTCCCAGGGCACGGGGCCCCAATTCGAGTCGACCCTGGAACCAGCCGACGAGTGCCCCATCTGCGAGTCGTTCAGCTGTATATCGCTCGAGATCGAGCGGTTGCGAGAAATCAATCTTGTTCGTTTCCAGTAGGTCTACGATCTCATCGGTGGTGTACTCGGGTCCGAGGTACACTGTGGTCATCTCTGGCACGTCTCGGGGGTTTTGCTCCAGCCACCCTGCACCGAGCGGTAACCCGGCGTCGTGTGCGACTGGTTGGATAAAGACGTTCTCGACGGCTTCTGACTCTCGAATTTGCTTGTTCAGTTTGCAGTTGAGCATCACACCACCAGCAAGCGCCACATTGGACGTCCCGAGGTGGTCAGTGTAGGTCTCGACGATATCCAGCACGGTTTCTTCGAGTAGTTTCTGCGCAGTGTAGGCGAAATCCTTCTCCCACTGATCGAAATCGCCGGGCGTCTCGTTCCGCGGCCGATCGAACAGTTCCTCTAGTCGTCCCACTCCGTATCCCGCGCCCCAGCGCTGTGTCAACGAGGTAACGTCGTATTCACACCCCGTTTCGATGACCTCACGAAGAACGGACTCGATTTCTGGATTCTCGTTGCCATAGGGGGCTAGTCCCATTACTTTGCCCTCACCGTTGAACATCCGATAACCGAGGTACTCCGTAACGACGGCGTAGAACAACCCTAGGCTATTCGGGTGGTCGTACGTCCGGATCCGTTCGAGTCCAGATTCGTCACCACGCCAGACAACGGTTGCATCGTATTCGCCCTTCGCGTCGATGGTGAGGACGAGGGCTTCGTCGAATCCCGACGGCTGGAACGCACTCGCGGCGTGACACGCGTGGTGCGGGCGTGTTTCAACGGGGGGGATAGGTGTGCCGATCGTCCGCAATCGGTTCTCGATCTGTTTAGTGGGGAAGAACTGCGCCTGTAATTGGGATTTGACTGTCCACTCGAGATGGCTCAACTTCGGGCCGAGACCGTCAAGACGAACCGTATCAAGCAGGTAGTGGTCCAAAATTTCCGACTGAAGCGACGGATCGTATGGGAGGAGTATCCGTGAGAGGTCACTCAGTTCGAGGTTACGGTAGTCAAGACAGGCCCGAATGGCCTCTTCTGGAAATGTGTTCGGGGCGTGCTTGTCTCGGGTTAATCGCTCCTCTTCGATGGCGAAGATGAGGGTCTCATCTTCGAAGAGGGCAGCGCTCGGGTCGTGTTGGCCGTACAACCCAATTGCGGGTTTGAACGAGAGTGTGTGCGTCGACATGGGATTGGATTAGTGTTCGTTATCAGGTGCCTGGTCAGTATGCACGTATACCCAGATGAGGTCACCATTCCGTAGCTGGTACTGCTCTGGGTTCACGTCAGCCGTGCGTTGCCGGATGATGATCTCCGTTCCGCCCGTACTGGAACGGTAGGTTCCACCGAACTTTTCGCCCGCATCATATTGAATCACGTGGCCTTTCTTAGATTCCTGTGAGTACTCAATCGATGGAATCGTATTGAGCGCGGTTGCGAGTGTGACTGGCTCACCGGTGTTGAACCACGTGTATGGGTTGTCGTCGTCACGAAACTGAAACTGTTCTGTACCCGCTTGCTCGTAGTTGCTCCCTTCAAAGTTCAGCCGCCGGTTATTGACGTCGAACACGAGCTTGCCTGTGCGAGTATTATCTCCCGAAGTAGTGGCAGTCGCACTCTTCGTAGTAATTCGCACCCAGAAGTTGTCGTTATGTTGGACCTCGTACGTCGTTGGATCGATCGTTCGAGTCCCTTCATGGATATCGATCGTTACGCCGCTGTCTGTCGTCCGGTACGTCGTCCCCCCGTACGTGATGACGGGCTCACCACGCCCATCTTGAGAGTAACTGATTCCGGGCAAGAGGTTGAGCGCACGGGCGAACGTGATGACTTTCTTCTCGTTGCTCCACTCGTTCGGTCCGTGAGCCGAGTCGTGAAAGTGGAAGTAGACCGTCTCCGGATGCTTCTTTTCGATAGTGTCGAGGTAGTACCGCTGCTGATCGAAGTCCACCAACGTACCATCAATCTCGAAGAAGAGGCGACCGTGCCAGTGCGAGTCCTTATAGCCCGGTGCATCCTTTGACGCTTCTTCCGTGGTCGTCGATTCTTCAGTCGGTGTCGGTTCCTCTGTGGTAGTCGTAGTGGTTCTGGCCGTGGGCGATGGGGTATTCGTACTCGTCCGTGTCGAAGTCGGCGGGGTATTGGCTCCATCAGAACCGCTCGCACAGCCAGCGAGCCCACCTACAATTGGAACTCCAGCAAAGCGTAACAACTGACGCCGAGACCACTTACTACTAGGCATGCATCGGCACGTAAGCGAGGATCCACCTTACTTATACAGTGTATATGCACCGTGTTGGGACGCAGAACACACGATTGGTAGTTTCAACCGATAGGGAGAGATAATGATAATCTCCAGCCACGATCAAGCAGTTGAGCAGGGATTAAATCTGTCGACCTGGTCGGTTCACAACCGAGAGATCTTCTCGTTATTGCCTCACGGATGCTTAGTACGAGTGTCCATGAGCGTAATGAGACCGGTGAGATACAGTAGACCAACAGCCAGAGCGAATCCTCCGAACAGGGCAGCCATTCCTTGGAGTAATGAGAGGGAGTCTAACCCGCCAATATACACCTCGATGGCACTTGTGGCAGCAAGGAGAAGCCACACTATGCCGATAAGCTTCTGACGGGTGTCATTCATGCTATTATCATCACCTCCATGATCTTGTGAATCGCCTCGGGGTCAAGCCCCGGGGCATTCGCCTTGACCGCCCGTAAACCCGTCGCCAGTCTGAGTCTGATACTTGTCCGTATAGGTCTTCCCAACGAGCCGAACGACTGGAGCTCCGTTCAGTAGCCAGGAAACGCAGAGCAGTATTCTGCTTTCTGTAATTGGGGGGAATTGTATTGGCTTACCCTCCATCTGAGCAAGGACCATCATCAACGCTTATGCGCCTGCCAATCCGAACAGCGAACACGAACTCTCCCAACCATGGGCGAACTCTCGACTGGTCTGCGAACACTCGGCACTCGATTCGACATTGACGAGGGTGATGTGGCGGTGTGGAGTGCGATCCTACTCGTGGAGTTCCTCGCCGTTCTGGCGTACGTGAGTATGACATCGACGACGATCACGGAACCGCGGTATGCGGTGTACCCATTCATCTGGATCAATGTCGGGCTCCTTGCGGTGTCGCGTACGAAAGTTTCGAAACGGAGCCGAGGCATCCAAACCCTCGCGCTGGGTGTGACCGGCCTCTATCTGCTCGTGCTGTTGTATCTCGGGGGACTCGTCCGATTCGGCATCTTCACGCCGCTCGGATCCGGAACCGAATTCCGCATCTCGTGGGCACTCCCCGGGTGGGGTCCGGTCGTCGTCTTTCGGAACCCGTGGCTCCAGACAGTGGTCGTTCCATTCAAGGCCGCCGGCTATCTTTCGTTCGCGTATCTTCTCTACGCTCGGTTGCTTGACGCCACGAAAGGAGTTCTTTCGGGCGTGTTCGGTCTTGTTTCCTGTGTTGGCTGTACGTTTTCGATTCTTATGCCGTTGTTCGGCGCGTCAGCGTTTAGTGCGGTTACACAACTGTCGTGGGACCTGTCGACAGTCGTCTTCCTGATCACGGTCGCACTCCTGTACTGGAGTGCCGAGATTGAAGCGATTCTTTCGGCCTACACTCGCTCTCTGACCTCCTGACTACGCCGCAATCACGAACAATAACCCCGGTTATCCAGATTTTACTTTACTGGTGCTATAATTGGGGCGTCACACCCAGCTCGCGTCAGGCGGGCTCGTCTCGGACGCGTTCGATGAGATGCTTGAATCCATCTTCGTCTTCGAACACGTCGTAGTCGTCGTCAGCACCAACGAGAAGGGTTACGTTCCGCTCGCCGTCGTTGTCGAGGTCTTTGGCGGCGGCGACAGCGTATGCGTCTCCGATAGATGGGCTGTACGCGGCTTTCAAATCCGATGCAGCTTCCCAGAGGTCGTCGATGTTGTACTCGGTGACGCCCATATCTCGGAGGTCGTCGATGTGGGCGTCGGCCTGCTCTGCAGATGCTTTTCGGGTGGCGATGTGCCGGAATTCTGCGAGATTAACGGTGGATATGTACCCGTCGAGTTCCCCGTCGTACACTCGGTCGAGCCAGCGTTCGACCTCCCCTGCTCCCTGCTCGTCGAACGAAAAGGCGAGCAACGGCTCGGCGTCAAAGATGACTGTCATTCCTCCTGCTCAGACAGTCCGTACTTCTCGTCGGTCTTCTTTTTGTCCCGCTCTCGCTCTTCACAGAGCAGTTCCGTGGCCGACTTCTCACGTTCCGCTTCCTTGGATGCAAGTGCACCCCGAAGTTCGGACGGGCGCTTGACTGATCGAATCACGACTTCCCCCTTCTCGTTCTCGACGAACCTGACTCGGCCCGGCGTGTCGATGTGGAGTTTGTCACGGAACTCTTTGGGAATCGTCGCTTGCCCCTTGCTCGTGACGGAGACGGTCGTTCCGCCTTCTGCATCGGTCATACGTAATGGGCAGTATCAGTAATACTTCAACCTTTGTAATACCCCTCCGAAATACCGCTCAACGTCCCTGTTTCTCACAAATCGTTCCGACCACGCCAGCCCTCTCGTGAGAAAGACTATAACGTGATTGTTTGGCGTTGAGTGGGTCAGACGGTGACGAACAGCCCCGTCACGTACATGAAGACGAACCCGACGAGGAACGCCCCGAGGTTCAGCGGCGTCGCCGCCCGCCCAGTGTCGCCTTGAGCCATCTTCGTTAGCTCCCAGACGACCTGTAGAATCGCACCGACACCGATCGCGAGGAAGAACGTCCCGAGCGTCGGTGAGAACGCGTAGCTGCCGATCCATGCACCCGGAATCACTGGCCCTCCCGCAAGCACGCCGAACGCAACAAAGTGCCTCAACGCAGGCCGTTCCCCGCGGGCAACCGGACCGACGATCGCCGGCCCTTCCGTCACGTTGTGAATCATGAACCCGATAACGAGGAACGTTCCGAGCGCCACGCGACCGAGAGCGAACGCGCTCCCGATAGCGAGCCCTTCCGCGAGGTTGTGCAGACCGATGCTGATGGCCACCAGATAGGCAACCCAGAGCCCGCTGCTCGCGCGTTCGCTCCCAGCCGCCGCTTTCTGTTCGCGCCACGAACTGATCGCCTGCACGGCGAAGAATGCGCCGAAGACGCCAAGGACGAAGAGCAAGCTCCCCTCGAACGCGCCTGGAACCTGTTCGAGGAGTTCGACCGCATCAAACGTCGCGTCGAACGCCAGAAACGCCAAGACTCCGGCGGCAAACACGATCACGGCGTGCAACCAGTGGTCCGAGAGAGAGCGGAGATACGGGAACCAGAGGATGCCCAAGATGACCGGGATGATACCGACGAACAGTCCGACGATGCCGAGCGTCCCGAGAATGGTACCAGTTACCCCTGGCGACGTGGATGGTGCGACGATTGTATGGCTGACTGTGGCCCCGTCTGAGAGAACGAGTGTGACGTCGAGATCCCAGTCAGGATTCCAGCGATACGGAATTTCGATAGTCGCGCTCTCCAACGGTGCGAGCGTCCGGTCGCCACCACTTACCCCAAAGTTCCAGTACGCGTCGTTGACCAGCACCTGCGAGACCGTTACCGCATCGGGGCCGTTGTTCGTGACGTGGACGAGGATCGTTCCCTGATCCGGAAGTGTCGTGTACGAGATTGTCACGTCGGGGAGAGGTTCGCCACCTGTGCCGAGGGCCGCAAAGGGATTTCCGACGAGGAACAGCCCCAACACGATCGCAAGCAACACGACCGGTAGCAGGGCGAGGACCCACCGCGGAAGGCCGAAGGGTTGACCCTCCTCGACGGTGACACCGCCATTTGGTTCGGATCGCTCATCGCTCATTTAGACCACCTCGAAGAAGCTCATCCACCCGAGCTCGGCGAACTCCGACTGGTGAGCGTGGAACATGTACAGCCCCGGCTCGTGGTCGGAATAGTCGAGTTCGAGAATGCCACGTTGGGCCTGACACTGCATCACCGTGTCGATGGTCTGATGTGTCGGCGTAAGCGTCGTCCCGTGATCGTAGTAATCGTAGAACTGTGAGTGGGTGTGCAGCGAGTTGATGGGATCGAACTCGGTGGCGTTCACGAGATAGATCCGCTGGCGGTCGTTCCGGTCGATCTGTATCGGGCGTTTCGTCTCGCCAGCTTGCCAATTCCCGTTGCCGTCGGTCCGACCAACGCCGTAGGCGAAGGCCCGGGTGTTCACTGCGTACACCTCGTTGTCGACGTCGAAGTTCGTGTCGAACCCGTTCATCACCATCACCAGCTCGTTGAGATCGTAGTCGTTGCGCTGGATGAACTCGTAGTTGCGGCGTTTGGCCGTCTCGACGAGGTCCTCACGTAGCGCGTCGGTGATCTGACTCGGGTGGTATGGGACGTACTCCTCAGGGTGTTCTCTGACCCGCTCAGGGTCCGGGTCGACGATGATTGCCCCATAGAGGCCACGGTGGACGTGCTCTTTGAGCGGTGAGGAGTGACAATGATACAGGTGGACACCCATCGGGTTGGCCTGCCACTCGTACGTGAATGACTCGCCAGTATCGAGTTCGCCGGGACCGTTCTGCGGAATGCCGTCCATTTCGGGGCGGAGGTTCCGCAGGTGCGGATGGATGGTGTGCGGGTTCGATGAGCCGTTGGTGAACCTAATCCGGACAAGGTCACCCTCGGTTACGCGGAGCGTCGGTCCGGGTACCTGCCCGTTGTATGTCCACGCCGAGAATTCGACGCCGGGGGCGATCTCGACGGTCGTATCGACGGCCGTGAACTCGAACTCACGCACTGTCTGGCCGTTTTCCTCGAACACGCGTTGGGGAACGTTGTCCTGGCCGTCCCGACCGGTGTTGAACTGGGTGAGAAACTCGTGCGGGTCAAACCTGGTGTTCTCGTACTCGCCGCGCGCTCCAAACCCACTGTCGTCATCATCACTACCAGCGCCCTGTCCCATAGCCGAGCCACCGAGACCGGTGAGGGCGGCGCCGCCAGCCAATCCCAAGCCGCCGAGTATACCACGCCTACTCACGACAAAATCGGTATCGAGGCGGTCGACGAGTCGAGCCTCTAACGCCTCCGTGTAATCGGCGGCCCGGTTGTAATCAAGCGGAGGCATCATGCGGCTCCGTTGGCGTTTGAAACCGCGTGTTCGGGTTTATCGTTCAGTTCGCGGACGCGAATCGTCCGAGCGACAGTCATCGGAAGTGAGATCCCTATGTCGTCGGTTTGTGGTTGAACGGTAATCAGACCGATCGGGGCAACCTCCGTGACGACCAGATTGGTCCCCGGCGTGATTCCGGCGTCATCGAGATACGCCAACTGTTCGGAGTCGCGATCGCTCACTTCGATAACGACGAGATGCTCTCCGTGTTCACACTCGCTCAGATACGTGTCGGGGCTGGAAACCAAGGTGAGCGTCTCACTCGGGATGGGTGCGCCATGCGGGTCGACAGCTGTATCATCGAGTGCCTCCGCGAGTCGTTGTTCGAGCGTCTCGCTAATGTGGTGCTCGAGGACATCCGCCTCCTCGTGAACCTCGGTCCAGTCGTAACCTAATCGTTCGACAAGATAGGTTTCGAGCAGACGATGGTGTCGAATCACCTCGATGGCGACGGTCTCACCCTCGTCGGTGAGCCTCACGCCGCTGTACGCTTCACGTTCGACGAGTTCCCGTTC
>NZ_PSYX01000012.1:0-36309 GCF_003586325.1 Haloferax sp. Atlit-10N
CTGCCACGCTTCACCACGGTCCGATCGATCTGCCCAGAGTTCGGTCGCCCACGCGAGTGCCAACGGCAGTGCGATGATCACAACGAACGCCTCGATGAACGGGCCGGCCTCGATGAACTCGGCCACCGAGTGTCCGAAGCATGGTCGCCATAGCAGTCGCGTAATAGACGCAATAGCCTCGTTCCATCTCGAAAATGAATCTGTCTGCGATATTGCCGTCGGGGCGTGTGATGTCCAGCGAGTACTGCTTGTTTCGTTCCAGCCACTGCTCGATTGCAGCTGCCTTGTCGAACCACGTGTCAGCATCGGCCGTGAGTTCGGCGGAGAGGCGGCCGACACGTTCGGGCGTACTGGTCGGCAGTTGGAGGTAGCGATTTCGAATGGGATCAGGGATGTCTTCGTCCGCGTTTCGGAGCTGGGACGTTGTCCACTGCGGACGTTCACTGGTAACCGAATAGGCCTCTCCGTCCGAAAGAGATCGCGTCGGTTGGAGCCCCCCGAGATCGGTCACGCGCGTCCGTTGGGCAATGTCAGTTCCGACGCGGACGGGTTTCCACGCGGCTGGCATCGTGTTGACCGCTGCAGCCGCTTCGAAGGTTTGTTCGAGCGTTTGGGTCTCGCCGGGTGGTGTAGGCAAAGGTCCGGAATACGTCGTCGTCTCGCCAGAGCGTACCCAACTCCCACCGGTGAAGCGATCGTACGCAGCGACGTGCCAGAACGCCGGTCTATCAGCTGTGACGGTGAACCGAACCTCCGGTGATAGAGAGATACCTCCCAGAATGCCCACCCGGTCGGGAGCGTTGATGAGACTCCCCTCGAGGGTCGGTGTCTGCGACGAACCAGATAATCCTGAAACAGGAGAATCGGATGGAGAGGTCGTCAGTCGAGCAGTCACTGGTAAAGCGAGACGTGACACCACGATCACGGCTGTGAGTACGAGCCCGATCTCCCGTATCTGTGGCCACGACGCTCCCGCGCGATCGAGCGAACCGAACCCGAGGACGCCCATCGCACCCGCCACTCCAACAAGTGTGAGCGCCTCACTCGCATCGCCCGTGAGCACAAAGAACAGCAGTGTGAGACCGCCAACCCAAGCAGCCAGATCATATCGATGTCGGACCAATAAATACCACGTCCCGAACACCGGTGCGGGGGCAATTGCAATCGCCCACAGATCCGCTCGGACGATCTGCAACACCGATAGCTCACCCAGGACGAGTACCACCAAATCCGAGAGGAGTCGAAAGGAGAGAAGCGCGACATACGCGTTGGGAATCGCCCAGAGATAGCCACCCAGTCCGAGGACGAACAGGAACACTCCAACTCCGAGACCGATTTTAGCTGGAAGGACACGTGCTGCAATCGTGCCCACGCCGAAGGCACTCGCGACAGCGAGCACGAGCCAGCCCACACCACCGACGACATCGGTGATATGATACAGGGGACTCAAGAACGACCCTATCAACACGAGTCCGGCGAGGAGCGTGAGTCGACGGGCCACACAGACACCGCTTGCGCTTCTTTCTCAGTGCCAGTGACAAGCTCAGCCCAGCGGTCAGTGGAGAATCTCGTGCTCATGAGCGATTTCGTGTTGGCATCGTGTGTAGTGGGCAGAACGGCGACAGCCAGTTGAATCTCTGCTACCCTGTACCAAGGAAACCTCGGCGCATTAATGCCGTGATCGAGAGGCACAAAAGCGGACTTCACGGGAAACAGAACCCGTGGTCGTAGCAGGTTCGTTCCTCACCGGACGATGGCGGCTACCGCTCGGGTTCGATGTAAACTTTCGTGATGCTCGGTTGTCGTTCCATGATCGCATCCTCCATCTCAGTGATTCGGGTGTCCATCTCGACCGTGTCTAGGTTCGGCGTGAAGCTGACGTCGGCAGTGAGAACCGCCTTCTCTGGGCCGAAATACACCGTCCGAAAATCGTCAATATGCTCGACGCCAGCAGTCGATCGGATAATTTCTTGGAGTGGTTGCTCGTCCGCTTCGGGGAGACTCTCGCCCAGCAAGAGCCGCTTGTTCTCCCACGCCAACGCGATCGCAAACCCCATCAGCATGAGCCCGATGAGGAAGGACGCGACAGCATCGAAGATCGGATTTCCAGTCTGTCGTGAGAGGAAGACCCCAAACAGGGCAAGCCCGGCACCGGCCATTGCAATCGTGTCCTCCGTGAACGCGGTGAGCGTCGTTACGTCGCTGGTCTTTTGAAACGCTTCCCAGAGACTTTCCCAGTCATTTTCCTGCATCTGTCGGGTGAGACCAGCGTAGGCCTTCCGGAGCGCGAAGAACTCGAAGAGAATCGCACCTAGCAGGACGCTGTAGTTGACGAACACGGCGTCAAAGCTGATCGTCGTAAACGGTATCGTCGCTGTTCCGGTGCCCGGTGAGTGTGGGTTGATGATCGCCTCGAAGCCCTGTTTGGCCGACTCCCAGCCAGCGATACCGAACAGGAGTACCGATACCAGAAACGAGTAGAAGAACTGCGCTTTCCCGTATCCGAATGGATGGGCTCGATCCGCCGTCCTCTCGCTATACCGGATTCCGACGAGGAGGAATACCTGGTTGCCCGTATCGGAAATGGAGTGATACGTCTCCGACAACATGGCCGGGCTCCCTGTTAGTGTGAACCCGATGAATTTCAAAACCGCAATAGCGGCGTTCGCGACAAGCGCGGCGATGACGACGGATTTACTGCTTGCCATTATCGGGTGGAACCTCCGGAATCCACAAATGCCTGCCGGCTCAAAAGAGGTCTACCCGAATCCGAGACTGCGAACCGCAGTGATAGCCGTTCCTCAATCCTATCTTCTCACCATTCACAAACAGTCAAGAACCCACCGTAAAACCATTCACCCTCCACTGTGATGGACCACCATGGCGATTGCTGAGACCGTTCGGAAGCGCACACGCACCCATCCGCGCGTGGTGACGGCTGTACTGAGTATAATCGGCTACGTGGTCGTCATCGGATCGTTCGTCGGGCTTGTCCCGTTCCCCGAACTGGGGCGTGACACGGTAATCCTGTTCGGTGACCTTATCGCGGTCATCAACACGGCCGCGCTCACCGCGCTCATCACTGGCTGGCTGTTCATCAGGCGCGGTGACGTCCAGAAACACAAGTGGTCGATGCTCACATCGTTCGCGCTTATCCTGCTCTTCCTCGTCGTTTACATCTGGAAGCAGGCCGGCGGGTTTACGAAAGAGTTCGTCGTCAGCCAGGGCCAGTTCCTCGCGGAGTTCGCCACACTCATCACGTATGCGTACTGGGGGATGCTAGCGGTGCATATCCTACTCTCGATTGTCGCCGTCCCGGTGGTGTTGCACGCCGTCGTCCTCGGACTCAGCTATTCCCCGGCCGAACTCGGTGACACCATCCACCCACGCGTCGGGAAGGCAGCCGTCGCGGCGTGGTCCGTGAGCCTCGCGCTGGGCATTGGTACCTACCTGATGTTGAACCACATCTACGGATGGGAAGGGCTTCGCCTCGCCGGATAGGTGGATTCTACTGGTTCGTGAGACACCCCCGGAGTGAAACACACCCCGCGAGCGAATATCCTTAGTGGGTCCGAACGGACATACCCATTATGACCGAACAGCCAGGTTCTGGTCACGAGCCAGAACACGGGAGAGCGGAACCTGGGGAGATCCTCGCACCATCTCCGATGTTAGCTCTCATCGCGTTCGTCGTCGGTATCGGTCTCGATCGAATCGCACATATTGGAACCGTCATCCAGCCATGGAACCTCCCGATCGGTGGGCTGTTGGTCATCGTGGGCGTTGCCCTGTTCGTCGGTGCGATCCTTGCGATGCGACGCATCGAGACGACGCCAGCCCACGACGACGAATCACCGGAACTCCTCACCGAAGGCGTGTTCCGATACAGCCGGAACCCGATATACCTCGGCCAGAGCCTAGCGTACGTCGGAGCAAGCCTGCTTTTCGACACGCTGTGGCCACTGGTGACGCTCGTGCCTCTTCTCTGGTATCTTGACCGAGTCATCGAACGAGAGGAGGCGTATCTCGAAGCAACATTCGGCAATGAGTTCCACCAGTACCACGACAGCGTTCGCCGGTGGCTCTGAGGCTGGTAGTCGAACGATCAGACCTGCTAGTCGGCCCAGTCAGTGAGATCCAGCTGCATAAAAATCGCATCGTCGTGATACTGTTCGGGGAGTCGCGTCTCCGGGTATGGCCCCGTGCGCTCGAAGCCGAGCGAGTCGTACAGCGCGTGCGCTGCATCGCTCCACGGCGGCGTGGTAAGAGCGAGAGTCCCGTAGCCACGTCCGGCGGCCACATCAACGACGGTCTCTGTGAGGGCCTGTCCGAGTCCATGACCTCGGTGAGCGGGCCGAACGTACAGCCGCTTGAGTTCGGCCTTGTCGTCGGCCACGCCGTAGAAGAGGACACACCCGGCCGGGGTATCTCCTCGAAAGGCGAGCCAGCCGAGACAAGCCATCGCGGGATCAAGTACGTCCCGAAGGTCGGAGTCGACGCGCGCGTCGGCGTCGTAGGACACCCTTGTCTCGCGGCCGACCACCGTCTCCATCCACCTGTGATACTCGGCCAAGAGCCCTTCGAGAAGGGATCGGTGAGCGTCCACGTCGACGCGTACAACCGATGTTGCTGGCTCGCTCATATCGATAGGACTCAGGGGACAGACTTGAGAACATGGGGTCTCGAACGTCACCGACCAAGCATCCGAAAAGAATAGGAGGAGCGAGTCGGTATCAAGAGTACGAGGGTCAGAGTGTCACATCTCACATCTCCCTGCTGCAGGACGTGAAAATTGGAAATCCATGACATCATCAGTATCGAATCACATAGAGGCCCGGCTACCACCGACGGGCACGGTTTCGTGGTGGCTCCTGTATCTGCTCGCGCCGGTTAGCCTCGTCGGCCTCGGTCTCGCACTGGTCCCCGAACTCGTCTACGACCGATACATCTGGCAGTACCTCTGGGGGCCGGTCGTTGCGGACGGCGCCGGCGAACCGGTGACTCACGAGGGGATTCGTGCAGTCAAGGGCTACAACCCGGTGAACACGATTACTTACGTGACGATCATGCTGTACGCGCTCCCAGGCGTGCGGGAGTTCTTCACTGCGTTCGATATCGACCTCGACGTCGGTCTCGCATACGGACTCGCCCCGATACTCGTTGCCGGAGGGGTGATGCGCGCACTTGAAGATGCGGAGCTATTGTTCCGGCCACTCAACTTGCTGTTCATCACCCCACCGATCTACTTCACCGTCGCTGCGATCACCACCGCCGCACTCCTTATCGGGGTTCTTCTCCGTCAGCACTTCGACAGCGAACACGCCGTTCCACTCGCGTGTGGAACCGTCGGGACCGTCTGGTCGATTGCCGGGGTCGTGGTCGCCCTCTCGTTCGGTCTCGGGTCGGGACGACCCTTCCGCCCACTCGTTCCGGTAGCGACCGTCGGGATCGCCGCGCTCTTCGTCGCCGGGTTCTATCTTACAGGTGACCGCTTGGACCGTCGCTACCTCCAGCACCCACTAACGCTACTGCTCGTGTTCGGCTAGATGCTCGACGCCGCCCAGAACCTGCTCGGCGTCACCTTCTTCGGATACACGCCGAAGCTGTTCATCACCCAAGTCGTCTACGAGGCGACCAACTTCTCCGGATCGACGTTCCTGCTCAAGTTCGCAGCGGTCGCGCTGATCGTTTGGACCATCGGCTCCGGAGACGAGGACCTCACGTCCCGCTGGAGCTGGATCATCCTCTTCGTTGCGACCGCTGTCGGGCTCCCGCAGGGTGTCCGTGGAATGCTGCGGGTAACTATGGGGGTGTGAGATTCTGGATACGGTACCGGCCGATGGACCGCCCGAAAATGGTGTGAAGAGAACCGGAGGAATCGATGGTGGACTGGCACTTGTGGGAGCCTTGGCCGCCTTTGACCGAAACAACTGTTGCGTGACGAAACGAACTTGGACAGTGTTTCACACGCATATAGCTGTGAAAACCTTGACTCAGAGGAAGATGGTGCCCGAAACGAAATGGCTTCCATCCCACCATTTAGGAGGGACACTATTCAACTACTGCATAACACAAGAGAGATGATATCAATAGACATTACCAGCAAGCGGCGCTTAGCATTCGTTCTGTTCGGAGCGTTCATCCTCACGGGGTTGATCGACAATACGTTGACCAAGATGGGTTACGAAATGCTCGCAACCGGTGTCTGGATACTCGGATATGGACAGATCGTCTTGATCATCTGGTACGTTTGGATACGGCCGTTAGATCTGTCGGGGCCCGAAACAACCGAGGTCGCTGACCCGGAGGACCCCGAGTAATGTCCGCACCGAATCGGTGAGGATGACACTTGGTGAAGAGGGGATCATTCCGGTAAAGGTATTACAGATGCGTGGAAACGATCCTCGTGTATGAGCGAGAGCGATTATGCTAAGGACGTACTCGTCTCGGCCGACTGGGTCGAGGAGCATCTTGATGAGTTCCAGAGTGACGACCCCGAGTATCGTCTCGTAGAGGTCGACGTGGACACGGAGGCATACGACGAGGCGCACGCACCCGGCGCAATCGGCTTCAACTGGGAGACCCAACTGCAGGACCAGACCCAGCGAGACATCCTCACGAAGGACGACTTCGAGGACCTGATGGGCAGCCACGGCATCACCGATGACTCGACGGTCGTGCTCTACGGTGACAACTCCAACTGGTTCGCCGCCTACACGTACTGGCAGTTCAAATACTACGGCCACGACGACGTGAAGCTCATGGACGGCGGGCGCGACTACTGGCTCGACAACGACTATCCGACGACCGACGACGTCCCAGAATCCTCCGCCGTCGAGTACAACGCGTCCGGCCCCCGCGAGTCCATCCGCGCCTACCGTGAGGACGTCGAGAACGCCATCGACCGCGGTCTCCCACTCGTCGACGTCCGCTCGCCCGAGGAGTTCTCCGGCGAGATCCTCGCACCCCCGGGACTGCAAGAGACCGCTCAGCGCGGCGGCCACATCCCCGGCGCACAGAACATCTCGTGGGCAGCAGTCACCAACGACGACGGCACGTTCAAAAGCCATGGCGAGATCGAGGAACTGTATGCCAAGGAGGGCATCGACGGCGAGGGGACGACTATCGCCTACTGCCGCATCGGCGAGCGCTCTTCAGTCGCATGGTTCGCGCTCCACGAACTGCTCGGCTACGAAGACACCATCAACTACGACGGCTCCTGGACCGAGTGGGGCAACCTCGTCGGGGCGCCTGTCGAGAAAGGCGAAGCGGATTAGTCTCCGATATTCGCACGTAGGGCGACCGTTGAGGCACGTTTGATCTCTTTTCGTGGTTCTATCGATGTGAGAACTACCACTCGACATCGAGCTCACGATCGCGGAACAGCGGGTTTCTGACGACCTCGAAGGTTCGATCTGTTGCCTCTGGCGTATCGAGAGCTGCGACCATCAACCGTGCCACATCCCGGCAGGAGACGATTCCCCACAAGCCGGTACCCGCGTCGGCAACTTGCACGTCTCCAGTGGCCCAGTTCCCTACAAGGACACCTGGACGGAAAATCGTATACTCGAGTTCGGATTTCCGAATCGCACGCTCGGCCCCCGTCTTCGCCTTGATAACGGGACGGATGAACACCCGGAACGCGCGGGCCATGATACTCCCGCGGTCCTCGTCGACTCCCAGGGACGATTCCATGACGAACGTCTTGACGTCGGCATCAACCGATGCGTCGACGAGGTTGACGTTCCCACGACCGTCGACGAACTCGTCCGCGAAGAGTACCTTGGATGGATGCGTACCGACAGCAGTCAGCACAGCATCGACGTTTTCAACGGCCTGCGTTATGTCGTCCCGATTCAGGAGATTACCGACGACAACTTCGTCGGCGCCCAAGCGACGTAACCGTTCGACTTTCTCCCGAGAACGTGTGAGTGCCCGCACAGTGATGTCAGTTTCCGCCAAGATAGTCAGTACTTCTCGACCAGTATCGCCGCTCGCCCCAGCCAGAAGGACAGCATCGTGTTCGCTCATTGTCCGATCCATACGCGGGGGGAGCCTAAGTCTTTCAACCATCCCAACGAATTTCCCCCTCGAACGTCATTTGTCCCCTAAGACCGTCTGTATGTGGTGCGAATGGAAATCTAAAGATGGCGAGATCCTAACAAAAATCGCAATCCGATGAATTGTCCGATACCAGTCCGGGAAGTTCTCTGTAGCGCCTTATTCGGGATATTTATAAATGATCCACAACCAGATTATTGCAGAGGCACTGACTAATGTCAATACCACCGATTCCTCCATTTGTACCAATATTATTGGTTGCAATCCTTTTACCATTCCTCTCCCGCAGGGTAGGTCACGCACTTGGTATAGTGGTGACTGCCGCCGTTGTACCATATGTGTGGCTACTCCCAGAAGGAGTGCTCATCTCAGGGAATCTATTCGGCTTTTCGACTATTTTCCTCTATGTCGACTCATTCTCGCGATTAATGGGCAGTATCTTTGTATTTATTGGCTCAATCGGTGTCATCTATTCATACGCGAGCGATGCCGATACCGTTCAGACAGCATTCGCCCTCTCTTACGTTGGAACAAGTATCGGGGCGGTCTTCGCGGGTGATTGGCTGACACTCGTTTTCTTTGTCGAGTTAATGGCTATCGGGAGTACGTTGCTTGTCTGGCATTACGGTGGTCGGGCCGTCCGAGCTGGTTTCCGGTATGCACTCTGGCACGGGATCGGTGGGACTCTGTTATTGGCAGCGATCGTCTGGCAGTACGTCACCGTCGATTCAGTTCTATTTAGTGCTGCTGATGGGATCGTCGGAACTGTCCCTCAAGTATTGGCCGTGGTGGGTGCTGGCGTCATGGTCGGATTCATTGGCCTGCATACGTGGCTCCCCGATACATACCCCAGACCCCATATCGCTGCGAGCGTTTTTCTCTCTGTCTACACGACCAAAACGGGAGTTTATATAATGTTCCGGATTTTGCCAGATGGACAACTCGCAGTTGCCTATATGGGTGGCGGAATGGCAGTCTTCGGCGCACTCATGGCCCTGATGCAGAGTGATATGCGTCGACTCCTCTCCTATCATATCCAATCGCAGGTTGGCTACATGATTGCAGGGATCGGGATTGGAACAACACTCGCTACTGCTGGTGCGTTCGGCCACGTATTCAACCATATCCTCTATAAGAGTCTCTTATTCATGACCGTTGGCGTCGTAATTTTTCGAACTGGTGAAAAAAGTCTGAAACACGTCGGCGGGCTCGCCAGGAAAATGCCCGTAACGGCCCTGGCGTTTTCCATAGCGGCGCTCTCAATCGCAGGATTCCCGGGTTTTAACGGGTTTGTCAGCAAAGGAATGGTCTTAGCAGCTGCCGATTACGAGGAATTAGAGGTGCTCTGGTGGTTGCTGATCCTTGGCGGTGTGGGAACATTCCTTTCGTTCATTAAATTGGGCTACCATGTCTTCTTTCACGGCGACTACGACGGCGAGATTCGCGACGCAACCACCGGACAGAAAATTGCAATGGGAATTGTCGCAGGGTTGTGTGTAATATTTGGAATTGTCCCCAGTGCATTGTTCAGTATCATCCCAGCCGGTTCGGAAATCAAGTACGAAACCTTCACACTGGGTCACATTGGCGAAGGAGTCGTACTCGCGATAGCCGGCATTATTGGCTTCACTATCTTGCACCGTCCCCTCCAACGAGTCGGCCGTGTTCCGGATGTCGACGACATCTATAATCCTGCAGTCTTCTATGGAACCCGGGCGATGGTGAAAGGAGTCACAGAATCCTTTGCTCGCGTCGATCGCCTCGTAGTGCATCTCACCACACGGACTCAGTGGCTCCTTGACAATCCCGAAAGAGGAATCCGACGCATAAGAGCTGTTGTAGAACGATCAAAAGGAGCCGAATATCCGGATGAAACCCCGAAACCCGGCACGCTCAGAGCAGGTATCGGCCAATCAATTGCCCTTATCGTAGCAGTCCTCGCGCTGATGTTATTCGTATTGCTTTTCAGTTAATTGATGGCAACCGCCATTTCAACAGCTCGGTCAACGAGCGCCAGAATCAATGTTAGAGGTTTAAGTCATGTTACAAGATGAATTCAGACCAAGGTCGCCAACAATCCGAATCGAAGCCTTGAGTCCGATACTCAACGCTCACCTCCGGTGATGGCCACCGTGACTAATCGGCAGCCACCGATAAACCAACAGGGAATAACAAAGTACATTCTTCCAGTATTGATGGCGATCTGTCTTGTGATTCGCTGCTCTGGGCCCTCTTCGAGAACTTGGGTGTGGACCGGTCTATGCACCGCTCAGCCATAACCACATTTCGGTGAACTATATCAACAATATCTGACAGAAGAGCGACCGAAGTATAGAATAGAAAACAATATGTCCCCAATCCGGTTCAGAGGAACTGTATAAGGCCAGCCGCATCTAACAAGAACACGCCACCGATCACCCACAGGATGAGCGCACTCAGTATGGGCAGGTATTCGTCAATATTCTCGACCCGCTCGTGTACCCGGTTGTACGCAAACACCGTCAAGAGCACCATTGTCGATATCGAGACCGTGACCGAGACGCCATACACGAACACGAGAGTGAGACAGTCGCCAGCACCCGCACAGAAACTCAGGAGCGCAAGTTGTTCTTCGTGGGCGAACCCAACGAGGAACGCGAAACCCGCAAATCCGAGCAATCCGTTATTCTCGCCAACCTGAAACGCAGACAAGGCGCTCTGAGAGACATCGACGGCATCCCCATCAAACGCGAATCCCTGATCGTGGTCGTGTCCATGAGTGTACAGTCGATAGCCGAGGTAGAGCAACAATGCACCCGCACCGCCACGAATGAGAGTGGTGAACGACGAGAGATCGATCTGCGTGCTCACGAGAATAAACACGAGGACCAGCGCACTCGAGGCGAGGATGTGGGCAATCGAGAGGAGCAGGCCACCGGCCAGTCCCGTGAGCCACTTCCGACACTGATTGAGCGCGTAGACGCCGGCGACCGGCCAGGCGTGTCCCGGCTCGAGCCCGTGAAAGAGACCCATCGCCACCACACCGACGAGCACGCCCGATCCAACTGCCATTACTCGATTGAAGGAGAGAAAGGCAAAAGACGGTTGTTATGTCCGGAATGGGGAGACCGTAATAACGAGGTCTTTCAATGACGCAGTCTCACGTACTGCTATGCGGACGAGTTTGAACATCCCATCGGAGGTCCTCGAGACGTTCGACGAAACATGGCAAGACGAGGGGTTAGAGTCGCGGTCACGGGCAGTCAGAGAAGCCCTCCAAGAATACGTCGAACGCCATCGGCAGTTTGAGGAACTGGCAGGTGACGTCACGGCAGCCCTCGCGTTTGATTACGAACACACGCTTGTCATCGGTGACCTGCATACGGTCCAGCACGAGTTTCAGGACGTAATTGAGACGACCCATCACACCCACGGTGAGTGGTGCCTGGAAACGATTTTCTGTTGCGGCCCAGCGGATCGGATCCGTGAACTGGTCTATAGACTTCGCGACTTTGACGCCGTCGGGCGAGTCAACGTCATGTTCCTCCAACCAACAGCAGAAAACAATGGCAATTAATATGCTAAGGCTACGAAGGACTCTGTATAGATCAGCCTGAGAATATGCCCTCGTTTCACCACCAACGGATGGAAATCCAGTCTGACGGATGAATCATCAATGAGTGACGAACGCGATCCCAGCGTACAGCACACAGGGACAAGCCCATGGCCGCTCTTCGTTGCACTCGGCTTAGCGCTTTCCGAGGTCGGTGTCGTCCTCGGACTTCGCCCCGTGTCTGTCGCGGGACTACTGCTGTTCGTCGGGTCGGTTGCCGGAATCCTAACGGACGCAGGGTACGTTTCTCGACCTGAACGGACAGCTGGCGTGCAAGGGTTTGCACTTATCGGCATCGGGATTATATTGGTACTACAGAACCAGACCGGGACGACGGTTCGGGGACAGTCAATCATCATCGCCGGCGTCCTCAGTCTGTTCGGTGCACTCCTCTGGATAGTATTTCTCTGGAGACGTACCCGAGAGACGGCGTTAACGACCGAATTATCGGAAGAGACATCTGATTGAGCCCACAACACGGAGTAGATACGTATGGAATTCACCACTCGCACAACTGCGATCGTGTTCATCGTCCTGCTCGCCGCCCTCATTGGCGGGACTGCGATGAGTCCGATGAGTACGAGTACAGTCGCGATAGTCAGCATCGGACTCTTTGTGTTCGGCGTACTGTCGCTAGCCATCGGCGTCAAACACGGTGAGTACCGAACGAGTCACCACTAGTAGTACTCCTTCGGAATAATACAATTCGCACTGACGCTCGTCGCGGCGATCCTAATTCCCTGATTCGCTGATCACGCCTTGGCAGTTGCGCGCTACAAAAAGCTCGTTAATGTCGTCTGATCGGGTGGTTACGGGTTTGGGCGAACGCGAAGAAACAGACTTCGTCGCCGCCGATTCCGCTGGCACCACGAAAGAGTATTCAAACTGTAAAGTCCGGAACACTCTTACCCCGCGTGTTGGTTTGCGTGTGGTTGCGACGTGAATGCCGCCCACAACATCCTCTCTCGTTGATTCACCGGGGTGGAGGACGATTCATCATCCTAAATCAACGCCTGTAGAGACTGGACCCCCTGAAGACACCGTTGTGCCTGCAAAGCCCATCATCGATACAGGAGGCTCCTCCACAGGAAGGCCACAAGCCCGAGCAGGATGGTGTAGTTCACAGCATCGAATTGGTTCACGGTTTCGACGGGCCGGTGTAGTCACCCTGGCAGACTGGACCGTGAGAACGAAACCCAGGGGCACCTTGGGGCCACTTGCTCTTACTGTGAGACCACTCCGCTTGCGATGAGCTTAAGAGTGCTAATTTAATATGCATCATAGATGTTTCTGGGGCACGTGACACTGGCATTTGCGATCGTTGTCTTCGGCGCCACTCTCTATGAGGTTCCCCGCGAGCGGGCACTGGCCCTGGGTATCGCCGCAGGTCTATTCGCGCTCGTCCCTGACGCAGACATCGTCTATGCGTTCACGGGGTTCTTGCGCGTCAACCAGCTCAGTGCATCCGCCGCTGCATCCGCGTTCTGGGCCGCCAGTACTGTCGTACATCGATCGATTACCCACTCACTGTTAGTGGCTGTCTCGGCAGCGAGCGGGCTTGGTCTATTCGTGGTCGAGCGCCGTTCAGTACGGGTCTCTAGCATCGCTGTTCTCGCTCTCCTCGTTAGTGCGATTTTCCTAGTGAGTGGCCCGCTTGGTGTTCTCGTCACCGTCGCGTTCTTGCTCGTGGGGGGTCTTGTTGTCATCCTTTCGACGGCGCACCTCGATCTCGATGCCCATGAAATCGGCGCAGTCGCCCTCATCGGCTTCATATCGCACCCGTTCGGCGATCTGTTGACCGGCGAACCACCGGCGTTTCTCTATCCACTTGGAAGGACGCTTCTTGATGCACGACCGGAACCGTTCGCCGACGCCACCCTCAATCTTCTGGCGGCATTTGGCCTCGAGCTCGTCACTATCTGGGCGGGACTACTTGCCTTTCTCTGGCTCACAGAGCGACGAATCTGGACGCACATTCGACCGCGTGCCGTCGTCGGTGGCGTGTATGCACTGGCCGCGTTGGTCATCCAACCGCCCACACTTGACAGCTCGTACCTGTTCGTGTTCTCTGTCATCGCTGTTGGCTCAGTCGGCGTTCACCCGCGGACAGTCATCGACCGCTCCCACGAAAACGTGGTCACAATGGCTGTCACCGGCCTGACCGCAGTAACGGTTGCCGGTGCCGGATACGCGATTACCTACGCCCTCACTGGAGCTATCTAGGGATGCTACGTCTCTGATATGCACAAATGGCGCGGTAAATAGTTGCATTGCCTGCCAAAAGAGAGACCAGCTAGCCGATGGACACAAAGCCGTCGTCGATGTCGCGGTAAGCCGATATTCCAAGTGAGTGGTAAATGGGTCTGAACGACTACGACTCGCCTGAGATAGCAAAGTGAATGTTTTTCGTGCGCGACCCCTCGGCGAACCGGCGTGCGACCGTCCGACAGCATCCGCGACTAGCTCTCGTAACCACTGCCGTCGCGTCATCCATATCCGAGATAGTACCTCCGACGGCCATCTGTGGTCGGTTAAGACCTTATCTCCGAGCTGGAAGCTTGAACGGCTCGTTTATTCAGGGTGAGGCGTGATCTCTCTAGTTGGCGTGCCTCACGACGCACCAGTTAGGAAGATTCGGTGGTAGATGGCCGAGAGCAAGGGCGAGGTCAGTAAGCACTGGCCAAGTGACACAATCGCACTATACGGTTTCTGAAAATAAGCTCATCACGACTGCGGCGTTTGTCGGGTTGGTTTCTTAATCGAAGACCAATGTTGTTCTCAGTAAGTATGTTCAACTCGGAGGTGAGCGCCGCGGCTCTGCTCCAGCACGAAAATGGCTCGTGGATTGTTCTAGAACGGTAGTAACCGTATCTGGTTGGTGAATGTATCTCCGAAGATTTCCCGAATTGACCTGATATCAGAGACCGACTGTCACCCGCGTGATTTCCGAATCGGCTGCAGTTCCTTGTATGTCAGAACCCGCCAGACCCACTCGACTGGACCGAATCGGAAATACCGTAGCCAGAACACGGATAGCGGGATCTGCACGGCCCAGATGGAGACCACGACCCCGAGCAGTTCTATTCGGCTCAGCTGACCGAACAGACCGAGCCCGTGTCCGTAAAATATCGACGTCGCCAACACTGTTTGCAGCAGATAGTTGCTGAACGCTGTTCGACCGACTGCGACGAGTGACTTGGTCACTACTCCCTCAGGCCGGCGCCGGCAGTACAACATCACACCCCCAATGTACGCACCCGCGAGGAACAGACTCCCCCAGTAGTTGAACTGTCGCCAGAACAGCGCGGCCTCGACAGCCCAATCCTGGGAAGAGATATACAGGACGCCGGTCAGTATCAGCGACATCCCAATCACAGACCCTACTCCAACTAGTTTGAAATAGAACCGGGAGTCCCGCTCATTCGACAGGACGCCACGACGGAACAGCGCCATCCCGAATAGCATCAGTCCACTCGTCCGCCAGACGCTGTAGGAGAGAAATCCAACCGTCTGGCGCCGAAATGCCGTCGGAATTCGATGCTCCATCTGCGTGAGCCAGCCTCCGAGGTACGTCTCGATCTCGCGCTGGATCGCAGCTTCTGGTGGGGTCCACTGCGCGCTGAGTCCGGCTGCACCCGGGGACAACCCCGCCGTGATCTCCAAGACAGAGGGAATCACTAGTAAATAGATCGCGACGCGTGCCTGTCTGGATGGCTGCCAGTGGCGTGTATGGACAATCAAGAGCGCAGATAGCCCGTACGTGACGAGAATATCACCGTACCAGAGTAAGTACGCGTGGGCGAGTCCTATCAGGAGCAGCCAGACAGTTCGCCGGTAGTGAAGCCTGAGAACCGGCTGGTCGGCCTGTTGCTTGCTTTCGGTGAACAACACCACACCAGCACCAAACATAATCGTGAACAACGTTATCAGCTTCTGTTGGGCGAAGATGTAACTCCCGAGCCAGACCGCGTAGTTCACACCTGTGAAGTCCCCGTAGACGGTGGGATTCAAAAGCACCGCCTCGGGCATCGAAAACACCCAGATGTTTATCGGCAGGATACCGAGAAGCGCGAACCCACGCAGAGCGTCAAGACTAACGATCCGCTCGGAGGGTGGCGTCGGGCCAGATTCGGAACTCACGAAGTTCGCATCTGTGTTCGGAATTCGGCGGTATTATAATTGTGATATGAGCGCGAAGGAAAACGTGAATTCACCGATTGTAGGAGCGGAGTCTTCGACGACACACATTACCCGTATTTCGACAGTCTGACCGTGAAGAGAGAAGCCCCGATGACAGTCGGGAGTTGATAATGGGCCGACTGCAAGGGGGTAGGGGGATACTGTCATCGGGACGGCACGCTGTCTCGGTACGTGCCATATGGGCGTTAGAAGTCTCTCGTGATACCGGTTGCGATGTCATAACGACTACAATGGTACAGGCAACAGTGGGAACAGATGGACGACTTAACAGCCTTCCAGCGCGACATACTGTACGTGCTCGCAGGACTCGGTGAACCACACGGCCTCGCAATCAAGGACGAACTGGACGCGTACTACGAGTCGGAGATTAACCACGGACGGTTGTATCCCAATCTCGATGCGCTCGTCGAAGAAGGCTTCATCAAGAAGGGAAAACTCGACGACCGCACGAACAGCTACGCGCTGACATCACTGGCACGACAAACACTTCAGGAACGGCGTACTTGGGAAAACGAATATCTCTCCGATAAGACGAGTGGACTAAACGTACTCATAGAATAATCAGTGACCCTTCGAAGTGGATAGATAATCCAGACTCGTATGAAGACACCAATCCTCGATGATTTCTGTCCCAGCAGTGCAACCGAGGGTGAATGCAGGGCTCGATGAACCTGCTTTCGGACCGTGCCTGTCGGATGACCGATGTCTACAGCCCAGAAATCGACATTACCGAGCACCTGTTAGGGGACTCCCCCCCCGTCGAGATCGCCAAGAGTTCGATTCGAAGCGAGTAACTCCACGACGCTTACCCCGACTGAACCCGCACCATATTCGTTTCTCGGGATTCGGTTGTTCATCTACCGCGAAATCAGGGGCGACAGCTATCGAGAGCTGGCTCAGTATCAGGAACTATCCGAGCCGTTCAAGGTAGAGCACGTCCCGGACGAATCCGCCTGTTCCGGAACGTGGCGCAAACGCTTCGACGGCAGCGTCGGCAGATTCGTCCAGATCACGGCTCACTTCGTCGGCAAAGGGGTCCATAGCCGAACGGATATCGAGATCCTCAGCGGTGGAACTCACCCAGCAAAACGGACGACAAGGCGTATTTTTCACTCACCAGTCCGGCACGTCTTCTTTTGCCACAATCTTCTCAGCACCTTTGTTTCCGCAAGCAGGACATTCCAAGCCGTGATCCTCGAGTTTTTGGTTGCGAACCGGAGCGTTAGCGTTTTTCTCTGAGATTCCAATAGCGCGAACAGACCCGCATTCTCGGCACATCCAAAGATCGTACAGATCTTCGTTGAGGGCGCTTGCAAACACCATATGATAGACAGGCACCTGCTTCTCACTTAGGCTTGTGGTATTTTTCGTAGAAAAGCATCGCATAACTGCTAAAACTCTCAGCAGCACCCTGTCAATCCTAGATTAGCCTCGGGCGCGATCGAACTGTTCGATCGGCATCTAATCACGCCCGACGTGTCAGGATGCGATGGTTATCCAGTAGCGGAAACAGAGATACACGAGTACGAACACGAATGTCACTGCGAACAGCAGCTCGCCCGCCCCCACCGCGGCCGCCAGCGCGATTACGTTGAGCGCGATACCGGCAATGTACAACAGCCGTAATCGACTGTCCGTCAACGGCGATGATTCCGACGTCTCTGTCTTTTCGGTCATCCGAAACTGACTCGTCCGGGTTCGTTCGGCTCAGTCAGCAAAAGCCTTCTCTAATTCGGCTGCTACTCGACCGGGTCGTTACTGTCGATTACCAGGACCACTTCGCCACAGAGAACAACCTTGACATCCTCCCCCGCGTAATCAGAAGGAGGCAAGCTGATCCGCCCCCGGGCATCCGCTTTCCGATCCACTACCTTGGCCTCTGAAAAATCGGCTTACGCTCATCGTAGCAAGACAAGGAGGACATAACATCTGTCCTGCTCTGTGACTACAACAATCAGAAAATTTTAATAAACCTGGGAAAATTATATAAACTCGATATGAGCCGAACAGATGAGTTCGCCCCCGGCCGGTGCTCACCGAAAAAGCGGTAACGACACAGCGGCGATATCTACGTATGGAGCCCGGCACCCGTGTGTTCGACACCGAAGACGACGATCCAGATCCTGCCATTGTGGTGCGCGCCCCTGACGACAAAACCATCGCGGACTGGACCTACGAGAAAGACGGTGAAGAGGTTTCAACAGCAGATGAAAATCCCAACTACCCTGAAGACGCCCAGCTCGTAAACGTCACCTTCGAGGAATATCTTAAACAGAGGTGGCCCGAATGGACGGACGCAGCACCTGCCACCCTCTGGACGAAAGTGCAGGACCGAGAGATCCCCGTCTACGGCTTCCCCGAGAGCCGGTTGGGATATGTCGAACCGCCGGCTACACTCGAATCGGCGATTGCCCAACTCGCCGAATCCGTCGATGCAGTGGAGTGGCGACCCGCCGAGCAGCACCTACACATCGAAACGCTGGGCGAAACCTTCACAATCGCTCCCGATGGGACGGTGTCCGGCGAGGGGAGATACGCCGACCGTCTCGAGGAGATTGTCGCTGACCCGACCGACGAATCGACATACAAATACCAGCCGTGATCAATCGCCACCGGTTGCATCCTCGTACTACATGGACCCCTCCAGAACTGCACCGGACGAACCTCGACTGCTGAGAGAATTCCCCCATCAATCGGGGGAAGTTGGTGTGCGTAGGCCCTGAATCAGCGCTCGGGTTTCCTATTGGAACCCTCATCGAGTGCAACGCCGCAAGTGAGTCGAAGCCGGACAACGTTCGTTCACAGCCATACCACGATCAAGCTTCGTTCGACTTCTGCCAGTTCAATCGATCCCTCGATCAATCACTTCTACCGCCTCGGTTGCGACATCACCGAATTCACCGGTTTCGATCTGCGAGTATTGCTCACGCACCATCTCTCTGGAGTTGTTGAGATACCGAGCAGCAACCGTGTACCCGAACGTTCTAACGAGAGCCTCACCCATCCCGCGTCGCCCGCCGTGGGGGATGGGACGCCGGTCAGAAGTTACGGAGACAGAGCAGTTCTTTCGGGCCGGGATCGTCGCAATTGACAACACCGAAGCTGACCCGTTTAACGGTGATAGAACGGACCACGAAGACGAAATCATCGGTACGATGGAGAACACCGACGAGTACCATACCACCTGGTGTAATTGAGACAGCACCGAAGAGACCCAGCTTCTCGCTCATCGCGGCGCTTTTCGGTCACCTCGTTTAGGCTGCTTGTCGTTAGGAACCCAAACCAACCCGATACGAGCCGGGAATCGAACAAACCGAGAGTCAGGTTCGAAAGAGCGAGTAGAACCACGCTTCAGTATCCGGGTGGAGACCATCTTGAACGCTGTGGACCGCTGCAGCGACCGATACCGCAAAGACCGCGTGAATCAGATGCGTCGGAACCCAGTCAACCAATACTGCACTCGCTCCAACCACTGCAGCACAGAGTGCCCCGAAGCCGATTCTGAAAAAGAACGGGCGCTGAATCACCAATACGACGTCTCGATAGAGGAGCGCGTAGCAAAAGAGCGCAAGTCCACCAGCGACAAATATCGAGAGGAGCGAAAGCAGTAGTACGGTCATCGCAGCTCTCCCCCCGAATATTCAAGTCGGGGATGAATGTATCCGAGTCCGACGATTACTGCTGCTACACCGAGAATAGCCCCTGTTTCAATCGTGGCAAGCAGGCCATGTGAGAGCGACGTGAGCATCCCGAGGTGAGCGAGCCCGAACAGGAGGCCAACGAGTGGGACACCGACGAGTAGTCGACCATATTGTCCCTTGTACTGGTGCCAGATTGCGGGTGTTCTCACCGCGAGATACACAGTACTTACGAGAATTACTCCCGTCGAAACAGCACCGCTTAGCGAGGTGAGCATATGTCTACCTGCTCCAGCTAACTTCAAATCTGTTGCCCCTCATCGACGACTTGCCAGGTCCGGAATCGGTAGTTACTTCAAAACGCCCTGAAGTCCGATATAATGCGTGGAACCGTGAATGTACCATATTTCAGCATCGCGACGCTGGCGTTCCAAGGGAACTGCCGATCGTGAGATCCGTGATCAACAGAGTCGTTTTCCAGAAGGCGAGGTGGAATTGACGTACTCCGTCTTCACCAGAGCGAACTGATGTCAGCCCAACCAGATGGGACTGGGTTTGTTGGCAACGTATTCATATAGGGGAAATCTCTCGGATTGAAGCTTCCATACCAACGGAAACGGGCACTAACAGGCTTGATAAAGGCGGATTGGTGATATTCTTTGTTGTTCCGCTTCTCTCATATCATTCGACTATACCGATTGTCCGATGTCATAGCCGAATAGTCGAAAGAACACGCCCTCTGAGTCTGGGCTTTCCTAACAGAAATCCGAATGAATAGGAAGCACGTATATTGATGTGATAATGTCCACCCACTCTACTGGGGGCCAACCCTGGCCAGAAAAGCCGTTGTTGACGCTACAACGCGTTCTGCGAAAAGGTCGTCTTCTCGAAGCCGCCGCTGGTAGCATAATACTGGGAATTCACCAGAACATCATAATTGAATAATGAATCGTCGAACATTTCTACAAACAGCAGGAGGAGTCGCAGCAGCAAGTACCCTCGCACGACCGACAGCCGCACAAGAAGCAAACACGGTCCAGATCACGATGGACGGTGGGAACTTCTTCATCGATCCGGTTGGTCTATACGTTGAACCCGGTGAAACAGTCACGTGGGAAATTGGTCCGGGGGCCCCACATTCCTCGACGGCCTACGAAGACCGCATCCCAAGCGATGCAGACCCTTGGGACAGCGGGTTACTGCAAGAAGGAGAGACATTCGAACATACGTTCGAGGTCGAGGGGACATATGATTACAACTGCACCGCTCACGTATCATTGGGACAGGTCGGGCGAATCGTCGTCGGAAGTCCCGGTGGACCGGCAACAGAGAGCTCTATCCCGACCAACCCTCCGAGCGGACAGATGCCAGATAGCCAAGCGATCGTCGATCAAGGGTCGATTGCGTACCCGTTTACTGGCACTGCGAGTGGTGGCAGTGGCGAGAGTGGTGGTGGACAACCAGCACCACAGGTGCCGGACAGTGCAAAAACCCTAGGTATCTTAGCGTTCGCCGCGATGGTGAGCACGCTCGGGTTGACTTACGTCTTCATGAAGTACGGTGGTGATTATGGTGTCGAGTAGAACAGTAGCAGGCTTCTGCGAGACTCCTTCACGATCAGCGGTTATGAGCGGGAGTAGTAAGACTATCGTGGCCCTTTGAAAACTATGCCTGAGTCAAAGGAGACCCTCGAAATCCAGAACGTGGTCGCTTCAACCGAATTGGGTCAGGAGCTGAATCTAGAGCCGTTAGCCGACGACCTTCCCACTACAGAGTATCAGCCGGAATCCTTCCCAGGACTTGTCTTTCGCACCCAATCTCCCAAAGCTGCCACACTTATTTTCCGCTCTGGGAAAGCGGTCTGTACTGGCGCAAAAAGTGTTCAAGACGTTAATAACGCGTTAGAATTCGTGTTCAACGAACTACAAACACTCGGGATCGCTATCGATTGTGACCGTGAAATACAGATCCAGAACATTGTTTCGAGTGGGGATTTCAACCATCGACTGAATTTACATGCGGTTGCAATTGGAGTTGGGCTTAAGAATATTGAATATGAGCCGGAGCAGTTTCCTGGTCTCGTGTACCGACTGGAAACACCAGATGTCGTAATATTGCTGTTTGGGAGTGGAAAAGCCGTGGTCACGGGAGCAACCAGTATTGAGCAGGCTGGAACAGCATTCGACATAGTAGAATCGAAGTTACAAGAATTAGACCTATTAGCTAAATAATGATAAACGATGAAATCTACCCAAAACGGTCACGTCAATATAGTCCTCCTAGGGAGATTCATATATGACACAACATCTCGAACTGATCGTGTTCGTGTTCTTCGCGTTAGTCACGCTCGGGAGTGCTCTCGCAATGGTCCTCGTTGAGGATATGTGGCACTCTGCGTTACTAATGGGTGTAACACTTCTAAGTATTGCAGTACATTACGTGATGTTACAGGCTGAGTTTGTCGCTGCGATGCAGGTTCTTGTATATGTCGGCGGTGTACTTATTCTGATCAGCTTCGCTGTGATGCTCACACGGAAGCAATCAACATCTGAATCTCCCTCCCGGGGTGCTAGCAACGATGACTAAGTTGCCCTCTTCCCAAAATGAAGCAGATTCATTCGGACAGAGACGATTCTATGTGGGGATGGTCCAGAATCAGCAGTTGGCCTCCCGTTGGTGGAAGGCAGTCCGGGACATATTGAGAGTGATGTACTAATGATTGCAGTTCAATACTACCTACTACTGTCGGCAGGACTGTTCAGTATCGGGTTGTTCGGGATTTTGACCCGGCGAAACGCGTTAATGTTCTTGATGTCTGTTGAACTAATGCTCAACGCGGCAAACATAAATTTCGTTGCCTTCTCATATCAATGGGGGAATCTCACGGGGCAAACGTTCAGCCTCTTCGTTATGGCCCTCGCTGCTGCGGAGGTCGCCGTCGGACTTGGAATTATTCTTGTCCTGTATCGGACTTTCAAGGATCTCGATGTTACAAAGGCGGCAACTATGCGCTGGTAATATTCAAAAAAATATGATTCAAAACATACCAAACTGGGACGGGACGATTGCTCATTCTGGAGGATGGGCAATCGCGTTGATCGTTATCGTACTAGTTTCATGGATATTCTATCGCTATTTTGCACCGCAAAATTGGCGGGAATGGGCTGGTGCTGGTGTTGTACAGGCCTTCGTAATCGCGTTGTACGCCGAAATGTTTGGCTTCCCGTTGACGATTTATCTATTGGTTCGATACTTTGGGCTCGACCGTGAGTACGTGAGCGCGAATCTCTGGTCAACACTGGTTGGCGTAGGCGAGACCGGTATGATCATCTCAATGGCACTGGGATATGGTCTTGCTTTCGTTGGAATTGGCGTCTTCATTCAGGGATGGAGGCAAGTTCATCAGGCGCGGCAAGAAGATCAGCTTGTTACTGAGGGCCTATACAGCGTAGTACGACACCCACAATATACTGGCTTATTCATTGCTCTTTTTGGTGAGGGAATTGTTCACTGGCCAACTATCTTTTCTGTCGGGTTATTCCCCATTATTGTTCTGACGTTTGCGTGGTTAGCACGCAAAGAAGAACGCGAAATGTACACTCAATTTGGTGATAGCTACCGAACATATATACAAGACGTTCCGATGTTTGTTCCTCGTAGTGGACAGTGGCGTCGGTTTCTCTATGAATCACGATCAGGACCTGACCAATGAATCAAATATCCAGAATTGCGATAATAGGAGGTGGGATGGCCGGACTTGCAGCAGCTGCAGGATTCGACGACGCTGGATTCGACGTCGAACTGTATGAGCGTCAGTCCTACGACAGCAAACGCGTTAATTGCGGAGAAGCGATGACAGCGGTATCGAAGATCCCACTCGAGCCGACTGTAGAGAACGGCTTTCTCAATCCGCTGCCAGCGATGGAAGTGGAGGTGTATGACGGAATCGACGCCGATCGCCATCGCACTGGAGCCGGTACCTTTCCTGCTGCGGATACATATATAACGGACCGAAATATCGTTGAGCAGTCTTGGGCAGAACAGCTCTCAGAGAAGAGTGTTGACATCCACGAAAACCAGTCTATCACACGGACAGATTTCCACGAGTTCGCCGATGAGTATGATCTCGTCGTTGATGCAACCGGTCAGCCATCACTCTCCAGTAAAGCGCTCGGAACAACCAACGAGTATTCAGGATATATGGTGGCGCTTAACAGTGATGTCGAAGGGGACTTCACCGAGTTGTACCCGAACAGCCAGATTATTCTGGAGAACTATACTGGATACTCGTGGGCATTCCCGAAGACATCGCAACGAGCCAACGTTGGTATCGGCTGGACGGTCAGTGATCGGCCTAGTGATTATATGAAGGCATTGAGGGATGCCTGTAAGCGGAATGGGTGGCCAGTCCCGTCGCAGGAACAGACGAACGTCGCAATCATTCCCGAGGGACCAAGCCTCGATCCCGACAGAACGTATCTTCCGGAGCGCTCTGTCGTACGGATTGGTGACGCTGCAGGTCTCGCAAACCGACTCACTGGAAAGGGGATTTCACAGGCCGTCGAATCAGGATTTCTGGCCGCAGAGCTGGCTAAAAGCGGCCAATTACACACATACCCCGACAGATTATATCAGGCGATGAAAGCAGAGTATATATTCGCCACAGTTGTGAGATATTTTCTTGAAACTCGCAACCCACAAATTCTGGGAGCAGCAATTCGTGCCGCCGCCGGAATAGATATTGAACACGTTGACCGGTCTCCGAGCACAGTTCTACTGCGTCTCCTCCGTCGCCCTGTCTTGTTCGCCCGTATTTTTTCGAGACAACGAGTTTTAAAGCGTGTCTATGGAGGAATTACCAACCAGTGGGGGTTAATTGATTAATATTCGATTTTGGTTTTCCTTTCGAAGAAACGTATACGGGTGCTTTTTCAACTCCGCTGTCGTGCGATTGATCGTTAGAACGGGGCTATCTGCTTCCTCGATCACTCGAGCTGCGACACTTCCCTGTAACAGTCGGCGAATACCAGTCAATCCTCGTGTCCCCATTGTAACAAGGTCAATGCCATTCACCTCAGTATATTCGAGAATCTCCTGTTGAGCTTGACCATAACTCAACGTAGTTCGGACAGGAACGTCTAAGGTCGCTGCCTTCTCCGTAATGTCTTCTAGGAGCCGATCTCCCCGCTGTTCCCAAGAGTCAGTAACCTCTCTCCACGTGTATCCAGGCCGACTCGAATAGGACTGTTTATCCACAACAAGAAGTCCATGCAGGGTCGCGTTATGCCGTTTAGCAATTTGTAGCCCATGTTTGAACGCAACAGACGCCTCATCATACCCATCCGTAGGCACGAGAATATCGGTGAACTGGCTGGTAGATGAACCTCCAACCGGATCAGAGGGGTTCCTATCAGGTATCGTCAAGACAGGAAGAGGGATATTTTGAATGATGTGACTGGAGACGTCTCTCTGGAGAACTCGTGCTAATCTAGTCTGTTTAGGTTTCTGGTGGACAAGCAAATCAATATCATTCTCTTCAGCGTACTGCCGAATAACATCTGGGGAGTGCCCACGATCCACTGCTGGTATTACATTGAGTCCGAGCGAGTGGGCCTGATCCACCACGGGTTCAATTACCGCTGCTGTGTCCCACTCCTCTTGTGTAGTGACCTGGTCGGATTCCAGCCCCGTGCGGTCCTCATCTTGAATAGATAATACGTGGAGAGCCGCATCATATGTTTTTGCAAGTGATAGACTGTATTGGACCACTGACTCCGCTACATTAGTTCCGTAGAGTGGAATGAGTATCTGGTTGTACAGGTTGATGTCCGGGCCTTCTCGAACTTCTAGGCGGCTTGGGGAGCTCATACATATCTATACGTAAGGACGATTTACCGCGCTTTCTGTTAAGAATCGAAACCGGCCGAATGTTCTCTGGGATAGTGAATTGAGGGGTTCACCGGGCGTAGCCCTTGCTGGATCACTCCCGTTTCGAAAGAAAACAGGGGGCGAGAGTGTGGGACTGACGTGTCCTAGTATCAGTACCTCACAAAGCGTCCTCAGCTAACTAATTCTGAAGCGTGATTTTCTGTGTCAACGCGAATCTATCCCTGATTCTCACCAAGTAATCACGCATAAATTGGCGGGAGTGCGGGATTCTCTCGCTGAATCAAGATAGATACAGAGAAAAATAGGACTGCGACTGATGATCAGACGACTCCTCCATAGATTCGGATACATCTTCGCACACCTCCTCTTTTTCCGCGCAAAGACACCAACAGCTGTCGTGGAGCAGCTTCGCATCGCGTATCGGCTTGTCGGTGTCCGGATTGTCGAGACGCCACAGATCGACGGCGTCGAACGGACGATCTTCCTCTGTCCGTATCGAAATCTTGGTACGACGTGGTTTGGCAGAAGTGGGGCTGTCACGACATTCTCGACCGAGTCGACGACGGGTACGTCACCTACCTCCGCAAACACAAGAAATTCGGGTATCAGCGGCCTCAAGACTGTACTAACCTCGAATACTGTAAGGAGTCCGAATACTGCTACTCGGATGTCTCTGTCCCCAAGGAATAACTGATGGTTCCGGAAGACCTTCGCGAACGGATTACAGATCAATTCTCAGGCCCTGGTACTAGAGCCGATATTTGGCGTGGGTTCGATCTCATTCTAGATACGGAGGCTTTTCTCAATCTTGGATACTCTCCGTGGCACCTGCCGCATTTTATCGGGTCCATCAGCTGCGTCTTGAGGCGAAAATCGGCAAATGTCTTGATATACACCTTCAGGAGACAACGGGATATCCACTTCTAGACGTTGGATGCGGCCGGGGCGGACCAGCAGTCGATCTCGCGAACGAATTCGGATTCGACGTCATCGGTGTCGATCTTGTTCCATTTAATACGACACAAGCAGTGCAAAACGCGAATAAACACGATGCTGACGCGCAGTTCGTCGTTGGAGACGCAACGGCTCTCCCGTTTGACGCTGAAACGATGACCGCCTGCACGGCCATCGACTCACTCGTCTACGTTCCGGATCGCAACAGTGCTGTCTCGGAGATAGCAGACGTTCTCACCTCTACCGGTGTGGTCGTTATTTCCAATCTCTTACGACGTATTGGCGGTAGCGAACAAGGTCAACGAGCAGTTGAGAGATTTGCTGATGAGTGGGATATGCCGCCACTTGGAACGGAGGAGGAGTACGAACAGATGCTCGTAGATGTCGGATTCAGTCTTCAGCGAGTCGAGGATATCACAGCATCCAGCGTCGGTCGCTTCCGGAAGTGGACAACACTCTTCCTCGGACTTGTGGCCAGTCCTGCCCGTCCTCTTATCACTTACCTGCTTCAACAGTTAGGACTCGATACATCAGCCCTCCCCCCTCAAGTCAGAGTGGCTCATCAGGCGCTCCCACACCTCAAGCACGTCGTTTATATTGGACGCACATAGGAAACCGTGGGCACGTACAAGCGGCACATTCGGTATTGTGAGGAGATGGGCCTCGATTCGTGTCTTCAAAAGGCCAGAACGTCCAGATCCGCTCAGGTCGCTCGGCATTACGGCTTTGGATTGCTAAGAGCAAAGTGCTTGATTTAGGAACCCGTATATATGATGCGGGGTGAAACCGAATGGCAACTGATCCCGTCTGTGGAATGGACGTCGACGAAACCGAAGCACCAGCCAGCGCTGAGTACGACGGTCAGACGTACTACTTCTGTGCGGAGGGATGTGAAGAGACATTCACTTCAGCACCAGAGGAATACGTCTAAACGCAACATCCATCGAGAAAACCCCGCGACTCAAGCGTCGTAGCTCCCCACCCACCCACCCCCCGATCCCCCCTCACCCCATTTCATCTTTCAATGACGCAACATGGAATTGACGACACGGACCGTGAAATTCTCCAGCTCTTAGCGGAGAACGCGAGACGGCCATATAGTGCAATTGCTGAGGCAGTAAATCTCTCAGCCCCGTCCGTTTCGGCACGCGTTCGTCAGCTGGAGCAAGAAGGCGTTATTCGAAGATTTACTGTTGACCTCGACCTCACACCGTACGACAACCGGATCGGCGTAATGGTGCGTCTCCAGCCTGAACTCGGGAAGACGGATCCACTTCGAAAATCGGTTCTGGAGACACCTTGCGTAGAACACGTTTTCACAACTGCAGAGGGCGAGATCGTGGCCGTTGCAACGCCGCCGCGTGCTACAGTCGGGACGTGGGCGCAGCGAAGTATACCACTGAGTGACGTGCGACGATACGACGTACAATTGCTGTCGAGCGCTACCCGCTCAGCGTATTCCGAGAGAACTGAATCCGCACTCAAATGTGCGATTTGCGGAACCACTGTCGGCGAAGACTGACTAGCTGCCCGTATCGGTGGTTCACTTCGGCAGTTTTACAGTGAAGACTGCGAAACGATATACAGGGAACAGTACACAGAAAGTCAAGAGGAATCTGATACTTAGAGTCCAGCATCAGCCGTGTATTCAATTTCTGATTGCTCACGAGGTTGCTACTGATTGTTTGGATTTGGAACAGTAATCGCAGTGGATCAGGAGCGTGGGTACACCTATGGACGAATCCACAACCACCACGGCAGAAGCTACCATCAGCGAGGTACTCGTCCGTGCTGATGAGATTGAAAAACCGCACGGGTTAAACCTCCCGCTGACGCGATCTGTGTCTGTCTTCACCGGTGCCAATCTGAAAATTCCGGCGAGAGAAATCGTCGGCATCGGCGATGAGAACGGTTCGGGCAAATCCACGGTTATGTATCAATTTATTCGGAACTGGTGATACTGCCTCGTGAGTACCTGGCGATGATAGAGGATTCCAACAGCCACGAGAAAAAGAACGGTTGCAATCTCATAGCCATACGCACCAAGCAATAGCATCGTTGAAGAACCACTTAGCCCGCCTGCAAGTAGTACAGCAAACAATGGACTAACGCAGGCAGGACACGCTACAATCCCGACAATCCCTCCGATTGCTGACTGCGAGAGATCAAGCAACGCATCGTAGACGAGATACGCCAGCGCGAACAGGCCAACCGCCTGGTAAGGAATGAGCGAGACAGTGATCAGGTCACCTGTATAGACGAAGACCGGACTCCACCCCAAAGACCGACCCCACGTCATTCCGAAACCGCTTGGCCCAGTGAGCTGCCCGAAATGAGAGGTGCTCGGTCCAAGTAATCCTGAGAAATAAAACATAACGATGAGGTATAGAGCAACGACAAGTGCGGCACCAAGACGATACACGCGGCGTGTCGTCTCAGGTCGAGTATGCCAAATCACCCACACAGAGGCGGTGAACCAAATGAATGGAAGGACGAAATGGGTCCACCGACTCCCCATATCCCCTGTGATATATGCGTACACCAGCCCGGCGACCAACTGCATAGCAAGGAGGATATTGAGCCACGTGCTGGATACGAGAAATCGGCTCATACGATCGCTTTCGAGTGCTGGTTGCGTCATAAGTCGTAGAAGTTCACAGCTGATTACGTATTCAGGGACTCACGAAGCGATAGACAATCAGCAATAAAAAGCAGTTCGAAGTTGCTGTTCTGCTTTCAAACCAGTGAACCGCCTCAGGTTCCAGCTACAAGGCACTCTGCCCGGTCTCCCTGTAGAGAAGATCATTGACCGACGTGTTGTTGTCGAAGATCGTCACTTGGGTAAGTGTATGTACTTATAATAATTCTGGTTGGCGTGGGGGAGTCGGCCTGCTATCCAGTGTGGTTGGTATCCCCATTGTCAACATCGTCCCGCACCTGAAGGCGCGAGTTTCCGCCTTGCGGCCATTCTGGCATCAGATCTTACGTCTTGGCTAGACGGATGGTGGTGACTGAGATTCAGGCTTCGCTGCCGCCTATGGAGGACGATAACTCAAGAGTCTTCAAAATCATCACCGCCGCTGCGAGACTCTGCCACGAGATCGCGCCACTGCTTCCAGCGGGGGATAAACATCGGCACCTTGCGCTGATACGTTCGATACTCCTCACCGAATTTGTCGATCATATCACGCTCTTCCCTCCGTGCAAGCCACGTGAAAACTACTACAACGAGCGGAAATAGACCGACAGAGAAGATCGTCGGCCAGTGAATGATCCCCTCGCCGAACAGCGCGATGAACAGGCCAGTATATTGTGGATGACGGACATACCCGTAGAGTCCGTCTGAGACCAGTCGATTGTCCTTCCGAGCCCGATAGACTTGTCGCCACCCCTGAGCAAACAGGCCGATGCCGACAAATGCCACCGCATAGCCGAGCAGCATTGAGACGAGCATACCCGCCTCGCCAAACCCGACCAGTGTAGACCAGAGATTGGTGCTAACGTACTCGCGATCCAGACCGAAAAATCGAACCAGCAGATAGATCGTGAGCGGAAACCCGTACATTTCTGCGTATAGTGCGATGATGAATGCCTGTACCACCCCGGCGCCGACCCACTCTCGCCAACTGTCCGGGGCAAAATTCCGATAGAAGAACCAGGAAACCACGACGATGACGATCAATGCGAGTCCCCAGGCTGCAGGGTTTAATACGGAGAAATTTACCGCCAATGGAGTCATAAACTGTCTGAACTGCCTTGTTGAATCCGATGACGGCGTCGGGGTCACTGTTTGAGCGCTCGTTCGAGGTTGTAGACGGCGGCGGTCAACACGAGTTTACGGAACTCGCGGTACCACGCGCGAGGGTGGACAGCGGGGCCGAACCGACGCTTGATGGCCGAAAAGGTAGTCTCGGCCATCCAGCGCTGTCTGTATAACTCGCTGTCCAACCGTGCGTTGTGTGCGTGATCGTAGTGGGCGAACAGCCGGTGACGCAGCAAGGGCCGGACGCCCTCTGAACGGAGGGCATCCCGGAGAGATTGGTCGTCATAGCCCTTGTCGCCGGCGAGACTCTCGATTTTCTCGGTGTTACGAAGGGCGACTCGACGGCCAGTTTGCGTGTCGTGCGGCCAGTGTGCCGAGCAGTGAAGATCGAGGATGGCACACGAGTCTGTATCGGCGAGGGCCGTCATTTTCAGCGTGCGTATCTGGCGATTCGAGCGGTGTTGGTAATGTCTCGATGCCGTTTCGCGGTCGAAGAACGTGGCATCGATGGCACCGTGCGAGCCCGGATCGCAGATGTTTGCGGATTCCCGAAGGAAGCCGCGCCACACCGACATGGGCACCCTCTCGAACGACCGGTACAGCGTTGAAGATGCGGGAAATGCCGTCCGCGACAGTTGTAACAGACCACGAACGCGATCCATGTCGCTCGCCCAATCCACGATCTCGCGGTACGTCGCATCCATGTGAACCCGCAAAAAGTGGAGCGTTACGTGCTTCCAGCCGGGAAATCCGTTGCCAGTCGGATCACTCACCGCCGTTGGACTGGCGGCACAGCGTTTTTGAGCCAGCGACGCGGCTTGCTTAACGAAGCGGAAGAGTAGGTTAGTCACATTCAGCTCTTCCGCTTCGCTTTCTCCTTCAGAGCGACGCTATCCCTTCGCCCTCTGCGGATTCAACAGAGCAGACAGATCAGATTTCTTGATTCTCTCAATCATCGCTGTAATCACAGGCGTCATCTGTGTCGTGACGACCAACCACTCGGGAATCCTTCGTAGAGAGCACATGACAGACCGCGACGACGACCGCCGCAATGGCGTGGATTACTTGGTGGGCGCTCGTCATCGGATTCGCCATCGCCGGCAGCGTCGAAGCGTGGGTCTCGACCCAACAGATCTCGGAGCTACTTGAAGACCACCGGCCGCGCTCAATCGGGCTCGCAACGTTCTTCGGGGTCGTCTCCTCCTTGTGTTAGAGGCCAGCAGCCAGATACGTCACAAAGTCAGTTTGACCAGCGACAGCCCTCGTAGTGTCCGGAAAAGACGGCTCTCTGGAGGAGGTGGCTACTCCTCGGTGAGCAATCGGCGGAGCACTAGATGCAGGATTCCGTCGTTCTCGACGTATCGAACGGCTGCAGGCGTCCCAACCTGTGCCGTAACCGGGAATTCGACGGTTGAGCCATCGGCACGTTCTGCAACGACTGTGAGATCGTCGTTCACGTCTAGACCGTCGTCAAGTCCGTGAATTGCGATTCGTTCCGAGCCGTCGAGGCCGAGCGACTCCCAGGAGTCCTCGTCGGCGAACTGGAGCGGGAGGACACCCATGCCGACGAGATTGTCACGGAAGATACGCTCGTAGCTCTCCGCGATGGTTGCGCGGACGCCCAAGAGGTCAGTCCCCTTTGCGGCCCAGTCACGGCTCGACCCGGTGCCGAGTTCCTCGCCGGCGAACACGACCAGCGGCGTGTCGTCCTCGCAATAGCGGCGGCTCGCTTCGAAGACGGTCGTCTGTTCTCCCGTCGGCTGGTGAATCGTGTAGCCGCCCTCGACATCTTCGAGCATCTCGTTCTCGATGCGAACGTTGGCGAAGGTGCCACGCATCATTACCTCGTGGTTTCCCCGGCGAGCGCCGTACGTGTTGAAGTCGTGGGGTTCGACGCCCTGTTCAACGAGCCACTCTCCGGCGGGTTGCTCGCGAGTAAACGGCCCGGCGGGACTGATATGGTCGGTCGTGACCGTATCACCGAGCAGCATCAGCGTGCGGGCATCCTCGATGTCCGCGGTGCCGGGCTCTTCCAGCGGGAAGTCCTTGAAAAAGGGCGGCTCGCGGATGTACGTCGAGGAGTCGTCCCACTCGTAGACGTCGCCGGTTGGCGCGTCAAGCGCGTCCCAGCGCTCGTCACCTTCGAACACTTCGGCGTACTTCTCCTCGAACATCGAGGAATCGACACTGTCGTGGACTGCCGTGTGGATCTCGTCGGCGGCGGGCCAGATGTCCGAGAGATAGACCGGGTTGCCGTCGTCGTCAGTGCCGAGTGGATCGTGTTCGAGATCGATATCCATGCGCCCGGCGAGACCGTAGGCGACCACCAGCGGCGGACTGGCGAGGTAGTTCGCCCGGATCTTCGGGTGGATGCGTGCCTCGAAGTTCCGGTTGCCAGAGAGGACACTCGTCGTCCAGAGATCCTCGGCGTCGATCGCGCGTTCAATGGGTTCGGGAAGCGGGCCGGCGTTCCCGATACAGGTCGTACAGCCGTAGCCGACGACGTTGTAGCCGAGATCTTCGAGATAGGGAAGCAGTCCCGATTCTTCGAGATACTCAGTGACGACACGACTGCCCGGTGCAAGGCTCGTTTTGACGTGGTCCGGGATATCGAGCCCGCGCTCGACGGCGTTACGGGCGAGCAGTCCCGCCGCGAGCATCACCGACGGGTTCGACGTGTTCGTACAACTGGTGATGGCGCTGACGACGACACTTCCGTGCCCGATCTCGGCCGTCTCACCGTTCACGTCGACTTCGACTCGGTCGTTAAGTTCGCCGACGTCCGGCTCCTGAAGACCGGGGTCGGGTTGATCGTCGCCGGAAGCGCTGCTCTCGCTGATCCATCGCGTGAGCGCATCCTCGTCGACGTCGTCGAGGTCGTCCGCGAATTCGCCGTGAACCAGTCCCCGGAAGTGTGACTTCATGTCGCCCATTGCGACCCGGTCCTGGGGCTTCTTCGGTCCGGCGAGGCTGGGGGTGATCGTCGAAAGATCGAACTCGACCGTCTCGGTGTACTCGGGGTTCTGTTCACCGAATAGCCCCTGTGCGTCGAGATATTCGCGAACGAGTTCGATGTGCTGCTCATCGCGGCCCGTGAGTTCGAGATAGTCGAGCGTCGCGTCGTCGACGGGGAACATACTGATGGTCGAGCCCTGTTCGGGTGCCATGTTCGCGATGGTCGCCCTGTCTGGAACGGTGAGATTCGACACACCGGGGCCGAAGAATTCGACGAACCGGTCGACGACGCCGACCTCCCGAAGCTGCTCAGTAACATGAAGGACGAGGTCGGTTGCGGTCGCTCCCTCGGGAAGTTCGCCGGTGAGCCGGACCCCAACCACCTCGGGGAGCTTCATCGTGATCGGCTGGCCAAGCATCGCTGCTTCAGCTTCGATGCCGCCGACACCCCAGCCGACGACGCCGATGCCGCCGATCATCGGCGTGTGGCTGTCCGTCCCCACGAGCGTGTCCGGCAGGAGCCACTCGTCCCCATTCCGCTCACGGGCGTGGACAACCTGCCCGAGGTACTCGAGATTAACTTGGTGGACGATTCCAGTTCCCGGCGGGACGACGCGGAAGTCGTCGAACGCCTGCTGGGCCCACTTGAGAGAACGGTACCGCTCGCCGTTGCGCTGGTACTCCAATTCGACGTTCTTCTCGTAGGCCTCCTCGGAGCCGAAGTAGTCGACCTGCACGCTGTGGTCGATCACGAGGTCGCACGGGACGTCCGGCTCGACGATGGTTGGATCCGCCCCCTTACGATCGACCGCTGAGCGGAGTGCTGCGAGGTCGACCACCGCTGGGACGCCGGTGAGGTCCTGCAGGACGACTCGTGAGGGCGTGAAGGGAAGTTCGACGTCTGGGACATCGGGTTCCCACGACGCGGCATTGCGAACGTCCTCGGCGGTTATCGTCTCCCCATCGGCGTTGCGGAGAACGGACTCGAGGAGCACGCGGATACTGACGGGGAGTTGGTCGAGTTCACAGAGACCCTCCTCTTCGAGGACTGTGAGGTCGGCCATCTTGTAGGAGGTGCCGTCGAACTCGAATTCGCGGATTGCGTCGAACGGGGACGATTCGTCCATACCTCGTGCTACGGTGACCTGGCTATTGAATTGTCTCCCCTATGCACGGGGTGACGTTGTGGACGGTCACAATATACGATCAAGTGCATCCCTGATCGACGCGACCTCCACGACACGAACCCCATGAACCGTCACGTCAGACGGATTGCCCTCAGGAACGATCAGTTCCGCCGCTCCGAATGCTCGCGCTGCACGGGCCTTTGCTTCGATTTCACCGACGGGAAGCAACACTCCTTCGTCGTTCACAATGCCCGTGATTTGCTTCGTTCGTGGAGGGGACTGTCTCCGGAGGCTAGCGACTAGTGCGACCGTGAGGCCAGCTTCCCAGCTTTTGCCGCCGAGAGCGAGTACGTCTGAATCAGGAGGATCGAACGTGACTCGTATCGCCGTTCCCGCGAGCGAACGGCCCGTGAGACGCGTCGCCGTCTCCGTCGCCTCCCGGAGTGCAAGCTGTAAATCGTGACGGACCTCAACGTCGCCCACATCGACAAACAACTCACCATCTCCCTTCGAAAACACAAACTCGACGGGGAGTATGAGCCCCTCGCCAGACGAATCGACTGCTGGAAGATAATACTGTACCCTGGCGGGAAGCGTCGCCCCACCGGCAAGCGTCGCCAGCGATTGAAACCCCTCGTCGGAGCGTGTGAGACCGAGAACTGCTCCAGCACCTCCGACACTACCGGTGGCGAGTCCGACAAGGAATCCCCGCCGTGACAGGAGACCATCTTCGATCCGACTGATGACATCGCTTTCCGAATCGGAAGGGAGCTGGGTCGCGGTGGAGTCGTCGGAAGCCATGATACTGTACTATGGGCCTATCGAACGTCGTGGTATTGACTAACAGTCACACAGTAATAAAGCCTCTTCGAGGGACGATGTCCCACCGGAACGGGTACGCCTATGCCGATTGCTCTCCGAGTATCAGAATACGCCCCCTCGTGAAATATGACGCGTCGATATCGGTCACTCCTTGGCATTACAGTCGTGAGCGCTATCGTGACCGGTGTCGGTGTCTGGCTCGCCTATCTGCTCGAACTCGCTCTGCTCCAGGCGACGACGAACATGACGTGGCCACTACTGGTTGGGCTCATCGAGGAGGCACTCGTTCGCTTCCTCCCACTGATTCTCACGTTCTACGGCTGGAGTTACTGGCGGGGACGACTCCTCTCGAAAACCGAGGGACTACTAGCTACCGTGATGTCCGGATTCACCGTCGCTGGACTTGAAGTACTGCTCAAACTCGAGTACTTGGCACAGCTAGAGGCAACGGTCCGGTTCGATTCGCTGTTCCTACCGCTGGTGTTCGTGCACGTCCCGTTTGCGCTGATTGCCGGGCGGTTCGTGTACGCGCTCGGAGAACGGATTCACGGAAACGAACCGATCGGAATCCCGTCGCTCTCTCGGCGAACCATGACACTGCTTGTACTCGGCTATCTCGGCCTCGCACTTGCACACGTCGGCTACAATATACTCGCCTAGTCGCACAAACAGAAACACGAGGAAGATTTAGTGGGCGAAAATCGCGTGTCAGCTACCGATTACCCATCGACGCAACGACGCGTGTTCACTCGTGGTCGTCACCGAGAGCTGTGCTGACCATCCCGTTCAGTTCTTCGAGCTTCTCGCGAACGCGCTCGGGCTTGTCAGCCGGCGGGTCTTCCAAGGCGACCTGCTCGTGGGGATCCGGTTCGCCGACGATGACGCTCCCAATCATACCGAGGCTCTCGTGGGGCGTACAGTAGTAGTGGTAGACGCCCTCGGTCTCGAACGTGTGTTCGAACGTTGCGCCCTGTTCGGAGACGATGCCGCTGTCCCAGGCCGCCGCTCCATCGGGGACGAGCTGGGGCTGGTCGTTGTCGGAGTGGTACGCGGTCGTCGAGTGGCTCCCGCTCTCGTTGTGCCAGGTCACGGTCCCACCGACGTTCACCCGCACGACGTGTGGCTCGAAGTGGTAGCCCCCGTCCTCGGTAATCATATTCACTTCGGCCGCATCGGACGGCGCCCCGACCGCTTCGTCGTGGCCATCCTCCTCGTCGCTGTGGCCGGACTCCGTGCCGCTGTCGTCGTGGCCACTTTCGGTCGGCGTTCCGCCGTCGTTGTTCTGCGTTCCAGTGCATCCGGCAAGCC
>NZ_PSYX01000013.1:0-34387 GCF_003586325.1 Haloferax sp. Atlit-10N
TGGGACCGCCCGGTTTCGAACCGTTGACGACAACGGACTCCTGAAACCGTCGAACCCACTAACGATACTCGACGCTGCTCGTAGGATGCAAACGTTGACATTGTTTCACTTCAGTCGAGGCTCAATTTATCCATGTGCGGGCCTCTCCGCAGCTCCATCTCTTCGAGTTTAGTGGCGACGTCGTAGTGGCGGTCGATGACTCGCTGCGAGGCGTTGACGCGCTCCGCGGTCACCTCCTTCGGGATACCCCGATCCTGATGCCACGTGATCGCCCCCGTCCGGATGTGGTGCGGAGCCCTCGACGACGGGCACTTGCTCGCGTGCGTGTGCGACCGAAACTCGCAGTCGTCGGGGTCGTGACCATGCGGACAGGGGCCGAACACGCAGGGCATCGTCGCCCGATAACTCCAGACGCGAACGGTGTTCCGACCGGGACGACCCCGAGTCGACGTGAAAAGCGGTTGTCGACCGTGCTCGTCGTGATTCGACCGCCGATCACCTGCGATATAGGCGTCGACGACGTCAACGACCTCGGGGAGCAACTTCACCATGCGCTCGCCCTTCCGCTTGTTTTTCAGCGGCGTCCCAGTCTCAGGACGGTGGACGAACTCGACATAGCCGACATCGCGATCAAAGTCGCGGAGATCGAGGCCACGAAGCGCACCAAGACGAGCCCCGGTGTGCCACGCGACTTCGAGGAAAGCATGAAAAAGAGACCCGTAGGTCTCGTCATTCGACCGATGGAATCTGAGAATCTCGAGTGCGTCGTCCGTCGCGAGCTTCGTCTCCCGTGACTGCTCGTCCTCGGGGACGCGTGGAACATCGACCTTCTTCGAGAGACCGTCCTCGACGGCACCGATATTTTCGAGGTATTCGACGAGCCCGCGAAGTGTCTCCATCTCGTTATGGAGCGTCGTCGACGCGATGCCCTCCCCGGCGCGATGGGCTCGGTACTCGTCGAGAAGCCATCCGTTCAGCTCGGAGACGGTCTCGATGCCGCGGTCCTCGCACCACGCACCGAAGAGTTTGAGTCGGTAGTGGTAGGAGTCAGCAGAGCCGTCGGTGAGCTCCGTTCGGCGGCGGTCGACGTATCGCTTCCAGGCGTCACGCGGCGAGAGGTCTCGTGGACCAGTCACGGCGACCACCTCGCGCGGTGGACGATGTGACCATCGGCGATCTCCGACTCGACCTCGAAGTCGTCCGCCCCAACGCCGAAGTTCGAAGCGACCTCCGCGCGGAACTCGTCTTCGGACGAACGAACCGACCGGATCACCCCCATGACGTGGTCGAGTTCGTCGAGTCTCTGAAGACGCGTCTCGGACGTTGCACGCTCAGACATGGTGCTGCTCCGTTTCGATTGTCTCGACCCGTTGGAACTGGTCGGTGACTACCACCGCGTACAGGCCCTTGTCTTGGTGGTCGTAGGAGTGCCAGTATGCCTCTGCCCACTCTGTCGCAGGCTCTCCGTCGAGGGTGATCACCGCCTCGCACCACGGACACCAGAACGGGAGACTACTCTTAGTCTCGGATGCCGATGTTCCGCCGTCGGTCAAGAGCGTCTTCTGTTTCGTTGAGGACGAGTCAGCACTTAGCCACTCTTGGAACTCAGAGGCAGGTTCCAATGGCGACGGTGCCGCAGTCTCGCGGCGGGTTGCGTGTGTGAGTCCGAGAACTTGTGACACGACAACTGCCGCAGACTCTTGGACTATCCCACGGATAACCGCATCCGGCTCGTGGGTGTGCCACCCCATGAGGTCCTTCGGCTCGAATCGGTGGGCACACATCACCATCGACGCAACACCGCCCATCGTCGGACGATTCGACATGATTGCTCTCGGCGGCCTCGTGTCCCCAACATTGAGTCGTTGCTGAGTCCCGGATGCCGATTCAGACATCAGCACCACCGTCCAGACGCTCTCTCCGGAGGGTCACGTCCCAGCGCTGCCTCGACCACCAGCCACACTCGATGCACTCGGACTCCGCGAGGAGAGCTGTCCCACAGTCGGGGCAGTTCCAAAGCGTCGTCTTCGAGCCGTCGTCCCAGACTTTCGGTTCGGCTTTGCGCAGAGGGATCTTGGATTCGGTCGCGGTCTCTCCTGTCAGCGTCCGCTGATTGGTCGATTGTTGTGTAGAACGTGTCATATCTCCAGCCACTCCTTGCACTGCTGGATGTAGTTGCGGTTGGTCTCTCGGTACTCCAGAGCACGCTGGCAGATCTCGGGCCACTCGTCGCGCGGAACCGTCGGTTCTCCGAGGTACGGAACGCAGTCCTCGTCGATGTGTGTCGGCTGCATCCGCGCGACTGAGTAGATCGAGCAGAACTCTTCGCTGGTCTTGGCGACGTCTTCGCCGGCCTCGTGGCAGACGCGAATCGCGACATGACCCAGCTCGTGCCAGAGCGTGACGTTCGTCGTCGGTTCGTCCGGCGGCAGGCAGATGAGTCGGTTGTACCCGAACGCCTGCGCCGCCGCGTCTGCGTTTTCGTACAGCGTGCCGACGTTGACCGTCTCTGCTGACAGCGCCGGGAAGTCGCGAAGCGCAACGGGCATTCGCGATTTCACGCTGGCCAACACATCGGTGTCGGCCTGACGCTCGAAGTGCTCAAGAACGCGCCACGATGCAGTTCCGTGGTTGATCGCGTCTATGAGCGTCGTCGTCTCGCTCATCGCAGATCACCCCCAGTGAGTTGCGAGACCTCGGCGCGGATGTCCTCCAGGAGGCCAGCGACCTCGCGGTCAGTCGCATCGGGACCGACGAAGACCGCCGCGCAGACGTCGTCGCCCTCGACGAGCGCGAGCGACTGCTTGCGGTCGTCGTCGAACGACCCCGACACCGTGTTTCCGGTCTGGCTCATGACAGCCACCCCCGGACACGGCCGAGAATAGACGGATCGCGCCCGACTCTGACGTACGGGCCTTCGTCTTCGGTTTTGTAGCCCTCGTGAATCGCCATCTCGTTGTAGCAGTCGCGAATCGAAGGTTCGCTGACGTCGCCAGCTTCGGCGACGACTTCCTGGGTCTGCTTCTCGTTGACCAGCAAGCCGGCGAGGTAGACCGCACTCGCAGCGACGACCTTCGGAGACCGGTTGATCGGGTGCGTGAGTTCAGCACGACGCGCGAGGTCGAACGCTTTGTCGCGGCACTCGTTCGAGACGTAGCCATCCAACTCGTCAACGACGTCGTCGACGAGTTCGTGACCGAGACGGCGGTTCATACCCGACCACCTCCGGCAGCGACGACCAGACATGCCAGCAGACTCGTGAATAATGAGAACCCCGATGCAATCAGCATCAGATCCGGAAAATGAATGGTTAATGAAACCGGGATGAACCCGAAAAACAATGACAAGACGGCTGTGGGTGCGACCACTTCCTCGCGCAATATTGCGTTCTTAATGTGCCCCCACTTCGAACTCGGAATAACGATATCCCAGTCTCCCTCTCCGTCGGGCTCGACCAGGAGTTGATCGCCGATGAGCATCTGGATCGAGCCGGGCTCGTAGCCTTTCTCTTCGAGAATGCGGACGAAGTCGAACGACCGCTTCCACGGGATCGGCTTCTCGAAGGTGAACTCCGGCATGTCGCCGTTGGGAAGGACTAACCGAAGCAAAATCTCATTCGACTTCTGGTCCTCGATGTGGGTGACACGACCGCGGACGTACCGCCCGTCGACAGTCTGCGTCGAGATCTCCAAGAGTTCGTCCGAGAGATCCTCGGCGACGTCCTCCTGACGCGTCTGTGTCTTCGTCATCGCAGGTCACCTCCTCGAAGGGTTCCAGCACGCCACGTCCAGACTTTCTCTCCGTGAGCGCCGCACTCGCACTCGAACCGCTCTTTCCGCCACTCGCAGCCGGGACCGGTTTCGTTGACCCACTCAACGCGATCGTCCGTCTCGCAAAACGGGCAGACGCCTTGTTCGTCCGACCGGCGAGTAAACACGACGCGAACGACTTCGACGACTTCGTGGTCGTCATCGAGCTCGATGTCGTCCAGCTCTCGGCGGTGCGGGAGTCCAACCGCGTTGGAGGTCTCACTCATGGCTGACCTCCGGTCTCTCGAAGGTGATCGAGCGAGCGTGGAAGCTCACCGATTTAATCGACCAGCTGAACTTCTGCGCGAGTTCGAGCGTCGCCTCGATGGCGAAGTCGGCGTCTGGGTCGAACCAGACGATTTCGGAGCCGTCACGGTCACACTCGATGTGGCGGACGCCTTCGAGGCCGCTGACCGTCTGGAGCCACTCGTTGATGTGAATCTCCTCGTACTGCAGCGCCTCGCGGATGAGTTCGCGACTGCGCTCGTGGTTCGCACCGTCGAGGGCGTCCTGCAGCGACGTGATCGCGGGCGTCATCCGAGCATCGCCTCCTTGGCCTCTTGCAGCTCGTTGAACAGTTCGAGACGGCCGCCCTTGTCCGGGTGCCGTTTCTTGACCGCCTCACGGAACGCATCGCGAATCTCTTCGTCGGAGGCATCGGGCTCGACGCCAAGCACTTCGTGCGCGGGTCGCGGCGCTGCGACGACATCATCATCGGCCGGTGGCAACCGAGCGTTGGCGAATTCGCTTTCGCCGGTCGCGACTGGTCGGTTCTCCATCTTCCGCTTCTCCTCCAAGTAGAGGCCCACCGCGCGGACGTTGTCGCGGAACTCCGAGTAGCGGTCGCAGGCGACAGCGAACTGTTCGCCGTCCTTCGTCCAGCGGACGACGAAAGACGGGTCGTCAGGGTTTGCCCGAGCGTATGGGCGCTTGTCCTTCTGACGTTGTCTCGCGTCGAATTCGTAGTCGAAGTCATCGACACCGATGCGTTTGAGCGACCGTTCGAGCCGGGTGAACGCGCTCGTGAGCGAAATCGAGAACTTCGTCGTTGATTCCCGATCACTCGGCGGGGTCCGCTCGAAGTTTGCGGGCCAGTTGATACGGCCACCATCCGTCTCGATACCTTCGCCACGATCGACCCCGGCGAGATTGAACTTCCGGACGATGACGCCGGTGTTCGCGTCAGCGGCTCGTTTCGAGCCCGCGATCAGCGCGCAGCCGATCGCTTTGGCTTGGTCGGGCGTGAACGTCGTCGAGAACGAAACGCTCTGGAACTCTTCGGCGACCTCGAAGATGACGTTCTCCGTCGTCGCCTCGACGTAGAGCTGGTTGACTCGGTCGCTCAGCTCTGCACTCACTCCTCCCTGCGCGGTGGTCGGCTCGATGTTGAGGTTGACGTGCATCTCCTCGGCACCGGCGTGCTCTTGGGCTTCGGGGAGTGGCGGTTCCCACTCGCGCGGTTTCGACGTCGTCTCGTGCGCGAGCCGCCGGTGAAGCGTGTCCAGCGAGATGCCGAGCGTTTCGGCGACGGTCTCGAACGCGCCGAGCGAGGCTTCAGCGTTTCCGCCGTCGGTCGCGACGCCGTCGCCGCGGTCGACGTCGTCCTCATCATCGTGTTCGTCTTCGAGGTCCTCGACGAGCCAGTCGTGCTCGTCCTCGAAGCGCTGAACCAGCTCGCAGTCGCGGCAGAGCCGCCCCTGACACGGCGACCCGCAGATGCCACAACTCATTGCTCTTCACCACCGTCGGCGACGGCTTCGGCGAGTTCGAGACCAGCAACGTGAGCCATGTGCTCAGCCTCTCCAGCGAGCATCTGGCGCGCCAGCGGAGTCGACTGAACCGCCTTCGTCCGCTTGTCGAGTGGCTCCCGGTCCAGCACGCCCATATCAACGAGGTCATCGATATTTGGGTAGATCTGAGCGTTGCTGACTTCGTGACCGTACCACTCACTCAGGGACCGCTTCACTTGGACGCCGTACGGCGACTCGCCCTCTTGGTTCTCGAACTCGATGACGGCCTTGACGAGTTGCTGCTGGAAGCCGGTCAGATCAAGCCAGCGAACGCCGCCGTCGGCGACGACGTGCTCTCTGCCGGCGTCGTCTTCGGCGACGCGTTCGATGAGCCACTTGAGTGGGACCGCGTCCTTCCTCCACTTCGAGACTTCGAGACCGTCGACGTGTGCTTGCTCAACACCATCGCGCGAACCGTTGAGGCGTCCGAGCCAGAAGCCAGCTTCGTGGCCGGACATCCCGGTCTCTTTTCCGAGACGGCGTGCGGTGAGAACCGTCCACTCACCGGGGTCGAGTTCTTCGCGAAGGTGTTCTGCGATGCGGTCGAGATTTTCGTTGTTGTGACTCATGATCTTAGTTCTCCTGCGCGATGTCGGTCGCGCGGAGGTTCGGCAGCGTGCAACCGCACGGGACAACCGTGCGAGTCGCGGGCCCACTCGCGGCGAAGCCCTCGATGGGCGTTGCGCACGCGGGGCAGTTAGTTGACGCTTCGTCGGGCGTGTCGCGGGATTTATTCCGTGCCCGCGAGAGTGCTGATTTGGTCGTCATTGTAGCTGACGCCCCGTGCTCGGGTCCTGTCTCAGCAGGAGTCCGAGCGTTTTCCGCGACATGTCTGCCACGGTGAGAGTCGTCAATCCGAACGAGATTGCCAACATACATAAATCTATGCTTAACATAGACTCCAATATGGAAGACGAGTTTAGAGAATGTATAACATCGAATATGTCGGCCAAGCGGTATCAATATCTGGCGGGAGACCAGCCAAATATGGTAATGAGAAAACGCGCGGAGTGGATGCGGAGTGTCGATGATCAGATCCTTGAGCATCTCCGCGACGAGGGTGCTGGAACCCCGAAGTCGATCTCTAATGTTCTGGACAAAAACAACGACTACATCGGAGAGAGGTGCAGAACACTCACCAAATATGGTTTGCTTAACAGGCCTTCCCGAGGGTTTTATCTCATTAACGACGACGGAATCGCGTATCTCAACGAGGAACTCGACGCAAACGAACTCAACCCAAGTGAGAGCTGATCGTTTCATTCCCAATCGACCTCCAACTCCAGGAAGACCTCGCGCATCCACTCTGGCTCGTCAGGATCGTCGACGCGACCGTCGGTGTCGAACGCGTCGATGAACGTCGCACGCTGATTTGAATCCACACCGTAGACCCAGCGATGGCCTTCGTGATGGACATCGAGGCGCGCGGCGTAGTCCGCGTCAGAAGTAATCTCGATGCGGACCACGAACCCGCTCAGCAACCGCAGTTCTCGACTCGTTCCGTTCGGGCTACTGCCAATCGTCGTTGACATACCTGTGCCGATGAGGATGTGGTATAAACGATTTGGAGGGAGGTGAGCGAATAACCCGACTTGGAATACCTAATGTGCTGTTTTCAGGGGTTTCATAGCCATATACTCACAAACTACCAAAATGAGCGAATGAACGAATAACCGCGCAGTCTGTCGATTATCGACATGAACGAATCCATCTCGCTAAGAGAAGCATTAATTACTAGTCGTCTGAGTGACTAATACTCGACTATGGCAACGTCGGTCCCAAGCAAGCATACGGTGGATGGTAGCGTCGACTTAGACGTCGACTTCCCAGAACAGAGGGAATACGAGAACGCAGAAAACGCGGAACTCGACACGAAACTGGTGGAGGCAATCTCCGCAGCACAGGCTGCTGGTAACGATCACCTCGAAGAACTGCTGTCACTCGAATTGGGTTCGCACTATTACCGGACCCGATAAGCGATTTCAGCGGCTGTTTTCAGGCTAGACATTTATTTGAACTGACTGATTATCCGTGGTCATGAGTCACACGGATGAGGAGTACGAGCGTATCAAGGAACTGCTTTTAGAACATCGAGGAAAAGGAAACGAGATCAGCTCGCGGGAAATCAACGAGGTGGTCGGCCTCGATACTGTCGGTTCTTTCCCACAGACGCGAGAGTGCATCCGCGAGATAATGCTGAAAGAGAGGATCCCGATAATCGGTGGCTCGAATGGCTACTACATTGCGACGACAGAGTCTGAGGTTTCGGAAGCGCTGGATACTCTCGACAGCCGGATAACGAGTACAGCAAAGCGTAAGATGCTACTCGAACGGGCAGCGACCGCATGGAGTGATGATATCGAGTCAGAGGATGACTACGATATCCTGTAGTCAATACTCGACTGCTGTATATCGGGTCCCTTTGGTCGCTCCTTCTTTCTCAATGAGCCGATAGCGTTCGAGTGCCCCAAGATATCGGCGGCGTGTCGGCTTCGATTTCGAGTTGCCGATTCTCGACTCGTACCGGTCGTGCAACTGTTTTGATGTTACTCCATCGGCACCACCCTCGCGAATGATGTCGAAGAGGAGTCGCTTGTGCGTGGAAAGACGTTCGACGTTTCGCTCGTGGACTTCGACCTCGGCATCCTCTGAGACTTCGTCGATAAGCCCTGGACTAAGTGCATCGAGTTCTCGGATATCGGCGAGTTGAGCCGCCCGACGGAGTTTAGTGATAGCGAGACGCGCGTCGCCAGCTGCACGATCAGCGATATGTTTGATGGTCGCTTCGTCGACGGCTCCGGGATCGAGACCGTGATCGACTCGCGCCCCGATAATATCCGCGAGTTCGTCGTCCCGGTACTTTTCGAGAACGACGGATGCCGCGGCGCGAACTCGTGACTCGACGCGCATATCGAGCGTTGAGAGAAACGCGTCGTCAGAGACACAGACCATCAAGCAGGTGACGTTCGGGATGTCGTAGAGCATCGCGATGAGCGACGGATCTTCGAGGACGTCGACCTCGTCGAGGATGACGACGAACTGTCGGTCCATGTCTCGGATCTTGTCGAGATAAGATGCAACGGGGACGTTCCCGCGTTCGAATTCGAGTGCGAGGTTCGCGTCGCGAAGGAGTGAATGAAGAACGCCAGCGTTAGTCGAGTTGCTGAGACAGTTTGCGTAGGCGGTTCTGGCGTTGAGGGTGGCGCGTTCGAGTTCGCTGACGACGAACCGCGCGAGCGTCGTCTTCCCGGCACCAGAGGGCCCTGTGATGAGGATGTCTGATCCGGGTTCTCCGTCTTCAATCGGCTTCAAGAGTGAGGAAAGGTGGCCAATCTCACCGTTGCGGTGTTCGAGGTCCGCGGGAACGAAACTGTCCCGCAACGCTCTGGCGTCTCGAATCATGTTGACAACATTTGCTGTTCGTTCATTTGAAGAGTCGCAAACCAGAGTGAAAGTGTAGCTGGGGCTTCAGAGAAGTGAACTCACAAAGTCAGCGACCCCATCTGCAAGTATTTGAGACGCTGAGTCGATTGGCTTGGCAACCATGTCGGGCAAGAATTGACTCGTTGTGACTGGAGCGAGTCCCAGACCGATAAGCAGAACCACAGTCAATAGTAGCATGTCTGAAATGACACGGTATAGTCTCCCAAGCGGTGACCATACTGTCACGAGTGCAAAAAGTAAAAAAATCCTCGTAATAGCGCTCACGAAGGCGTAAGGGTACAAAACGATAGCTAACAAAAAGCCAATTACTCCAGATGAATTCTTTACAGTAGTGCCCCCTTTGAGTCGGTCGACTTCATGAGAGACCGCGCGATTGAACTCCGATTTAGTCGTCCCAAGTGTATTCCGAGACATGTGCCTTTCATCGGTATCGAATTAGTAAATGTTGACCAATTTTCAAACCTACAGAAGAACTATCTCTGTGGTGTACTATCTTCGACGCGTGAATCCTCATGCGAGAAAGTCTACATTGGCGTTGTTCAGAGTGTGGAGATACCTATTCTAGGAACGAACCCCGCACATGTTCTACTTGTGGGAATTCGGTCTTTTCCCCAATCGAAATTGAGAGTTCATCGGATGCTGTCGGTCGTGAGACAACCGAGACGTTCGATATTAATTCTGAACTGAATCGTCTCTCCGAGATAACTGAGAGCAAACAAAAAAGTCGAGACGAAGTAACTCACGACCCAGGACAAGAATCTTCGAGATCTACAGACAGCGCTCAGACTGAGTCTGGCGACAATCAAAAAGTGATTTTAGCCCTGCTGAGTCTCTTGATTCTGCTTGGTATTTCGGCGCTGGTATTCATCTGAGTGGCCGCCGATCGCCTTCTGACGGATAAGTAAATATCGCCCAGTTGAGCGCGAGGATGACGAGCAATCCAAGTTCGTGGATGGCGAGCTGCGAAAGTGTCGTGACCGAGGGAACTCCGAAGAGAGCGATAGCAATCAACGCGACACCCAGACCGACGACTGTCGGGGCCATCGAGACCGCGTAGACGGCCCAGATTGGCGTGCCTTCGGGAAGCGTCACGTCGACGTGTGCATCGCTCCTTGATAGTCTTGCATCGATGTCTGTCGCCCACGGGAGCGCGACGAACGCGTGTGTGAGTTCGTGGAGTGGAACTGACGGTGTCAACAGATGCCAGAGAAAACTCACGCGTCAGCCACCTCGGCGACGAAAGGGAGCGCGATGGTGGTCGTCAACATCCCGACCGAGAGATGCGTCGATGCGCTTCCAATGACTGGTGGAAGCGAAGACGCTGCTGAGGAGACCATAACCGCGACCAACACCCAGTTGATAGTGAGGAGGTTGACCAGAGCGCGTTCACGCCCTTCGAGCGCGTCTTCGGCTTCGACCAACCGTTCCCATGTTGTCGTGGCGTTCATTCGATCACCATCCGGAAGAGAAGGACGAAGAGCGCTGCTGCGACGGAGATAAACAAGACCGTCCACGCGATGCTCGCGACAGTCCCAGGCAAAAGCGGGATTGCGATGCCAGCGATCAGCGCGAGCATCACAGCTGGGAGCACGAAGTCTCCGGTCTTCGCGTAAAGTGGGAAAACGACGATCGCGACGATGAACATCGCAATCGTCGACTCCCCAATGAACCCACCCCAACCGTTGTTGCCGAAGACACAGGTGTGCAAATCCGAGGTGAACCAGCAGTCGATACTCATGAGACTTTCATCCCCCTGATGATCTGCCAAATTCCGACGTAGTTGATGAACTGAATCGGCCACCCAAGTGGAATCACGAACCACGCTGGGAAGCCGATGTTCTGGAGTGCGACGGGAAGCATCAGACTCCATTTCAAGAGTCCAACAAACGCACGTGTCGAGTCAGCGGTCAAGCCGAGATAGGAGCCGCCGTCGCCAGCGCGTTCTGCGCGGAACTGGGATGAATCGTCGTTGAGCTGTGCAGCGTCGTCTTGGAGCCCGGTCGCCTTCCCGATGCCGACGGCCGTGTTAAAGCCTGAGCCCTCCATGATGGCTCCGGCGACCGCGCACGAGATGACGATGAGCATGGGTACGGTAACTCTCATTTCAGTAACCTCCGTTGAATTCAGCAACCACGCCGAGCAGCGCGATCGCCCCGGCGAGACCAATGACTTCGATCGGGATTGGAACGATGCCGAGCCAAGTGAGCCCAGTCGCAACCGCAACCGATATCGCCGCGCCAGTCCGTGCCATCGTCGAGGGGAAGAGCGCGCCGATCCCGATAAGAAGAAGATAGCCACCAAGTGTGAGCCATCGCTGATCGACGGGCAAGCTCACGCCAGCGACCCCGCTTATCGGTTTCTGGACCGTAGTGTCTGCCTCGTTTCTGGTGACGGTGAAGTTGACGACCCATTGGGTCTCACTCTCGTTTTGTGAGAGCGGCTCAGTCCGCTGGAAAGATGTTATCGAACCGGCTTGGTTTGTCTCGAAGAGGACATTGCTCCGGTTGCCGCGCTCGAAGACAGTCAAGTTGAGAGAGGCCGTTTGCGATTCGGGATCAGAATAAGCGAATTTGAGTACGTTCGGGTCGGATTCGCCATCGATGTAGGCATCCCACTGGAAGGTTTCCCCTTCCGGGGATCGCCAGACGATTTCTCCGACAGACAGCGTTGCGCTCGTGTCTGTTGAAGCGATGTAGCTTCCGAGTTCGCGTCGGTCTCCATCGGTATTCTCGATGATCAGACGGTAGCGCTGGTCGCGTTCGAGTGTCGTTTTGAACACCCCATCTGAGCCAAAGTAGTCGCCGGTGACCGTGCGCCATTCAAGCGAGCCGTTGTCTTCGATTGGTCTTTCGATGTAGAGAATCGTCTCGCTGGTGCCGAACTCGTTTGTGTTGTCGTTAAGCTGGAACTCGTTGTACACGCTGGATGCGTTTTCTGGGAGCAAGTAAGCTGTTGACTGGTCGTAGACTGATCTCAGGGCCACGGTCCGAAGAACGTAGCCGTCAACCCGAAGCTGCAAAATATATCCTTCCCCAGGCGGGATTCCGGTAAGGTCAATTTGACCGTTCGTGACGTTCTTGGTGAAGATCATCTCTCCGGAGAACAGTCTGGCTTCGACGTCTGCGGTATCGGTGATCACCGCCCCAGAAGAGACGTTGCGGATTGTCACCGTCGACGGTGAGGTGACCAGCTGACTGGTGGAGACTGTATCAACGCCTGATCCGTACTGGTCTGTGACTTGAACACTCCAGTTGAAGGAACCAGATGTCGCCTCGTACTCGGTTTTTGCAGTCCCGTTTGATGAGAGTGTATCTTGACCGACGACAGAGCCATCAACAATGAACTCAACTGTCAGTGAGTCGCCGTCGATAGCAAAGTCACGGTCACTGACTTCGGCCGAGAGGTTCACACTCTGGGTCGTCAGATTTGTTTGGTCTGCCGGGGTGAGTGTGGAGTTATTGACAACTGGCTCGTAGTGGTCGACTGTAAACGACCACGTGGACGATGTGGATGTGGCTCCGTAGCTATCGTTGAGCTCGACGGACCAACTGTGTGAGCCGTCGGTGAGACCCGAGGCATTGTATGACACGACGCCCGCGGAAGAGATCTGTTGTTCGTGGACTGTCGAACCGTCGATAATCCATTCGACAGTCACGTCATCTCCCTGTGCGGATGCGAACTCTGGGTCATCAACTGTCACTGAGAGATTCGGCTGGGATGTCCGTGTGGTTGACCCACCACTCAACGATGGGCCTGATGCAGTCGGCTGCTGGTTTTGGAATCTGACGAAATCGCGGTCGACCTCGGCAACTGGATTGCTCCCATTCTGTTGGAAGTCAACACGAACACGGATGTGTGAAGTCGTTGCTGAAGAGATATCTGCGGTCTTGGTCCCTGCGGTCGTGAACGTCGAGGAAGAAATATTCGACCAAGTTCCGCTGCTATTCTCTTGCCATGTGACAGTTGCGTCGACGTTCGATAGGGTTGCTATCTCAACAACGCCGTCAGTCGCATTCGTCACCTCGTGGGTGTCTGACAGATAGAGCCCGGAATCCTCGTTCGTGTCGATTTTGAAGTCGTCCCAGTATGCGACCGCCTCTTCGGACTTGTCGTTGTGGCGGAAGCCAATCCCTCCAGAACTGAACTCGGACTGGTCATCTGTTCCCTGGAGCTGTAGAATCTGTGTCCCTGACGAGTCAAGCCATGTGACTGTCATTTGTCCGTTAGTGGTCCAATCAACTTCGATTTTGGTCCACTCGTCTATGTGTGTTGACGGATCGAAGTTGGCATCATCAAGCACGTGTGCGCTCCCGTTCGACTTCCGGAGTTCAACCTTCTGATTGTCAAAGTTAAATCGGATGTGGTAGCCGTCGGGAAGTTCCGACTCGCTCTGTGCAGCCCAGTTCAGCCGGTAGTGCACGTATTGGTCTTGGTATCTAAACCGCGTACTGAAGGACTCTCCTGCGGATGGATAGCGGTCGAGACCGGATGTGGACATGAAGCCACTAGATGCTGCTCCACTGGATCCGCGGAGCGCGTAGGAACCGCCGTAGGACGTGGTCGATGTTGACCATGTCCCGCCTCCTGATTCGCTGTACTCTGAGAGATCGTTGTCTTCAAACGAGTCGACAAATGCACCTGGCTCGAAAACAACCCGGCCATTGGTGCCAGAGCCGGTCACGTAGGCATTATCGGTTGTCCCGCTCCGTAGTTCATCGGCTGTGTCGTGATCTGATCCAATTGCGACGTTCGCTGCGCTGACCGGTGCTGCTGTCACTGCCAGCAGGGATGCCACGAGCGCGAAGGTGACTAGACGTCGCATCAGTATCCCCCGCGGTAGAGTCGCTCCTGCTGTTTTTCTTGCTGATGGCCACTATATATCGCATACAGAATTATGTCGATGAGAAAGATGGGGACGATAGCGAGATAGGCGGCGCTCTTGATGCGTTCGAGCGGCGTCGAGACCCACGTTCCGGTCACGTACGGAAGAGACTCTGCGACTTGAACGAGTTCCGCGACCCCGGTATTGAGGAAGACGACAAAAGCGGCCACCTGCGCGAGACCGATGACCACGAAGACGAGTGTTCGAACTCTCATCTTCGCACGCCCCCAATTGAGACGCCACGAGAGAGTGCGGTCACGAGCATGCCGACGAGGACAAAGCCGAGGAACCACGTCATCGCCTGTTGGATGTAGAGGCAGTTGCGTGCACCCTCGACGACGGTTGGTGTGTTAGGGTTGCACCCCACGCCCATCATCGGATTGACAACTGCTTCGAGAACGTCTTTGAGCGGGATAGAGACGACGAACGTCAGCGCGAGTTTGAGATAGGTCGACATCGTCGGCATCAACGATCACCTCGAAGACCCCGGAGGAGATCGTCGACGTCGGCGATTGACGATCGCCAGATGTCTTCATCAACGTCGAATCCAAACACTTCGTCGTCGCTGACCTCGTCAAACGATGGTTTATCGAAGCGCTCTCGCTCTCGTTCGTACTCTGATTCTATCTCGGTCTCGATAGCGAGTTCGCGCTCTCGCTCTCGTTCCATTTCGGAGACTGTCTCTGTCTCGAATTCTGTCTCAACACGCTCGGCCTCGCGCTCAAGCTCGCGTTCGAGTTCTGCAGAGCGTTCGAGTTCACTTGTCATCTCACGAGTCGCTTCTCGTTCGCCGACGCGTTCGGTCTCGAAGGTCCGTGCCTCAACGCTGGGTCGTGTGGCGAGCTCGCGTCGCTGTGCTTCGCGCTGAGCGAGGTCCCCCGTCGCGACCTCGGAACCAGTCGCTTGCCGTTCGAGGCTTTCGGCTTCGGCCCTGACACTTCGTTCGACAGCGCGCTGGTTCCGACGCTCAACATCGCTCAAGTCCCAGGGCTCTCCAAGCTCATCCTGTGGTTCACGACGAACTCTTCGACGACGTGGTCTCCTGAGATCTCGCTCTAGCGCTCTCCGTTGACGTCGGGTCTCTTCTTCGAGAACATCCGGATCAACTGTATATCGTTCCGAATCTGCGGCGCGTGATCTCCGAATAGATTCAAGATCTCTGTTGGATTCTGATTCGAAGTCTTCGAGTTGTTCGCGTTGAACTTGGCGTTCTTGCTCTGCGAACCGTCCTAACTCGAACTGTGCTTGATCGAGATCTTGTTCGGCAGCATCTGCCGCGTCGAGTTCGGGGGACATCCGTCCGGGAGATTCGTCAACCTCTACCGACGGGCGACTACGCGGCCCAGCGAGATCTGCTTGGGCGCGGCCCGAACCACGAACGAATTCTCCGATTTGGGATGCTTCTTCTCGAGCGAAGCGCTCGACATCGTATCTAGTTCGTCTAATTCGCCGAGTCAATTCCGAAGTGGCTGGTCTGACACCCCTGTCGTACGCGGCATAGGCGATTTCTTCGTTATCTATCCGCCCGCCTGGAAGCCGGCTGAGGACACGCTGGCCGCGAGTTGAGCGTGACAGCGCTGCAGTCGCCACGTCAGTCGCAATTTCTTCGCCGGGTTGGACTGCGTATCGGGCAACTCGACCGGCGCGTCCGGACGCCGCAGCGAGCCCACCGACAGACGCGACAAGTGATCCCGCGACCATCCCGCCAACGCTGGCTGGATTCTGCGTTACTGACTCCGCGACATCTGCTTGAACTGCAGTCGCTGCATCTTCGACATCGCTAGCGACATCGCCAGCGTTCCCTTCGGCGGCTTCGCTACCGACGTAGTAGACAAACTCTGCGCCTTCTTTGAGTCCAAGTGCGGTTGCGGGGACGTTCCCGAGCTGGGCCGCGCCTTCGACAGTCCCACGTGCGAACTCTTCGCCTCGTGTGCGGCCCGTGGTTGGGTTGACGGCGATGTTGTCGACCCATTGGGGTGTGTATTCATCGACGGCGTCGTAAGCGGTCCTGCTGGCGACGACGTACGGATTGTATTTCGAGGTGAGGTCGACGGCATCATCGACGAACTCGTCGTAGTCCGCCGAAGCGGCACGGAGGTAGTCTTCGACGCGTTTGCCGTCGCCAACGTAGATTGGGATGTCACCGAACTGTTCGTCGGGCCGGTCTGGAGTTGCGGGCTGGTTTTGAGCGCTGTCGGGGCTGCGATCGACGCTGGCGACCCATCGACCGTCTTCTTTTCGGACGTTGTCGATCTGTTCGGGATCGACGCCGATGTCTTCGGCGATGCGTTGTCTGGCGAGTTCGCGTTCGCTTGTGCCGATGCCTTCGAGGCTGTTTCTGCGTTCGCCGGTCCGGTCGATAGAAGCGACCCATCGACCGTCTTCTTTTCGGACGTTGTCGATCTGTTCGAGATCGACGCCAGCCGTCTCAGCGATCTGTCGTCGGGCTTGTTCGCGTCGACTGCGACCGGTTAGTTGCTCTTCGAGTACGCTCTCACGGCGTTGTCGGCTTCGTTGCTCGGCGGCTTGTCGCTCTGTCAGGATTTGTTCGCCGGTGTCGGTCAACTCGGCGACGAGACGATCTCCGTCACGACGGATTCGGACATCATCTTCAGAGAGGTCGTATTCGTCAACGACGGTCTGTTCGAGGTCGCGGGCGCGGTTTCCGATTCGATCTGACTGGGTTTCGACACCCTGCTGAACGTCGAGTCCGCCGGGCTGCCCTGAGACGGAGCCGGTTGCTGGTGCGATGTCTGAGTAGGTCTGGCGGTCGGGTCCGTCTCGCTGTTCGTCCTCGGTCTGATACCGATTACCTCGTCGTTGGCTTTTACGCTGCTCGACAATGCTCCGGTCGGCGTTTCTGGAGTCACGACCCGACTGTTCTGAATCGTTTCGGTCTTGTTCGGGGGATCGAGATGGGTCTGATTGGGGTTGGGACTGGGATCCACCGCTGGAGCGACTCGACGAGCCAGTGCCAGAGTCTGAGCTGTCTCCTGAGTCATACCGGTCGCCTCGCTGCTGACTCTTCCGTTGTTCGACGACGTTTCGGTCTTGTTCTCGGGATTGGTCGATGCTCGACCCTGTGTCGTTCGATGAGTCCGTGGAGTCGGTGCGGTCATCGTCTGCGTCGCGTCGAGCACGGTCGCGTGCGTCTCGAACGTCTTGTTCGGTTTGGCGTGCGGCTTCGTCGTCTTCTGGGGAGTTGCCCGCGTCTGGGAGTGCCATTCAGATCACTCCTGGAATCGTGGCGAATATTGGGAGTGAGAGCCCACCTCCGACGCCGCCACCGCCGCCTGCGATGGAGGTTGCGAGCGAGGGCCCGAACATCCCGAGAGCGAGCCCTGCCGCAAAGATGAGGACCAGGTAGAGTTGCTGTCGGGAACTCCAGTCGAGTTCGGCGAGCTTCCCACGGGTCTCTTGGCGCTTCATGTCCTGCTGTGTGACCTTGCTACCGAACAGACGGAAGCCGTCGCGGAACGACAGGGCTCGTCCGTCGAAGCCTTCGGTTTCGGCGTGGATCGCGACGTCTTTTCCAGCGCCGTCCGTTCGGAGATGTTCCTCGTAATTGCCACGCCGGCGCTGGCCGCCCATGTATGCTTCAAGCGGGTCGGTGATTTCTCGGCCTTCTCGGAGCGCCCACGTGAGTGCGTATTTCCCGTTTTGTCGGTATGGGAAACTCAGGCGGTCTGCTTTGTACTCTTGCCCGTCGACGGTGCGGAATTCGTGGTCTTCGGAGTTCCAAGACCCTGCGACGGGTTTCACGACCCCGTCGCCGTAGATCTGGTTGATGATCGTGTCGCCGCCGCTCGATTTGAGCATCAGTTTGTATCCGATGTCAACGATGCCTTCAGCGATCGTGTGGCTCTTTGGAATGATTCGGAACAGGATAAACAGCGGAATGGAAAACAGGGCGATGAGGCCTTGGATGGTGACTGCCCCGAGTTTTCCGAATCCGTCGCCGATTGTCTGACCGACGCTGGTTGACTCTCGGAGTTTGCTTTCGAGTTTGTCGCGACGGGTTTCTGGTTGCGTGTTGTTCTGCTGTTCGTCGTGGTTGTCGGGTTTGAGTGGGTCGTTGTCTGTCATGGTCAGTTCCAGGGGAGGAGTGAGCTGAAGCCGCCGCTCTTGCTGGGTTGTTCTGCGCCACGGCGCTCGGTCGAGAGATGGGTCTCCATGATGGCGCGCAGGAGTGTTCCATCTCCGAGGGACTGGCGGTCGGTTCGGACTTCTTCGATGATGACGCGGATAGCCTCTTTTTCGGCCGGCGACCAGTCACGCCGTTCGCCAGCGAAACTGTCTCCATCAACGTCCTGGGCGATTTCGCGGAAGACGCCGGTGCAGAGGTCGTTGTACTCGTGACCGAGGATGATTCGGTCCGCGAGGTTCTCGTTGAGAAGTCGTCTTTTCCTGTCGTCGTAGTACTCCTCGTCGTGGCTCGCGAGCATCTCTCCGGACGAGAGATAGGGCTTGAGGATTGCGACGAGCGATTCGTACTCTTCGGACTCGATGTCGAGGCCGGTTAGGTTCTCCCAGAGCTCGTCAGGGTCCATCTCTGAGAGTGGATCGATTGCCGGTCCTTCATTCGATGCACGTTGGGCGACTGCACGTTCGATATCGCCCGCGGTTCGCTCTTGAATTTCTTCTTGACGGTGTTTGTGGCGTTCTTCTTCGGACATTATTGTGACACCTCGTTAGAACCCGCAGAGGAGATGACCGCGTCGTAGACGACGAGGAGACAAGTCAGCGACGCCGCGAATGCAAAAATCTGCATTTCGGGACTGACGATGACGGCCGTTTGATTCGCGTCAGAGAGATGGCTGAGACTGCCGGCTCGGAGCCCGAGCAGGCCCCACGAAAGTGCTCCGAGAAGTGCGAAGAGGCCCACGTTGTCGTGGTTGTCGACAACGAGTGTGACGAGAAGCGCGATCGTCCCGAACGCGAAAAGTGCGTGGGATTGCGAGACGAGGAGGCTCATGAGAGCCACCCCCAAATGGCGGCGATTCCGAGGAAGAGGACGATCACAGGAAGCGCTTGCCCGCCGGACGAGAGTGTCTTGTTGATCCCTCTGGTTGTCTCGCTGGGCTCGGCGTAGGCGTATTCGATGTTCACGGTAGCACCGTCTGGTGCGCTTGAGCCAGACAGTCGCGTCAGTTCGCCAGTCGACGTGTTCCAACTGTAGTCGGATCCTTCGGCGAGTGTGGACCCGTTGTAGACAACGGTTTCGTTGTCTCGGTACCGAAGTGCGTCTCGTTGGTCGACGAACGATCCAGAGTCTGTGAGGGTTATCTCCTCGGTAGTGTGCACCGGAACTCCGCTACCAGCGTACGCGGCCGAGAAACCGACGACTGCGACGATGCTGATGATGAGGATACCGGCGAACGATGTGATCTTTGAAGTCATGGCTCAGGCGGGTTGTGAGCGGAAGGAAGGTGGTGGTGTGTGGTGCGCTTACCGTCCGCCGCCGCCCATCCCACCGAAGTAGGAAAGGGCGACTCCCGCACCGACAGCGATCAGGCCGACGCCGATCAGGGTGAACGCGGTGGTCCCGTAGTCGGCGAACGTGTCAGTCATGTTGGTCCATGCGTTGACATTGTCCGGGTTGGAGACGATGTCGGTGGAGTAGAGCGCTCCGAGGACGATCAGGGCCACGACGGCCACGATGATGCCTCGCGCGACGACCATCACCGAGCCGCCGATACGAGCGGTGATAGTCGTTTCTTCGTCGAGGTTTCTGGATTCGATTCCGAGATGGTCTGCGATAGCGCACCCCGCTGCGATTGCCGTTCCCATATCGGTCCCGGCGTGTTCGAGCGCGGCGCGTTCGAATCGGTCGTCGGTCAGTTCGTCGGTGTCGCCTGGGGTGACTTCGAGGTCGGTCTGGGGAGCCGGTCGCTCCAGCCCCGAGACGCCTGCGGTTGCACATGCAGACATGTTTCGCACGAGGTGGCGGCTTGCCTTATAATTCCACTAGCAGATTTACAAAAAACAATATGGGTGTATGTCCGCACATGGGTACAATAAGCGTTAAGAGCCGAGTTATGCCCAATTTTACTAGTGTATATGCCTAGTTCTGTTTTCTATGGCACAGTCGACAAAGAGTGACGAGAACGGTGATATGCCTGCCTCTGTAGTTGAGTTAGGACATCGTCGAAGTGTTCGAGTCACTGATCTGATCCGAGACGAGATGGGTGTCTCCTCGATTGCCAGCGCTGCGATGGATGCTGATAGGCGGAACATTCAGCGCTCCGGGCACAGTCTGAACATCAACATCCCCGCAGATGCGGTCGATTGGTTTGGATTTGAGCAGGGCGACGACGTCTCTGTAATCAGGTTTCCAGACGCTGTTTTAATCTCGCGAGTGGAGGGCGATGATGAGTTCTGATCAACCGAAGCAGAAGACGATGCGGGAGAAGCTCATCGAAGACGCGCAGGTCGAGGTCCATGAAGCGCGGTCGAAGGTGACGCGAGTGAGACTGATGTACGACCATGTCCCGCGTGCATGGCGGCAAGAACTTCAAGAGGCTATCATCGCGTACTACTACGCTCTGCGACCTCTCCGGACGGAAGGTATCATCGAAGAATGGTGGGGTTCGGTCGAGCTTTCAAGCGAGTGGACTCGCGAGGTTGTCACCGATACGGAGACGGTTGTCCGCGAGACTGAGAACGGTGGTTTTGCTGAGGAAACCGTGGACGTGACCGAAGTTAAGCCATACCGGGGTCTCCAAATCTTGGAGGAACTTGAGACGGCAACAGTCTCTGAAACGGTCGAGAAGTCGGACATGCGTGGGACGCGGTATGAGTCAGTCTCCCGCCAACTCGTTTTGGATGCTCCAGTTCTGATCGACATAGCGGGCGTGCTCGACGACGCGGCGACGAAGCTCGGTTTTTCGCCTTCAATCGAGCTGCAGGACGCGGAGGGAGAGGTCGTATGAGTTCTCAGGAACCGAAGATCGTCGATCGGATGAAGTCGAGAACCGAGCCGGAAAATCTCAAGAGCCACTACTCGGAGATGCCGGACCCGGTTCGTGAGAATCTCATTTTGCGACGGAAGATCTGGCCGCGGATGAACGTGTACAATGAGAACTGGATGTGTTGTCTCGTTGGCGAGACTGGGGATGGGAAGTCTTACGCCGGACTCCGTCTTGGAGAAGCTCTGGACCCCAATTTCGGGCCGCATAGGGTGACGTACTCCGTTGAGGAGTTTCTCGAACTGGCGGCGAGTGACCTTCCGCCAGGATCAATTATCATGCTCGAAGAGGCGGGTGTGGCCGCCGGGAACCGAAACTGGTACACCGTCGCCAATCAGGTCTTAGACGCTCTAACGCAGACATGGCGACATCGCAACCACGGTGCGATTATGACGGTGCCGGACTTCGATCTGATCGATTCACACGTTCAACGTCGGTTCCACCACCTCGGAATCATGGTCGGGAAAGACGAGTCAGTGGGGAAGTCGAAAGCTCGTTGGAAGTACATCCAGACGAACAACGAGACCGGGATGATGTATAAAAAGTACCACCGGATGGTCGGTGATGACGGTGTACTCCGTCGCCACAAGTGGATGAAGTTCAAACTGCCCTCGCCAGAACTCGTGGAGGAGTACGAGTCGACGAAGGGTGATTTCACCGATGGGCTTGTTGACGATCTGCTCGAACGCGTGCGTGCAGAGTCGGAAGACGCGGAAGCGGATCAACTCTCACCGATGGATGTTGCCCGAGAAATCCTCGACGAGGAACGGGTTGATGAATACATCAGTGAGGCGTCTGGTGGTGAGTACTTCGACCGGGATATGGTGAAAATAGACTACGCGGTGAGCGAAGCTGAATCGAAGCAGATCAAGAAGCTCGTGGTCCGGGAGGCTGATTTAGATGTCATGTAGAAATCCAGATACAGATTCGGGACACCCACCCACCCCCCCACACCCTTGTGTTTATATTAACTTGAGATACGCGAATGGCGGGTCGTCGGGTCGGCGGATCCGTCGGTCCTTCGGCGTTTCTTCGCGTGTACGGGCGGCGAGCGCGGCGCTCGCGCTGTCTCATGGTGGTGGGATGTGATGATTCGATCACTGTACAACCGAACGATTCGACCGTTCTTGCCGAGGAAGTTCGCGAACCTGAACGGGGTTGCGGTCAGGACGAGGAAGTTACTCGACGTCAACGACAACATGCCCGAGTTCAAGGAGCACCTCATCGAGCCGCTGCGTGAGCTGGGCTCGCCGGGCGACGAGATCGTTGTCATCGGCGGAGGCCAAGGTGTCGCCTCTGTCGTCGCAGCTCGTCAAGTTGGCCCAGATGGTCACGTGACGACGTTCGAAGCATCTGCTGAGTACGTCGACGTGACTCGAGAGACGATACGTCTCAACCGTGTCGAGGCTGAGAGCACTGTCGTTCACGGTCTTGTTGGTTCGGGAATCGATGTCTGGGGGCCACTCGGGGATGCTGAGATGATCGAGGCTGATGATCTCCCCAGTGCCGACGTCTTAGTCATCGATGCGGAAGGTGCAGAGCTCGGAATTCTATCAGAGTGCCCAATCGAAGAGAAGTTCGGTCACGTCATCGTCGAAACACACTCGGTGTTTGGCTCGCCAGCAGAAGAGATCCGCCCGCTGTTGGGAAGTCGAGTCCAGGCCATTGCACATGTCGATCGAGACGACGTGACCTTTGTCGCAGCTTGTGGTGATTCGAAGTGAGGGTTTTGTTCGAGGCAATTGAAGAGACGACAAGGAAAGGCCCGTCGATGATGTTTAGCCTCGGTCGGGTATTTGCCATTCACAGCATCGGTCTAATCGTCGTGATGGCGCTGATGGGCGTGATGTTGGGTGGGAATATCGGACTTGATGCGACTACGATCGACCAGGCCCGAGTCCCGGCAGATGACTTCGACATCGATATTGGAGAGGTCGAACGCAGCGACAACCCATACATCCCGAACGAATTCGAGCAGCCGTACGGTGACCAGTCCGTTGAGCCACCAGCTCAGCGTTCGGCAATCGCAGAATGGTATCGCTCCTGTATCCAGAAGATGATCGATACGGGGCTGGGAACGGCGATCGTAGTGGGGAACGCAACCGCACGCTTCGCGTTCTCGAATAAGTGGGTCCCAGCAATCGTTTACGACTCGGTTGGTGCGTCTGGTTTGCTTGGCTTCGTCGGATACCATTTCGTGAGGCTCAACCGGAGTGTGATGTCTCATGGCTGAGTCGGCGACAGAGGACGTCGAACTTGTGCAGGACATTCTGTCGGCGTGGGACAAGATCGTCTGGGCAGCGTTCGCGACCTTGTTCATCGCGGGGGTTGTCGTGTTCGCAGACGGATTAGTCACCTCGACGATGGCGGTGGTTCCATGACGGGTGAAACGTCCGGAGACGGAGCTTCACAATACGACGGCGTCCGTGGATTCATTCCGGATACCGACGGCGATAGAAGCTGCCGAAGGACTTGAAAAGATAATCCGTGACAGGAACCGTTGGAAGAGCGATTAAAGTCCGTAGAGTTCTTCGCGGTCGAGTGAACGGTTGATTGTTCTCCTCGATGTTCCGAGTTCCCGAGCAGCCTTCCGCTTTGAGAGCGCACTGTCGTCGACAAGTTCGAGGACGGCACAGACTCGGTCGAAACCATCGGCCTCGATGAGGTAGCCGTCGTCTTTCTCGAAGCCGAGTGGAGCGGGTCCGTGATGATACTCCTCGTTCGCCATGCGCGTCTGGATTCCTTCTTTGGTCCGTTGCTTCGCGATGTCAGCTTCGAGCTGGGCGAAGACGCCGAGGAGTCGGAACATCGCGTCTTGGTATGGGTCACGCTCGCCGGGCACCAGGTCGAAGTTCTCGCTGATGATGTGGAGTGCGGTCTCGTTCTCCTCGACGATCCGTTCGGCAGTCTGGTCGAGATCGCGGATGGAGCGGGACATCCGGGAGACGCTATGAACGACGACCGCGTCGTAGTGTCCGGCGTCGACGTCGTTGAGGAGGTCTCGGTAGCCGTCGCGGTTGGTGTTGGTTCCTGTGGACTTGTCGAAGTACAGGGTGGTGTCTCCGAGATGCATTGGTGAGGTTGCAGCACCCGCCTCGATCTGCTCTGCGAGTTCTTCGGGGGTACCGCTCGTTTCGAGGTTCGAGTCGAGGTCGGCGGCGAATTTGAGTGTGCTGGTGACTTGTCGGGCGAGGCTTTGATCGAGGGTCGAGACGCGGGCGTAGCAGGCGACGTTCATGCACAGGGGTTGGTTGACTTAAGCCTAGATAGTTTCGCCCAGTCTGTGCGGGTATGGGAGTTCTCGCACAGGGGGAGAAACTGGATCAAGGTTGTGACTAGCTAAAATCTCTAGCGCAACCAGTATTATCTAGCTGAGAACCATTGCACAAACCATGTCCGACCAGATCGAGGAGATTGCCGGGGTGATCATCCTGCTCGTCATATCGGCCGTGGTTATTGGCGCGCTTTACACGGCCGCTATCGGCGTCAACTCCGAACGGGAAGCGTTCCAAACATCGTCCGACAGTAGTAGTCCGGTCTCGCTCCAAGGAACAAACATCACCGATCTCGAAGTGCAGCAGTCACTCGGAACGAAAGCATCGTTCTCCAACGGGTTCGCGAAAGGGAACTTCAATTGGACTCCCGACAGCAGCTGGACGCTGTCGACTTGGGTGAGTGTCGACGACCCCGAAAACCGGACCGGGATGATGACCGTTGTTTCTGCGGACGGTCGCGCGACGATACTCTACAACGCGACAACAGACGAGTGGGTTGGAATCGTCTACGACGACGCCTCGATGACAACGCACCAGATCGAAGCTTCCGCAACCGACCCATCGAACAGCACCTTCCTGACCCTTGAGCGCTCTGGCGACGAAATCTATCTCACCGAATCTGCAAATGTATCTGCGTCTGGAACGGTGAACGACTCGACGTCGACAACAGCGGTGATCAACGCGACAAACCTCCACGGGACGCTCGAGGAAACGAGAGTGTACGATGTCAGAGTCACGGCCGGCGAACGCACGGATCTCTTCCAGAATCCCGTGCAGCCAATAAGCCCCGACCCAGTCGCACGCGTAATGTATGATTCATGGGGAGACTCGATCAGCGGTATCCCGATCTTCGGCGGCGGAACTCTCTCAGCAACAGGTGCATCGGTGGTCGAGGGGTTCGCGGGTGCTAATGTCACATCATCGGACTACGAAGTGTCCAGTGGTCAGGTGGTCCGCTCGGACGGCGGAGTTCTCGACGGATCACCGATGTACGTCTCGTACGCGTCGACTGTGACGACCGCTTTCGCGTCAGCCCTTGTCGGCTTCTCGAATGCTGCTCAGACAGCCATGATCGTGATCGCGATCTCTCTCATCGCTGTGGCCGCGGCGTGGACACTCGATATGTTCGACTCGGCCGGTAGATAGCCTGAAATCTCCATCCACACCAATTTTACTAGGCGATTCAGCCAGTCGTCATAGCCATGGCTGACGACGAACAGACGGTGAAGCTTGGTAACCAGAAATTCACTCGCCGACAAGTGCTCGCAGCGCTTGGAGCATCTGGCGTCGCCGCGGCTGGCGTCGACGCGGCGACAAGTGACAGCGGCGATGAAGTGATGCAACTTGGTGGGGGTGGTCTCGACGACACATTCCGGTCAGAACTCTACTCGGGTCCGTCGAACTTCCCGCCGGATAATCCATCTCTTGGCGACATCTGGTTCCAGACCGACACATCGAAGCGACTTGTCTGGGCCGGCGACGGCTGGTACGACCCAGGACTGGATACACATTCGGTAAGTGCAGATGACGGCTTTATCGGGGTGACCCACCTCGGCCACCTGACAAGCACCCCGGGCGATAGCGCGATCGAGGCAGACAACACAGCAATCTACAGCAAGCCAGACGGGAAACTCTACAAGAAGCCCTACGGTGGCGCAGAAAGCGTCCTCTCCCCTGGGTTAAATACGCAAGAAACCGACACCGTGAGCGGAGTCAGCGAAATTGTCATCACGGGGTTGGACAACACGTTTGCAGGCTACGAAGTCCGATTATTCGACGTCCAGCTGTCTCAAACCGCCGAGCTGAACATCCAGTTATCAACTGATGGTGGCTCATCCTACCTGAGTGGCAGCTACAAGTGGCAGCACTCCAACTTCGAAGCAGGTTCTCAAGATGCTCCATCGACTGGCTCTGGAGCAGCGGACATTGAGTTGACGAAGGTTCTCGGAGCGGGCAGCGCCGACAGTTCCCAAGCCAAAATCGAACTCTCACATCCGGCGAACACGGCGACGAAACCATCTGTCGATTGGGATGTGAGCGGCATCGCCGACTTCGGCGAAGTTGCAAAATACGAGGGCAGCGCCTTATGGAATGGTTCGGCGACCGCATATGACACGGTTCGAGTCTTCCCGACAAGTGGGACGATGACCGCCACATATGTCGTTCAAGGGGTTGCATAATGGGCGTCGCTGCCGGCTCAACGTACCGTTTTGCAGTTCTGAGCGAGCCGTTCGGGAGTGGGGTCACAGACCCCACGTTCGAATACGACCCCACGAGAGACAAGCCATACTTGTTGTCGGTGAACGACAACAACAACAACACTAGCCCCCTGTACGAAAGTTCGGAGCCAAACTTCGCTGACCGGAGTTTGGTAGCGTCGGATATAACCCCCGAACTATCTGACGACGTAGGGTCAAACATCCAAAATTACGTCAAGAGGGACGGGACATACTACGTTTTCACGAGTGAAAACGACACAGATGCAGGATTATATACGGGAGACTCATTAGCAAATCTAACACGATACGGAGTGACCCTCCCTGGAGGGTCCGATTGCGGAGCATGGGAACAAGACGGGACGTGGTATCTCTTTGTCGAGGGGGAGCCGTATGAAAGTCAACCAAGCTCGGATTACCTTCGAGTGAACACCGCGTCGGACCCAACCGGCCCCTGGAACGACCAAGGGGTTTGTTTAGACGTTTCGGGAGAACCGTGGCATACTGGCGACCCAAATCTCCAGATTGTCAACGGCGAGCTCCAGATGTTCATCGACAATTCTGAGCAACATCCCAACTATCGAATTGCCCGATGCACACCAGACAGCAGCGATTTGCTATCGTGGTCCGTTGAAGACGAGCAGGTTACATTCCAAGGGGGAGGGGATTTCGATTTCCAAGATGTTGACGGCCAGATAAAGGGATTCGTGGAGTTCGCGGGCAACGACGCTCAAGGAATCGGATATTTCGAAGAAACGCATATGACGAGCAAGGGGTACCGGGTTCCAATGTGTTCGCTCTAACGTTGTCGTTGGAGATCCACCCCCGGTTTAAACCAACACCGCTAAACCTATCAACCCGCGCTAATATTCGAATCTATGGACCTTCGGTGGAGCCACTTCTCAAAATCAATTCATCTACTTTTGTCGGTAGGCGTCCTGTTCGTTTGTTTTTTTCTTTACAGGTTGCACAAATGGCCATTCTTCATCATATCTTTAGCAGTTTTTGCCTCACTAATCGTATATCCGTTTGTCAACCTCGACAACAAAATAAAACACCTCACATTTGACAGACGGCCTCTCATCATCCTCCTATTTGTCTCTATAAGTGGGAGCTTCTACAGCGCACACCAAACTGGTTGGTCAGAACTCACGTATTTCAGTCAAGCTATTACTATTACAACTGCCGCGGTGATTATCTTACATCACCACACTCGGGATTGGCAGCGAGCTGGAATGGCCGCATCTCTCGCAGTTGTTATCGCTGCAACGGCTCAAATCCCCTATGAGGCCGGGGTTTGGGAACCAGACACCTACTACACCCATGTTGGACTGATCCAGAGTATTCTAACCCAGAACGGGTTCGATCCTATCGGTCGCCTGTTCTTCCCACTTCACCATGTTCTCGTCGCAGAAGCCTCGCTCTTCAGCGGTCTTAGCGCTTTTTGGACATACGTCGTTGTTGCCACGATCATATATTCCGGTATTTGCGTCATCTCTTTCCTCCTCGCGCGCCGCTTTGTCAACTCAAAAGCCGCGGGGATTGCAGCTATGGTCCCGGCTGTGGCAGACTATGGGAACTTCACACTCACCCATCCTGGGAAAATGACGTTTGGCTACGGGATCTTGCTCGTTGCCCTTGTCTGCCTCTATATTTATGATCGTAATCAAAGAGTGGAAGCCGCCGTCCTCACCTTCCTCGCAATGTTCGCGATGGTGATTATCCACCCCTTTAGCGGTGCTGTGATGTGGATGATCTTAATTGTCCTCTCACTGGTTTCCGGTCGCCGCGCATTCGGTCTCCCGGCTGTTGTTTATTCGATTCTGTTCTGGGGGTATTTTGTCACCGCTGCTCACCCACACTGGACCCGGTTCATCGGAGCAGCCGTCATCGACGTCATGGACGTGGTGACTGCAACCGGAGAAGAATCAGTCCAGGGCGCAAGCCGATTCGCGACGTTATCTTTCGACTTAGTTTTCCAGATGTTCGGACAAGCAGTCCTCTTATTTGGTGCTGTTTGGGGGGGACTCTACATCCTGAACAAGTATGATCGGCTATTGCGGTTCCGCGAACCAATTGCGATTACAACCCTCACGTTAGGGGTCGCGGCGGTCGGATCGGTCGTGAACGTGTCTTACATATTACCACAACGATGGTATCTCCTCGGCTATCTGTTTGGTATCAACGTACTGTTCGGACTCGCGATTAGCCGACTCGAAAAGCCCCAGATCGCAGTCGCTGCTATCTTTTTATTGGCTATTCTGGCCCCGGCGTCTGCAATTGCTGGATTTAGTTCAGCGATGTTCTACGACGACCCATATTTCAAATCCTACGGGACCGCGGAGGAGATCGAAGCACAACCGTGGATAGACGGTTACGCCGATGGCGAACTTTATGGCCCCCATGGAGTCATGTACTCCGCCCAAAGCCGGGAATCACAGCTGTATCGTCCAAGCGGGGGTTTGCAAACGACTGCGATAACAGAAGATGATTTATTAATCTATGACAGAGAATACGAAAGAACAGGGTTCATAGTGAGTGGGACAGGGATGCAAGTTGGTGATCGGGATTACCTCTACCCACAAGAAAGAGGATTGGCCTCGAATCTCAGCAAAATTTATGAAAACGGGGAAATAGGAATGTATGAGAATGCAACGACGTAGCCTCTATCAGCGGCTACAGGGGCGCTCGCAGATTTATTTAATCTGGGGATTGTGTACCGTTCTCGGGGGGATAGCCGCAATCGCAGAGTCGGCTGGCTTTCAAATCGCGTTGCCACTTGCAATAGGGCTTGTTGCGGTCGTTGCAATCGTCGACATCTATACCGATGTCTCGATAATGAGACTGAATTAAGCGGTGAGACAGACTAATCGGGTAATCCACACCAAACACACTCGAAATAATCGGTTGACGCAATAGATGAACCTACAAGCTGATTCTCTCTCCCCGACGCAGAAATAAAGGCCCAGAAGCGCGGCGGGGGGATCCCCGGCACGTCCAAACTCGCACGGGTTGGCCTAGAATTTTTCGCGCGGGCAAGCCGCACTGGCTCAGGACCGCACGGAACATATGATTCCGTCGACGGGAACATATATTCCGCCCGGTCCTCATCAACACAACATGGCGAAACACACAACGAGGGACAAGATTTGGTCCACGGCGTTGCACGTCGCGCATTCGCGGAAAGATCGAGAGATACCAGCTGACCGTGAATTCGGCCACCGTGAGGTAATGGAATCGCTCGACGTTGAGGTGAGTGAGAAGACTGTCCGCGACTGCCTCCAGTCGATTCGTTCTGAGGGGTGGCTTAGGTCACCCGGAACTGGAATCTATCACGCACCCGGTGCGCACGACTGATCTCGGGCACAGCGAGTCGCCGTCTAAATTTTTCGCGCGGGCAAGCCGCGCCGAGTAGGCGCGGCGACCCCCGTTTCATGTGTTTCATCTGGAGTCTGAGCGCAGCGAAGACTCCGGTAATCTTGGTGTGTGGCTCTTTAGCCACACATCTAACGGAGAATCAGGGGGGTCCCCCCGGATTCGGAGTGACGGCGGCCGCGGCGCTGGTCGAGGTGAGACGGCGCCAAGAAAAATTCAGTCGCTAACGTCCTGAAAACACAGACATTCTTGCCGGGACTAACGTCAGAGAACAGCGTTGCCACTCGCGAAACCAGACGTCAGCCGATGAGCTGACGCATCTGACCGAAGCTGTACGTCAACGGAGCGGAGGTGTCGTGCGCCTCACCAACGACATCGAACTCACGGACGAACTGCCGCCAGTCGTTGCCGGTTACCTCAGCCCACTTCGCAGCGCCGGTTCGGAGGATACGCTTGACCTCCTCACGCGTCGCCTGCGGTGCGAGTTCGAGAAGCTCGCGACCATCGTCGCGGTCCTGGCGGTCGCGGACGTAGTTGCGCAGCCAGCGCTCCCACGGTCCGTTCCCATCGCCGTACGTGTCGGCGCGGATGATATCGTCGGTCGCCTCTTCAAGCGTCGCCGAGACCGACCGCCGAGCGGACTCGATGTGCTCGACGATCCCCTCCGCGATGTGCTTCGAGGCGAGTTCGACGTGACCGTACTCGTGAATCACGAGATCACCGAGGCGCTTCAGCGCGCGATAGACCGTGTCGATGTGGACGCCGATTCGCTCAGCGAGTTCCGCCGGCGAGATGTGGCCGCCGTCAGTCACCAGCTCGTCGGTGATCGCGACGTCCGTCTCGTAGAGATTCGCGGCGGTGGCGAACATCCGAATCTCATCGTCCTGCTGCTGCGCGATACGAGGCAGCGGGTTGTCGATGACCTTGACCATCCGTGCCTCGCCTACGACTTTGAAGTAGTCGTCCGCGACGAACTTCTGGTGGTCCGGTGTCACCGGCAGGTCCGACCAGTTCAGGACGTTCAGCAGTCCCTCTTCGAGTTCCTTGTGGAGCTGGTCGACGTCGTCGAACCGGAGCGTGTCGTCGAACAGCGAGTTCTGTAGGGAGACGCCGATCTTCGGATTCTCAAGTTCAGTCCCAGAGACCGCCTCGGGGTTCTTCATGTGATAGTGCTTGAACTCCTTCGGCAACTCGTGGCCTCCGACGACCTCGGCCGCGCGCATCGCGCAGATCGTCGCCGTGTGGTAGTAGCCGGCGCACTCGCGGTCGTCGCGGACCGTCTTCGAGTAGCCGCTCCGCTCGCGACCGAGAATCAGCGAGATGCGATGGAGCGTGCCGTCGAGCGCGAACACCTTGCCAGTCTCGCCCTTCTTCGCGCGGACGTACAGCTCGGCGTCTGTGATGTTCGACGACTCGTGGATCTTCTCAGGGGCAAGCGCCTGGTAGTCGACTTCCGTGAACGAGTTCCAGCCGAACTCGTCCTGGCGCTCGCGAAGCTCGCGCAGCGCCTCGAACAGGACGGTCGGGTACTGGTCGAACTCGAAGTAGCTCCCGCGCGTCTCGACGTCGACGCCGAGGATGTTGTGCGGGTTCGGGATGTTCTTCCCGCTCTTCGAAGTGATCCCCGGCCACCGCGGCCGGACGCGGAAGTACGCACGCTTTCGGTTCTCGTCCTTCGCGTCCTTGAACGACTGGTAGGCCGCTGGATAGACGCGGATAAGGAACTCGGGAACGTCGTCGAGTCGCCAGTCCCACCGACCGAGGTCGGTACTGTCGTTCGGCGTCGCGAGACCGGGGTTGTCGGCGTAGCCGAACTCGACGTTCCACTCTTCATCGTCGTACTCGATGCCGGCGCGAAGGTTCCCGTGCTCCTCGAAATCGTGCATCTTGAACAGCGAGACGAGTCCGAAGTAGGTCGACAGAGAGTTGTCCCACTTGAGATAGGCGCTGAACTCGTGCGGCTGCGGGAGGAGGAACTTCCGCAGCCCCGAGACAGCGGTCTTCGAGTCCTGTCCGCGCATCGTCCGAGCGCGGGAGCCGCGTTTCAGCTTCCGCTCGTGTTCTTCCGCTTCGGCGCAGGCGTAGAAGTGGTCCTCGCGAACGTCCTTTCGGATGTGCGTGCCGCCACAGAAGCGACACTCGCCAGTCGGCTCCAGGTCGCAGTTCCACTCGTGTTCGAGTGCGGCCTCCTCGGTCTCGAAGCTCGTCTGGCAGTAGCGACAGGCCGCGACGAACTCCGGCATCTCGAATTCGACGTCTTCGGAGTCGTCGTCGACGGTCGAACCGGGCTCGTACCCGTTGTCAACTGCGGACGCGACGGTGTCCTCGTCGCTCGAAGTGACGACGTCCGCGTCGTCGAGGACAGAGAACTCCGCGACGACCTCGCCGGAATCGTCGCTCACCGGCGGTCACCTCCGACGTAATCGACACGGCTACCGCGAATCTCGTAGGCTTCGTAGAGCGACCACTCGGCAGACTCTTTGGCTTCTTCGTAGTCTGAGCGGACCTCGTGGCGAATGTCGCTGTTCCCGTCTCGGTAGACCTCTAAGACGATCCGGTGTTGAACGACTGCACGGCGACGATCGTAGCTCGTGTACGGTCGTTCCTCCCACTCGCAAATCTGTCGAGTGAAGCTCACCGGCGGTCACCTCCGGAGGCTCCGAACGAGCCAAGAGTCTGCTGATTCAAGTCTCGGAACGAGACAGCGTGGTCAGGATCAAACGTCAGCAGCAGCCTCTCGGGACACTCTTTGTCAGTCCCATTCGCGCGCGAGAGTGTCGATGTAACCGTTCGCTCGCGGAGTCCCCACGCGTCTGGGTAGTCTGGTAGTTCTCCGTACGAGATAACAGCGTCTCCCTCGATGTCCGCGAGCTGCTCTATGAGCGCGTCGTGGTCGACACCGTGGTTCGGGTAGTAGCCCTCAGACCGAACTGAGAGGTACGGCGGGTCGACGTAGAAGAGCGTCGTCTCCGAGTCGTATCGGTCGAGAACGTCACGCCAGTCGAGACATTCGATGGTAACTGCCTCAAATCGGCGAGAAAACGCTTCGAGCCGCTCTCGGGAACGATGATAGTTCCTGGCTTGCGAGTCGCACGCGTATCCTCGCGCGGACGTCGACGTCGAGAACGAGTTCCGCTTCGTGAGGTCGCCGTTGAACGCAGCCTGAACGAGATACCAGTACTGACCAGCACGCTGAACGTCGTCAGTAGGCTGGTCATCCGTGTGGTAGTTCTCTGAGAACTGCTGGTAGAGACTCCGCGAGTACGGTGTGTAGTGGAGCCACTCGAGTAGCTCTTCGCGACTGTCTCGAAGGACCTCGAAGAAGTTGACCAGGTCGTCGTCGAGATCGTTGTAAATCTCGTTGACCGATTCTGGCTTGTGAACAAGGACTGCTGCGGACCCACCGAAAACCTCGACATAGGTGTTGTGCTCCGGGAAGTGGTCGATGATCCACGGTGCGAGACGCGCCTTCGCGCCGGGGTAGTTCATCACCGCTTTTCCGTATTCGATGCCGCGGCTCACCGGCGGTCACCTCCGTAGGCGACGCGAACCTCTTGACCAAACCAGTCGGTAATCGACTGCGAGGAGTAGCCGCAGATGTCACAGACGAGCACCCCGACGACAGACCCACGAGTCCACTCATGGCGTCCGTCGTCGCAGGGGCCGTTCTGCGTCCGCTGATGGAGTTCTTCGAGAACGATGCGGCGATGGTCGTGGCGGTCGTCGGAACGCCACGAGACGAGCCAGACGGGGCGCTCGTCGGCGTCGGACTGAACCGTCGCGAGGACTTCGCGAGGTCCGGTGGTTCGGAGGTAGCTCCGGAAGCGCGTCTCGAAGTCCGTCGACTGCCACGAGACTGCGAGCGCGTTGTCGACGCCGTCTGCATCGGCGGCCTCCTCGACCCGAGCCCGCGCGTGCTCGAGAGACTCGGGTGGTGCGAGTTGTGGGAGCGCGCGGTCGACGAGGTCGTCGGCCCACTCGGGAACGTCGCGGACGATAGCGAAGACTCGCGCGCGGTCGTCGGGGTCGGCGTCGCCGTTCGCGAGCGCGGTGAAGTAGGTGCCGCGAACGCTCATCGCGACTCGACCTCCTCGCGGTCAAAGATCTGCGTCCAGGTGATCTGGCCGAAGGTCGCGCGTCCCTCCGCCTCGATCCATGAGAAGTTGAGGTCGGTGACCGCGGTCGCGGGAACGATTTTCGCAGCGATGACCTCGTCGGTGTTCGGGTCGCGGACGCTGAACAGATAGAACGCTCCGAGTTCGACGAGCGCTTCGTGCTGCTTCTTTCGCAGGTAGTAGCGACCGCGATCCTGCGACTCGTTGATGACGACCGCGCAGGATTTGGACTCGACTTCGGAGCCCTGTTCGAGGACGAGAACGCCGACGAAAGGAAGGTCCGGCGAGGGCCAGACCGCGCGAACGCAGACGATGTCGTACGGGAGTTCTTGCCCGTCGTCTCCGTTCTTCGGCGCGGCTTCGAAGCCGTCGACGCGCTGGATCTGGTCCGCTTCGGCGCGTTCGCCCGCACGCTTCGATGGTGCGAGGCTCACGCGCAGACCCCCCTCTGTTCGGGTGGAAAACCGCGGCAAAACAGGCCGCTTTGTTTATATACCCAATGGGACCGCCCGG
>NZ_PSYX01000014.1:0-33435 GCF_003586325.1 Haloferax sp. Atlit-10N
CTGCCACGCTTCACCACGGTCCGATCGATCTGCCCAGAGTTCGGTCGCCCACGCGAGTGCCAACGGCAGTGCGATGATCACAACGAACGCCTCGATGAACGGGCCGGCCTCGATGAACTCGGCCACCTGCTGGCCCATAAAGAGCCAGAGGTACAGCGGGAGCAACAGCAACTGAACGAGCATCAGTGCCGGTGTTGCGGCAGTGATTTGCTCGGCGTCACCACCCGCGAGATCCGTGAACGTGATGACGTAGTCGATACACGGCGTCAACAACACCATGAACGCCCCGACGAGGAGTACTGGCTTCTGGGGCAAAAATCGGGTGAGGCCGAACACGACAACCGGGACAACCACGAAGTTCATCCCGAGGGCAGCCGCCATGAAGCGGCTGTTCCGGAACGCCCGTCTAATCCGAACGAATGGAATCTCCAGAAACGTCACGTACAATAGCACCGCGAGGACGGGGTTGATAAGCGGTTCCAGAATGGAACTCGTGCCCGGCAGTCCAAGACCGACCCCAATCGCAATGAGGACGGCGACAGCGTACACTCCGACCTGATTGTGCTGAATCCACTGTTTCGAGAGTCGTGTCATAAGATAGTTACTGTCATTACTGAATTGTGGTTTCGAGGAAGAGCAGGATTCCAAGAAGCGCCAAGCCAGGTGCAGCAACGTATCGAACGAGTTGCTGGCCGTCGGGACCATTGTCGGGATACCGGGCAGCTGCGCTTGGGTGAAGCACGAACAGGAATCCGGCATCGACGAAGGACAACCCAAGCTCTCTCATTATCGCTAATTTGGGACGACAGGTCTAAGTTCGCATCGATAGCTCTCTGGTGGCTGTCAATGCTCGACCCTCCCAGAAGGTGGACTAGTTGCTTCCCGAAATAAGACCCATAACGAGAAGACACTGACAATTTGCCACGACCGATCAAGTGTAACGTCGGTGCCAAACATCACTATTGCCGAGGACGATCATGCTGTTCGAGAGCCTATCGAATCTCGGCGAGCGTGCCGTTCGTGGTGTGCTCATCGATCCACTGCTGATGATCCTGGCCTCGTCGAGCCTGCTCGAGGATATGCTCAGCGACTTTGGCTACTGCGAACCGCTCTTTCGCCCGCTGTGAGGAGTTGCAGATCGGACACTCATCTTCGACGGAAGTAGTCATGCGTAGTGTTCCTCCAGATAGTCGACGATATCGTCGCTTTCGTACATCGTGACGTCACGCTGATGGTCAACCAAGAACGGAATCTGATCCTGTCCACCTAGCGTTCGGAGTTCGCCGTGAGTCTATTCGTTCCGCGTCTCTCCTGCAGCCGTTCGCGGGTTGTGAATGACGTAGGAGACACCGAACACGGTCAACGCTTCACGGACTTTCTTCGAGTACCCACAGCCCTCCGCCTGATAGAGTTCGAGCATAAAATAGAGTACGTGGTTAGACTTCTGCCGGGAGTCGGTCATCGATTGCTTCGACGATGAGTTCCAGGTCAAGGTCGGCCCCGTGTACCTCTTTGTCCCAGATGGTCTCGCCATCGGCGGTCACGACCAATACCCCACCGTGGCCAGAGGTGAGGGTGATCCCGTCCAGATCCTGGCCGAACTCGTTCAGAAGCCGCGTCTGGGTTTCAATCGCGGGCTCGAGCAATCCACACGGTACGCAGTATTCGATTTCGATTGCGGTCATACCTACTCTCAACTCGGAACGGAATCGCCGTAAAGCTAAGACAAGGGTTCTCTGACCCAGTTAGCGCGAACTAACCAAGTCGGCGATCGATGGGATGCCAGATGGCGTCGAAATCAGTCATCAAGACAATGAGTCCCATCGCTCCGAGGAGGACGCTGAGGTTCTTCCAGTCGGGTCCGACGTACAGGATCGCCACGAGCATCACCGGTATCAGGGAAATCGCCGCGATTCGTTCCCCAACGCCGATTAGGAGGAGTGCGACAGCTCCCACTTCGATGAGTCCGGCAACGACGACCATCAGTGCAGGAGCAGGCATCCCGATGGCGTCGAAAAACGAGACTGAACTCCCGTAGGTGACGACCTTGCTCAGAGCCGGTTTAGCAACGAGTGCGATGAGGACGAGCCGAAGCCCAGTGGGAACCCACTCTGGGACGGACTGCCGTACCGACTCGATACAATCGACAAAGGTACGTTCCATAGTGGGCAGTACCTTCAGACCGCGAATAAGCGTCAGCGAAGCTCACACTGAGGAGATACTGTATCCTGATCAGATTAGGAAACCGCACCTACTCCTGTATGATAACTTAGTAACATAGTAATAATAGGTCCACATACACTACCGCTAGAGACGAATGAGCAGAGCAATCGAAGACGAAGAGTGCGTTGCGTCGTGGTGTGCTGACGACGACTGGTGTACGGTGACGTGTACAGCCCATCTCATCGGGAAGAAATGGCATCCGGTGATCGTCCACCGACTGCTTGCACAGGGTCCGCTCGGGTTCAATGCGCTCAAAGACGAGATCGAGTCGATCTCCAGTACCGTGCTCTCGAACAGCCTCGAGGATTTGGAAGACAATGGTCTCGTGAATCGAGCGATCGTGAGCGAGAAACCGTTCCGGGTGGAGTACTCCCTGACCGAACAGGGTGCCTCGCTCGAACCCGTAATCAAAGCGATGGACGCCTGGGGCGAGGAGTACCTCCAGGATACGTCCTGTAGCTAAGATCGGTCTCCTTGTGCTGAGCTCGGTATAGGTCTGCGCTCGACGATTCAGGCGACCGCAGAGGAGGGTTATCATCCCCTGAAGGGGGCGGGGAAATCAAACGTCCCTCCAGAGGTGAACCGTCCACCCCGGTTACCGTGTTCTTACGGTAGATACGTCACTTCAGTCGGCCGGGATGATGGCGGTCGATTGGTCGGGCTGTCGGGCTGCTTGGACCGAGTAGATCAGGCTCCCGGTGAAGAGGACGAAACTTCCAACAATGAATACCGCACTGAGCGGCGAGGCAGTGTCGACGAATACCCAGTAGAGAGGAGCAGCAATCGAAGGGCCGGCAGCAAGCACCGCAATCTTCGCGACAAGTGGCCCACAGCACCCACACGTACACGTCCCGACGATTGCAGCACTTCCGGTGGTCCCTTCGGTCATTCCAGCCTTTTCCTCGACGCGCCAGTGGCGGGCGATGAGAGCGGCGTTCAGCCCGATGAGTGCGCTCAGCATCCCGACGACGATGACTTGACCCGGTGACAAGGCCAAGAAGAACGGGATATGTAGGAACGGAAGGTGCGGAATTGCGATTTCGAGAATCGGCCACGAGACCAGCTGGTAGACTGCGGGCAGAACGATGACGGTCACCTCTTCGGGGAAGCCTTCCTCGGGGAAAAACGAGAGGTATCCCGTTATTGAGACGAAAAAGAGGGCTAATACGACACCGACGCCGATGCCGAAGCGACGCGCAACCGGATCACGCATGACTGCGCGAATAACACTCCCTGCGTCCTTCCAGACGATATATCCGACTAGGATTGGCGTGCCGAGGACGATAGCGTACCCAAGTGGATGAGTATCGCTTGCCATTCCTGGAAGGAGGTAAGGATATGAGATCCACAATCCCATGAGGATGCCGAGGAACGTGTACCGTGGGCGCGATGGCCAGCGGAGCCACCCAACGACGAAGCTCACGACCACGATGCCTAAGCCACTCAGTAGGGCCAGTGGCTGATACCACGCCCGGGGGAACGGCATCGAACCCGCAGTATATGTCAGATCCGGGGAGAGTCCTTCGAAGAGAACTGCTCCGAGCGCAGTGATTGCGATCCCAACGAAGACGCCGTAAAGGGCCGTTGTCGGTGTGATGCGGTCTGTCCGTTTGAGAAGAATGAACCCACCGAGAATAATGGCACCGACGAGAGCAAGAATAACACCATGCCCTTGCGAGAGCCCACCGCTTCCGGTTGTACCGTGGGCGGACGCGACTGGAATCTGTGTTAGCGTAAAAATCGCGGCGAGAAGTACAGAGAGTGGTCGAACAGACCCGATTCGAGTGGTCTGTCCACGGGAGGATTCCTCCCGTGATTGACGCTCTTCCGGTGACATTATTCGGTCTTGGACAGGAAGCCACTTCTACCTGACTGATTCACTTCCGATATCTGGATCTGACTGTCATCGTACCATCCTAAGTGTGGAGATATCCGCCTCCGAAAGTATGACTGGCAGGGTGCATCCACAGCGATACAGTGCGGACCCCCGACCACTTAGTGGTGGAGAGAAGCGCGCACGCTCCGTACGACAAATCCACCAACAGTGACAGGATCGACTCCCCTCATACTGGCACAGAACCTTCGAACAATCGATTTCCCGGTGGTTGAGTCACTAGTTCAGCAGGGAATGATCCGGCACCCACTAGCCATCAGTTAGTTCTGTCCGACTGAGATCGTCGGAGGGCTCTCCACCAATTGGTTCAAAAGATATAATTTTGTATACCATATAGTTTTATTAGACATGACTAATTCTAGCGTAGGCAGATGAACTATCGATCCGGATTAGAGACGAAGGTATCCGAAGGGGCTCAGATATGGAACCGTCGGGGTGAGAGTGGTGCTTGAAGAACTGATCGTCAACCTAGTCGGAAGAGATCCAGTGCTCCTAGGACTTGTCGGCGGTATCTTCATTGCCTCTCTGAATCTTCTGGGCGCGTTGCTCGTGCTCGTCTGGCGAAATCCGACAGAGAAGTCCTTAGATACGATGCTCGGTTTCGCTGCTGGCGTGATGCTATCGGCGAGCTTTACCAGCCTCCTCCTTCCAGGTATCGAATTCGCTTCTGAAGCTACATATCGTGGCGTGAGCGTTGCTGGGTTCGAAATTGCCGGGATCGTCCCGGTGCTGATCGGATTCTTCCTCGGAGTCGCTGTCCTTGATCAGGGAGAGCGCTGGGTCCACCAAGTCGGTCCGATCATCAGCAATCGCCTCGTGGATGACGCCCAGACCGACGGTGGCACCGTCACCTCAGACGCACAGAAGAGCGACTCAAAAAACACTGATTCTGGACCAGTGACGCCCGCGCGTTTGACGTCGATCCTGCTCTTCACTGTTGCCATTACGCTTCACAACATGCCCGAAGGGCTTGCCGTCGGGGTCGGCTTCGGATCGGGAAACATCGAGAATGCGGTGTCGTTGATGCTCGCAATCGGCATCCAGAACATCCCCGAGGGATTCGCCGTGTCGGTCGCCGCGCTCAACGCAGGGCTCGGGCGACGCTGGTACGCGGCGGTCGCGGGTGTCCGGGCCGGAGTAGTCGAAATCCCCCTCGCGCTATTCGGCGCGTGGGCTGTCGTCGTCGCTGCTCCTATCCTCCCGTACGCCATGGGATTCGCTGCGGGCGGGATGCTGTACGTGATTGGGGACGAAATCATTCCCGAGACGCACTCCCACGGGTACGAACGAGTTGCCACGCTCGGCTTCTTGGTCGGGGCGGCAGTGATGCTCACCCTCGACGTGGTCCTCGCGTAACAGTTCCCGTACTACTTGTTCTCTACGTTCCTCAGCGCCAGCTACCTCGAACTGCAACCTGCTTCAGAAGAGCTTCGAGACGAGTATGCCACGCTCTTGACGGTCAGCGGACGCGTCGAAGTCGACTTCGTACCCGGAGAGTACCAGCTGTCGTACCTTGAAGATGAGGACTACGAGAACCCGATGGGAACGTTCCACTACCGCCCTAACACTGATGCGTTCTACCTCCACGTCGTCATCCAGAAAGAAGTAGATAAGCGAGACGGCGACCGAGTTCTCGGCATAGATGTGAACCTGAAGAACAAAGACAGGATTAAGGTCTTTAACCCGTTTTTGGGGTTCTGACTGTACTCTGCTGTACAGAACGTACTTAATTAAGTGCTTGTGTTGGCTTCACCTTGGGGTCAGGCCCCGAGACACTTGCCTTACTTATCTGTAGAGATCACCCATTGTTTGATAAGCTCGTTCACGTTGTAGAAGAGGATTCCAACTGACACGAGGGTTGTGACAAAATAAATAATCAATCCTGGTGGGCCACCAATCGATGTGCCAATTGCACCTCCCCCGAACCCAACAACGGTAAGCTCAATCCACGTTACAACGATACGAGACAGCAATCGGGGCTCCGAACTGGACTGTGTTGATGTCATCGTCTCAGGTCACCATCATCACGAACCGATGTTGATCTTCTATTTTGACCTGTCCACTCAAACTAGCGACACGCTGTTTTCTGATTATCTGTCTCATCCGTAGGTCTCCTCAGTTTTGACTGGACCACTGAACGCGGAATAAAGCACGACGAAGTACCCGATCACAATTGGGAGCAGCACGCTCGCCATAATCGACATGAGATTGAGCGGAAGCGTCGAGATGATCGCATCTCGGATAGTGAGTCCTGCGGTCTGGTCGACGAAGGGGAACAGAAGGATAGCGACGACCCCTACGAGTCCGAAGGCGAGTGCGGCTGTCGCCGCGAACGCGGCGTAGTACCGGTTTCTACGAAGCGCGACGACATAGATTCCTGTCAAGGTTGCAGTAAGGATCACAAGTGCGACGATGAGAGGAGATCGGAACGAGGAGCGCAGCCCTGGCTCGGTCACGTATATTGCTCCGAGAGTGATGATCGCTCCACCAAGATAGCCCACGGCAGCTCTGACGCCGTAGTTCCGCATCTCGTCTCGTAGCGCGCCGCGGGTTTTCAGCCCGAGGAACGCCGCCCCGTCGACGATCGTGAGAGCGAGGACTGTGACACCACCGAGGACCCCCACTGGGGTGATGAGACCAGTCGCTCCGACCAGCCAGTTTATCACGAACAACCCCAGCAGAAACGGCGTCACGGTACTCCCGATGACGAACGAGTAGCCCCAGAGTGTCCGCCAGCGGTCGTCTTCACGCTCTTCGTACATTTCTGGGGCGAGTCCTCGAAGACCGAGTGCGGCGAGAATCGCGAACATCAACAGATAGTATCGACTGAAGAGATTCGCGTAGACGGACGGAAACGCCGCGAATAGTGCCCCTCCGAAGACGACGAGCCAGACCTCGTTCCCGTCCCAGAACGGACCGACAGCCGCCAACAGCTGTTCTTTCTCGTGGTCGTTGTCACGGGTCGCAAACAGGACGCCCACGCCGAAGTCAAAGCCGTCGAGAAAGAGGAACATCCCGAAGATGAAAAACAACAGCGCGAACCAGAGCTCGGCGAGCGGCAATCCGAGTAACGGCTTCGTAGCCAGCGATCCGATGTTAGTCACCAGACGTCACCTCTGACTCTGGGACACAGGTAACGTCACTCAGCGTAAGTTCGTCTTTCGATGGTGGCCCCGTTCGGATGATACGACCGACAACGTATGTGAAGAGGCCCAGTAACAGGATGTATCCGGTAACGAATCCGACGAGTGTGAACGTCGCTTCTGCGCCTGTGAGATTAGGCGAGACGCTGGCACTCGTCTTCATTACTCCCTGAATGACCCACGGTTGTCGTCCGACCTCGGTGACGATCCAGCCGACCTCCACGGCGACGAATCCCAGGAGCGAAGACGCCATCAACGCCTTGTGTAACAAGTCGTCCTCGAAGAGTTCGCCGCGCCACCATCGATAGGCACCCCAGACGGCCAGCAGAATGAACCAGAAACCGAGGGCGACCATGATCCGGAACGCCCAGAAGACGATCGCCACAGGTGGGGCTTTCGTCGAGAAGGATTCGAGGCCGCGTATCGTTGCCTGTGGATTTCCGCCGCTCGCGAGCCAGGATGCGCCACCCGGGATGCCGATGCCGAATAGATCTTTCGTCCGTGGATTCAGCAGGTCGTTGACGTCCGTGGGGAACGCGACGATATACTCGGGGACGTAGGAGTCGGTTTCCCAGACAGCTTCCATTGCGGCGAACTTCTGAGGTTGGGTTTCGGAGACGTGGCGAGCATACTCATCTCCTTGGATCACTTGCAGTGGGGCTGTGATGAGGAGTACGACGAGCGCGATTTTGAGCGACTTCTCCCAGACGTCGATGTGTTCAATCGGGTAGCCCCAGACGTGGTGTCGGAACACGTAGTAGGCGGCAACCCCGGCCATAAAGAGTGCGACCGACTCGACAGCCGCGTTCTGCATATGAATGAACATATACGAGAATCTTGGAGTGAGGTACGCCGCGACGGGGTCGGTGAGCTTCACAATCCGCTGACCGTTCTCCACGACGATTTCGAACCCACGCGGAGTCTGCATCCACGAGTTCGCGATGAGAATCCAGACGGCCGAGAGCCATGTACCGAGTCCGACGGCAAGACTCGACAGGAAGTACAGACGGTCCGAAACACGATCGCGGCCGAAGACGAAGATACCGAGAAACGTCGCTTCGAGCATGAACGCCATCATCCCCTCCAAGGCGAGTGGGCCGCCGAACAGCTCCCCCGCGGTCGTCGAGAACGCGGCAAAATTCGTTCCAAATTCGAACTCGAGGACGAGGCCGGTCACCGTTCCAACGACGAAGCTGACCGCAAAGATGCGGGTCCAGAATCGACGGAGCTGTTCGTACACTGGCTGTTTGGTTCGAATCTCTTTCCATGTGAAATAGATGAGAAACGGTGCAAGTCCCATACTCATCACTGGGAAGATGATGTGAACGATGGTGGTGAGCGCAAACTGGAGTCGGCTCGCAAGAACGGGATCAACCACCGGTCTCACCTCGGCAGATGTCGCTAGTGGTCTGAACGATGATTCGCAGATTGGGTGAAAAATGGACCGTCCTCGGATAGAATGCCATCACTCCGACTTTGCGACTGCGGTACGTCAAACGAAGGCGGTGTCCTATGTATTGGGAATCCGCCCTCGGCCCTTATACCGGGGGGTTTGATATGTGGGCATGGAACGTCGACAAGTTCTCAAGACAGCCGGAGTTCTCGCAACAGGCGGCGTGACCAGTCTCGCAGGATGTAGTAGTTCAGGAAACGGTGATGGTGGCGGTGAGCCGACTACGACCGAGACAGAGGGGACAACTGGCGATTCGAGAGAGGAGACAACCGGCGGCTCAGGGGGGTCGAATACGGTCATGATGGTCACCGAGGGTAGCGAGTATTATTTCGACCCGATTGGTCTTTTCGTCGAATCTGGTGATACCGTCACGTTTGAAATCCAGAGTGGGAGTCACTCGGCGACCGCCTACAAAGAAGGAACGAGCACAGCCTCGGTAAATCGGATTCCCGAGGGAGCAGAACCGTTCAATAGCGAAATTCTAAGCGAACAAGGCGCGAGCTACGAACACACGTTCGAAACCACGGGGACGTACGATTACTTCTGTATCCCGCACAAGTCCCTGGGGATGGTCGGTCGGATCGTCGTCGGCGAACCCGGCGGTCCCGCGGAGGGGAGTATGCCGCCGGACGGAGACGTTCCTGAAAGCCAGACCATCGTCGATAAAGGCAACGTCTCGTACAGTGAGTTCACGGAATAATGCTGCCTCGAATTCTTAGCATCCGTATAACCAATTAGAATCTGTTCAGAGATTCTACCGTGACAACCAAGGCCTATCTCCGTGTGTTTTTCGTCATCGTCATCGGATTATCCAGTATTGGCCTAGCCTACGGATACACAGTTGGGGCAACCAACGATACCTTCGAGAGCCACCTCACGAATCAAGGGGTTGCGAACCCACAGCAACAGGCCGCCGAACCCCGCGGCAACATCACGGTCATCGCGACTGATTCGAATTCGTGGCGAGGTGAGGCGAGTAGCGGGCCTCGTGCCCGAGCGGAGCTCGTCGGCTTCAACCCGGACGGAAGCATCCTCTACTACAACGACTCACACACGCGGTACTGGGACGTCGATCCGGTACCTGAAACGAGAACCACCGTTGAGTATATGTTTGCGGACCACCTCGAGCCGTCGGCATGTCCGGACACCAGTAACTTCGCCCAGCGCCGAGTTGACGAGGGGGTCTGGAACGAATACGAGGCTGCTCGCTCGACCAACGCCTGTACGCGCAACGGATATGAGCGAGTCAACTTGACGACCGGCGAGGTGACGCGCGTCTGGAGCGAAACCACTCCTGGGAAAGAAGCAACACGCTACCACGATGCCGACCGGCTCAACGAGACACACTTGGCTGTCGCGGATATCTACCTCGACCGGGTATTCGTCGTGAACACCACCTCCGGCCAGACCGAGTGGACGTGGAACGCCAGCAACGGGTTCACCCGGGATACGGGTGGTCCGTACCCCGAGGACTGGACGCACATCAACGACATCGAGGTACTCGAGGATGGTCGACTCATGGTGAGCGCCCGTAACCAAGACCGGGTCGTGTTCCTCAACCGGAGTGGACTCATCGACGAGTGGACGCTCGGTGCGGAGGACGACTACAGTATCCTCTACGAACAGCACAACCCGGACTACATCCCCGAGGCCAACGGCGGCCCCGCGGTCCTGGTCGGGGATTCAGAAAACAACCGCGTCGTCGAGTACCAACGGACGGAAGACAGGTGGGAACAGTCGTGGGTGTGGCGAGACGCGCGGATGCAGTGGCCACGGGACGCCGACCGACTCCCAAATGGCCACACCTTGGTAACAGATTCGAATGGGAATCGTGTATTCGAAGTTGACAAACAAGGAGAGGTTGTCTGGAGCGTCAATATCGCCTTCCCATACGAGGCCGAACGTCTCGGGACTGGAGACGAGAGTGCAGGTGGCCCAAGTGCGACGCAAGCAAATCTTGACTCACGGACGGGCAGTTTGAGTGACCGTGTCCTGACTTTCGGTAAACAACTCATCCCCGGGAAGTACTTGAATGGCCTTATGTACATCACACCGGTCTGGATGGGGTTCGTAGAAGTGTTTGAACTCGTGATGCTCCTCGGTACTGGCCTCCTCTGGGGTGGAGTTGAGGTAGTCTGGAGACGCCAGGGTTGATACTCAGATGTCTCCTTCGGTCACAGTGAGAAGGCGAACGTTCATGTCCTCAACGAGAAACTGAGCGAAGTAAAGGAAGCACACGGCCTGACGTGGTGGGGACTCGTCATTCAGGGTGCGAAAGCACTGGACACCGAAGGGCCACTGTAGGTTGAGGGGTACTGTGTACGAACGCGATTCCTCCCTGTCCTAAAGGACGGGGTTTCTTCGCTACCGCAAGATGAGGAATTCCGAGTGGTGGCTACGCGGAGTAGCCGGCGTACTCCATGAGCTGGTTGAAGATGTCCGTATCCATGACGGACCGATAGACCACGCCGGTGAGCATCCCACCAGGATAGAACGTGTCGTTCAGGACGTGGTTGACTTTATGACAGTGCATCAAGTAGACGCCTGGGTCTGCATCGGCAGTGAATTCGATCGTGTGTCGTTCAGCGGGAGCGACGTTCGTGACGTCCATATCGTGGCGGGCAGCCTCCGGAATCGTTCCACCGTCCTTTTCGATGCGCTGGAAGCGGTGGTTGTGGATGTGCATCGGGTGCGACATATACCCGCCGTTGACGAGGTGGATGCGAACTGAGTCGCCCTCTTCAACGATGATCGGTGACCCTTCTTCAGGGTGTAGCGTTCGGGGTGCGCTCTTCCCGTTGACGGTAAACACGTCCGGGTTTCGACTGGCTGAATTGTACGTGAAGTCTACCTCACCGGCCCACTTCCGCGGGATTCGTGAGTCCCAGTCCTTGATTGTCATGAAGTATTCGCGGTCCGCCGGTTCGTAGCCTTCGGGATCAACTCGGTAGATCCCGTACATACCCATGTCGATATGCCGGTGGGTCTGGAAGTGACAATGGTAGAAATGCGTTCCAGGGACGTTAGCGGGAATCTCGTAGGTGTGTGTCTCCCCTGGCGGGACCTGAATTCCGGTCGTCGTCGGGACGCCGTCGTTCTTCCACGTCTTGCGAACTCCATGGAAGTGAATCGTGTGGGGACGTCGGCCGTCGGTGTTATCGAGTGTTACTTCCATCGCGTTACCCTCATTCGTTCTGAGGATTGGACCGGGGACGCTAGGGTCGTTGTTGTCAGCCTGAAATGCCCAGACGCGTGGGAATTCGACGGGGCCGCCCATCGTATTGAGTGGGTGGACCGCGTGTCGGGCTTGCTGAGTCCGCATGGTCACTTCGCCGCCCTGCTCGTCGACGTTGACGACTGTTGGAGGACTGGTGTAGGGGAGATCGGGCGAGTCAGTCTGTGACTGCGTCGGCGTATCGGTCGTTGCTGCTGGCTCGTTGGCTCCGCCCGCTGCGCAGCCGGCTACCGACGCAATACTGGTCGCGCCAGTTGCTGCGAGAAACTCACGTCGGGACAGTCCGGTTCCGGGAGCGCCGAAACGTGTAGTCATGATACAATCGGCATTTTGATTGGCCTAAACATAGGGTGACTGCGGAGTCCCAATTCACGGGATAGCGCGTGGATATGTTCGGCGAAAGCCGAATAAGGATAGCAGCTTTTCTCCCATATTTGTTTAACGGTATAATCTCGAAATTAAGGCTAGAAAGTGGTTAGAGTTTTAAAGTCCGCCCGTCGCCGTCAGATAGGCTCCTGCAAACTGCACCGCGTTATACGTCCCGTGAATCACAGCCGGTACTGCGAGGTTGTCTGTGTACTCGTACGCTACTCCCAGAACTAGGGCCAGGACGAATGCGATACCGATGTACACCAGTTTGCCTTCCCCTGACAACGAGAAGAGATGGATAGATGCGAACAGAGCGCTTGCGAGGATGATTGCACGAGCGGGATGGAGACTTTCACGTAAGGTGCCCTGTACGAGGCCCCGGAATAACAGTTCTTCTCCTGGACCAACCAGCAGGAATTGGAGCGGGATCAGAACAAGGAATACACTCGGATTTTGCTGCCCGACCTCGGCGATCTGGTTCTGGGCCGAGTTCAGACCAAGGGCCGTGATTACAGAAGATGCCACAAAGAGCAGGCCTAAGAGCGCAAAACTCCCTCCGACAATCACCGCCCCATCACGTTTGCTAGGTAGACGAACTGGAACGAATCCGAATCCGAGACCACGGCCTTTGAGATAGAGGACGGCAATGCCCCCAAACGCCACCCCTTGGAGCAAGAACGTGCTCAAAATCACTCTGAGGGCTGGACGCGACGCGAGGTCGACTCCGAACAGCCTGATGACCGCCGCGACGGCAAAGATTACGATACCCCCCGCGGCGTATGGTCCGTACGTGAGACCAATAGCCGAGGCGACAGATTGGAGGCGAGATGTCGACGACATTAATCAGACGTGGTTGTAGGGCTCTACCCTACAAGTTGGCTTCGATAGGTCGATTTCGGCGCTATTCATTCCAAGATATCTCCTGGTAGTGATTTTGTTCATGGCTGACGTTCAGGTTCGACGAGGTTCGATCCAACGAGGACTGTAAGCTTGAAAAATGTAATTTGGATAGGGACTCCAACTCACGGTGTGCCGAGTTGATGTCTCGGAGACAAAGTGTTAGGCCGGATTCCCAGTGAGTGGGACTCCGCCAATTGCTCATTGAGGAGCCGTCCCACGGCACTATTAAGATGGCCCATGGTTTGTAGGGAAAACCACTATACTCCGACATGATGACTCCTCAAGAATATACTCGGGAACGGCCGATAGATGAAAGAGACCGTGACGTGAAGTCTACCAACGACAACACATGTCCCGAGTGTCAGGGACATATTATCCTGAACAGCGACAGACATGAAGCGACCTGCGAAAGCTGTGGGTTGGTTTTTGAAGACGATCCAATCGACCACGGCCCGGAGTGGCGTGCGTTCACGTCGGACGAACGCGATGAAAAGAGTCGGGTCGGTGCTCCGACGACGCAGCTGATGCACGACAAGGGCCTGAGTACGACTATCGGCTGGCAAGACAAGGACGCCTACGGACAGGCCGTCTCCGGTCGCAAACGCGCTCAGTTTCAGCGCCTTCGGACGTGGGACGAGCGGTTCCGGACGAAAGACGCCCACGAGCGGAATCTCAAGCAAGCGCTCGGAGAGATCAGACGCATGGCATCCGCTCTGGGACTTCCGGAATCGGTTCGGGAAACGGCAGGCGTTCTGTACCGGCGAGCTGTAGAGCAGAATCTGCTCCCTGGTCGCTCGATCGAGGGTATGTCGACGGCGTCGTTGTACGCGGCTGCCCGACAGCACGGAATGCCACGACCGCTGACTGAGTTCGCCGACGTCAGCCGTGTCGAGAAAATCCGGGTCCAGCGAGCGTACCGATATCTGTCCCGAGAACTTGGGCTAGAGATCAGGCCGGAGGACCCCATGCAATATATCCCACAATTCGCGTCATCGCTTGATGTGAGCGACGAAGCAGAACGGCGCTCTCGAGAACTGCTTGGGGTAGCTACAGATAATGCCGTCCACAGTGGGAAGAGTCCGGCCGGGTTGGCGGCTGCCGCTCTGTATGCTGCGACCCACCTCACGAACGAGCAGCTCACACAGGAGATGGTGAGTAAAGTCGCCCACGTGAATCGAGTCACGATCCGGAAGCGATACCAAGAGCTTCTCGAGGTGTACGCAGAGCATGACTGACCGGATAGCCCCTGACGGACGGAATACAGTTACAGATGTACCAATGATACGTTATCTACTATGAACGGGTTCTCAATACAGACCGAGATCGAGGTATTGAAACTGCTCGTTGACGAGTCACCTTGCCATGTGATGGAGATCACTAACGCCGTCGATGGACACCCGATCACCATTGACCAAACGTGTGCTCACCTCCATAGTGAGGGCTGTATTGTTCCACGGGGTAGAGGTCTCTACGACATCACAGACGCAGGCGAACAACGACTCGAAATTGAGCACGATTCATAACCGCTTCACAACTGTGTCACCATGTCTACCTTCTTTCAATGGACCGGCTGTCATGACTTTGCAACCACGATCCCGGCCGAATTTGTGGCTTCGATGGGGTGTCTCGCAAACAATCGGACACCATATCCCGAGGAACACGTATTCTCGAATAATGGGAGATAATCCAGTGTCGTCTGAGGACACTCCGGAGTTACAGGAAGTCCTTGATGCGCTGGATGACCCCGCGTGTCGGGCTATTCTCCGGGAAACGATCGAACCAATGACTGCGAACGAACTCCTTGACGCATGTGACATCCCCAAGTCGACGCTGTATCGAAAATTAGAACTCCTCAGTTCCGCTTCCCTCGTTCGAGAACAGGAGACGATCAACCCCGGAGGTGGACGGGTTACCTACTACGAGCGGTCTTTCGAGGATGTCACGATCTCTATGGACGACACAGGTACGTTTTCGGTGAGTGTCGATCGACCGCCGCAATCTACCGACAAACGGCTTGCAGATATCTGGTCGATGATGGGGGACGAAGTATGAACGGCGTCATCACGGCGATTGCAGTCGTCAAGTTAGTAATCTTGCTCCTCGGTGGCGGGATTACCTACATCGCGTTTAAAGCCTATCGACGTACGGATGAGGACTCGCTACGCGTCCTTGGTGTCGGTTTCGGTATTATCACACTGGGGGCGGCCTTGACCGGGGTAGCTAATCAGTTCTTTTCTGTCGGATTGGCCCTCGGCGTGCTCATCAACAGCCTATTCGTCGCCTCTGGCCTCGCAGTCATCATGTACTCCCTGTATATCCAGAAATAAACCCCGTTCGAATATTGCCGTTCCTGATACCTGTCGGGTAGATATCTGATCTATTCGATTGGGTGTGGTCATAGCCATCGTTAGTGGGAGTGATTCGTCGTACCGACAGGGTCGGTATCGGGGTCGGCACGCCCGACGAACTCGACGGTTGCGTGGTCGATTCCTCGATCCGTGAGATGATCGTGAACCCGTGACTGGATGGTCCGTTGCTCCTCAAGTGTGGTCGCCGTATCTGTCAGCCGGACGGTTGCGACGGTGAGTTGACTACACACCTGCCAGATGTGGAGATCCTCAATCTGGTCGACGCCATCGAGTGTCGTCAATTCACCTCGGAGTTCTTCGGACGACACCGGGCTCCGTTCCAGCAGTATCGAGGTGCTTTCCCGGAGGACGTTCCCGGCTGACGCGAGCACCAGCAGCCCGATGAGTACGGCCGCCACAGGGTCTGCGATGGGGAGGTCGAACACTGCGACAGCGGCGGTCGAGACGATTACCGCAACAGACCCTCCGGCGTCACCGAGCAGATGGTAGAACGCGCCCCGTTCGTTGAGGCTCATTTCGTCACCCTGCAAGACGTACACTGAGCCGACGTTGACCAGAAGGCCACCTGTCGCGATGAGTAACGTGAGTACGGGATCGATTGCGACCGGGTCCAAGAATCGTTGATAGGATTCCCAGAGGATGTACCCGACCATCGGCACTAGTAGTACGCCGTTTAGAAATGCGGCAACTGGTTCCAGTCTGTGTAGCCCGTAGGACCATGACTCGCCGCCTTCGAAGCGCTCGGCGGTGTAACTCGCACCGAACGCCATCGCATACGCAAGCATATCGAACAGCATATGGAGTGCGTCGCTGATGAGGGCGACAGATCCGAATAGAAGCCCGCCAGCCAACTCAACTACGAACCCGATGAAATTGACGACCGCGACGAGCGCAAGCCGGCGGGTACTGCCTCCTGTCTCAGACGGGGGTTCGTGCTCTGCCGTATCCTCTTGTGTATGCTCGTGGAGCGTCATAAATTCACTTTGGAGGGAGATTTATTTCGAATCTGAGGGCTCTGATGATTCCTGAGTGAACTCCTGCGCGCTGTCTTCAGTCGCCAACGTCGAATCTTCCGCCGATGGTTCAGTACGAACCGAGGGTTCAGACTCACTATCGTGTCCCTCAGGTACTGTGTCGAACTGCTCTGATTCCTCGATGAGGGATGTGTCCTGGGCGGAGGGTCCAACGAGGTCAAGCGGACGAAACCAGATGAACCAAACGACAAAAATGGTTGTGCCATAGCCAACGATCCACACGAGGTCAGCTACGGTAGAGAGGTTCGCCTCTTCGAGGGTGTATACTAGTAAACCGGGACCGATGAGCCCAACGAGCACAAGGAGGACGGCAAACTGTGGAGACGAGAGCCCGAACGGGTATCTTTGCTGATCTGACTCCGTATGGGATGTTGCGTTTCCCTCGTTCTCTGCACCCATCTTACCCCTCCAAAGCGTTAGTTTCGGTATCTGTACCCGGCGTGATACGAGAGAGGCGCATCGCGTTCCCGGTGACACCGAGCGTCATCCCCGCGTCCCCGACGAGAACAGCTGCCCAGATAGGCACAAGGCCAAAGGGAACGCCCACTGCGAGGAGCCCCTTGGCGCCGAGGCTCGTCCAGATGTTCTGCCGAATCACGCTGTTTGCGTCGTGAGAGAGTTCATATAGATACGGCAGCTTCGAGAGGTCGTCGCTCATGAGCGCGATATCTGCCGTTTCAAGCGCGGTATCCGTTCCGGCCGCGCCCATCGCGACGCCCACGGTCGCCGTCGCGAGGGCTGGCGCATCGTTGACGCCGTCGCCGATCATCGCAACCCCGTCGTACTGTTCGTCGAGTTTCTTGATTGCCTCGACCTTCTGATCAGGCAGGAGTTCCGCCCGGAACTCGTCGACACCAACTTCGTCGGCGATCGCTCGTGCGGTCCGTTCGTTGTCTCCAGTGAGCATGATGATGTGCTCGACACCGAGGTCGTGGAGTCGCTGGATCGACTGCTTCGCTGCGGGCCGTATCTCATCGGCCACGGCGATTACGCCCTCGAGTTCGTCCTCGGTGCCAACGAGCACGACGGTCTTGCCCTGTGACTGGAGTTCGGGGACAGTCTCCTCGAGGAGGTCGAGACAGCCATTGCGCTCGCACATTTGACGGCTCTTCGTGGTGACGACACCGCCATCGGTCGTGGCGTGGACGTGCGCGAGATCGAAGCCCAGTTCTTTGAAGAGACCAGGCTTGCCCGCGTAGTGCTTATCGCCGTCGAGGTCGGCCTCGACGCCCTTTCCGGTGATACTCTCGAAGTCGTCGACTGTTGGTGTCCCGATGTCGCTCTCCTCGGCAAATTCGACGATCGCTTCACCGATGGGATGTTCCGACCGCGATTCCAGCCCTCGGGCACATCGGAGGACGTCCCCCTCGCTGTTGCCATTGAGCGGGACGATGTCCGTGACCGTCAACTCGCCTTTCGTGATCGTCCCGGTCTTGTCCATCGCGATCGCTTCGACCGCGCCCATCGCTTCGAGGTGGTTCCCGCCTTTGATGAGGACACCGTTCTTTGCGGCACTGGTGATCCCCGAGACGACCGAGACGGGCGTCGAGATGACGAACGCGCACGGACACGCAAGCACCAGCAGAGTAAGCCCGTAGACGATGAACGTTGGCCACGACGCGCCGAATAGGAGGGGCGGGATAACCGCCACCAAGATCGCGAAGCCGACGACGACCGGCGTGTAGTACGAGGAGAACCGCTCGACGAACTGCTCGCGTTCGGTTTTGTTCGCCTGGGCGTCTTCGACCATCTGGACGATACGGGACAGCGTGTTGTCGCCCGCCTCAGAGGTAACCTCGACCTCGAGATACCCCTGTTCGTTAATCGTGCCGGCGTATACCTCGTCCCCCGGCGTCTTGTCGACGGGGACACTCTCGCCGGTAATGGGGGCCTGGTTGACGGCACTTTCACCATCGAGCACGTCTCCGTCCATCGGGATCTTTTCACCTGGACGCACGACGACGATGTCACCGGTATCCACGTCGTCGACGGGAACCGTCACCTCTTCGCCGTCCCGTTTCACCGTCGCTTCGTCCGGAGACAGATCCATCAACTCTCTAAGGGAGTTGCGTGCGCGGTCCATCGAATAGCGTTCGAGGAGTTCAGCAATACTAAACAGGAACGCGAGCGTGGCGGCCTCGAAGTAGAGTGACTCGCCGAAGACGAGACTGGCGATGATGGCACCGCTGATGGCGATGCTCATCAACAGGTCGATGTCGAGGTTACGGTTTAGCGCAGAGTAGTAGCCGTTACGGAAGATTACCTGGCCAGCGGTTCCAACGGCGACGAGGAAGAGGACATCTGCGATGAGTAGCTCGCGGCCGACGATTTCAGCCACGAGGATGTTCTGGCTGGTGACGAAGAACTCAAAGAGGAGTCCAAGCGCGACGAACCCACCGCTAATCCACGTTTTGATCGCCCGCGAGCTGGTCCAGATACTCTCGCGGTCGTCAGTGGAATCGCTTTCAGCGCCCGTCTCGGTCGCGGTCGAGTCGGTCACATCGTAGCCAGCGCCCTCGATTGCACTGACGATATCAGATGGTGAGAGCGACGTCCCATCGTACGTGACGAGTACTTTCCCAGTCGTCGGCTGGGTATCGTAGCTCGAAATGTCGGCGAGAGCATCGAGGGCGTTCTCTATTTTTCCAGCACAGGAGGGACAGTCCATCTCCGGGACTGAGAACGCCGCGGTCCTTTTTCCTTGGTCCTCAACCGTGTATCCGGCTTTTTCGACGCGCTCGGCAATCGTATCTGGCGTCGTTTTCCCCCCGTCGTAGGACACAGAGAGGGTTCCTGTCGTCACTTGCGGATCGACGCTATCGATTCCGTCCAGCTTTTCGACGCTGTTTTCGACCTTTCCTGCACAAGATGGACAGTCCATCTCCGGGACGGAGAACTGTGCAACATCTCCTTGGTCTATCGATGGGACAACGTCACCCTCTTTTTGTCCTGTGTGCTGGACGTGTTCGTGATCATCGTGATTGTGATCATGTGTATGACCATGGTCGTGAGAATCCGCTTCGTGGTCGTGGGTGTGATCCGGTGGTTCACCACTTCCGTCGTGGGATTCCTCGTCAGGTGAGGTCATTACATTCCGCTAGCCACTACAGACTTATTAAATCGGCTGCTATCAGACGGCATTCTAATGGCAATAGTTAATAAAATAATAGGGCTGAATTGTTATTTCTGGCATTGGTTCGGTCTATTCCCGGACCCACATCCGAGTTACTCGATACTCGACGTGTTTTGATCCCGAGGACGAACGTAAGGATTCCAAATAGGATGAACCCGATACTCACCATGATCAACAGACTGGTACTCATCAGACTCATCGCCGTTCCGCCGACGAGAACGGAGAGTAGGATGATGAACGCGATTGCAGTTGTTGCCGTGTTAAATTCTATGTGTGTCAGGTAGTGGAGTCAATCGGATGTCGAGTCTGTCTTTTCAATCGACGTCATCGATTTTCGAGCACGTATCCGCACGAATCCCACCCAGAGAAGTGCGCCGAGGAGGCTGAGGCCGCCCGCGATGGCAATCGACTGTCCGCGAACCGTCGTCCCGGTCTGATTCTGAAGTACCAACGTAATCCCAATGCCGACTAATGCGACTCCTTGCACACCAGCTGCCCGTGCAGGTCGGGAGACGTACCCTGCTTCCGTCAGGATGCCGGCAACCGATCCAACGAACAGCAGGAGGCCAGTGACAGATACGGGACGAAGTCCGAGGACGACACCGACCTCAGACAGTGCTAAGCCGAGGGCAACAAACAGCGGCCACGGGCTCGCTCCGGTGTAGGTTGAATTTGTGTCGGACTCGTCACTCATTGTCGGGTAGTAACGAGAGTTCACTTGTTTCTCTGAGTCCTCTCTTCTGATTACGTTCACTCCGAGACGCCATCGGTCGTCTCCAGGGGACACCCACTGCAGACATCCGTTGGCACACTCCTGACGACCGAATGTGGGCGTGGTGGCTCTCAAATTGAGTGGCCATTACCGGAGCTACGGCCACGAACATAATAAACCGACTGTTATCGCGTCGCCCGATTTTTCCTGATGAAATCAATTCGAACGCTATCAATTAATAACCCAACCCGAACAAGAGTGTTCTTACACTATCGGCTACAATCAACCAATATGGGCGATACGGTACGTACTCTGAGTGGAAAGCGAATCTTTGGACTCGTCATACTCGTCGGGATCGCCGTCGGAGCTGGACTCGGATTAATTATTGGAACGAGCTCAAAGATTCAGCACATTTCTGTTCTTAATTCCGTACTCTTTCATCCGACACCACCGAGTATGGCACTCTATGGAGCAACAGCAGCGACACTCGGGCTCGGTGTGATTCTTGGTATTGTACTAGTTCTTTCTCGCTTTGACGAATCAAAGGTGTAACTCAATCCCACATAGTATCTTGCCGTCAAGTGATTTTATACAGTTGCTCTGCTTGTGTCCTCCAATGTGCATCTACTGCGACGCCTACGAAGAAGACCACGGAGAGGAGAGCCAGCCATCGGTCGAGCCCAACCACTCAGAACCAAAGGCCACCTCCCCGCCGTCAAAAGGAGTGTTTGAAAAACTTCGATCCTCGATAGCAGATCTGTTGTAACCGACGATCTCCGTCTATTGGTGGTGCCACGTAGCTTAATGCTCGATGGGAGAGGTCCGAACGTCAAACCAGAACGGTTTCAACGCTGAGTGAGAGATGGTCAAATAACAGCGTTCGAGCTTATGTCATACGTAGGCACTACTATTCCACGGAGCGAATCACCCGCGAGTAGGTGCGATTACTGTGGACACCCGTTTCCAACGACTGATCGCCTCGTCCTCCACAAAGGCTTAGAACATCCCCAGCAGCTGGATGCTGACGAAAAAGACACATATCTCTCTGCTCGATCAGACGAAGAAGACGAGTTACGCACACTACGGATAAAGGCACTCGGAGCCCTCGTGCTCCTGTATTTCGGTCTTCTAAATACGTATGCCATCTTCGCCTGACTCAAACACGACCTACGAACGATGCAGCGAGGGGCACACACAGTCTTGTCCAGAGTTGAATCTTTGTAATTGGCTTGTCTCGAATACTAAGTTCAGACTCTTCATCCTGTTTGTAACGTGGGTTTCAATACTGATACTATTCACTGAGACAGTCGCTGCCGGGAACGGAATGACGCTCTCGAAGCAGTCACGGGATACCCTTGCTATCCCCCGATGGTTGTACCTTGCCACTGGAGGCGCCACTATCGGAGCCTCTGCCCTACTTACGAGCTTCGTCACTGACCGGGCATTTATCCGCTATCTCCACAACTGGTCGCTCCCCGGTCCACGAGTCAACGATTGGTGGACGCCGTTGGTATGGGTTGGTCGTGGACTCGGAATCCTCGTCCTCGGACTGGCAATATATCTGGGAGTAACGGGGCCACAGCTTCCGACAGCAAGCTTCACCATCCTCGTCACGTTCGTTGTCGTTCGGGCAGGCTTGCCGATGCTCACGTATCTCGGGGGCAATCTCTGGCCGGTGCTGAACCCGTGGCGAGGGATTGTCTCGCTGCTCCCAACTGGATACCGAACGTATCCAGAAGAATTAGCCCGATGGCCAGCTGTTGGTGGCTTATTACTCCTCGTGTGGCTTGAGGTGATCTTTCCCGTCAGCACAATTCCGACAGCACTTTCGATTGCGATCCTCGGTTACAGTGCCGTCACAATCGCAGGCGCGGTACTCGTCGGTCCCGATGCGTGGTTCGAGAATGCAGATCCGATATCTGTCCTGTTCCGGTTCTTCGGGGCAGTCGCTCCTGTAAAACGGCGGGACGGGAAGCTCACCGTAAAACTGCCCGGTAGCGACCTGACGGACTCCGACTTAATTACAGATACGTCCGATGTTGCGTTCGTCATTGCGCTAATCTGGGAGCTCACGTACAGTGGCTTCATCACGACCGGGACGGGTGCAGCAACTATCGAGACACTCGTTAGCCTCTCCAATATTGGAGTGGGCGCCGTACAGACCCGTGCCATCCTCATCTACACACTCCTTTTCGTCAGTGGCTACGTTGTTTTCTTCGGCGCGTATTGGTATGCGGGCGTACTCTCTCGGCGACGGACCGGGACATACATCACAGCGAAACGCATCGCTTTTCGGTTTGCACCCTCGCTATTGGCCATCGCAGCGGGATATCACCTCGCTCACTACACCGGACTGGCCGTGTCTCTCAGTCCGGCTCTGTGGATGGCGATTGTCTCCCCACTGTCACCCCCAGCCAACCCCCTGACATTGTCTCCACCGGGATGGTTCGAGGGCTTGAGTATCGCCTACGTGCTCGTCGGGCATCTCTTCGCCATCTGGGCAGCGCACGCGACCGCCTACGAACTCTTCTCGAGTCGTCTCGTCGCAATCCGGAGCCAATACCCGTTCGTTGTTGTGATGATCGGTTACACCGTCATTAGCCTCTGGATTCTCTCACTTCCTGGTGCGACACCCCCATATCTACCCTGATTCTGGTGGTTTCGAGGGTCCAGCCGGTCGCACACTGACTGACAGACGCCGTCTCTCGGAACTTTACTCAACAGTGAATTCGATCGGCTCCATGTCGATGAACGCGGTTTCGTAGCCATCGTGCCGCGCCAGTTGGGGTGGTGTCTCTACGGTGATTCTGACCGTATCACCCGAGTTGAGTTCATCAAGACCCATCCCATAGAAACTCCCGAGGTCGGGGTCGATGGACGCCTGGAGTGTCCCTTGTGCGATTGTGTCTCCTCCTCGGTTGAGTGTTGCTAACAGAGCCATCCTCGGGAGCATCACCCGATTGTAAGGTGTTCGAGGAGAGACAATCAGGAATGGGCCTTCACTATCACTAAACCGATGGTCACCGTCAACGAGAGCAATGAGCATCGTCGCGTCACCGGATTGCCCTTCGTGGAGTAGTTGACCAGGAAGCTCGGATTTTGTCGGTACGACCGGTTCAGGGATCATTTCCATATCCATTAGATCGACTGTCCCACGGGTGCCCGCTTTTTCCCCTAACCGACGAATCTCTAAATTGTACGTCTCATCGGTATCGAACGTGAACTGCATCGTGGCTGATTTTCCCTCAGTAAATCGCCTATCGAATGGATTCGTACGAGCTGTCTGCAGCGGGCCGACTTGGAGTGTCACATCGTACTGTCCCTCTCCCGGCAGTGCAATATTGTCGCCGTAGTGGAACCCCATATTCGGCGAAATCATCGGCCAGAGGTTGGTTGAGGACACTTGACCGTCGCTGTTACTGATTTCGACAGAGACGTCGACTGGGAGGATCGTCTCCGTCTCGGTGTCCCAGACACTCGCCATCAGATGCACCGAATCGTCGGATTGGACGACGACTTTCGTTTTGCGTGAGCCGGTGAGGTTCCAGAAACGGTGCGGGAACGAGTGCATCAGCGCAAATCCGATGTCACCGGCTGTCGTCGTCCCATACATTCCCATCCCTTCGACGATCGCGGGATAGTAAACGGCGGCAGGTCGATCCTCCACGAGCGGTGGGTCACGCCACGCAGACTGCGTCTCGAACCCGAGCCGACCCAGACAACCAGACAGCAGCAGTCCACTGGAGAGTGCGGCGCCCTGTGTGAAAAACGTTCGTCGGTTCATCTTCTCATCTGTGATGCTATGTTTGGTTGGTTCATATCAATTTGCGCCCGCTGTCGTCAACCGGAAGTGCCTGTAACTGCCAACCTGTGAAACCTTACACCAGGCGAACGACAAATCCAGCGAGTACCAGCAGTGAGACAACGCCAAGTAACGCCACCAGTAGCAGGTGCTTCTCTTCCATAGGTTTGACTTCGAATAGGATTCTAAAGACACCTTTGGAACTACAACGTCATCTGCACGTTTGGCATATCAACGAAGGCCATCTCGTATCCTTCATGACGGGCCGTCTGCGGCGGTGAATTGACGTCAATTGTCAACACATCTCCTGTCTGTACATCTGCGACCGTTGCTCCGTAGTGGTAGCGGAGTTCTGGGTCGATGGTCGCCTGTAGAGTTCCGTTGAACACCGACGTATCGTCGCGTTGCAGTGTCGCCGAAAGCGACATCATCGGGAGCATCGTTCGATTGTAGGGGGTACGTGGGGAAACAGCGAGGTACTTCTGCTCTTCGTCACCACCGAAACGCGACGCGTCATCAAGGATCGTAACCACAAACTTCGCGTCCCCGTTCGTCCCCGATCCACGGACGTCGCCGGGGAGTGCATCTGGCTTCGGCACCTGCGAACTCGGCAACATCGTCATATCCATTAGGTCGACAGCACCTTTCGTGCCTTCCTTATCGTCGGGGATGTCGGTATACGAGATCTCATCTAGCGTCGATTGGCTGAATTCGAACTCGAATGTGAACGATGCGTTCCCCTGATTCTCGGCCAGCGACCCCGTCCGTCGCGTCGACGGCCCGCCGATGCTGACCTCGACAGTGTATGTCCCGTCGCCCTGGAGTTGTGCATTATCGCCGAAGTGAAAGCCCATCGGCTGGGAGAGCATCGGCCACGGCGCGAACTGGTCGACTTGCTCGCCGTTCTGCGTGATCGTGAGCTGTGGATTGATGTCTGGTGGGATGATTCCTGTCTGAGTATCCCAAACGACCGGCATGAGATGGATCGAATCCTCGGGTTGAATCTCGACCTTTGTGAGCCCATTCGGCTTCATCAGCCAGAACCGGTGTGCATATGAGTACGTGAGCGCACACTTGTATCCGCTCTGTTCCTTCATTCCAGGCATCTTCATACCCTCCCAGTGACTCGGATAGTAAACTGCGTCCGGCCGATTCTCGGGAAGCGGTGGTGCTTGTGCCGATTGCGTCTCAAATAGGCCAGTACACCCCGCGAGCCCCACAAGTGACGTGCCCCCGATCGCCTGAAGCACCTCACGACGATTCATGCGTCACCTCCTGTGCGTTCTCAACCGGCTGTGCAGGCGGCAGCGCACGCAACGACCGCGGAGGGACGAAGAAATTGCCGCGACGTTCCGTACGGATGTACTGTAGGATGCCGTTGTTGTTCCGCTGACCGACGGCCGACTGCTCGGTGACATCAGTTCCGTTCATCGCTTCTCTCGTGTGGACGAAATCGATGATCCGTCGCTGGAGTGCTAGGAAGAGGAGGCCAGCAGCGCCATCGTCGGTAGAATCGAAGTCACGTCGAAGGATGAGCGGTGAGTCATCATCATCGCGAGCACGGGCGGACTTTTGAGCGTGGCCGACGACGCCCATCTCACGGGCAGTTTTATCGGTCGGCCGACAGTCGTCGATTTTGCTACTGTCGCCGAGATTGTCGCCTGCACCCTCAACGACGTCGTTCTCGGCGTGATATGGGCAGAACATCTTCGCCTCACGCTGCCAGCGGTCGTCCTGGTTGTACCACTGGTTGAGGTTGAGTTGGAGCTTGGAGATGTGTTGAGTTGTTCCACCGGCGAACGGGCCCGACTGGATCGTCACGCGGTCTTCACTGGCCTGATTCTTCTTGAATCCCGATTTGAATCCCATAAACAGGGGTGCGTCCTCGGGGACTTTGTCGGCTGGAACCCCCTCAGCGTCACCTGCATTCTCCGCCGGTAACCCGTCCCCAATAAAGCCCGTCCGCCGGTCGACGATGGTAAAGACGTCGGTCAAGGCCGCATCGGGTTGTTTGATCCCGTTGAGCGTCAATTTGTTTCCTTTGAGGCCTTCTTCAGCACCGAGCACAACCTGTGCCGTGTTACTCGCGAGATGGACGACTGCGTCCGGCGTATCGAACTCAGGATCCTCGAACGGGGCAAGTGCTTCCGGATCGGGAAGGTCAACACTTTCGGGAAGTGATTCGTCGAATCGGTCGAAGTATGCGGGGGAATAGCTCATCGTGAGCAATAACCCATCACCGCTTCGCTCGTAGGCGTGTTCGATGCCACGGAGAGCTGTTTCAACCTTTTCACGGTCGTCTTCGTTCGGTTGCCCATCCCGTCGGTAATTCAGATAGAGAAGCACGCGATGGCTCGGAGCGACGACGTTCCCATGGTCGTCCCGTGGCAGGGCTTCATTCCAAGCGTGCTGTCCCTGTGGATACGACGAGAGATCATCCGGTCCCGTCGGGACATCAACCCCTTCACGGCCCAAACAGGCACTAAACGCCGCTGCACCTCCAATTGCGACGGCCGACTTGAGAAATTCTCTGCGAGGGATACCCCTCTCGTTTGTCATTGCCCGGTGCTAAGTAAGTCGGCCGAAAAACGATTCTGGTTAAGCTCTCGAATACGTCCGTGAGCTTGGTAATAGGCTATATGCCCACGGACTTCTTTAGTAGCCCTCGCCTTGAGCGATAGGTCCCTCAATAACCCGGTCCCTCAATAACCCGGTCCCTCGCAGCACGCTCTGACTCGAAGCCACTACTTGCAAAGTACGCAGCTTCGTCTGGAACTCGTCTTCCCACGTTTCGTCGTGCGGATCCTTCAGTGAGTATGAAAGTACAAATTGGGTGGTTGATAGTTTCTAAACAATAAGGCCATAATACGAAACTATTTATTTAGAGGTATCAAAATCTCGCCCATGGTGACCCCGAAAGTCGAAGATTACCTGAAGGCAATATACCGTCTTCAGGACAGAGACACCCCGGCCAAGTCATCCGAAATTGCGTCCGCGATAGGGGTCAAACCACCAACCGTGACAACGATGTTGCAGCGAATGGACGACGATGGTCTCGTACACTACGAGAGTTATCAGGGTGCTCGTCTCACCACGCTCGGTGAGAGGCAGGCGATCAAAGTGCTCCGCAACCATCGACTGCTCGAACTCTTCCTAACCGAGGAACTCGGATACGATTGGGCAGAAGTACACGAAGAAGCAGACGTACTCGAGCATCATCTGAGCGAGAAGTTAGTCAAGCGAATCGAAGTGCTCCTTGGGTCGCCTGCAGTAGACCCACATGGAGAACCGATTCCTACAGCAGACCTCGAAATTCGAGAGTGCGAGACACAGCAATCGTTAGCGGAGTGTCAAAAGGGAACGGTTGCGGTCGTTTCTAAGGTGCGAGAGAGCAGCGCAGACGTGCTGTCGTACCTTACGAACTCTGGAATCTCACTTGGAACGGAACTCAAAGTGGTCGAAAACGCCCCTTTCGGGATGATCACGTGCGAAGTGAAGACGGCAGAGGAACCCCTCTCGCTCCCGACTGACGTCGCTGCAGACATCTACGTATCACGGCCTGCTGAACCGGCTGAAAACGAACGCAGACAGTACAACGAGGCGTAATACATGCCTTCACAAGATTATTCACAAGCAGCAAAACTTTCAGAGAGATTGGAGCAACGACTAGTTGATTCGCTCGAATCAGATTTCAAGACAACTCGACGGGCAGTTCTCGGGGGGCTTGGTCTCGCAGGGAGCGCCGCTCTCACTGGTATCGGACGGGCAGACAGCGGAGGGCAGCATGGCCCAGGTGAGGACTCACACGGAAACTTCGGTGCAGTCGGGGAATATAGCGACACTGACTTTGACCCACACGAGTTCCTCTACCAGTTCAACACAGGCCGTGGCGAACAGGAGAACGTCCCGCAGGACATCTACGAGGAGAACGGTCGAACCGTCCGCGAGTTCACCTTCCAGGCGGTCGATACCACCGTCACCATCGCCCCGGGCATCGAGTTCCCAGCATGGGCCTACAACGGCCAGGTACCCGGCCCGACCATTCGAGCCGTCGAGGGCGATCTCATCCGTGTGAAGTTCGAGAATCTCGGTCGACACGCCCACACTATCCATCCACACCTCCGAAATCTCAATCCGGAGATGGACGGTATCCCGCAGAACGGACCGGGCGTCCTCAATACGGGTGAGTCGTTCACGTACGAGTGGATTGCCCAACCCGCAGGTGTCCACTTCTATCACTGCCACTCGCTCCCGCTGAAAGAACACATCCACCGGGGGTTATACGGGGCGATCATCATCGACCCAGATCCGGAGCGTGTCGCCCAGCGACCGGAGGAGTACTGTGACTTCCACCGTTCGCAGATCACCGACGAACTCCGTGCGGAACTCGTCGCTGAGGCAAAGACGCGGAACCACGAGTACGCCGAGAACGACGCCGTCAACGAGATGGTGATGGTGATGAACGGCTTCGACACCAACTTCGACGGCGGAAACGAGGTGTATGCAGCCAACACGCGAGCGTTCGCCTACGGTGTTGGCGATACTGACGGTCGAGGGAACTGGAAAGCTGGTGAGACCAAGCGCCCGATCCAGATCGATAAGAACCAGCGCCAGCGGGTGTATCTCATCAACGCAATCGAGTTCGACCTCATCAACTCGTTCCACACCCACTCGCAGTTCTTCGACTACTACGACCACGGAACGACGCTGCTGCCGACGAACCAGAACGTTGACACGGTCATGCAATGTCAAGCACAGCGCGGCATCATCGAGCTGGACTATTCGAATCACGATCCGGGACTGTACATGTTCCACGCCCACCAGTCAGAGTTCGCTGAACTTGGCTGGATGAGCTTCTTCGAGGTGGTCTAAATGAGCAAACCAAACACGGATGGCGGCACGACTGTGAACCAAACTGAGCGCCCGCTGGGACTCCCCAAGTGGGTTGCAGCACTGCTCCCGATCCTCCTGCTCGGACTCATCGTAGGTGGTTTCTTTGTGGCGACACCATTCGCGTCGCTCGACAACGGTGGTGCGCCACTCCCCGACGTGTCGGTGACGCATACGACCCTACCGAGCGAAGAGACCGTCGTCCTCCACGTCACGAATAACGGCCCTGACGAAGTGACAATCTCACAGGTGCTGGTCGCAGAAGCGTACTGGGACTACGATGTGCAGGGCGCAGGCGGTGATAACACACTCGCCCCTCGTGAGAGCGCACAGGTGGTCATCCCGTATCACTGGAACCCGGGCTGGGACCTCGAGGTGGCTCTGCTGCTCTCGGACGGTGCAACCGTTCACCATACCATCATCGCCCCCAGTCAGTCACCGGGCCTGACGACGGACCTGCTGGTGACGATGGCTGTCATCGGCCTGTTCGTCGGCGTCATCCCGGTCGCACTTGGGATGCTGTGGTTCCCATTCCTGCAGTCGATGAGTGACCGCTGGCTCCACGCGATTCTCGCCTTCTCGGCGGGTATTCTCGCGTTCCTCGCTATTGATGCCGGGTTCGAGGCATTCGAACTCGGCGAGCAGGTGCCGGGCGCGTTCGAGGGACCTGCCCTCGTCGCGCTCGGCATCATTGGCGCGCTTCTCGCGGTTCAGTCCGTCAGCGCGTGGCGACAGGGCCGTGCGAAAGCAGGTGATGCGCGTGCCCAGAGCGGCCTGTGGGTTGCCTATCTGGTTGCCCTCGGTATCGGTCTCCACAACCTCGCCGAGGGGCTCGCCATCGGGAGTTCGTTCGCCCTCGGGCGCGTCTCACTCGGTGCGTTCCTCGTCATCGGCTTCATGCTTCACAACGTGACTGAAGGGCCAGCTGTCGTCGCACCCGTTGCACGTGGTGAGCGTCCAAACGTCCTCCACTTCGTCGGTCTGGGATTCATTGCAGGCGCTCCGGTCATCCTCGGTGGCTGGCTAGGCAGCCTTGCCTTCTCGCCGACGCTCGGGGCGTTCTTCCTCGCCGTTGGTGTGGGAGCGATCCTGCAAGTCATCTGGGAACTTCGAGAAATGGTCAGCCGGAATGGACGTGTCGGTTCTGCGCTGAATCTCGTGACGTTCCTCGTCGGACTTGTCGTGATGTACGTCACTGACCTCTTCGTCGCACTCTAAACCCCCCAGACTAACCTTTATACAAGAGATGAATCGACGGCAAATGCTCAAACTCAGTGGAAGCACTCTTGTAGCAACGGCAATCGCAGGTTGTTCGTCCAATAGCAACCCCGACGGGACGACACGTGTCTCGATGAACGAAGACTTCGCGTTCGATCCAAAGACGCTCACTGTAAGGGCCGGGACAACAGTGAGATGGGAGAACGATAGCGATGTCGGGCATACAGTGACGGCCTACGGAGACAGGATACCGACGGAGTCAACGTATTTCGCCAGTGGAGGATTCGAGTCTGAACGAGCCGCACGAAACGACGTGAGTGGAGGACTGCTCGCTACCGGTGAGACGTACGAACACACCTTCAACGTCACTGGGACGTACGAGTATGTCTGCATTCCACACGAAAGCTCAGGGATGACAGGCACTGTAACGGTCGAGTAGAGCTCTGAACGGTCTTCCATTCGAGCAACAGGATCTGTTTTTTTGGTTGGAGGGGTGGTCCGAGTCACATGAGCCAGATTCATAGATGAGTCTGAACGTCATCAACCCCTCACAACGTCGGTCTAGTGAGCCGATTCCTTACTGCCATGAGGATCTACCGATGACGACACAGCAAGTTTCCGTTGGTGGACGGACAATCGATGCGGGGCAGAAGCAAACGTTCCGCTTCGCGTGTACTTTCCTCCATCAAACTCGTCGCCATCGTGTCACAGTGTCAGTTCTATAGGGAGGTAACTTTCCAACTGCAGTATGAGGTTCAAATGAGATAGAGCGACAAGATGCAAAGGAACGTTGCACTGAACAAGGAGATCGATTCACCACTGTAGATGACTCATCACCTTGATGCCCACTCGAGGAGGGGTTCGAGACGCTTGCGAACCTCGTGGCCATCAGTTGTGAGGGCATACTCTACACGAGGTGGAATCTCGTTGTACTGCGTACGAGACACCAACCCTGCCTCCTCGAACTCGTCTAGTCGCTTCGAGATGGTCGATGTGCTGGCACTCGTAAGGTGGGCTTCGATTTCAGCGAATCGGAGCGATTCGTGGGCACCGATGATACTGACCAGTTGCATCGCGTACTTACGACTGAGTGTATTGATCACGCCAGTCAACGGACAGTAACACGTTCCGTCTACATCACACGTCGGTTCCGGGGGAGAAGTGGCGTCTGCCATTACTTTGAGGCCTCCAACTTACTTCGTGACTTCGGACTCTACAGTATAATAACTTCGCGTCATAAAGTAACGGTATACATGACTTCCTCTGGTTCGTACGACCTCGTGATTCTTGGTGGCGGTGCAGCGGCATTCGCTGCCATTACAGAGGCTGACCGGCGTGGACTCTCGACAGCGATAGTGAACACCGGGCTACCTCTCGGCGGAACGTGCGTCAACGTCGGGTGTGTCCCCAGTAAGCATCTCCTCGAAGTGGGGAAGACCGCCTTTGAACCACCCCGGAATCCGTTCGATGCGGTGGACTACGAAGACGGCCAACCAACGATAGACTGGGCTGCAGCCATCGACGAGAAAGACGACGTCGTCGCGTCGCTCCGTGAACAGAATTACGTGAACGTGGCCGAGCACTTCGAGACAGACATCTACGAGGGATACGGTCGGTTCGTCGACGGCGTGGAGCAACGCTCGACGAGCAACCAGCCTACATCCGGCGACGACGTGACGATAGAGATCGTTGACGGTGAAGATGCTGGTTCTGTGATTACTGGAGAGAAGGCGCTCGTCGCGACCGGCAGCTCACCATACATCGCTCCAATCGAGGGTATCGAGGACGTCAACTTCGAGACCAGCGAGACGATTCTCGACCGACGCAACCTCCCCGAGAGCGTCGTAATAGTCGGTGGTGGCTACGTTGCACTGGAGTGGGGGCAGATCTTACATCACATGGGGACCGACGTGACGATTCTCCAGCGGTCGGGATACGTTCTTTCTGGGATGGAAGGACAGCTTGGTCGTGAACTTCAGCGGTGTTTCGAGGAGGAAGGAATCTCTGTCGTGACCAACGTCGCGGTCGATCGCGTGAAAGAGACAACCGTGACCGATGGTGTGTCTTCCATCGGCGTCGAAGCGACCGTCGAAGGCGATGCCCGTACGTTCACAGCCAGCGATCTGTTCGTCGCTACCGGCGTTCAACCGAATACAGAGGATATCGGACTGAACAAGATAGGTGTCGAGACCGACGACACTGGATCGGTTATCGTGGACGACAAGTTCCGGACAACCAACCCAGATGTGTACGCCGCAGGCGACTGCATTGGAGAACCGATGCTCGAGACTGTCGCCGCGAAGGAGGGGAACCACGCAGTAAAGAACGCCTTTGGAGACGAGGGGGCGGCAATCGATTACAACGCGGTTCCAAAAGTGGTGTTCACCAGCCCAGAGGTTGCAGCGGTCGGGACGACCGAACTGGATTACATGGACGAACACGGCAGCTGCTCGTGTCGGACGGTGGAGATGGCAGATGTGCCGAAAGCAAAAGCCGTGAAGGACACCCGTGGCCTCGTACAGGTTGTCAAACACCACGAGACCGACGAAATCGTCGGCGTCCACATGGTCGGCCCACGGGCAGCAGACATGATACCCGAGGCGACGCTAGCCGTGAAATTCGGCCTGACCGTCGACGACATCATCGATACCATCCACCCCTTCCCAACGTTCTCGGAGGCGTTCAAGCACGCTTGCCAGGCGTTCAGGCGTGATGTGTCCACGATGAGTTGTTGTGTCGAGTGAAGAGCAGAGAATATTCCGGCAAGCACAGCCTGTGCTGCATAGGGACAACTTCTCCCGAAGTATCTTGGCGAAGCCACTGTGAAACTGGCTATCCTCTGAAACTGTGAGTCGGATTTTTATTCGATTGTGTATAGCGATATACAATATATGCTGGATGGTGGCAAAACAGCCCCCGTTTTACTAATCGGCGTTGTGTATAATCCACTCCTTCACAAGCCAAAGTATTAACTCAATGGAAGAAAGTCAGTGAGTAATGAAAATCTCCGATTCAGAATCACCCCAATACGCAGCGAGCGGGTTACTCCCCGGTGAGCAG
>NZ_PSYX01000015.1:0-28410 GCF_003586325.1 Haloferax sp. Atlit-10N
CGAGACAGACATGGAGATCCTCTCGCTACTAGCAGAGGACGCGCGACGCCCGTTCAGCAGCATCGGTGAGGAGGTGGATCTCTCGGGGCCAGCCGTATCAGACCGCGTGAAACGGTTAGAGGAGGCCGACATCATCAACGGCTTCACCGTCGACGTGAATCGCGCACAACTGCGAGCTGGCGTTCCGGTGTTCGTCCAGCTCGAAAACGATACCGCTGCCATCGAGTCACTTCGAAGCCGGCTCCACGACGCGGATGGTATCGAACACCTCTTCGTCACTGCCGAGGGGAAAATATGGTTCTACGGTCGTGCGGAAGGACAGAACGTTCGCCGGTGGGTCGAGGGTCTCCTCGAAGACGCGCCATCAACGGAGTACTCGGTGACGCTCGTCGACGACCTCGAATGGACACCCTCACTCGACGGCACCGAGTTCGCAATCACGTGCGCCGAGTGTGGGAATACGGTCGATAGCGAGGGCGAATCCGCTCGAATCGACGGAGACATCTATCACTTCTGTTGTCCGTCGTGCCGTGGCCGCTTCGAAGACCAGTATCAACGTCTCGAAGACGGAGTCTAGTTGTAGCCGCGATTTCCGCTCCAGATCGGCGAAGTCGATATTGGCATCCTTCGGTAGTGGAACGGAACTAGGCCTTTGAATCTAAATTCTATACTGGTCTAAAACACTGGTTTCGAAACAGTAACTGCACTAAGGAAGGACTACGTAGTATAGGGCAAGAATGGGAACGCGAACTGCACATCTCGACATCACAGGGATGACCTGTGCTAACTGTTCGGCGACAGTTGGCGACGCGCTAGAGTCCTTCGACGGCGTCGTTGAGGCGAACGCGAACTTCGCCACGGATGAAGGCTCCGTCGAGTACGATCCTGACGAGGTATCGCTCGAAGAGATATACGAGGCGATCGAAGATGCCGGGTATGGTGCAGTGTCTGACACAGTGACCATCGGCATCTCCGATATGACCTGTGCCAACTGTGTACAGACCAATGAGACTGCCCTAGAGAACACACCCGGTGTCATCGCGGCCGAGGCGAACTTCGCCACCGACGAAGCCCAGGTCCGGTACAACCCCGCGGACACGTCGCTGGATGCACTCTACGATGCCATCGAGAGCGCGGGCTACTCGCCCGTCCGAGAGGACGGCGACGACAGCGACTCTGGCGAGGACGCGCGCGACGCCGCGCGACAGGCTGAAATCCGTAAGCAGCTTCGACTGACCCTGTTTGGTGCGGTGCTGTCGGCACCTCTCCTCTTTTTCCTCGCCGAGAAGTTCCTCCTCGGCGGTGGCGTCCTCCCGGAGACCATTCTCGGAATCGAGTTCGGCTGGGCAGAGTTCCTGCTGGCGACGCCCGTCCAGCTGGTGCTCGGTTGGCCGTTCTACAAGAACTCGTACAATGCGCTGGTGAACAACAAGCGCGCCAACATGGACGTCCTGATCGCGCTGGGCTCGACCACTGCGTACGTCTACTCTGTCGCAGTCCTCTCAGGGCTCATCGCGGGCGGCCTGTACTTCGACACCGCCGCGCTCATCCTCGTGTTCATCACCCTCGGGAACTACCTTGAAGCCCGCTCGAAGGGCCAAGCCGGCGAGGCGCTCCGCAAGCTGCTGGAGATGGAGGCCGAGACGGCCACCGTCGTCGATGAGGCCGGCAACGAGGAGGAGATCCCACTTGAGGACGTCGAGGTCGGCGATCGGATGAAGGTTCGGCCTGGCGAGCAGATCCCGACCGACGGGGTCGTCGTCGATGGCCAGTCAGCGGTCGACGAGTCGATGGTCACCGGCGAGTCTGTCCCCGTCGAGAAGAGCGAGGGTGACGAGGTCGTCGGCTCGACTATCAACGAGAACGGCGTGCTCGTCGTGGAGGCGACGAAGGTCGGGAAGGACACGGCGCTTCAGCAGATCGTTCAGACGGTCAAGGACGCCCAGTCGCGCCAGCCCGACATCCAGAACCTCGCCGACCGCATCTCGGCGTATTTCGTGCCGGCAGTCATCGCCAACGCCGTTCTCTGGGGTGTCGTCTGGTACTTGTTCCCCGGAGCGCTCGCGAGCTTCGTCGAGTGGCTCCCGCTGTGGGGTGCCGTGGCAGGTGGACCTGCAATCGCTGGAGGGACCGTCACCGTCTTCGAGTTCTCGATCATCGTGTTCGCGTCGGCCGTACTGATCGCCTGTCCCTGTGCGCTGGGCCTTGCGACGCCTGCCGCGACGATGGTCGGGACGACTATCGGTGCACAGAACGGCGTCCTGTTCAAGGGCGGTGACATCCTCGAACGCGCGAAGGACGTCGACACGGTCGTCTTCGACAAGACAGGGACGTTGACGAAAGGCGAAATGGAGCTCACCGACATCGTCGTGTTCGACGGTGACGGACAGCCTCTCACGGATGGCGGCGATACTGCTGCAGATGGTGGCCAACTGACCGCTCGTGACCGTCTCGGTGAGGAGGATGTCCTGCGGCTCGCGGCCACGGCCGAACATGCGAGCGAACACCCGCTCGCCCGTGCCATTGTCGACGGCGCCGAAGAACGGGGGATCGACGTGAGCGACCCGGACCACTTCGAGAACGTCCCCGGCCACGGCATCAGAGCGACTGTCGGCAACAGTGAGGTCCTGGTCGGGAATCGGAAGCTCCTCCGTGACAACGATATCGACCCCTCGCCCGCGCAGGACACGATGGAGCGCCTCGAGAACGAGGGGAAGACGGCAATGCTCGTCGCCTACGAGGGCGAACTCGTGGGTGTGGTCGCCGATGCCGACACAATCAAAGAGAGCGCGAAGGACGCTATAAGTCAGCTCCAAGAACGTGGTGTCGACGTGATGATGATCACCGGCGACAACGAGCGGACCGCCCGCGCGGTCGCCGAGCAGGTCGGCATCGCTCCCGAGAACGTCCGCGCGGGGGTTCTCCCCGAGGACAAATCCGATGCCGTCGAGAGCATTCAGGACGAAGGCCGGAAGGCGATGATGGTGGGCGACGGCGTCAACGATGCGCCCGCCCTCGCCGTCGCGTACGTGGGGACGGCCATCGGCTCGGGGACGGACGTGGCCATTGAGGCGGCGGACGTGACGCTGATGCGCGACGACCCCCTCGACGTCGTGAAGGCCATCCGCATCTCGGACGCGACGCTCGCGAAGATCAAGCAGAACCTCGTCTGGGCGCTCGGGTACAACACCGCGATGATCCCGCTGGCGTCGCTGGGCCTACTCCAACCGGTGCTCGCTGCCGGTGCGATGGCGTTCTCCAGCGTGTCGGTGCTGTCGAACAGCCTGCTGTTCCGACGGTACACCCCCGATCACGACTACAAACTGCTCGGGAAACTCCGCTGAACGCCAAAGCCACTTGCTCCATGTCCTCTATTTCCCGCCGCACGGTGCACGCGTACCTCGTCGAGACGGCCGATACTGAGCCCACGTACCTTCGGGCTCGGGATATCGCCAGCGACCTCGACGGATCGCCGAAAGCCGTCGCACAGTATCTGAGCCAGCTCCAGGACGACCTCACCGACGTGTCGCTCGAACAGTGGGGACGCTCGAAAAGCACGACGTGGCGACTGGAGGTGAGCGAGTCGTGAGCACCGTCACTCGCCGCGTCGGATCCGCCCTCCCCGCCACTGGAACTCGGGAGTGGTGGGTCCTGTATCTGCTCGCCCCGGTCGTCCTCGTCGGTGCAGCACTCCTCGCATTCCCGACGCTCGTCTACGACCGATTCGTCTGGCAGTATCTCTGGGGCCCGGTCGTCGCTGACGCTGCCGGCCAGCCAGTCACGCACGAGGGAATACGGGCCGTCCGCGGATACAACGCCGTGAACACGGTGACGTACCTCGCGGCCGTCGTGTACAGTCTCCCCGGGCTCCGAGCGTATCTCGACTCCCTCGATGTCACGTACGACGCTCGACTCGCGTACGGGTTCGCGCCAATCATCGTTGCTGGCGGAGCGATGCGCGCCCTCGAGGATATCGGCCTGCTCGGTGACTACGCCGTGCTGTTCATCACGCCGTCGATCTACTTCGTCGTCACCGCCGTCACCGTCCTCTCACTCGGCGTCGGCGCACTCGCGCGTAACCGGAATATCGGGTCCATCCCGTCGATAGTCGGTCTCGTTGGAACGGTCTGGGCGATCGGTGCCGTCGGGTGGGCGCTCTGGCACGGGCTCTCGACGTCGGCTCCACTCCGCGTGTGGGTGCCGGTCGCGACGACGGGGATCGCCCTCGGTGTGACCGCGCTCTACTACTGGGGAGCGAGTCTCGTCGATGTCGCACACCTTCGACACCCGTTGTTCCTGCTGGCCGTCTTCGGCCAGATGTGGGATGCGGCGCAGAATCTCATCGGCGTCACGTTCCTCGGCTATTCACCCAAGCTGGTCGTGACGAATCTCGTGTACCAGGCGACCGGCTTCTCGGGGTCGACGTTCGTCCTCAAACTCCTCGTGACCGGCGGTATCGTGTGGTACCTCGCGGACGCGAAAGACGAAATGAACCACACCTGGTGGTGGCTCATGACGTTCTTCATCGGAGCGATTGGGCTCCCGATGGGCGTCCGTGGATCGCTTCGGATGATGCTCGGAGTCTGACAATGGAGACGATGAACACAAACGGTACGACACGACAGTACGGCGCGGCAATCGCACTCGTCTCGGGAGTCTACTCGCTGCTCTCCGCGACAGGTGGCACCGGGATGATGGGCTCGAACAGCGGGCTCCTCATGGCGCTCCTCGGCGTCGTCGTGGTCGTCCACGGCGTCGTTCTGCTGACGCCCTATGCGGATCGGCTCGGGAACGCGAGTGGTCCCCTGATGATCGGCTACTCGCTCGTGATGTTGCTCAACCAGGCGCTGGTCGGCGTCACCGGGAGTGTGAACTGGGGAATGGGTAGCGGGATGGGGTCCGGTATGAACGGCGGGATGAGCGGCGGCATGGGGTCGTCGATGACTGCCGGGATGGGCTGGGACCTCGGAATGGTCGCGCTCGCAGTCCTGATGTTGATCAGCGGCGTGATTATGACGAACCGACGAAACGACAGCACAGGGATGTAATTCGGCGAGACGAATGACATCCGCACCTACAGCGACCACGAATCGACTGCCCAGCTACCTTGCCCCACTCCCCCGGCGCGTCGAGGACTTCGCACTTCGGTACGCGTGGGTCATCGTCGCGATAAATCTGGCCGGGACTGCGTTCGGGTTCTGGTACTACCGCTTCCAGCTGGCCCAAACCCCGATAGTGATGTGGCCGTTCGTCCCCGACAGCCCCGCCGCGACGCTGTTCGTCGCGCTCAGTCTCGCCGCGTGGAAACTGGATTACGACGTCGAGTGGCTCCATATGCTCGCCTTCTTCGGCAACATCAAACTCGGTCTCTGGACGCCGTTCGTCCAGCTGGTTCTCAACGGACCGGGCGGTATCGAACCCTGGCTCTACTGGTTCCTCATCGTAAGCCATCTCGCGATGAGCCTCCAGTCGTTCCTGATCTATCGCTACGCCGAGTTCACGGTCGGTGCGGTCGCCGTCACCACCGTCTGGTACGGCCTCAACGACATCGTGGACTACTTCGCGCCGCTCGTCGGGGAGTTTCACCACACGTTCCTGCGGGCCGAACTCGTCAACGGCGCACTCGATCACTCGGTGCGAGCGCACGACCTCGCAGCGGCCGCGGCCGTGACGCTGACGCTCGCCGCGGCGTTTCTCGCACTAGCGACACGGGTGAAGAAGCTCGAAACAACTGAGGAGTCCTCCGCACGAGGGGTGCGCCGATGAACGGCTATTCACGACGGTCGGTACTTCGCCGGAGCCGGAGTGTGCTAGCAGTCGGGGCAACCGCGATTGCTGGCTGTCTCGGAGGTAGCGGCCCGTCGGGCCCGACGGTCACGATGACGGGCGACCTCCGATTCGATCCGGCTGACGTCGCAATCGACCCCGGTCAGCAGGTTACGTGGGTGAACGAGAGTGGAGTCCCCCATACCGCATCGGCATACGGAGAAGGGATTCCCGACGAGGCGTCGTACTTCGCAAGCGGCGGCTACGAGTCCGAGCAGGCTGTCCGGCAGAGTACGTCAGCGAGAGGGTTTCTCGAACGGGGCGAAACCTACAGTTACACGTTCGACGTCACGGGGACGTACCAGTATTTCTGCCTGCCACACGAGGAAAGCGGGATGGTCGGACGTGTCATCGTCGAATGACCACGAGAGTCGACCTCACCCGATCACTGACGGTGGGTCGATGGGTATCCCGGCATTCCATCAGCTATCCATAGCCAGAGCCCCAGTACCGTGACGACGGTTTGCCCGAGTACATACGGGGTCGGAGACAACAGCGCGAACAGGTCTCCGACCGTCTCGACGTGGTGATAGTCAGTTACGACCGGCCAGAACAGAAACAGTAGCGTCTCCTCGGGAACGAACAGGTAATCCACGAGGTCCGCAGCGAGGTGTGATCCATATCCGACTGCGTACGCCGCGCCGACCTCCCACCGGTCTCTGTGTTTCGTGACGTAGAATACAATCAGGACGACGAGTGCCGCGGTGAACACCGAGTGCGCGACCGACCGACTCGGGAGCGATGGAAGTACAAACGCGAGTGGTTTGTCGACGAGATCCGGGAGCAACGCACCTCCGAACAGGGCGATGATCGGGACATCGTCACATCGGTCAGTAGGGCCACCAGAAATGCCTCGGTAAACGAGATACGCGACTGCAGCGTGGACCCAAAAGAGCACACTCGACAATACTGTCCAGGTTACGTAAACCGTTCACGCACTGCTGCCCCGTCAGCATCACACGCCATCGATTTCGGAGCGAATAGTCTCGCGCTCGAAGTAGAGAATCTCCAGTCCCAGGAGGACGACCGTCACAACGAGGACCACACTGAAGACGGCGGGTTCCATCACGGCGAGGTGGTACACTAACGACGGGAAGAACAGTACTGCACCCACCACGCCGACGGCGGGGAGGATACCTGTGCGAAGCCCCGCTCGATGCCTGAACGCGAGGAAACTCATCGACCCAAAGACGGTGATGAAGGCAAGCGACGCGAACGACGTGATTCCCTGAAGACTACCGTAGGCAGTGAACGCGGCCGTTATCAGGCCCAAGATGAGAAGTGTTCGCGTCGGAGCACCGTCGGCATCGGCATCTCCGATCCGGTCGGGAAGTAGGTCGTCTTCAAGCATTCCCGTCGCAAAGTGGGCCGCCGAGAACAGCGTGGCGTTGATCGCGCTCCCAGTCGAGAACAGCGCCGCCACGGAAATGAGGATGAACCCCATCTGCCCCATGAACGGTTCGGCCGCGATGGCGAGTGACACCTCGGGGTTCGCGGCGATCGTTTCGGGCTGAAGTAGACCCGTCGTGACGACTGCTACGAGGACGTACAGCCCGAGAGACACGGGAATTGAGAGATAGATCGCCTGCGGGATGGTCGTCCGGGCGTTCCGAAGACTTCCCTCGTCGTAAAAGAGTAGCTGCCAGCCCTGAAAGGCGACGAACGAGAGGGCGGCGGACATGAGCAACCCGCCCGTCGCGACGGAGGAGAACCCGGTCGTCAGCTGTCCTGTCCGCGCTCCAAAATAGAACCCCCACACACCGAAAATGAGGAGAATCCCGACCTTTGCCGCGACGAGGAGCACCTCGGTCACGCCACTCGCCCGGGCGCCGAGGACGTTCAGCAGTACAAACCCCAGGACGCTGAGAACCGACACGACGGGGCGGAGTGGAACCCCGAGGGCTGTTTCGACGCCGAGAAGTTTCGTCGCGAAACTACCGAATGCGAACGCGTACATCCCCATCGACCCGATATAGCCAAACAGAAGCGTCCACCCGACCATCCCAGCGACCGTCGTCGACTCACCGAACTCCTGTAAGAAACTGACCGAGCCGCCGGACACGTCGCCAAGCCGCTGGAGACGAACGTACGAGTAGCCAGCGCAGAACGCGACGACACCGCCGCCGGTAAAGGCGAGCCACGCCGCAGGCCCCGACATTTCCGCAACGACGCCAAGTACGGCGAAGATCCCACCTCCGATCATACCACCGAGCGCAATCGAGACTGCACCGAGACGGCCCAGCTTCTCGCTCATCGTCTCTCCGTTGGGATGCCATCTTTAGGCTTCTTGTCGTTACGAATCCAAACCACCTCAGCCCGAGAAGTAGAAATCGTCTGCCTCGATGCTCAAGTTCGGAAGAGCGAGTAGAACCACGCTTCAGTGTCCGGATGGAGACCGTTATGGACTGTCCGGACCGCCGCAGCGATTGATACTGCGAAGATAGCGTGAAGAAGATGTGTCGGAACCCACCCGACCACTACCGCACTCGCCCCGAGGACGGCAGCACAGAGCGCTCCAACGCCGATTCTGAAAAAGAACGGCCGCTGAATCACCAACACAGTGTCCCCGTAGAGCAGGATGTAACAAAGGGACGCAAGCCCACTAGCGACGACTGCCGAGAGTAACGAGAAGAGGAGCGTAGTCATCGGGATTCTCCTCCAGAATACCCAAGTCGCGGGTGAATATATCCGAGTGCGCCGAGTAGGACTATGACACCGAGGAGAGCTCCGGTTTCAACTGCAGCGAGCAGGCCATGCGGAAGCGGTGTGAGCATCCCGAGATGGGCGATCCCGAACAGTAGCCCAACGAGCGGTACGCCAACGAGTAGGTGTCCATATATTCCCTCGTACTGGTGCCAGACAGCGGGCGTTTTACTCACCGTGTACACGGTGCTCGCGAGAATGATACCCGTCACGAGAAGTTCGCTGTAGGACGTAAGCATACGACTATCCTCCCCAGCCAGCCACAAGTCAATTACTCCGCACCCGAAGTGGCATACCCCTTGATTCTAAATTCTGCTAGGGTTGTGATGCTGGTATCCAAAGGCTCACAAACGAAATATCCCACAGATGTAGCCACAACCGCATTAGGAGAGGAGCCCCTAGATGTAGGCCACCAAGACAATGGACAGATCAGATTACGCGATCCTCTCGGTTATCGCCGTAATCACCGTCGCCATCGGCATCGTCACGACGACAAAACCGCTCGGGACGTTTTTCGTGGAGAGCACGAGGCAGGCCGCGACGACGACCGCCGCGATGGCGTGGATCACCTGGTGGGCGCTCGTCATCGGGTTCGCCATCGCCGGCGGCGTCGAGGCGTGGGTCTCGACCCAGCAGATTTCGGAGCTGCTCGAGGGACACGGGCCTCGCTCCATCGGCCTCGCGACGTTCTTCGGGTTCGTCTCCTCGTCGTGTTCGTACTCGGCCATCGCCACGGCGAAGAACCTCTACAAGAAGGGGGCGTCGGCTGCGGCGGCGCTGGCGGCGTTCCAGTTCGCCTCGACGAACCTTGTCATCGAGATCGGCATCGTCATCTGGCTGCTGCTGGGCTGGGAGTTCCTGCTGGCCGACGTGGTCGGTGGCCTGCTCCTCATCGGCCTGATGTCGGTTGGCTTCGTCTACGTCGTCCCCGACAAGATCCTCGATGAAGCACGCGAGAACGTCACCGACGACGAGGGCATCACTGTCCAAGACCCGGTCTGTGGAATGGAGGTCGATCCTGAGGAAACCGACTACTCCATCGAGCACGAGGGCCAGACGTATTACTTCTGCTCGCAGTCCTGCAAGGACTCCTTCGACCCGGAGGAAGCGAACACGTCGATTCCGGAGAAGGCGACCTCGTGGTCCGGGTGGAAATCGCTCGCGGACAAACAGTGGAAGGAGTGGGCGATGCTGTGGGACGAGATCGCTATCGGGTTCATTTTCGCCGGCCTCATTGCCGGGTTCATCCCCGAAGCCGTCTGGACGAGCGTCTTCTCTGGCGCCGTATTCGGTTTGCCGGTGTACGTCCTCTGGACGGCCGCGCTGGGTGCGATCATCGGCGTCGTCACCTTCGTCTGTTCGGTCGGGAACGTCCCGTTCGGGACCGTCCTCTGGACGCGCGGGCTCCCCTTCGGGTCGGTGCTCTCGTACATCTTCGCGGACCTCATCGTCCCGCCGATCATGAAAGCCTACGACGAGTACTACGGGACGACCTTCGCGGCGGTACTCAGTCTGATGATCTTCGTCACCGCCGTTATCGCCGGGTTCGTGGTCCACTTCCTGTTCCTGGGCCTGGGCCTCATCCCCTCACGAGCCTCCGCGCAGATCGCCGAAGTGTCCATCGAGCTCAACTACAAGCTCGTGTTGAACGTCCTCGCGACGGCGTTCTTCGCGTTCCTCTACTGGCTCCACAAACAGGATTCGGTGGCTGGTGGGGAACGCGGTGACGAGAGACATGCGGCAATGACGGACTGACGGGTATCTACCTGCTCACGTAGTTCACAATCTGAATTTCGTCTATCAATAATTCGACGACACAGACAAGGAACATCTACGGTGTCGGGCAATTAATCCCTGACTCCCTTCCACTGCCCAACCACAGTTTCGATACGAATACCATTCATTCCAGAGCGGTCTCGTCGAAGTCATGGGTCTTTGAGATCGTCACTGCTGCTACGAGACTCAGCCACGAGATCGCGCCACTGCTCCCAGCGGGGGATAAACATCGGCACTTTGCGCTGATAAGTGCGGTAGTCCTCACCGAATGTATCGATCATATCACGCTCTTCTCTCCGTGCAAGCCACGTAAAAATCACAACGACGAACGGAAATAGAGCGACAGAGAAGATTGTCGGCCAGTGAATGATGCCCTCGCCAAACAGAGCGATGAACAGACCGGTGTATTGTGGATGGCGGACGTACCTGTAAAGCCCGTCTGTGACCAGTCGGTCGTCCTGTCGGGCACGATAGACTTGTCGCCATCCCTGAGCAAACAGGCCGATGCCGACAAACGCCACAGCGTAGCCGAGGAGCATTGATACGAACATACCCGTTTCGCCAAACCCGATCAGTGTAGACCAGAGATTGGTACTGACGTACTCGCGGTCCAGACCGAAAAACCGGACCAGCAGATAGATCGTCAGTGGAAACCCGTACATCTCCGCATATAATGCGATGATGAACGCCTGTACCACTCCTGCGCCGACCCACTCCCGCCAGCTGTCAGGAGCGAAGTACCGATAGAAGAACCAAGAAACGACGACAATGAAGATAATCGCGAGGCCCCAAGCACCGGGATTCGTAATAGTGGTATCTATTGATGACACGCTTACTTACCCGAGTAGATACTGAGTCCAGGGATGCCGTTCGACAAGCGGCACTCCACCAACCTCGTACTGTTCAATGTACGCGTAAGGCCGAGTATCCGTCCCGCACCGAACGCGGCGACTGAGAGGAACACGAGCATGTACGCGAAATCACCGTTGATGTAGCCATGTGTGACATCCCAGTTGCCGAAATAGAACATGAGCATCATAAATGCCCCCCAGAACGCAGCGAGCCGAGTGAGGGCACCGAACAACAACCCGAGGCCGATAAGCAGCTCTCCCCACGGTACTGCAACGTTCACGAAGTCAACAAACCACGGCGTGTTCCCCATCGCGACGAACAGATCAGCGAGTGGACTCCCGCTATTCGGAACGGCCCCGGTGAGATATCCACCGGCACTAAAACTTCCCGAGAGGACCTTGTCGAGACCACTCTGGAAGAACGCCAGTCCCATCATCAACCGAAGCGCAAAGATAAACCAGACACTCAACGTGTGTAGTCGACCGCTTGCGGTGAACCCCCCGATCGTACTTTCTAATTGAACTTCTTGAGATGCCATATCGTGCTAATTCCCGGGAAGGTGTTATAAAATCGCGTTGGGATCTCGCCATACCGGAATAGAGAGCCCTTTTCGGGGTGATCTCTCCGATACCGTCATACTGGCTGAATAGTATCGTATTCCCAGGCGTCTGTGACGGCGGCATACGTCTGCTTGATTACAGCCGGGTTGGAGAAGATCCGAGCAGCCACCCGTGGATGCCCCAAGAAGCGACGAAGAACCGCCCGTGGGGATCGATCGATGTCTTCGATGTCGATTCCAGACACCACTTGGACGGCATCACCGAGAACGGTCATCTGACGCGTCTCGACGAGGTGCCGCATAATCCGGGCGAGCAGGTACTCCCCTTTCATCGTCCGATAGAGTCGGTCTGGATACTCCTGAAGGCTTCCCTCCGCCGTCAACTTGGCTGCGAGATACGACGACTGAATTGCTTGCGAGATCCCCTTCCCGGTCAGCCGATTCGCGAGTCCAGCCGCATCCCCGACACGAACGACGGGCCACTCAGGTAGATAGGTCAGCGCAGGATCGAGACTCGGTCCTTCGGGGATGATAGCGATATTCGTCTGACTCCGAGATGGTATCGGCCAGCCGTTTCGTTCACACGCCGCCTCAAATGCGGCTATGTAATCGGCTGGGCGTTCGCTCTCAGTCCACCCGATGCCGACGTTTGCCCGCTCGGGCGATTTCGAGAACGCCCACGCGTACCCGGTATAGCCCTCAAGAACGATCTGGCTATTCGGGTAGAGATCTGAAAAGTCGCCCTCCACGTCAGCATTGAGGGCGATCATCCGACCCGCGTACTCGTCCGTTCTCCCTCGAACTTTGCTGGTAATCGACGGTTGGCCAGTCGCGTCGACCAAGAGGTCGTATTTATCGGCAAACGTCCGGAACTCCGCCTTCGTGATCTGGTGGTTTTCGTGAATCGAAACGCCCTTTTCAGCGAGGCGTTCGGACCATCGTCGTTCAACGATGTTTCGGTCGGTGATGTACGTATCGGAGGCCGGGAATCTCCCACTCCCGGTGTGCTGTCTGCTGGATGTCGTTCCGTCGTAGATATCCACACGTAACTCCGGAAGAGCATTGACGAACCCATTCGCCGACATCGAACGGAGTGGAATCTTCGAGACGGCCGTCATCGCTTCCCCACAGTTGACTCGTTTGTCGTCGTACGACTGACGTTCGAAAAGGTCTACTTCGAAACCTCGCTTGGAAAAGCCTTCAGCAGCGGCGAGACCGCCGACTGCCCCACCGAGTACTGCCACGCGTTGGATTCGCGGTAACGGTTCAGACGACTGCTGTGAGCGAGAGCGGAAACTTTCAGATCGTGAAGTAGTTGTCTCTAATACCATTTGTCACTCAGGATAGTTGCCCCTTATTAGTCCTCGGTGAGCAGTCGGCGGAGTACTAGATGCAGGATTCCGCCGTTCTCAACGTATCGAACGGCTGCGGGCGTCCCAACTTGTGCCGTGACCGGGAACTCGACTCTCGAGCCGTCGTCCCGCTCTGCGACGACGGTCAACTCGTCGTTCACGTCTAGGCCGTCGTCCAATCCACGAATCTCAATCCGCGCCGACCCGTCGAGACCGAGGGATTCCCACGAGTCACCGTCAGCGAACTGCAGCGGGAGGACACCCATGCCGACGAGGTTGTCACGGAAGATGCGCTCGTAGCTCTCCGCGATGGTTGCGCGAACGCCCAAGAGGTCAGTCCCTTTTGCGGCCCAATCGCGGCTCGACCCGGTGCCGAGTTCTTCGCCGGCGAACACCACCAGCGGCGTATCATCTTCCCGATAGCGGCGGCTCGCCTCGAAGACGGTCGTCTGCTCGCCCGTCGGCTGGTGAATCGTGTAGCCGCCCTCGACGTCGTCGAGCATCTCGTTCTCGATGCGAACGTTGGCGAAGGTGCCGCGCATCATCACCTCGTGGTTGCCCCGGCGGGCACCGTAGGTGTTGAACTCGTGAGGTTCGACACCCTGGTCGACGAGCCACTCGCCGGCGGGCTGCTCCCGAGAGAACGGTCCGGCCGGGCTGATGTGGTCGGTGGTGACGGTGTCCCCGAGCAGCATCAGGGTGCGAGCGTCGGCGATGTCGCTGACACCGGGCTCCTCCAGCGGGAAGTCCTTGAAAAAGGGCGGCTCGCGGATGTACGTCGAAGAATCGTCCCACTCGTAGACGTCACCGGTCGGCGCGTCGAGTGCCTCCCACCGTTCGTCACCCTCGAACACTTCGGCGTACTTCTCCTCGAACATCGAAGCGTCCACGCTCTCATGGATCGCCGTGTGGATTTCGTCGGCGTCCGGCCAGATGTCGGCGAGGTAGACCGGGTCCCCGTTATCGTCCGTCCCGAGTGGGTCCGTTTCGAGGTCGATGTCCATCCGACCGGCCAGCCCGTAAGCGACCACCAGCGGCGGACTGGCGAGGTAGTTCGCTCTGACCTTCGGGTGGATGCGCGCCTCGAAGTTCCGATTGCCCGAGAGGACGCTCGCCGTCCAGAGGTCCTCGGCGTCGATGGCGCGCTCGATGGGTTCGGGGAGTGGCCCGGCGTTCCCGATGCAGGTCGTACAGCCGTAGCCGACGACGTTGTAGCCGAGGTCTTCGAGATACGGCAGTAATCCCGAGGCTTCGAGGTATTCGGTGACGACGCGGCTCCCGGGCGCGAGACTAGTCTTGACGTACTCGGGGACATCCAGGCCGCACTCGACGGCGTTGCGGGCGAGCAGGCCTGCGGCGAGCATCACCGAGGGGTTCGACGTGTTCGTACAGCTGGTGATGGCGCTGACGACGACGCTCCCATGCCTGATTTCGGTCGTCTCGCCGTCGAGGTCGACGTCGACCGTGTCGTTTAGTTCGCCCACGTCCGGTTCCGGGAGGTCGGCGTCGGGGCGGTCGGCGGCGACGCTGCTCTCGCCCAGCCAGCGGGTGAGTGCGTCCTCGTCGACGTCGTCGAGTTCGTCCTCGAACTCGCCGTGGACCAGCCCCCGGAAGTGGGTCTTCATATCGTCCATCGGGACACGATCCTGGGGGCGTTTCGGGCCGGCGAGACTCGGCGTGATCGTCGAGAGATCGAGCTCGACCGTTTCCGTATACTCGGGGTTCTGCTCGCCGAACAGCCCCTGCGCATCGAGATATTCGCGAACGAGTTCGATGTGTTCCTCGTCACGACCCGTGAGTTCGAGGTAGTCCAGCGTCGCCTCGTCGACGCCGAACATCGAGATGGTCGAGCCCTGCTCGGGGGCCATGTTCGCGATAGTCGCCCGGTCGGGGACCGTGAGATTCGCCACGCCAGGACCGAAGAACTCGACGAAGCGATCGACGACGCCAACCTCGCGAAGCTGTTCGGTGACGTGAAGCACGAGGTCAGTCGCAGTTGCACCCTCGGGGAGTTCGCCGGTGAGGCGAACGCCGACGACTTCGGGAAGCTTCATCGTGATGGGCTGGCCGAGCATCGCAGCCTCTGCCTCGATGCCGCCCACGCCCCAGCCGACGACGCCGATGCCGCCGATCATCGGCGTGTGACTGTCCGTGCCGACGAGCGTGTCCGGAAGCAGCCAGTTCTCGCCGTCACGCTCACGAGCGTGGACCACTTGGCCGAGATATTCGAGGTTTACTTGGTGGACGATTCCCGTTCCCGGCGGGACGACGCGGAAGTCGTCGAAGGCCTGCTGAGCCCACTTGAGCGCTCGATACCGCTCGCCGTTGCGCTCGTACTCCAGTTCGACGTTCTTCTCGTAGGCATCCTCGGAGCCGAAATAGTCGACCTGGACGCTGTGGTCGATCACGAGGTCAATTGGAATCTCTGGCTCGACGATCGCGGGATCCTTGCCTTTCCGGTCAACCGCTGAGCGGAGCGCAGCGAGGTCGACGACGGCAGGGACACCGGTGAGGTCCTGAAGAACGACCCGCGAGGGTGTGAACGGGAGTTCGACATCCGGCACGTCAGGTTGCCATGACGCGACGTTCTGAACGTCCTCGGCGGTGATGGTTTCTCCGTCGGCGTTCCGGAGGACGGATTCAAGCAGCACTCGGATGCTGACGGGGAGCTGATCAAGTTCACAGAGACTCTCCTCTTCGAGGACTGTGAGGTCGGCCATCTTGTAGGAGGTGCCGTCGAACTCGAATTCGCGGATTGCATCGAATGGAGACTCTTCGTTCATACCTCTTGCTACGGTGACCTGGCTCTTGAATTGTCTCCTCCTTGGACGGGGTGACGATGTGGAAGGTTACAAAATACGATCGAGTGCATCCCCGATCGACGCGACTTCAACGACTCGAATCCCCTGAACCGTCACGTCTGACGGTGTGTCGTCAGAAACGATCAGTTCCGTCGCTCCCAATGCTCGTGCTGCACGGGCCTTCGCTCCGATTTTACCGACAGGAAGCAACACTCCTTCGTCGTTCACAACGCCGGTTATCAGCTTCGTTCGTGGAGGGGACTGTCTCCGGAGGCTAGCGACTAGTGCGACCGTGAGGCCCGCTTCCCAGCTTTTCCCGCCGAGTGCGAGTACCTCTGAGTCGGGAGGATCGAACGTGACTCGTATCGACGTTCCCGCGAGCGAACGGCCAGTGAGACGCGTCGCCGTCTCCGTCGCCTCCCGGAGTGCGAGCTGTAAATCGTGACGGACCTCAACGTCGCCCACATCGACAAACAACTCACCATCACCCTCCGAAAACGCAAACTTGACCGGGAGTATGAGGCCCTCGCCAGACGAATCGACTGCTGGAAGATAATACTGTACCATGGCGGGAAGCGTCGCCCCACCGGCAAGCGTCGCCAGCGATTGAAACCCCTCGTCGGAGCGTGTGAGACCGAGAACTGCTCCAGCACCTCCGACACCACCGGTGGCGAGTCCGACAAGGAATCCGCGCCGTGACAGAATCTCGTCTTCGATCCGACCAATGACATCGCTTTCCGAATCGGAAGGGAGCTGGGTCGCGGTGGAGTCATCGGAAGCCATGATACTGTACTATGGGCCTATCGAACGTCGTGGTATTGACTAACAGTCACACAGTAATAAAGCCTCTTCGAGGAACAATGTCCCCCCAGAACGGGTACGCCTATGCCGATTGCTCCCCGAGTATCAGAATACGCCTCTCGTGAAATATGACGTATCGATATCGGTCACTCCTTGGCATTACAGTCGTGAGTGCTATCGTGACCGGTGTCGGCGTCTGGCTCGCCTATCTGCTCGAACTCGCTCTGCTTCAGGCGACGACGAACATGACGTGGCCACTACTGGTTGGGCTCATCGAGGAAGCACTCGTTCGCTTCCTCCCACTGATTCTCACGTTCTACGGCTGGAGTTACTGGCGGGGACGACTCCTCTCGAAAACCGAGGGATTGCTTGCTACCGTGACGTCCGGATTCACTGTCGCTGGACTCGAAGTACTGCTCAAACTCGAGTACTTGGCGCAGCTAGAGGCAACGGTCCGGTTCGATTCGCTATTCCTACCGCTGGTGTTCGTACATATCCCGTTTGCGCTGCTCGCCGGGCGGTTCGTGTACGCGCTCGGAGAACGGATTCACGGAAACGAACCGATTGGAATCCCGTCGCTCTCTCGGCGAACCGTGGCGCTGCTCGTCCTCGGCTATCTCGGCCTCGCACTTGCACACGTCGGCTACAATATACTCGCCTAGTCGTACAAACAGAAACACGAGGAGGATTTAGGGGACGAAAATCGCGTGTCAGCTACCGATCACTCATCGACGGAACGACGCGTGTTCACTCGTGGTCGTCGCCGAGAGCTGTGCTGACCATCCCGTTCAGTTCTTCGAGCTTCTCGCGAACGCGCTCGGGCTTGTCAGCCGGCGGGTCTTCCAAGGCGACCTGCTCGTGGGGATCCGGTTCGCCGACGATGACGCTCCCAATCATGCCGAGGCTCTCGTGGGGCGTACAGTAGTAGTGGTAGACGCCCTCGGTCTCGAACGTGTGTTCGAACGTTGCGCCCTGTTCGTTATAGAGACCACTGTCCCAGGCCGCCGCTCCATCGGGGACGAGCTGGGGCTGGTCATTGTCGGAGTGGTACGCGGTCGTCGAGTGGCTCCCGCTCTCGTTGTGCCAGGTCACGGTCCCACCGACGTTCACCCGCACGACGTGTGGCTCGAAGTGGTAGCCCCCGTCCTCGGTAATCATACTCACTTCGGCCGCATCGGACGGTGCCCCGACCGCTTCGTCGTGGCCATCCTCCTCGTCGCTGTGGCCGGACTCCGTGCCGCTGTCGTCGTGGCCACTTTCGGTCGGCGTTCCGCCGTCGTTGTTCTGCGTTCCAGTGCATCCGGCAAGCCCAACGACTGCCGCACCGCCAGTCAGCTGAAGCATCCGTCGACGCGTGGGTGAGTCGGTCATGGCATCGGTCACCTTACACGTAATCCTACACACTCGGAGGATATAGACCGGCAAGCAGATTTGCTGGGTCAGCAAATCGGCGTTTCTTTATATACTCTTTACCAACAACACGGACTGTGAGTGAAGAGCGGGACATCTCGGGGATCCTCGAAATCCTGGAAGACGACTACGCACGCGCGATCCTCGAGGCGACTCGCCGAAAACAGATGTCTGCTAAGGAACTCAGCGAAGAGTGTGACATGTCAGTCTCGACAGTTTCCAGACGGGTCAATACGTTGCTAGAGTACGACCTGCTCATCGAGCGAACACACGTTGATCCCGACGGTCACCACTACAGCGAATACGAAGCCCAGCTCGACCGTGTTGAGGTACAGCTCCTCGAATCGGGATTCGACGTCCGTATCGAACTTCGGGAAGACGCCGCCGACCGCTTTACGCGTATCTGGGACACAATGAGGAACGAATAACCATGCACCCCGGACTCATCGTCGCAAAGCTCGTTACAATGGTTCTGGGATTCCTGATCGCATATCAGGCCTATCGAGGATATCGGCGTAGTAACAGCCAATCGATGCTGTACCTTGCGGTTGGTTTCGCCATCATCAGCTTCGGCGCGATCGTCGAAGGAATCTTGTTCGACGTGGTTGGCCTGACCTTACATAATGCGGGAACGGTGGCAACAACCATCGTCGCGATTGGTATGCTCACGATCCTCTACGCTCTATACGGACGTGACCCGCAGAAACTGGAGGACTGACTAATGGTGGATACGACAACAGCCGTTCTCGTGGCCGTCCGCCTGGCTGTCCTTGCCCTCGGTATTCTGATCACGTACTACAGTTTCGAGGCGTATCGACGAACAGGGACGTACTATATGAGAAACGCTGCAGTTGGCTTTGGAATTATTACCCTCGGTGTGTTCATCGAAGGAGTACTGTTCGAGTTCGGGGGGCTTGATCTCGCCCTTGTCCACATCATCGAATCGGTCGCCATCGGTCTCGGATTCGTGGTTCTTCTCATCTCGCTTCGCCGGTAGCTCGAGCCACGGCTATACTCCTCGAATGGTCAATACTGGCTCGTCCGAGTTCCGAAGAACCCGTTCGGTCACACTTCCGATGATCCGTCGTGAAAGGCTGGACCGTCCGTGTGTTCCCATCACGACGAGGTCGATTCCGTGTTGATCGCAGTAATCTCCGATTGCCTGATGAGGAACACCGTGGGTGATCTCAGCAGCGACTGAAACACCGTCGGCAGTTGCCCGGGACTGGACATCTTCGAGGACAGTCTCTCCGTTTTGCTCCAGTACTTGCTGCAGTTCGTCCCACGTCCATCCCGGACGAGACGCGTAGGCACCTCTATCCACAACGTAGAGGGCATGAAGTGTCGCATCGTACGTCCGAGCCAAATCAAGAGCGTGCGTGACTGCCTCTCGTGCGGGCTTACTCCCGTCAGTCGGGACGAGAATAGTCTCAAAGCCTCCCCGCATTCCGGGTTCTGATAGCGCCTGTTTTGCTTTGACACTGAGCACGGGGATATCGACAGTACGGACGAGTCGGGTCGTTACACTGCCGAGCAGGACTCGGTCGAGACCGGTGTGTCCTCGGGTTCCCATACAGACGAGGTCGATCCCGGTATCGGTGATGTAGGAACGAATTTCACGCGCTGGAATGCCACGGCGAACCTCAGTTACTGCGTCGAGACCATGTTCTGCAGCTCGAGTTTCGATCTGCTTGGTGGCGGCATCGCCAGCCTCATACCACGTGTCTGGGAGTGTCTCCAGGTCGGTTTCCAGCGCAGTCAGTTCCAGCTTTCGCTCGATGGGCGAACTGTCGACGACGTGGAGCGCGTGGACAGTTGCGTCGTATCGGCGAGCGAGCTCAAGTCCGTATTGGATTGCGGGCTCGACGTTATCGCTGCCATCAGTCGGAATGAGGATGTCGGTATACATGGTTGGATGAGTGCGTTGATGTTGCTACGGACTCTCGTCCGTCGGTTTTGGGGGCTTATGGGCTGTCGACTCGATGCATTCCTTGAAGAAGACGAGCTCCTTGTTGGTGTGGTCGTAGAGCTTGGCCTTCCCGTCAAGAACGGTGGTAAAGAGCCGCTTTAGCAACCGGCCCCGGCGGTTATTCGGGAAGTCCATCCAGACGACGTGTGACATCCGGGTTCCATCCTCAGTCTCTTCGAGCCGAATCGTACCACCTTCGGGGATTCGAACGGTGACAAGTCCACGAAGGAGTGGATAGTACGCTGTCCCAGTCCAGACCGCCACGTGTGGATGATCGATGTACTGAAATCGGCCGTGCAGGTCGGCGTACATCCCAGCGACTTCTTCGGCCTGGTGGAACGTCGCACCCTCTTGTGGGCGATTATCGGGGGTGTCGTATTCGAGTCCGTAGTGTTCCTCGGGGTTCGACGCCGTCCAGTGGACGGGGTCAGTTACGTAGTCCCAGATCTCCTCGGGCGATGCGTCGATGACGATTTCGGCTTTGTCGGTGACGTACATGGTTGTCTCTCTACGCTCTCATTCTTTTCTTCGCTCACCGTGCGAGCGCGTTGTACAACCACGCGAAGGCGTACACGAGAACGAAGCTAATGACAGCTGCCTCGACCATGCCCGCCACCGTCCCGACGACGGTCGGCTCGAAGAACAGGTGCCACTGTTCCATCATCGCTACCGCACCCTCGTACACTCCGACAGCACCGAAGACACCGAGCAGTAGCATCACGGCTGCTGCGACGATCGCTCCGGATGCCCCGAGTGCAATCGCGTTCAGTTCTCGGACTGCATCCTCAGCTTGGTCAGTACGGTTTGCGGTGTTGCTGGTAGTCGTGCTCATATCTAGTGATACGTCGGCATGATTCAATGCAATTGTCGTTACGATTCGAAAGCGAACGCCCGTCGAAGGGGATCACCGACGTTTCGTCGACATACGAAAACGGTACAGGAGGACGTTTTCGAGGCTTCCTTTCGAATCACCCGAGCAAGTACCGGAGCCACGGATTGGACTGCACGATCTCAAGGTCTTCGAGATAGGCATCCAGCCCGAGAATCCGCCCAGCGCCGAACGCACCCAGCCCGAACAGGAGGACGGCGTACACGATGTGGTCGTCGACGACCCACCCGTGGGCGACAGGAAGCCCTGCCAGAAGCCCGCCGGTCAGCGACGCGAGCCAGTAGAACAGCATCATCACCGCACCCCAGAAGGCGCTCCAACGGACGAACGCACCCAAAATAAGTGCGAGTCCGGTCAACGTGAGCCCCCACATATTGAGCTGGTCGATGAGTGGATTCCCAGCCATACTCCCCCAGAACCCCATCAGCGGATTACCTTCCGGGACGGCGTTCATCAGGAAGCCAGCGGCAGTCCAGTTGTTCTCCGGGTTGGCGTCCAGATACGTGACGAGCTTCGTGACGCCGCCTTGGAAGAGCGTCCACCCCATCACGATACGCAGGAGGAACAGTGAGTATCCGACCCAGTGCTCGGAGTAGTCGAACGTGACGGGGCGGCCCCAGATTTCCGTTTCGAGGGTTTCTGTCGTTGCCATAGTGCAGCTAGAATGATTCATTCATAATTTATTACAATTGTGCTTATTAAGGGGCGGATATCAGGGCGAGAAATCTTCGAATCGAAACCGACCAATGAGTATGGCCATCACTCCCGATTGCTGGTCTGCTCAATCTGATGGGTATGTATTCCCGTATGCACGCTCGCTCTGAGTAACCCGGAGTTCGTGGGGGCAGCGGTTTCAGACAGTATTAGACCCGAACAGTGAACCGCATACGCTCCCCTCGCAGTCGTTTGTCCCCGTGCGATGCGGCGAACCCAGACGAAGCCAGCTCAGGATTCAGATTCAATGAGTAAGTGACACCCCCTGTTTTCGATTTGTAAGGGCAATCGACAAAGATGATGCCTGCGATGGTGTACATATGCAGGCCGCGCTCGTCGAGGGGGTTCTCGAATCGCTGCGGATCGGTATCGGGTTTCTCTGGACAGCTGCGTGGGCGATTATTATGGGGCTCGTCATCACGAGCCTCGTGCAGGTCTACGTCTCGAAGGAACGGATGGCCAACGTTCTCGGAGAAGGGAACCTGAGTGGACTCACAAAGGCAACAGTGTTCGGCGCCGCGAGTAGTGGCTGTAGCTTCGGCGCGGTCGCTATCGGCAAGGGGCTGTTCAAGAAGGGAGCGCATACGGTGAACTTCCTCGCGTTCATGTTCGCGTCGACGAACCTCATCGTGGAGTTGGGTCTGATGATTCTGATTCTCCTCGGGTGGGAGTTCCTCGTCGCAGAACTCCTCGGTGGCGTCATCCTCATCGCGGTGATGGCGCTTCTCGTCCATCTGACGCTCCCCGAGAATCTCTTCGATCAAGTTCGCCAGGAACTGAACCAGCGAGACGACGAGGGGGGAATCACCGAGGATCCGACCTGCGGGATGGAAGGGAAAGACAAGTACTCACTTACGACCGATGGGGGCGAGACGCTGAAGTTCTGCTCGAAGGGTTGTATGGAGACCTACGAGCAAGAGGCTGCCAGTAGTGGCGGGTGGCGCGACGAACTCCTCTCGTGGGGTGGGTGGTACAAGATCGGGAATCAGTACCGCAAGGAGTGGTCGATGATCTGGAAGGACATCATCGCCGGCTTTCTGATTTCGGGGTTCGTCATCGTGTTCGTGCCACAGTGGGTGTGGAACTCGCTCTTCCTGCAGGGTGAGGGATTGCTCGTCAGCGCCGAGAACGCGATTATGGGTGTCACAATCGCCGTGCTCAGCTTCGTCGGGAGTATGGGGAACGTCCCGTTCGCCGTCGCGCTGTGGGGCGGTGGCGTCAGCTTCGCCGGCATCATCGCCTTCGTCTACGCCGACCTCATCACGATTCCCGTCCTGAACGTCTATCGGAAATACTACGGCTGGAAGGTGATGCTGTACATTCTCGGTGTGTTCTTCGTGACGATGGCCTTCACGGGCTTTCTCATGGAAGAACTATTCAACGCCCTCGGCATCGTTCCGAATCTCGCCGGTGGGCAGACCGCGTCCGAACAGACGTACTTCGAACTCAACTACACGTTCTATCTCAACATCATCGCGTTCGTGCTCTCCGGGTTCCTTCTCTACGTCTATCGTCGAGGATTGGGTGCTCCCGGCCAATACCGGGACCCCGTCTGTGGGATGCGGACCGACGATAGCGGGCCGAGTCTCACCCACGACGACGAGACGTACTACTTCTGCTCGAAGCGATGCAAGCGGTCGTTCGAGAAGCACCCATCCGAATTCGCACAGCAACACCCACAGGCCTCTGGAACGGGGACGTCCCAGGGTCATGAACACCACTGACCGTCATGTCTCGATACATCGTTCCGAAATCAAGCAGCCCCGAGACTAGCCTCGGTCAATCACAACTGGTACAGCGAAGTCTCACCAACTCTCGGGCATGAACGAGTATCACGCTAGATCGAGGTGGGAGGGATGAATCGACGGCGAGCCGATACGGTGGTCGGTTTCCTCGTCGCTGCCGTTCTCATCATCGGCGGTGCGCTCAGCTGGGATGCGTACCAGCAACGGCAAGCATTCGAGGAGATGGGATCGATGATGGGAATGTCGATGGGGGCGGTTCACGGAACGAATCCGTTCTGGTACGTCCTCGGAACCCTCCTCGTCTCGGCTGTTATCGGTGGGGGGTATCTCGTGGTTCGGAACGACCTCACCGGCACAGATGCACCCGACCACTCACAGGACGAGCTGTCGAGTTCGACCGCTCGCGAGAGCGCCGAATCACCAGAGGGGGCAGTGCAGCCGAATAGAGCTATCAATCCAGAGTCCCAGCCACAGGATCGCGTGTTAGACCTCCTACCGGAAGACGAACGCCGCATCCTCGAGCCGGTGCTCTCCTCGCCCGGCATCACGCAGATCGAACTGCGGGATCGCTCCAATTTCTCGAAGAGCAAGGTGAGCCAGACGGTCAGTGCCCTGGAAAAGCGTGGGTTGCTGCATCGCGAGCGACAAGGACGGACGTATCGGATCTACCCGAGCGACGATCTGCATCAGAATCAGGAGCATTGACCACCGGTACAGCGTCCGAGGAGGTAGCCGAGTACCGACGAATTCGGCACGGATGAACGGTTCTATCCCTGAAAAACGATTAGAACGCTCTATACACGTTCTCGAACGTTCTCCTGCGTGGATTCACACCCATGTCGATAACTCCCGAGGGGTCCTACGAGTAACCGAGGAGAAAGACAATGACCAACTTCAAACTCGGCGGCTGGCTGCTCGTGGCGCTCGCGATCGTCGGACTCGCGTTCGTCGCGCCCGTGGTCAGCGCACACGGCACCGACACGACCGCAGACGATGCGCCCACTGACAATGCTACCGCCGATGACTGGGCGGCCTGGATGGAGGCGCAGATGACCGAGCACATGGGCCCTGGTAGCGTCGAGTGGATGGAATCGCACATGGGTGTGACCGTCGACGAGATGGCCCAGGACATGGCTGACGACGACTACAACGGCGGGACGTACGGACAGGGCCACTGCTGACGGCCCTGACCGTTTCGACCGCTTCGACCGAATACCGAAACTCACCACCAATTCACAATCATGACGAAACCTACCACTCACCTCGGACGCACTGCTCGTCGACTCACGATCCTCGCTGTCCCGCTGCTGGTCGCAGCGACTGGAACAGCTGCTGCCCACGGTAGTGGAAGCTACGGCGGCGGTATGATGGGCGGCGGCTGGGGCGGTATGGGCGGACTTGGCGGCTTCGGGATGCTCGGGGGCGGGATGTTCCTCTGGCCGCTGCTCCTGATCGGACTCATCCTGCTCTTCGTGTACGGAACTAACCGCGAGGAACCGGCCTCTGGGCCGGATACTGCACTCGACGAACTCCGTGAGCGCTACGCGCGGGGTGAACTCTCGGACGAGGAGTTCGAGTCCCGACGACGCTCGCTCACACAGTGAGTACACCCCCTCACGTGCTTTTCCGTGTCTTCCACGTGGATTCGTATCGCCGGCGTGCATTCTCGGGAGGACAGGACAACGAGAGGGTGCCGTTAAACGATGGAGCGATTTGCTGGGTCAGCAAACGGACTTGGCCGGTTATGTCTCCAGCAGCCGTCCAAAGTATTGTGGAGAAAAGGAATGGACATACAAAATATGGGACACAGGATTGAGCTACCCCGACAACAACGATCTCTCTGAATCCGTCAGGAACGGCTCGAGCGATCTGAACAGAACTCAACGTGCGTCGATTCCGGTCACGGACTGGCTCGAAACGCGCGTCACGACAAAACCGACCACCACCACAATGAACGACTCGCAACACAGAGCCCGAATCGACTCACGAAAACAGCGCAGACAGGCTACCGAACGCCGACGACTCCGTGCATTCACCACCTCAGATGCGTCAGGCGGCGCTGGATTGACCGAAAAAGAAGCAACGAAGCTCATCACGAGCTCGAAAATCAAAGACACCCAATAGACCGATGACGTATACCATTACCACAACGATTGATGCACCGTTCGACGATGTCGTAACCGCAGTCACGACCGCACTAGAGGACGAAGGATTCGGACTCCTGTGTGACATCAACGTCAAGACGACCCTGAAGGAAAAGCTCGATGTCGACGTCGACCAATACCGGATTCTCGGGGCGTGTAACCCTCCACTCGCCCACGAGGGGCTCGCCGAAGAGCCAGAATTGGGGGCCCTGCTCCCGTGTAACGTCATCGTCTACGAGACAGATGACGGTGACGTCGTCGTGAGTGCCGTCGATCCCCAGCAACTGGTCGGCATCACGGAGAATCCAGACCTCGACGAGATCGCGGTCGACGTGCACGGACGATTCGAGCGCGTCATCGCGACGGTCTCAGACGAGTTGGGAACGGTGCCGGAGGAAGAGTAACAATGTCCTCGTCCAATCAACTCGACACCACGACTATCGTGCTCCTGATCCTCGGGGCGATCATCGTCCTCCCCATGCTCACGATGGGGATGGGGTTCGGTGGCATGATGGGCTACGGCGGGATGATGGGCTACGGCGGGACCACCAGCGGCTGGTGGCCACTCGTCGGGATGCTCGTCCAGCTGGTCTTCCTCCTCCTCCTGCTCGGTGGAGGATATCTCGTCTTCCGTCGCGTGACGGCATCGCAGTCGTCGCGGAATCCTGCAATGGAGGAGCTGCGTATGGCATACGCTCGTGGTGATCTCACCGAGGAAGAGTTCGAGGCGCGTCAGAACAAGCTCGAACGCTCGGAGTGACGGTCCGACCACCAACCTCCGGCGTTTCTCACGTCCGCCTCCTTGGAATCCGAAATCTGTGATCCTCACAGCTTTCGGATGTGAATAGAAATGTGCTAAAAGCACAAGACCATACTAGCTACTATGACGGAAGTTATCCTGTTCACGCAGGAGACCTGTGGAGCGTGCGCAACGCAGCGAGAGAAAAACGAGGGCATCGAAGATGCGTATCCGGATGTCGAGTTCCGAGAGGTTGACATCCAGACCGATCTGGAGACGGCCGAGGAGTACGGTGTCCGAAAGACGCCAACGACGCTCGTGTATGCGAACGGGGAGCGGACTGACGAGTTCATCGGCATCGTCGACCGGGACGAACTGGACGCTGCCATCGAGAGCGCCGGCCAGCAATCGCCCGGACTCGCGAACCGGCTCGCCAGCATCATCCGTGGATAACAGCAGCCAACCAGCTACAATGACAGACTACAGTAGACGCCAGTTCCTAGGAGCGCTCGGTGCCAGCACAGTCACGAGTGCGGGATTCACCCAACCAGTCGCCGCACAGGAGACGCCCGTCGTGAAGATGGGCAACAACTACTTCGACCCGATCGGACTCCACGTCGAACCCGGCACGACCGTCCGCTTCGAGATCGCAGCCGGAGCCCACTCGGCGACGGCCTATCCGGACCGCGTTCCCGCCGACGGCACCGCCTTCGACAGCGGGACCATCTCGCAGGGGAGCTTCGAGCACACATTCGAGGCGCCCGGCACGTACGACTATTACTGTATCCCGCACAAGACAGTCGGCATGGTCGGTCGTATCGTCGTCGGTAGCCCTGGCGGTCCAGCTGAAGACAGCCCGATCCCGGACGGCGAGGTCCCCGACAGCGAGACGATAGTCCAGAACGGCGCCGTCGCCGTCGGCTCGGACGTCGAGGGCAGCGGAAGTACCGATGGCGGCATGATGGGTCCCGGCGGCGGCATGATGGGCGGATCGAGGGGCGGGTGGGGCGGCGTCCCCTTCATCGGCGGGGCACTCGGAATGCTGGGACTGATCGGTGGACTCCTCTACTGGGCACTGGGTCGAGGTGACGCTCCTTCCCGGAGTGATACGTCCGCGATGGAAACCCTCCAACGCCGTTACGCACGAGGCGAGATCGACGAAGAAGAGTTCCAGCAGCGTCGTGAACGGTTGGACGACAGGCAAGACGACCGATATCTGTGAGGTGAGTCAACAAACCCCTTCGGGGAGACGTCTGTAAATTCGTCTGTCTACGGAGGTCGCCCTCTTTCGATTGTGTCGTCACGTCGCTCGAGTTCCTCGGTAGTACACCCAAATAGCGAGGAGTCCGACGAATAGGAGGTAGCCGAATCCCCAGCCGAGCGACATAGCAGTATCAAGGTCCGTCGTGAGTCCGGTATCGACCATCACCCGGACAGGATGATACCCGGGGAAGAGTTTCATCCACCACTCGGGCTCCGACTGGACGAACAGCGGGTCCTGGAAGAGCCCGATATCGATCATCGGGAGAATCAACATGATCCACAGGCCGGCCAGACGGTTGAAGACGGCGCCGACGAGCATCCCAATAAGTCCGTAGGTAACTGAAAGGACAACCATTGCGGCGACGAACCCCCACAGCTGTTCGGGCTGGAAGTCAACGAGCATCACGCCGACGGAGACGCCGACAACGACAAGCGTGATCACGGCGAGGACGCCGAACCGTGCGGTGATAACCTCGCGGGCGCGATAGCCGACGACCGCGAGGCGGCCGTCCGTATCTCTCGCCTCGCGCATCAGGAACAGGCCGGCCAGGCCAGCGATAAACGAGCTCGTGATCGGTGTCATGATCACGCCGTGGACCTCGGGCATCCCTCGCATCACGGTCGTCGTCTCGCCGTCGACGAGCGTCCGGACTGGCATTTGGACGTCCTGGGTGACCGCGAAGGCGAGCGTGATGAACGACACTGGGAGGATCACCAAGAGCGCCACGAGGACGTAGTTGCGGGCGTGTTCCCGGAGCCCGATACCGAACGCCGTGGCCGTTCGATTCACGCTGACCACCCCCCAGACGTGCGCATCGTCGCACCGAATACGGCAGTCACGAGGACGAGCAACACGAGAACGTATCC
>NZ_PSYX01000016.1:0-22815 GCF_003586325.1 Haloferax sp. Atlit-10N
GAGTTCCCGTTCGGCGCGTTTCTTCGTCATGGTCGTTACAGTCGGGGGCTTGACCGAAAGCCGTGACGCGATTTCGGAGGGCGAGACTAACTCATGGTTGGCCTCCTGAAGCTCGTAAATGGCTTTGAGGTAATCCTCCATCACGCTGGTGAGCATACGTGGTTTAGATGAGGCTAATAAATAAAATTGTCTACTCGAATATCTGAGTGATCGCGTTGCCGTGCTCTCTCAGCAACAGGCCCATCAGACCGTTCCAAGACCACCCTTGAGACACATTGTGGAGTGAATCAGTGGTGCGTGTGGTCTTTCTCACACTCCACAATGAGAACACACTTCATCACTTACTCTGGAGAGAGATCGTGTCTTCGGACGTCGAAGACTCGGTATACGACGACGGCAAAACCGGTAAGCATCAGGACAAGCCGTTCACCCGTATTGACGATGTGGAAAACGCGTTCGGCGTTTTCCGGCTCCGGTCCGCGGGTGGGATCGACACCGGTGTAGTAGTGGGTATTCTTCGTCGTCCCCTTGGCCGTCTCACCGTCTGGTCCGAGTTCGATGAACGTCTGGACGATACCCCGCTGGTCGGAGACGAGTAGTTGTCCCGAGAGGTCGTAGAAGCGGTCGTGGAGCGGCCAGAATAGATTGACACCGTTGAAGAACGCATCGTACAGGCTGTGTGCTACCACTAAGGCGACAATGCTCACCCAGACGACTCGGACGCCGTATCTACCCCAGCGGTTCACAAGGTACGACTCGTCGCGGACGTACACGTCCCAAACCAAGAGAACTCCCAACACAGCCGGAAACATAAGCGTGTGGAGATATGCTCGATGAGCACCCTGGATCCAGATCCCCAATAACGTATCGAGGTCGATGAAGGCAGTGAGTCCCATGACACTCAGAATCCCTTTCAAGTCGAAGTAGTGGCCTAGCAAGGCAGTTCCGATGAGACCAGCAACCGCAACGTGGACGAGGGTTGAGGGCATACTCTCTGTCTACGCCAACGACTCATTAGCCCTTTCGGACCACTACCTCTGCATGGCGCCCGTCGTGGTTTGCCTGAGCGCCGAATTTGGCATGAGTGAGGCGTCCAGCATCCAAAAGACGTTCCCACCCACCACCGTGAATTTCGTGCGATTTTACATCAGCCATGGGCTTGTCGATGCTTCACGACCCGTTTTGCGAACGCACTCCATTGTAGTACAAGGACAATGGCCACGAGACCCACGAAGTAGAAGCGGAACCAGTTTGGGTCTGGCGGGGGTGGGTTCTGGAAGACGAGGTTCCGGAGGCTGAGTTCATAGTGAAGGAAAATGAAATACGCCGCGTGGAGACCGACGAGATAGAAGATCACATACGCTAATCGCTGGACGTACTTCCATTGCTGATATCCTAACGCCTGCATCGCTCGATCGGACGAGATAGCGGCAAGGACGAGAGCCAGAATGAGGGCGACGGCACCGATGAGGTTGGCAAGCCCAAATCCTGGGTCCGTCAAGACGAGTTCTTCGATACCGACCGCAGAGAGATCTTCAAACCCGAGGAAGCGTCTCACGGACCACCGTGCCCATCCATCCCACACGAGGTAACCGTGGATGGTGGCCGTGAGCGCGAACCAGATCCCCAACGGGCGTCGCCATTTCAACAGGGATGTCGCCTCCCGCCGTAGTTCGACGAGGGGTCCTATCGCGAGAGCCATCGAGAGCAAAATGAATGATGCGTCCCCAATCGCACGCCAGAACCGCATATCGGCCGACCACTGTCTATGACCAAGCAGAGCGAGATATATAAGAAAAATCGTAATCAGAGCGACTCCGAGGTGTTGAAATATGATTGTTCTGTGTGAGGCAGATACTGTCCGACCCTCGTCAGCTTGTGCTGTTTCTGTACCCATATCCCAGTCGGTCCTATTTCATCGATCGATGAAATAAGCCTTTTGAGAGTGGGTTTTCGGAGTACCGCAGAAGATGACGTCCGCGGTGGTGCGTGCGAATAGTCGTCCTCACAAAATGGACTCGTGATCGCATCTGTTAGAGTGAACCGCCTCGGGGTCAAGCCCCGGGGCACTCGGCCTGCTCAGCCTGTAGAAATCTCGATCTGTTTTCACGATGACGAAGATGCTAGCCCTCAATCCTCAACGTTCAGCAGGGGAGCGAGTAGGGCACGAGAGTTCACCGTATTCTATGTGGCGCTCTTGTGTAGCACATTGTTGATGTAGAGCAGTCTTGCGATTCTGTGATGAACTGAGTGAGACTAGAACCCGGTCGTTGGGCGATCAGACGGGCAGTTTCTGGTCCGACTCCTCTCCGGAGAGCTGTATCAACAATCTCCTACGGAAGAGCGCTATGTGGAGACCTCACCCTCAACAAGCGAGTGGGTCAGTTACCCCCGAGTGAAGGAGGGGTGGAATAGTTTACTGCTAGAACGTGTCATAGGACTCTTGTCGTACTTTTCGAAGTGACTGAAGGGATAGATACAGGGGAGGCAGTAGTCGAGGAATTTCCGTTCAATCAGCAGAAAGCATTTGCCGTATCGGAGGTCCCGGGTAAATATGCGCTCTCGTTATGTCGGTGGGCTTATGCTCATAGTCGGGATTCTCCTCTTACTCACGTCGCTCTATTGGGATACACTACTGAACATCGGAGTGTCTCCGGCGCTTGATCCAGCAGCTGCAATTGGTGCTGCTCCCGGCGGTGGGTATCCCGCCGCTGTTGGTGCTACTGCACTGGCTGTCGGCAGTGCGGTAGTGTGGCTCGCCGAGAGTGACAACCAGCAGCCCACGACGATCGTCCTTGCAGGCGGAATCGGTGGTGCTCTCATAGGGATTCTCGCAACTACTGTGCTCGTCTCTGTTCCGTTGTTCTTGGCTACTCAGATTGGACTTGCTGGCGCTGCCCCCGGATTCGCAGCAGTTCGAGGCGCTGCGACTGAGCAAACCAGCCAGCGCCTCGGAACAGGACTCGTTGTCCTCTCGCTGGCTCCGTTTGCCGGCGCACACATAATCCGGGGAACTACTATCGGGGGCATGGCTGGCTTCGCGAGCTTCATCCTCGCTGGTACTCTCATCGTGTACACTGCAATACTCTCATATCCGTTCTATCGACTCGGTCGAGCCGTTCAATAAGCACATCTCTCTAACACCGTTTCACTGGATAGTAGAGTGAAAACAATTCGTTGGGAACGATTCTATGACACGCTGTACTGCTATTGCTATATCTCCCAACTCGCTAGCAGTGAGCGATCTCCGAGCCCGCCGGTCCAGTAGAGGCGGACCACTTGTTGGCGGTCTCCCCTAACGACGCCGGAATCTCCCTGGCTGATGAGTCCGGACCACGTTACGCGTCGTTCGAATCCATCCACCGTCACAATAAGTTCCGACGCCGGGACTGGCTCCCCGCTGTCGTGTGTAATCTGGACGTGTGTGGCGTTCGTACGGGTGAGCGCCCAATCCACTTCTGGCTCGTCTGCCGACCGTTGTGACGGCACGTTCATTGCAGCAAGAATGAGGATTCCAACGCTTACGATGATGAACATCACGAGGATGATGCCGATGAGATCCAGGATCCGCTCGCCGTCGTCAATCATTACAGCCTTTAGGTGGGGGGAATCGCCATCGCGTACTTCTATCCGGCCTACCGTGAAATGTCGTCATAACGCTTGTGCTTGGGGGAGTTTGTCGATGTCCGTTACTGGGAGAGAGTACCGCCGCAGCGACACCGACCGCTGTCGAGCAGCTCTCGCAGCCGGTATGAATCACCACAGTTCTCGCACGTCACACGCACCGACATGACAAGGTCGAGTTTTCCAGTCTTGAGTTTTTCACCTCTCCGGAGCTGTTCGAGCGTCTCGGCGATGACCGCCTCACTCCGTGATTGCAACCGGCGAATGCGGGTGTCGGCATCCGACGCGTCGAGTGTCTTTCGCGCGCCAGTATCTACGTCAAGTGCCTCTCGAAGATGTTTGCGGACGGTTTGATAGGTTACGAAATCACTCTCGAGCTTGTCGACATCGATTCCAGCCTGTTCGAGTCGACTTCTGATTTCAGCGCGCTTTCCCTCACTCACGTCATCTCCTGCCAGTATGTGATAGACACTTTCGACGCCGTCGAGGAGAACGATATCCGTGTCCTCCAGTACACGGTCTAACATCCGCATGTTCACGTATGATTCGAGATCACGAAGACTGGCCCCTCGCTCCTGATGCCGGTGGTAGAGTTCCTCGTCCAAATCGGTGAGCCCGTACTCCTCGGCTTTTCGGTCGACCTTGCAGCCGCAGTCGTTGAAGCGTTGCATGCCTGTTTATCGAGTCCCGAACTCGTCATCATCGGGGAGACTCGTTCTGATTTGATCGACCAGGATGGTTGGGTGCCTCATTATATCAGTATCGTAGTCTCCGAGAAAGCAAAAACGGTGGGATTGATCGATACAGCCATATGCCGAATGTGTACCCGTGGGGTTGTATATCTTATCTGTCGAGGGTCTACCACTATTGATCCCGAAGCAGAGAGCACCAATACACATATGCGGATACGTAACCGTTCACCACGTATGAGTGTCGATCCATCCCCCGCGGTCGTGCTCGCCCTCGGTGGACTCGTGGGTGTGATTTCCATCGGATTAGCTGTCCTCGCGTATCACGAGTTCAAAGACTCAAATTACCGCCGGATGTTGCTTCCAGTGCTAGCAGCCACAGTGGTCTTCACCGTCTCTCACGGGCTGCTGTATTTCTGGCCCCAACACCCGCCGATTGTCAACGCGCTCGAACCGCTGTCCTACACTGTGCTAGCACTCGGTGTCTTCCGGCTCGTCACCCTCCATCCCGACATAGCCGTGGTTGCACGCGGTGATCGCAGATGATCGTGGACATGTTTGAGCTGTATGAAGGGTTGGTCGGCCTTGGAATACTGGCGGGAATCGCATTCGTCCTGCATTCGGATCGTTTCCTCGTGATTCATCGTGGATTCCTCCTGATAATCGCTGCCGGGACAGGGCTATCGATCACGGCACAACTGGCGTTCTTATTCTACTGGCCAAGCGGACTTCAGGTGGCACATCTCCTGTTCATCCTTTCGATAGCAGCGGGACTGTATTCGCTGATTGCTGCCCGGCACGAGACGTTGCCGTCCATCAAACGTCTCTCCGGACCATGATTTGAGAAAGACAACCGTCTCGCTGACCCGGTGATTGTTTCCCAATACGGCTGTCGACCATCTTTTTCAAGGCGAGAATCCCGACGTTTTCGGTGAGGTGGATATCACGCTAATAATTCGGGGATGAGATCGGCCAGAAGGTTACCCGCGACTCCCAATACCAGCACCGATGCGACAACCTGCGAAACCGCGTGAAAGTGCTGTCCACGAGCTGTAGAGACACGAAACAGAGCGCCTGCCCCGCCGCCGATGAGGGTCATTGTGGCAACAATCGTGACCCCATACACCACTACGACTCCGGGCAGAAGGGCCACATCCGTCTCCGCCAGTGCAACCGAGGTGAACGCAAGCATCGATACCGGCGGCGATAGGGTAAACAACGCACCGACGAAGCCGATCTTGAGATACTCAAGGACCCCGTGGCTGTGCGAGTGTTCTCCGAGGTCTTCGACATGATTCCTGTGATGATTTGTACGGGTACGGATTGATAGTGGCAGATGCAGGTGGTAGTGTGCGTGTGATTCGTCACTGTGGTCATGAGCATGCCTGTGTATGAGCTTCCGAGTGCCTGTGATTCCAAGGTAGAGACTCAAAAGCGATAACACGATTCCGACAAGCAATAGCCCAAACTGTTCAAATATGGGAGGGAATGCCGTCGTTCCGAGCAGTACGTATGCGAGTACGATCCAAATGACGACGAGTGCCACATGACCGGCAGCAAAACACCCGCCGACGAGTGCCGAGAGTTTCGGATCACCCCGTTCGTGGGTCAGTGCAGTGATACCAGCGACGTGATCGGGCTCGATTCCGTGCGTGATACCGAGAATTCCGGCCGTTAGTAATAGCCCTGCTCCGGTTGTGAAATCCATCGTAGAGATGGAAACCGTACGGGAACATAAAACATCCCGTCGGCCCACGAAGCTGGCCTCAATCGAATGCTTGACGGATTTGGTATTCGTTCCCGGTCGCGATGTACGCGACATCCTCAACGACTTCGAACAGCTCCGGGACGACGCGAAGGAGTGCCCAGACTAAGCCAACGAGCACGACAACGGAAAGGCTCTGTGAGATGATCCGATCAGAGACGAAATACGATACCAAGTACGGGTCAGAAGCTCCAAACAGAAAGAGGATTTCCTGAACGTAGACCTGGAACCACTGCTTGCCGAACGCCACAGCGATGAACGCAACGCGAAGGATATTTGCGAGATAAATCACAGGGATCGCGATTGCAGCGGCATGGAGTTTGCGTGAAAGAGAGGCGTTGGTTGACGTGATGAGTCCAGAGACGACAGACATGCTTCCGATTCCTGTACAGGCGAGAATGACACTCACTTCGATACGATGACTGTTCGGAAGGACAAATCGGAAGGTGTTCTGATAGCCGAGATCTCCCGCAACAATAGCGGGCGAGTATCCAAGCACCGTGAGGAGCCACTCGGCATTGTTCGTAGTCGCCTCAATGAGCCACTCTTGCAACGGCGCAACCGTGAGGAATGGCACGTAGATGAGTCCCATGAGAGCAATCGACTGGGTAAGCGTGGAGAGGTCCCGTTTTTCAGTCCCGACGAGATACGCCGTATACAAGCTCGCAGGAACGGCGGCGGCACTCAGGAAGCCTTCAATGTAGCTTTTCTGCACGAAGGCGAAGTGGGGGACGAGAAGTAGCCAGAAGATGGCGAAGAGAAGCCACGCACCAGTTGCCGCGTGTCGAGGCTTGAGAACTGGCAGGTCCTTTCCAAAGGGTGAGCGCTTGTGAACGAGTGTTGCGATGACGAAGCTCGCGATAACGATCCACGCGAACGGATCAGTAACCACTGGAACGCCGGGGATAGCACCACCTAAATGACCTGGCATCGTTGGCAGATTGGAGTCTCTACGGGTAGCTTATAGACCTTTCCGTCAACGACGTTCCTTTTCCTTAGGAAGTGTCCCGACCCCTCTCCGTACTCTATAGACAGAGCAAGCCGACTGCCTCGGGGTCATTTAAGAAAACTCTGCTCTCCGGGATGACAAGGCCTTCAGAGTCTCTAACCTTTCGACATCAAGGCAGCTCACCTACTTCGCAAAGGCGGATATGAACCGAGTATTGATTGAGCCTATGTCTGGAGTTCGTCGGCTGAGAGGCGTGCATATTCGTCATCAAGCGCAGCTGCGTCCTCGGGGAGCAGGGCGACGATGAGATACGGAACGATCTCAGCAATATACTTGACCAGCCGAGCAATCCGGGATGCGTCGATCGCTTCAACCGAGTCCAACAGGATCATAGGGACCGTCTCGTAGACATCGTGAGCCACATAGCCCGCCAGCGCAACAATGAGGCCAGTCACCTCGCGTTCGCTTTCACTCAGGTGGTCCACCGTATCCTCGTACACGGTGCCATCCTCTGTCGTTCGAACAACGTGAAGATCGAACGAACTATCAGGAATACCGGTTCCGGAACCAGACCCATCGGTTTTCCGCTCGATCCAGATGCGTTCGAGGTTCTCGTACTCCAGTAATTCGAGGATGTCTGCCATCCGGTCGTTGAAGATCTCAACGACCTCCCGTTCGAGATCCTCGACTCGCGTCCGGAGCGACGAGAGTTCAGTCTGGAGCTCATCGCGCTGTACTTCGAGTTGGTCGCGTTCATCCGCTAATTCCTCAATCTGCTGCAACTCGTCACGAACATCAGTCAGCTCTTGCTCTACCTGACCACGTTCGTACTCCAGTTCGCTGACGGTTTGGTACTTTTCCAAGAGATCGCTGTCGCGGAGGTCTTCCGTCTCCGCGATCTCCTGTTCGAGCTGGGTTACCCGCTCTTTGAAGTTGGCTTCTCGTTCCTGCAGTTCCGCGATCCGGTCCTGTCGATCCTGAATCTCGGTCTCGATCTCCTGATGTCGGTGTTCGAGCCGTTCCCGCTTCGTAGAGAGCGTTTCGAGCTCTGCTTGTCGATCACTGAGTTCTTCGATCCGCTCCTGAGCAGCCTTGCGATCCGCCCGTCGTTCTTCGATCACGTGTCGGAATTCGTCGACGCGTTCACCGATCTCCTGGCGCTTGACGTCGCTCCCACACGTCCAACATTCGATCGTTTCGGACGTTGGATCAAGCTGTGCGGTGACATCGTCCGACTCCGTCCGACCCAGTAGTTCGTCCGTTTTAGTTCCGCCTTCGAGCAATTCCTCGTTAAATTCGACGATGGCCGAGAGATCGCTGATAGCGTCGGCCAGAATGCGCTTTCGTTCCCGGAGTCGCTCTAATTCCGTCTCAAGCTCCTGCACCTCCCCGGATACGTCGCCATCCACCTCCTCGAGTTCAGCCTCGACCTCGTCGCGTTCGTCCCGAAGTGCCTCCAGACTCGTCTGTTGTGTTTCGAGTTCTTGACGGGCATCAGAGAGCTTCGCCTGCGTCTCCTGGTGTGTCTCGACGACATCTTGGGCGGCACTCGCCTCTTCTCGATCGGCCTCGTGTGCCTCAATTTCCTGACGGCGGGCCGAGAGTTGCTCTTCGACGTCTTCCAATTCCTCCTCAAGGGTCGTCCGTCGTTGCTCTAGATCAGGCAGACGGTCGCGTTGACGTTCGATTGTAGACAGACGCTCTTCGAGTTCGCACCGTTCATCCTCGAGTTCTCGAATCTGCGTCTGTAGTTCATCAATGTCGACTGGCCGCATAACGAGTTCCCGAAGGTCATCACCACGTTCGACGGCCTGTCGCGCAGGATTCGACTCCAGAAGGCAAGCGAAGAGATCGACGAGCGTCTCGTCGGTCGTATACGGCTCTCCTTCGACACGGACCCCACTGTTCTCACGAATGAATCGTCGGGTGTAGGTGTCCCCGTCGAGTTCTAGTGTGACTTCGCCCCGGTCGGCGTCGCCTTTGAGCGCCCCGGCCGAACCACCTAATGCACTTGCAACCGCAGTGAGTAATGACGTTCGATTTGTCGCATTGTGGCCCGTAAGAATCGTCACGTCTGGTCCGAACTCGACGTTGCAGGTGTCGATACCGCCGAGATTCTGAACGGAAACTGACACTGATTTGTTGTCAATCTGTTGTGGCATGTTACTGGGTCGTCGTTCTGAATGGATTATTCACGATGCACTGCAGGATTCGAGGCGAATGTCGGTTCTGATTCGATCGCAGCTCATGTTCGAATCTGATCACGGTTGGTTTCATTGGATGGATTCTTCGGGCTCTTGGCTAGCTTTACCACGACACTGGCAGTGTCCTTGGTTCAGAAGGTCTGCGAGACGATATGAGTCACCACAGCATTCACAGGACACGCGCATCGAGAGTACGACATCGAGTTTCCCCGCCTCAATGGTCTCGGCCCGACGTAGGTGTTCAAGTGTCTCCGTAATGACGGCTTCACTTCGAGACTGGAGCCGGTGAATCCGTGTATGGGCATCGGAGACGGTGAGGTCCGTCCCGCCACTGGTGTCAACACCGAGCGATTGACGCAAATGCTTGCGTACCGTTTGGTAAGTGACGAAATCCGATTCGACTTGGGAAAGATCGACTCCAACTTGTTCGAGACGTGTTCTGAGCTCTGCTCGGTCGCCAGCACTGACATCGTCGTCGGTCAGCCGTTGATAGAGGTCGCTGACATCACCGAGCGTTTCGACACCTACGTCTTGTAAGGCACTCTCCAGAATCCGTCTGTTCACAACGGTTTCGAGTTCGCGGAGGCTGGCTCCTTCGATCTGATGGGCGTGGTACAGTCGTTCGTCCAGCTCGTCGAGCTGATACTGTTCGGCGGCCCGACTGATCTTACATCCACAGGCAGTTCCAGTGCGATTCTCCATTCGTTGTACGCTCGGCATTTCTCGTGCCTAGTTTATATGGGGTAGAGTTTAAAAAATTAACTGAGAAGTATGCCCCACTAGCGGCGGAAATCTACAGACTTCTCAAAGCAATTGCGGGACTTGATCTCAAAAGACTTTCTATTCCAATGCTATTGTGGATTGAAACCTTTGAGACATATACTTCACAACTGTATGAGTGTGAAACGCTGAGTGCGATAGGCGAATTCGTTGATTGGACCACCATGGATTCGAACGAGTCGGACGATCTGGCGGACAAAGGTTGGTGAATCGCCTCGGGGTCAAGCCCCGAGGCTTCCCGTTTCTACGACGTGACTTGCAGACACACGCTGGAAATCAGCGGTATCCGTAGCGGTCACAGTCTCCACGGGCGTTGATTCGGGCCATCCCAGCCCTAGTTCAGAAAAGCCTCTCTTGAGAACGTTCATCGCCGCGTTCGCGTCTCTATCCGTTTCAAACCCACACGACGGACACGAATGCTCTCGAATCCAGATTGGTTTCGCTGTTTCCACGCCACACGACGCACATTCTTTGGTGGTTCCTCGTGCTTCGGCCTGTACGACGTGACAGCCGTACAGGTCGGCTTTGTATTCGAGCAGGGTGATGAATTGTCGCCACGCCGCATCCTGCTTGTTGCGAGCGTTATGCGACTGTTCGAGCATCCCCTTCACGTCCAAGTCCTCAACGAATACAGCGTCGTACTCTTTGACGAGCCACGTCGTGATTTTGTGCTGATAGTCCAGCACTCTGCGTCGAATCCGACGCTTGACCTTGGCGACTTTCAAGCGTTGCTTCTCGTAGTTGTTCGACTCTTTCTGCTTACGAGACAACTTCCGTTGTTCGCGTCGGAGTCGGTCGTAGTCGTCTTCGAGGTTGAGCCAGTCAACGGTCGTACCGTTCGACGTGTGGATGTAGTTCAGGATGCCGAGGTCAATTCCAACGCTATTGCTCGCATCAAGCGAGTTCACATCGTGCTTCTCGGGTAGGTCATCATCGTCGGTTTCGAGGCCGAAGGAGACGAACCACTCGCCAGTCGTTTCCTTCTTGAACGTGATCTCCTTGATGGTGGCGTGGTCAGGAATCGGGCGGTGATAGCGAATCTTCACCCAGCCGATTTTGCTGAAGCGGACGTATGCAATCCTGTCACGGTCCCTCTTTTCATCGAGGTCGAACCCGGACTGGTTGTACGTCACACTCCGATACTCGGTGGGTGCTTGCCGCTTGAGCCGACCAACGTTGTACCCCTTCTCTTTCTTCTTACGAAGATTCGAGAGGTTGCGGTGGAAGCGTGCGACGGTGGCTTGTGCGGCTTTCGAGTATGTGTCCGCGAATATCGGCCACTTTTGTTTCCACTCGGGGAGTTTGTTGTTCTGGTCGAACTCGGTTGGTTTGTCGTCTTCCGGGGCTTGTTCATAATCCCATCGGACGTGGTTGTAGAGTTGGCGATGAACGTTCAGATGATGTTCCAGCCTCTCCGCTACCTCTTGTGTTGGGTAAGCGTGGTAGCGGTGACTGTATTCCATCGCTATCCTTTGATTAGGCGTATTGTCAGTTAATGGTTTGTATCCCTAAGTGTCGGCTTCATCCCCGAGGTCAAGCCTCGGGGTATTCGCCTTGACCGCTAATAAATCCCGTGTTCCAATAGAGGATGTGGGACGGCCATCCCTTGGTAGGCTGACCGCTGTCTTGCACCCCAAGCCCCGAAGCCCCTCTCCCCCACCATGGCCCATCCCACACTCGATTTCGGGACAGCAAAGGTTCCAAGATCTATACGGATAGATGGAATCTGACTTCGAATGTTCGAAATTGGGTCGGAGCTTGGAGAACATATTTAATCCCGGAAGATGAAAGAGAAACGTGTACTAGGTGGAGGTCATGCCCAACTGCAACCACTGCGGCAGGCACGTCTCTGAGCGGTTCGCTCGCGTGTTTGCTGACACACAGGGACGGATATTGGCTTGCCCGAACTGTTCGGCGACGGCGGGTATTGCCCAAACCGTCCGTGAGCGAATTCCGAGTGCATGATCGCAACACCGAAGAACGGAGACTCCAACATCACCCAACTCAAAAGAGATCAACAACCCCGGGTCGGGTGACCCGTGGAATCCTGCCTTGTATCTTTGAATAGATTTGGTTTACAACCCGTTCACGTCGCAGAGCCAATCTTCTGTACGTTGATTCCTCGCGAGAACTGGAAACAGGACACGCGAACCGCCTCCGGGCCGAGTGGTTCGAGACGCCGACGGTGTCTCGTCATCACGGAAGATCTGCGGTCTTCCAAACGACCCCGAGGCTCACGCCTTGATCTGTAGGGATTGAAGGCCTAGGCCAGGACAGGGGGTATTTATAGGGATTCAGTCCGGTGATATCGTAATGCGAGCCGTGTTCAAGCGTTCCCTTCGACTGACGAGAGCCGAGTTGGCAGTCCTCATTGCTGGAACGACCAGCATGGGGCTAGAGATTCTCGCGGGGAGGATTATCGCACCCCAATTCGGAAGTAGCATTTACACGTGGGGAAGCATCATCGGTGTCTTTCTGGCAGCACTGAGCCTCGGATACTATCGTGGCGGCAAAGAGGCCGAGACAAACGCTACCTACGGCCGAATAACGTCGCTGCTGCTCTTTGCCGCCGCCTATGTCGCCTTCCTCATCTTCGCTGGCGAACTGATGCTACGCGCCTCCAGTGTCGTTCCCGTCCCCGCCCGATTTGCATCACTCGTTCCAGTCACAATCCTTTTTGGGCCCCCAGTGTATATGCTCGGGTTCATCAGCCCGTACGCAGCAGAACTCTCAGAGAAACAAAACACAGGTGATGCTGCCGGGCATGTGTTTGCTCTGGGGACATTCGGGAGTATCGTTGGCGCGTTCGCGACGACCTTCTTTCTCATTCCATCACTGAGCGTCGACCTAATCGGGTTTCTGTTCGGTAGCCTCTTGATCCTCGCCGCAATTCGGGTTGCGCTTCCAACGATTCCTCGGCAGACACTGACCACGATCCTGTTCGTCTCCATACTTCTTGTCGGAGCGGTCGCCGGGAGCTCGGCCGGAGTGGTTGTCTCCGGAGACGTCGTCTCCCAAACCCAAACACCCTACCAGGAGTTGCGAGTTGTCGATAGCGATGGCGTCCGAACCCTCTATCTCGGAGGGCAGCGACACAGTGCGATGGATCTCGATCAGCCGAACGAGCACGTTTTTGACTATACCCGGTACTTCCATCTCCCTCTACTGATGCGTGAAGATATCGACCGAGTGTTGTTCATTGGTGGCGGCGGATTCACTGGTCCGAAAATCTTTGCCGAGAAGTACAACGTTACCGTCGACGTCGTTGAGATCGACCCGGTTGTCATCCAAACCGCGAAAGAGTACTTCCGTGTCCAAGAATCAGAGCAACTGAACATCTACAACGCCGATGGCCGCCAGTTCCTCCAATCGACGAACAAGACGTACGACCTGATCATCCTCGACGCCTACCAGAAGGACAAAGTCCCATTTCATCTGACAACGAAAGAGTTCATGCAGCTTGCATCCAGCAAATTAGACGAAAACGGCATCCTGTTTGCGAACGTGATTTCGGCACCTAGCGGCCCAGGCTCGGAATTCTACCGAGCGGAGTACAAGACGATGGCACAGGTGTTCCCACAGGTCTACAGTTTCCCCACGTCTCGGACGGGATTCGTCCAGAACATCGAGCTGATTGCAACCAAAAATTCTCGACGAGTATCGAAGGCTGAACTCTCGGAGCGAAACCGGCGGCGCGACATCGGCCTCAACCTCAGTCACGAAATCAGCTTCTACCGGACGGACGTGAAGACAGGCGACGTTCCAGTCCTCCGGGATGATAAGGCTCCAGTCGCCCAGTTACTCGATCCGATGCTCGGCCGTAAGTACGTCATCGAGACAAACGAAACGGCATCACCTGCGTGAGCCCAGACAGCTCTCATCCATCGGTATCGGTGCCATTCGAATTATAATAGATCAGAAGAGCAATCAGCGCACCCATGATTACGACAGTCGACACGGAGATCACAAGTGAGTTATCGAAGAGAGAAAGAACTAGCAGCCACACACCGATCAGTACGCCAACGAATAGTATGTAGACAGTATAGCGCATGTATGAATATCAACCTCTTTGAGACCGGTATTTTGCTTACCGTGTCAGATGCGAGTGGGTCCGCCATATTGTATGTATCGCTCGCCTCCACTGATCCCGAGTCAACATTACAGTTGTTTCGCTGGCCACCTACGAACACAGAGTTCGACCAATATGTGACTGCTCACATCGCCTATGTGATATCCAAACTGATTCGTAGTGGTACTCGTAGAGTCACATGTGACAGTGGTAGCTTCTCACGACAAAGGTACCAACGGATGGAGATGGCGCTTTGCTTGGGATCCAGGGCAGATTGTTTTGAACGGGTTTCTCCTCGGCTTTTTCGCCGGTGCGATAACCTTACTCCCGCTTGGGATCTTGCTCGGGAGTGTGGCTCTCCTCGTCGCGGTCCTTTTGCCAATAGTGGGTGCGATTGGCGGAGTCATCGCCTGGAAACTGTCGGTTGGACACGTCAGAGACGCGTATCAAGAGGTGCTTGAACAGTTCTACGAGTCGCAAGCAACCCGAACCGGAGACGAAGACATATGGCTCACACCCCTGAAGGGGGTTGACTCTCGATACGGGCTTGAAGCGGCGGGCACGTACGATTTCACTCGTGTCCAGAAGACATCCGACGAGGTTACGATGGCCAATATCTCACTTGACTTGGCTAGTCTTGAAACGACTGAACAAGCAACGATCCTCCCTGTAGAGAGGGTGAACTCGATCTCGTATGAGGACGATACGCTCATCGTCGATGCACGGACTGGAACATGGTGTTTCGAGGGGATAGTGAAAAATCCGCAAGAAGGAGACTCACAAGCTGTCGAGACGGATACTACTGGGCTTGATCCCGAGGCGGTTGTCGGAAGCTAATACAGGTATGTAAACTACCCCACCCTGCTCGCTCGCGGGATACCCCGCTCGTTCCCGGAGGGTGGGGCTTTGATGTGGACTCCCGCCGATCAGTCGCCGGCGATAGGCCGGTGACTCTCGCCGTTCAACGTCCCACCATTCACACGCACGTCTACTGGTGCGTCTCCGTTCCCCGGCTTGGGCGAGGAACGGAGTCTGTGTGTCCGCTTCCGGGCGTAGCGCAGCCCGATATTTTGGCTCTTGCCGAATCTAGTGAAACAACTGTTGTGTGGGTGATATTGGTACAGAGTGGCGTACAAGACTTAGAGGCTGTACATATCGCTTTGACTTGGCGTTCAGACGCGCTGTTCGAGGGACCCACCCTCTCTTCGGACGTACGCTCGGAGGAGATAGAGAGTTAGAATGTATCCTACGGCTGCGAGGCTAACTGCGAAGATGATGTTCCCAAGCAGGTGTCGGATGAGGAGATCCGGGGCAGCAGTGAAGAGGTCACCAGGTGTGGGTTTTGACAGCGCCACACCCGGAACTGGACCGAGCAGCCATATCCCAAGTCCCACACTCACCCCGTAGATACTCCATTTCACGAGAGGATTGAACACGATCACTGACGCGAGAAGCCCGAGTTTGCTCACCCGCTCGAAAAAGTACGCTACGATGACGAAAAGCACAAGAGCGGTTCCACCGGTCGGCAGTACCGCAACAAATGTCCCAAGAGCGAAACTTGCGGCAATCTCATGTGGTGTGTGATCCTCGGCAAGCGCCCGCTTGATCCCGTTCCACACTCGCTTCCGATACACCCGCAATTGATCTCGCACTAATAGAATATCTAACGTAGCTCTTGATGTTCAACATTTGGATTCTCTAATCTGCAAGATACGCGCCTTATTCTTCACAAGCAGGTATGATGCAAATCAGATATTATTGTTTCACTGAGTTCGGTAAGAGCCTTGGAGGTTATCGTCGCAAGAGTTTCGAGATTAACCGAACAGGAGACAGCAGAAGTTCTGTGAAAAGCCAAGTAGATCAGTTCGCAATTGTTACCTGACTACCGTGCGTGGTTTGATTATGGCCTCGTGGCGACGCATCTGGATAATCGTGGGAGGATTGTTAATCGTCACGGCGGCGGTGCTCGTAGGGGTAAATCTAGGGCTCCTGTCTACACCCTTCTCAGACGATCAGAAACGCGCTCAAGTAACGATCTCGAATGAGGACGGAACAACGCTAGCCACAGTCGAAGCTCGGGTAGCCGACACACCGACGGAGCGCTATCGTGGCTTGAGCGATACGGAGCGCCTCCCGAACGGAACTGGCATGCTGTTTGTGTTCGACCGTGAAGGCGAGCGCACGTTCGTGATGCGTGACATGGATTTTCCACTCGATATCATCTTTATTGACGCTGATGGTCGGATTACCCAAATCCATCATGCCTCCGCCCCTCCACCGAATACGAACGAGGGGGAACTTACGCCCTATCGTGGTCAAGCGAAGTGGGTGCTCGAAGTTCCTCGTGGATACACAGAGCAAAAGAACATCACCAAGGGTGATCTCGTGGAGATCACATACCGAGAGTGAACGCATGGATATGACGATGCGCCACGATTAGACACATATCCCGTGATTGAGGGTACGGGCGATTGGTACCGATACATTGGCTTCGAAGTTCCCGTTTGAGTATGGCCCAATCGTTGAGGCGCACTGCCGTATCAGCCATCGAATCTATTATATAACTCGTCTCTGTAGGTCCTTCCATGAATCGGAGACGGTTCTTAGCGACATCAGCAGCATTCGCCACAGCATCAATTGCCGGCTGTACGGGCGGTAACGGAAATAACGAGGGAACTGAACCGGGAGACGGTGGACAAAACGAGAACGGAGGTTCCGAAGCCGACGCGACAGTTACGGCGGTCGACGTGACGTTCGATCCAATTCGACTAGAAGTCGAACCTGGCACAACCGTCGAATGGGTGAACGAGGATGATTTCGCCCACGACGTGACGAGCGAGCAATTCCACGACGCAGCGGCTGACTGGGACGTCGCAAAGGATCTACCAGCGGGTGCTACAGTCTCGAACACGTTCGATTCGGAGGGGATCTACGAGTATTACTGTACAATCCATGGCCAATCCAATCAGTGCGGGGTCGTCCTTGTCGGAGACGTCTCGTTGGATGCAAGCCTCCCGTGTGAGTAACTGGCAAGTACAGCTCACGTAATCGAACCCACGGGTCTTCCAAGACCCATTCTGTACGGATGGGAAGCCAGCCGAGACGAATTGTGGTATACCGTAGCACTATTTATTTCCGTTACCAGCGACTCTTCGCTCCTATGAGTCCCACCAACGCGAAATACAGAGACAGATACATCGGGTATCTGGATCAGTATTCGGAGTACGCACTGCCCGTGATGCGTATCAGCCTCGGTGCAGTCATCTTCCTCGCCGGCGCGCACAAGCTCGTCGCCCCCGACGCATGGACCAAGTATGCCGCCCCTTGGGTCACGGCGCTCTGGCCCGAATCGATCGTATCGTTCGAACTCGTGATGATGGCCAACGGCGTGTTCGAACTCCTGTTCGGCGTTGCACTCATCGCCGGCTTCTACATGACGATCGTCGCGGGTGTTATTACGCTCTCGTTGCTTGCGGTGGTGTTCGACCTAGTGACGGGGGTGATACTGACTGGGAAATTCGTCGACATCCTCATCAGGGATCTTGGCTTGGTCGCGCTCGCACTCGGGGTGACGCTCCTGTCCGCCCAGCGGTCCGATTGCACTCGCTGATGGTCACGGGTGAAAACAGGGCTTATTCGGCGGAAGACCAAAAATCCAGATCGAATCATGGCACAGGCCGATCTTCCTGAGACTGCTCCGCCACGAAATGAACTTGACGGACTTTTTTCAGTGTACGAGATTCGAATCCGCGAGGGTCAGCTCCGCTACTACGGTGAGCCGCTCGCCTCCAGGCAACAGATCCTCGAGTCGTTCTGGCCGGTGTTTCGTGATCGGGGCTACGAGGTCTCACTCACCACCGAGCTGGGCGAGCACGCCCTCGTCGCGGAGCCACGACAGACAGAATCCAGCGGACTTCCCTGGGTCAATATCCTGTTGGCCGTTGCGACCGTCAGAACGACACTCTTTGCTGGAGCACAGTGGTACCACATTTCGATTGCGAGTTCACCGTTGAATGTCATCAATGCGTGACCGTTCGCAGCCGCAATCATGGGCGTCCTCGGCATCCACGAACTCGGTCACTACGCCATGAGTCGCTACTACGATGTCAACGCGACCCTTCCCTACTTCATTCCGATTCCGACGTTCATCGGAACGCTCGGCGCCGTGATCCGGATGCAGGGGCAGATGCCGAGTCGGAAGGTGCTCTTCGATATCGGCATCGCTGGGCCACTCGCCGGGCTCATAGCGACCGTCATTGTCTCCGTTATTGGCCTCTTGTTAGCACCGATAACGGTTCCGGAACACGCGGCGACCTCGGCCAACGCGATACAGATCCGTCTCGGATTTCCGCCGTTGTTGCAGTTCATCGCGTGGGCACCCGGACAACCGCTCCGCTACACCGACCCGAAGAAAGCGGTCAATCCAGTCGTAATCGGCGGCTGGGTCGAGATGTTCGTGACGTTCCTAAACCTCCTCCCAGTCGGGCAACTCGACGGGGGCCATATCCTTCGTGCTGTACTTGGTGACAGTCACGAGACGGTTGCGAAGGCCGTCCCGTTCGCGCTCTTTGGTCTCGCGGGATATCTCTTCGTTACTCGAGGCGATGGGAACGCCGTTGGACTGTGGGCATTCTGGGGGCGTTCACGCTCGTGTTTGTGAGGGCGGGGTCTGCGACTCCGATTCTGGAACGAGAACTCGGAACAGGGCGGAAGATACTCGCGATCACCACATTCGTCCTCGGGATACTCGCTTTTACGCCGGTCCCGATCCAGATCGTCTCCTGATACGGTCGTGCGTAATTCGTTTTCGGTTCACGGATCAAGGTCCGTCCCATCGGTCTTGACACGCCGGTTTCCCGACGATCGCTAGAGATAGTTACGCACGACCGTATGAGACAACCTGCGTCTCATTACTCGAACTGATTAGCAAATCGGACAACTCACGGACGCCATTCACCGTTCGAATTTCAGTTCCTTTTCGTACGATGCAGATAACCGAATAAGCGGATTTTTTGAACAGGAGAGCAACGATCGAGTATGGATCTGCGAGTCAAACACCGCGTCCCGGAAGTCGCGGGAATTCTGACAGTTGTCTCGCTTGCCCTCGTGTTTGGTGCGGCACTCGGGACGATTCCGAAAACACTCCTCCCACAAGCTCCGTCGTGGGTTCTCAACGCGATCCCACTCGTTAACGCGATCATCAGTGGGCTCGCAATTCTGATCATCGGGGCCGGTTGGTATTGGATCCGTGCCGGACAAATCAAACGACATCGGGCAGCGATGCTTAGCGGAGTCATGCTATTCGCGACATTTCTGATTCTCTATCTCTACAAAGTGGCATTACAAGGGCCAACGCCCTTCGCGGGCCCAGAGGTCATACGTCAGTTCGTCTATTTGCCGCTCCTCTCCATCCACATCTTGCTCGCTATCATCTGTGTTCCGTTACTATACTATGTCCTTCTGCTGGCGGTCACTCGACCAATCCACGAGATACCACAGACACGTCATCCGAGGATAGGACGGATCGCCGCTTCGCTGTGGCTCGTCTCGTTCGCCCTCGGCCTCATCGTTTATTTACTTCTCTATGTGGTATATTGAGAGGCACAATAGGTAGTGAGTCACCCCGGTCGACACGTCTATACCGTTCGCAGATGAGTCCCGAACCGGTGAACGGATGTCCGACACCTCACACCACCGACTTGCTGAGTGGGCTGCCCTCCTCGATGAGGAACTTCCGGAAGAATACGCTGTGAATGACGAAAAGAAATACTGTCCGACTCGGTCGGGATGATCGAAATCCCAGTCCCGGAACGTTGAAGCCCTCGCATTAACCACTTCAGATAAGTTATGGCAATGAGTAGCGAGCGGATCGCCCCCGAACGAGCGTGGCTCGGCGCGTCCATCGTTGGTCTCGTCGTCCTTATCGGGGGGTCACTCGCGTTTCCCCGATGGGTGTATGACCGATTTATCTGGCAGTATTTCTGGGGCCCAGTCTATGCAGACGCGCAGAGCGCACAATGTGCCGTCTCAGACGGCGGCAGCGTGAGATTGCTGAACAGCGCCGATGCGTGCCAAACAGCAATCGAACAGGGAGCTGTGGTCGCCGAGCCTGGATACACAGTCGTCTCCGAGATCGGCTACATGGTCATTCTCCTGTTCATGCTGGTGGGCGTCCTATTCCTGCTTCGGCGACTCGATGTCGGTCGAGACAGGGAACTCTTTTTCGCACTCATTCCGTTCATGTTCTTCGGTGGTGTACTCCGCGTCGTTGAGGATGCCAACGATGCCGTTCCGTCCGGATTCGACCCCCTCATCGCGTATCCTTTGAACACCCTCATTATCAGTCCGATTATCTACTTCACGATGTTCGTGATCGTGCTCGTGGCACTCGTCGGGAGTGTCGTCCCTGCCCGACGAGAGTGGGTCGACAGCTATCGGTCGCCGTTGACTGCCATCGGGACGATAGTGCTAGGCGCGACGATTGTCTATCTTCTCTGGCTCGCAATAGCGACGGAGTACGTCCAGCTCTATCCGCAGATTACGCTCATCACACTCCTCGTGGCTACAATTACGACAGGTGGGATCTGGATCGGGCTCCAACGATACGCGCCGACAGTCAACCATGGAACCGGTTATATTGGTCTGGCCGTGCTCTGGGGCCACGCCGTCGACGGGGCCGCGAACGTCATTCTCACCAATTGGGCAACGGCACTGGGCCTTCCTTCGAATTACTTTCCCAAGCACCCAGTGAACCGAGCCGTTATTGACATCACGGGTCAGCTCCTCCCACCATCGATTACGTCGGTTATCGGAACATCCTGGCCATTCTTGCTCATCAAGCTCATCGCGGCAGTCGGCGTCATCTGGATCTTCGACGAAGCTATCTTCGAAGAAAGCCCGCGATATGCAGTTCTGCTGTTGATCGCGATCCTCGCAGTCGGATTAGGTCCTGGTACTCGAGATATGGTCCGGGCCACATTTGGGATCTGAATTACGGTGATCTAACCGATGTGAGGATCATGAGCCAGTATCAGTGTTAATGGAAATACGAATCTCGTCGCCGTCTTTGAGTACATACTCACCGGGAACGATCCGCTGGCCGTTGGCTTCGTACGTGAGCGTCGTGTTTTGATCGGCCTCGCGGTAGGTCGTTCCATCGTATACCACACGTTCCTCGCTGATCTCAACCCCAACGGCGTTCATCGCCTGTTCGAGAGAGACATCTGCAGTCTCAACGTGCCACTGCAGACTATCTCCGTGGAAATGGAAGACTGCCGAGCCTTGCTGTTGTGCAGTGGGAACACGCTCTCCATCGATGATCATGGTGATCGTACCGTGGATATGGGTGGGGCCTGCCTGCTGTCCTTGGTCGCTAAATACAGTGAGATACGTGACGAATATCCCGGCCACGAGAATGATCCCGACCAATACGACTGGCCCTGGCTCAAGATCTATACTCGAGTCTTCGTTTTGGTGCTGTTCGACACGGCGCCGATCAATCCGGCCGAGGTCGTCACTGTGTTCGTCGCCGAGATGAGTGAGATATGCGTCCTCATCCCCGAACGATGCTCCGCAGTAGTCGCATTCGGGCATGCTGCTACTGGGACGGTATACACCCCGTCGTCATAAGATTCCGGTCAAACAGTGATACGATTCAACCTCCTTCATAACGAACACATTGTATAGGGTTCGTTCGATGGGTAGTCATCCGTGTTCGGTTAACACTGCCAGTAATATTCTTAGGTCGGTCGCAACTCCGAACGACTGCTGATGAGCCCGAATTCGGCCTTTCGAACCAGCTGAGCCAATCCTTGAATCCCTGGGATTCAACACTTGCGGCCTTAACCGAACACGAATGGATGGGTAGTAGATCTCGACGAGAGTGGGCGTTCTGGGTTCATTCACGTGCCTCGTGGTCTGCTGGGTGGGTGTTATCAATGAAAATCACGATCTCCTCATCCCAGAGTTTGAAATCGTGTTGGTAAACGGTATATCCCGGTAAATTAGGTGCGAGCGCTTCCTGATCCCAGCTGTACGCAATGACGATAGGGGGTGCGTCCTCGCGTAATTCGGTTGGATTCATTTCAGGGCTTGTACTCATCACGGTCGCGTTGACCCGTTCGAGATACCACGGGAGCGGAAGTCGACTGTGCCAGTTGGGCCCGCCCGGCGGCGGTTGCCGAAGGCTGCTCTCATTACTGACGTAGAACAAGACTTCGTCTTCATTGGTCGGATTTCTGGTCCCGTAGAAGAGTACGTCGGTCCCATCGTGCGCTGCTGAGATGACCATCATGTTCTGGAGTGTGGGTTTCATTTCGTTGCTCGGTTGTGCCCACTGCAATACCTCTTTGTTCGTCTCGGAAGAGCTGTTGAGATACGCGACGTCCACTGCAGGAACGGCGATACCACCGACAACGACCAACACCAAGAGGACGGTGAGACTACTATCGAGACTATTTCCGCTCACAATAGCCCGTCGCGCTCGTCGGTACAACAGCCCTGCACCGACCGCCGCAGGTATCGCCAGCGGGACAATCGCGTTAATAGTCGTCCACGGCGCTTTGATGTCGGTTGCGAGGGGGTATCCGAGGATGCTGGCGAACCCCCAATAGCCAGCGAATGCAACGAATTCCCGTGGAGTCTCCGCAGCATATCGATTCGCAAGAAATCCCGCGACAGCGAGGAGACCTAATGGTGCAGCACCGAACGCAAGCGTTTCGAGGAAGTCACCCAGA
>NZ_PSYX01000017.1:0-5302 GCF_003586325.1 Haloferax sp. Atlit-10N
CCAGAACCCACGGAGGTTCGAAGGGTTTATACCCACGAATCGCCTCGGTTCAGGTCCGAAGGAAATGAGGATTCCGCCCCTGCGGTACGCCGCAAGACGGTATCTGATGTTAGCCCTAGTAGTTCGGTGACATCCGAACGGATGTCATACGAACTCGGACCTTTGAACGGTGATTTGACAGCATATCGCTGCCATTCACCCGCCAAAACCCCGCGACCAGGTTTAAATGGTCGCGACCCATTCCGGTTGATCCTGCCGGAGGTCATTGCTATTGGGGTCCGATTTAGCCATGCTAGTTGCACGAGTTCATACTCGTGGCGAAAAGCTCAGTAACACGTGGCCAAACTACCCTACAGAGAACGATAACCTCGGGAAACTGAGGCTAATAGTTCATACGGGAGTCATGCTGGAATGCCGACTCCCCGAAACGCTCAGGCGCTGTAGGATGTGGCTGCGGCCGATTAGGTAGACGGTGGGGTAACGGCCCACCGTGCCGATAATCGGTACGGGTTGTGAGAGCAAGAGCCCGGAGACGGAATCTGAGACAAGATTCCGGGCCCTACGGGGCGCAGCAGGCGCGAAACCTTTACACTGCACGCAAGTGCGATAAGGGGACCCCAAGTGCGAGGGCATATAGTCCTCGCTTTTCTCGACTGTAAGGCGGTCGAGGAATAAGAGCTGGGCAAGACCGGTGCCAGCCGCCGCGGTAATACCGGCAGCTCAAGTGATGACCGATATTATTGGGCCTAAAGCGTCCGTAGCCGGCCACGAAGGTTCATCGGGAAATCCGCCAGCTCAACTGGCGGGCGTCCGGTGAAAACCACGTGGCTTGGGACCGGAAGGCTCGAGGGGTACGTCCGGGGTAGGAGTGAAATCCCGTAATCCTGGACGGACCACCGATGGCGAAAGCACCTCGAGAAGACGGATCCGACGGTGAGGGACGAAAGCTAGGGTCTCGAACCGGATTAGATACCCGGGTAGTCCTAGCTGTAAACGATGCTCGCTAGGTGTGACACAGGCTACGAGCCTGTGTTGTGCCGTAGGGAAGCCGAGAAGCGAGCCGCCTGGGAAGTACGTCCGCAAGGATGAAACTTAAAGGAATTGGCGGGGGAGCACTACAACCGGAGGAGCCTGCGGTTTAATTGGACTCAACGCCGGACATCTCACCAGCTCCGACTATAGTAATGACGGTCAGGTTGATGACCTTACCACGACGCTATAGAGAGGAGGTGCATGGCCGCCGTCAGCTCGTACCGTGAGGCGTCCTGTTAAGTCAGGCAACGAGCGAGACCCGCACTTCTAATTGCCAGCAGCAGTTTCGACTGGCTGGGTACATTAGAAGGACTGCCGCTGCTAAAGCGGAGGAAGGAACGGGCAACGGTAGGTCAGTATGCCCCGAATGAGCTGGGCTACACGCGGGCTACAATGGTCGAGACAATGGGTTGCTATCTCGAAAGAGAACGCTAATCTCCTAAACTCGATCGTAGTTCGGATTGAGGGCTGAAACTCGCCCTCATGAAGCTGGATTCGGTAGTAATCGCATTTCAATAGAGTGCGGTGAATACGTCCCTGCTCCTTGCACACACCGCCCGTCAAAGCACCCGAGTGAGGTCCGGATGAGGCCACCACACGGTGGTCGAATCTGGGCTTCGCAAGGGGGCTTAAGTCGTAACAAGGTAGCCGTAGGGGAATCTGCGGCTGGATCACCTCCTAACGACCGAGACCACCCCGACGGGGTGGCTCACACGCGATCTTCCGAGTTCACCAATGACACCCGTTCGGACACCTTAGAACTACTAGGGCTAACACGGGCCCATAGCTCAGTGGTAGAGTGCCTCCTTTGCAAGGAGGATGCCCAGGGTTCGAATCCCTGTGGGTCCATGGTAAGCAGTACTCCACTCCGAAACGATCGTGCCCCTTAAGTGTGGCAAGACGTTTCGAATGAATGGATACTGACGACAGATGCACCATCCCGCGCAAGCGAGGTTGGGAAGGGTCGAAAACACGCCTCGGCATCTCCGAGGGTGTTTGATGAAACCGTGTGTACGTGCAATCCAGGCGTCCACTGGACCCGTTCTCCGGGTCACAGTGACTATATCAACTGGCTACTGTGCCAGCTGGTGGATAGCTCGGCTCGAGAGCCGATGACGGACGTGCCAAGCTGCGATAAGCCTCAGGGACCCGCATGGAGGGAAAGAACTGAGGATCTCCGAATGGGAATCCCCACGCAATTGCCTTGCGCAATGGGGAACGTTCCGAATTGAAACATCTTAGTAGGAACAGGAAAAGAAAGCAATCCGCGATGTCGTTAGTAACGGCGAGTGAACGCGATACAGTCCAAACCGAAGCCTTCGGGCAATGTGGTGTACGGACTACCCATAACGGACCTGGATCTTATGTGAAGTCTCCTGGAACGGAGCGTGATACAGGGTGAAAACCCCGTAACATAAGAACCAGATCCCGGGGTTGTTCCAGAATAGCGGGGGTTGGATATCCCTCGTGAATTTCGCAGGCATCAACTGCGAAGACTAAACACTCCTCGAGACCGATAGCGAACAAGTAGCGTGAGCGAACGCTGAAAAGCACCCCGAAAAGGGCGGTGCAATAGGGCTTGAAATCAGTTGGCGATAGAGCGACGTGGCATACAAGGTCACTCGACGAAAGAACTGGGAGCGATCCCGTAGTATGACTTGAGTGAAGCCGATGTTACGTCGTGCGTTTTGAAAAACGAACCATGGAGTGCATCTGACTGGCGAGTCTAAGGGGTGAACCCCCGGAGGCATAGGGAAACCGATACGGCCGCAGTCTTTGACCAGGGCCACCGTCTTCAAGGGCGGGGAGCCAACCGGATGCGACCCGAAACCAAGTGATCTACGCCGGAGCAGGGCGAAGCGTGGCGAAAGCTGCGTGGAGGCCCGTTAGAGTTGGTGTCCTACAATACCCTCTCGTGACTCTGGTGTAGGGGTGAAAGGCCCATCGAACTTGGCAACAGCTGGTTCCAACCGAAACATGTCGAAGCATGACCTCTGATGAGATAGTTCGTGAGGTAGAGCGACCGATTGGGAATCCGGACTCCGAGAGGAGTTCGCTTCCCTGTCAAACTCCGAACTTACGAACGTCGTAGACTCAGGGAGTCCGGTGTGCGGGGTAAGCTTGTGCACCGTGAGGGAGACAACCCAGAGCCAGGTTAAGGACCCAAAGTGTGGATTAAGTGTGATTGAAGATTGTCTCGAGCCCTAAACAGCCGGGAGGTGAGCTTAGAAGCAGCTACCCTCTAAGAATAGCGTAACAGCTTACCGGCCGAGGTTCGAGGCGTCGAAAATGATCGGGACTCAAATCCACCTCCGAGACCTGGCGGCGTGTCTTATGACACGATTCCGTAGGTTGGCATACTGCATGGGTGGAAGCACGGGTGAGAACTCGTGTGGACCGTGCAGCAACGAAAATCATGGTCTCAGTAGCAGCGAGAGTCGGGTGTGAACCCCGACGGCCTTACGCGCAAGGGTTCCTCGGCACTGTCAATCAGCCGAGGGTTAGTCGATCCTAAGTCTATCCGTAATTCGAAATAGATGAAAGGGAAACTGGTTAATATTCCAGTACCTTCTTGCACTAAACGTCGACGCTTTAGGAAACACCGAGCGGGGCCTTCGCCCCGTCGAATCACCGAAATTCGTGGAAGCCGTAACGGCACGAAGCGAACGAATGGTGAGATAGAGAAATTCGGCGGTACCTAGAGCCCGTGAAAAGACAAGCAAGAAGCTCGTACCGAGATCCGACACAGGTGCGCTGGCAGAGCAAGCCAAGGCCTGTCGGGATCAACCGACGTTAGGGAATTCGGCAAGTTAGTCCCGTAAGTTCGCGATAAGGGATGCCTGCTCTTGACCGAGCAGGTCGCAGTGACTCGGACGCTCCGACTGTCTAGTAACAACATAGGTGACCGCAAATCCGCAAGGACTCGTACGGTCACTGAATCCTGCCCAGTGCGGGTATCTGAACACCTAGTACAATAGGACGAAGGACCCGTCAACGGCGGGGGTAACTATGACCCTCTTAAGGTAGCGTAGTACCTTGCCGCTTCAGTAGCGGCTTGCATGAATGGATCAACGAGAGCGTCACTGTCCCAACGTTGGGCCCGGTGAACAGTACGTTCCAGTGCGGAGTCTGGAGACCCCCAAGGGGAAGCGAAGACCCTATAGAGCTTTACTGCAGGCTGTCGCTGAGACGTGGTCGCTAATGTGCAGCATAGGTAGGAGCCATTACACAGGTACCCGCGCCAGCGGGCCACCGAGGCAACATTGAAATACTACCCGTTAGTGACTGCGACTCTCACTCCTGGCGGAGGACACCGGTAGCCGGGCAGTTTGACTGGGGCGGTACGCGCTCGAAAAGATATCGAGCGCGCCCAAAGATTTCCTCACGCGAGTCGGAAACTCGTGGAAGAGCGCAAGAGCAAACGGAAGTCTGACAGTGACATTCCCAACGAGTGTCGCTGACGCGAAAGCGTGGTCTAGCGAACCTACGAGGTTCATTCATGGGACCCGTAGATGACAGAAAAGCTACCTTAGGGATAACAGAGTCGTCACCCGCAAGAGCACATATCGACCGGGTGGCTTGCTACCTCGATGTCGGTTCCCTCCATCCTGCCTGTGCAGAAGCAGGCAAGGGTGAGGTTGTTCGCCTATTAAAGGAGGTCGTGAGCTGGGTTTAGACCGTCGTGAGACAGGTCGGCTGCTATCTATTGGGGGTGTTAAGGAACTTGACGTGAACGTTCGTATAGTACGAGAGGAACTACGAATGGGTGCCACTGGTGTACCGGTTGTCCGAGAGGGCAGATGCCGGGCAGCTACGCACCACGGGGTAAGAGCTGAACGCATCTAAGCTCGAAACCCACACGGAAAAGAAGTTCCACTGAGGTCACTCGTAGAAGACGAGTTCGATAGACTCGGGGTGTACGCAACGAGGCAACGAGTTGTTAAGCCCGCGAGCACTAACAGACCAAGCCACATTCATACGCACTGAGACCCGAGAACGGGTCCAGGCGCAAACTGGATTGCACGAACACATTGGTAAGACGGCCCGTCCGATATTGGTATGACAACGGTTCGATTCCGTTGATCGGCATTAAGGCGGCCAGAGCGGTGAGGTTCCACCCGTACCCATCCCGAACACGGCAGTTAAGCTCACCTGCGTTCTGGTCAGTACTGGAGTGAGCGATCCTCTGGGAAATCCAGTTCGCCGCCCCCACTCATACAGAGCCCACTGGACTTCGGTCCAGTGGGCTTTTTTCATTTATAGCGAGCGG
>NZ_PSYX01000018.1:0-2997 GCF_003586325.1 Haloferax sp. Atlit-10N
AGGAAGTCACCCAGATACGGCAGATACGCGTTCCCCTCGCCACTGATCCACGTCGTGTAAATCTTGTCCCAGGTTCCGATCGTGGCGGTTTCGATGACTGCCGGGAATAATGTCGGTCGAGTAAATGCTCTCCAAACTCCCGGACGGGGAGCATAAAAGAACATGACGAGTACTACGAACAATCCTGTCGACCCGATACTATGGATTCCCCATCCTCTGACTCCGTGAACAATTCGAGCAACGTGCTCGCTAAGAATCGCCTGCCAATCACGGTCTCGATACCGGGCCATGACCAGCCGATAATCGAGAAGTAACCCAATCGCTCCGAGCCAGACAATCGGGAATAGCAGCGCGTTTTCCTTGGTCGTAAATCCTAGTCCGAACACCCCCGCGCTGGCATACAGATATCTCGGCTTTCGAGTATCGTAGAGTCGCACCCCGAATCCAATGGTGAAGAGCATGAAGGTTGCGAGGAGAACGTCGTTGCGCATGAATCGAGAGTAGTACAAGAGAAGTGGATTGGCTGCCAGCAATAGCGCTAGTGCGACGAGTTCAGAATCCCGCAGGTGTTCGCGAAACAACCATGCGGCAGCTGGGAGCAGGCCGCCGACAAGTGCGACGACGAGCCGGGCGCTAAAATCACTCGGGCCGATCAGCGTGAATACCTGACTATTGACCAGGGGCAGGAACGGACCGTGGATGATCGGTCGGTACTCAAAAACACCACTCTCCATGTACCGGAGCGTCCAGTAACCGACCCGACCCTCATCCCAATGAAAGACTCGTTGTCCAAGTCCGACAAGACGGGCGACCAGTGCACCGGCGGTGATCGCTACCACGGCAATCAGAGTCCTCGGTACGCGCCGCTCGGGTATGAGGCGGCCGTCACTCCAATCCATTACCGAATACAGAATCTTCTACCGGAATAGAGATATCGACTTCGACACGGCTACTGCACGATACGGCCGAGAGAGTTGCTACACCTACAGGAGGAACAACGCTATGCACGAATCCAGCGGACACCGGCAAACAAGAGGAGAATCACGTGACCTGAAAATAGAGCGCAGTAAATAACACTGCATTGTAAACTCCATGTATCACCGCCGGAATCACGAGATTTTCCGCGTATTCATATACGGCACCGAGAACGAGTGCGAGGACGAACACGACGGCCATGTATGTGAGTTGGCCGTCTCCACTAAGGGCTGCTGCGTGGCTCACAGCGAAAATCGCACTCGCAATGACGATCGCACTCCACGGTCGAAAGGCTCGTCGAAGGGTTCCTTGCACGAGTCCCCGGAAAAGGAGTTCCTCACCGGGGCCAACGAACAGCAAAGAGAACGGGACCAACAGTAAGAGCACTTCCGGATTTTGTGCTCCGATTTGTGCGACCTGATTCTCCGCGACGGGGACACCGAGCGTCGAAATGACGAGATTCAATGCACCGTAGAGGATGAAAAAGCCGACGAGTCCCCCGACAGTCCAGCCAGCGTCTCGGACGGTCGGGCGGCGAAGTGCAAGGAAACCAAAACCGAGGCCACTCAGTTTGAGATAGCCAATCGCTAGAAGACCAAATGTGACTCCCTGTAACATCACCGTCGAAATGACGAGGAGGACTGCTGGCGAGTTCATCACATCGACACCTGCGACGATGAGTACCTGGGCTGTGAGAAAAACAACGATTGCTCCAACAGTGAACCCGCTCACGGCTAACGCAATGGCCGTAAGTAGGCTCCGGCCTCGTTGCCGTAGCTCCGTATCCATGACCTCGGGGTTTGAGTTAGCGACGCTTGTACCTTCCTGTCTGTCGATTCGGGTTCCCAGCGGCGTTGGTGTACGCAGGGTGCGAGTCGGCTCGGGGGGCAGCCGCGAGGCATGCTCCTTGAACCGCTGTAAATCGAAGCCGAGGAAGAGCACACATCCGAGCTAAGCGTACCGTCGGGGAAAGAGATCACCTGAGCAGATGTCGGGTCTCTGACACGAGATTACGAGATTCGATGATTCATCGAGAAGAGCCGCTCCCGGACGATGTCGTCGACGAGTCCGATGGCCTCGTCTGCACGCGCAGGAGACACCTCGCCGCCGTATACAGCGAGCTCATAGATAGCGAGTATCCGCTGCAGTCGGTCGTCTTCCCGTCCGGTAGTCCGAAGCATTCGTATGTATTCTCGCCTCGTCTCTCCCGACCGACGCGCTCGATATTGACGAGCCAGTACCTGTTCCAGACGATCGAAAGCCCGTTCGACATCCGCCTGAGGAGAATCTGTCGAAGCTTGCCACCCGAGTTCGACGAATTCATAGCCTCGTCGTAGCAGGCTAAATCGGTTGATTCCGAGAGCAGCACCGATGACGCCCGCGACAATTGCTACTTGATCAGTATCTGAAAAGTTGGTGAATAGTGAACGCCGGCTAACCCCTGTCGTCTCTTGGCCGTTCTGCCGGAGGGCACCCGCTCCTATCGTTGTCATCTCGGGGTCCGACGCGACCGCTCCCCGTTGTTCGTCGACCTGCGTCAGATTGGTATCAGAATCATTCCCCGACGCTGGGGAATCGATATCTGGTGCCTGTGACGCTCCAGTTTCTGCCGTGGTCGTATTGTTCTGTGAGGACGACACCGTCGACAGTGAGGGCGTAGTCGTAGGTCGTGTTCGACTCGTGTCGATACCGTCCGTATTCGCGGCTCGAGCGTCTTCGAGCTGCTGCTGTCGAGCTGCCTGCCGTGGCCCGCTCGGTGTCGGGTCAAAGGATACCCAGCCAATCTCCGGGAAGAACACCTCGACCCAGGCGTGGGAATTGAATCCTCGAATCACCCACTGGTTGTCAGCGACCGATTGCCCAGTCGTGTATCCCACCGTGAATCGGGCTGGAATACCGAGTGTCCGAAGCATGGTCGCCATAGCAGTCGCGTAATAGACGCAATAGCCTCGTTCCATCTCGAAAATGAATCTGTCTGCGATATTGCCGTCGGGGCGTGTGATGTCCAGCGAGTACTGCTTG
>NZ_PSYX01000019.1:0-2934 GCF_003586325.1 Haloferax sp. Atlit-10N
TGACCGGTGACTCGGAGGACGTCGCACGGGCTGTCTCGGAGGAACTCGGCATCGACCAGTACTTCGCGGAGGTACTCCCCGACGAAAAGGACACGAAAGTCGAAGCGCTCCAGTCCGAGGGGAAACTAGTCGCGATGGTCGGCGACGGCGTCAACGACGCGCCAGCACTCACGCGAGCTGACGTCGGTATTGCCATCGGTTCAGGGACCGACGTCGCCATCGAGTCTGGCGATATCATCCTCGTCGACAATAATCCGCTGGACGTGGTGCGGCTCATCAAGCTCTCGAAGGCGAGTTACCGGAAGATGCAGGAGAATCTCGTCTGGGCGACCGGCTACAACGTTTTCGCGCTCCCACTCGCTGCCGGAGTCCTCGCACCGATCGGCATCCTGCTGTCGCCGGCCATCGGTGCCGTGTTCATGTCGCTGTCGACGATCATCGTCGCTATCAACGCCCGTCGTCTCCGCAGCGCCGATATTTCCGTGCCCGACATTGGTGCGTGATCCCTATGGCACTCCAGGCGACACAGACATTGTTCAGCGTCGGTCTCCTATCTGGGGGACTCCTACTGGGTGGCCTCCTTGCTACCATCGTCAGTCCAACATTCCAGTTCTGGCCGCACGGAACGCGGAACTGGACATTCTGGGTGAGCTGGAGTGCGTGGATGCTATACGGTGTTGGTCTGGTCGGCGTTGCACACCTCGACTGGTGGCACTGGTACGAACCACCGGTGGTGGTGCAACTCGTCTGTGTGCTTGTTTTCGTAGCAGGCACAGCGCTGTCCATCTGGGCGATGTGGACACTCGGATTCTGGGAGAGCAGTGGTCTCGAAGGCCACCTTCAAACTGAGGGACCGTATCGCTTCTCTCGCAATCCACAGTACGTGGGGTTCATCGCCATGCTCGCCAGCGGAGGCCTCCTCGCAGGTTCGATTCAAACGGTCATTCTCGCCATCGGTGGAATCGTGTGGTTCCTGCTCGCACCACTCGCCGAAGAGCCGTGGCTCCGCGAGCAGTACGGCGACGCCTACGAGGAATATCTCAGATCGGTGCCGCGGTTCCTCGGCCGAACGCACCGCGAACCACCGCAGCAGGAACAGACCGACCGAACGAAGGGAGGGAACCAATGACCAGTGATTCACCACACCAGATCGAAGTCGGGGGTAGGACGATTCCATCCGGTGAGAAGTCTCAGTTCCGGTATGCCGTCGCGACAACGTTTCACGACGACGCGATTGAACTGCCAGTCACTGTCGTCAATGGTGACCAAGCTGGACCGACAGTCTGCTTGACAGCCGCAGTTCACGGCGACGAACTCAACGGGGTCAAGATCATCCAAGAGGTCGCAGCCGAGTACGAACCGAGTGATCTTCACGGGACGCTTGTCTGCCTCCACGTACTGAATGTCCCAGGATTTCTGGCCCAGCAACGGTACATCCCGATCTATGACGAAGATCTCAACCGCTCGTTCCCTGGCAGTGCTCGAAGTACGCTAGCAAAACGGCTCGCAAACACGATTTACGAGGAGTTCATCTCGAAGTGTGACATCGGGCTTGACTTCCACACGTCGACGCGCAACCGCACGACGATGTACCACGTCCGCGCAGATATGCGCGACCCGGCTGTGGAACGACTCGCCCGCGCGTTCGGCACGAGCGTCATCCTCGACGGCGAGGGTTCACGAGGGACACTCCGACGCGTGGCCTGTCAGGACGGTATCCCCACGGTCACGGTTGAGATGGGGCGCGCCCATCGATTCCAGACCGCGCACCTCGACCGAGCGCTCCACTGTGTCGCGAGCGTCCTCGCCGAACACGAGGTCCTTCCCAACCAACCGGTGTCCTGGCCCGGGTGGACGCGCGTGGTCGCCCGCGACGGCGAGAAAACGTGGCTCCGTGCCGAAACTGGAGGGCTCGTCGAGATGGAGTGGGGCCCGCACCCTCTCGTTGAGGAAGACGATCCGCTGTTCACGATTTCCGACCACTTCAAGAACGACATCGAGACGATTCGCGCTCCATCGACCGGCATCGTTGTCGGTGTCCTCGAAAATGCAGTGGCGTACCCGGGCCACCCGCTGTGTCACTTCGTGAGCGTCGACGAGGGAACCGCCGACATCATTCGCGACGACATTGAGCGGGGTGAGTTCGATGTCTACCGTGAGGGTGGTTTCCAGCGGCCGGAATATGGTGAGAGCGGTGAGTATGAAGGACGAGATCCGCTCTCTTGACGGGGCAGCGTCTGCTGACAGGCTCTTCATCGGTTCGGAGAGCCCCCCATAATTGCCTACTGGATCGTTCTTCGGCCAATAACCGTTCCAAGTTCTAATTCGTACGGTATGATGGTCGGCTTTTATCGAACATCGCCGAGATCACCTCAGCAAGATCGCGCCCTCTCAACTACAGACTCGCCGGGTACGAGTGTGTAAACTGTACAGATCTACTAGGTGATGCCCGGTATAGTAACGCTCACCCCAACTTTTTCGCGATCTATTGCGCGTTTTCAATCACTTTCCTTACGTCAACCCAGACTTCATCAGGAGACTGTTTTCCGTCGACACGTTCCAGTTGACCTCGTTCTTCGTAGTATTCAATAACTGGTTCAGTAGTCTCACGAAATACACGTAGACGTTCACGGACTGTCTCCTCGGTATCGTCATCCCGATGCTCAAGTCGTTTTTCAACTTCAGGATCTTCAGGTGGACTGTATTTTATATGATAAGTGTCCCCTGTTTTTGGGTCTATACGGCGACCCGTGAGTCGTTGAACAAGTTCCTCCTCGTCTACGTCAAGATATAGAATAACGTCAACATCGGTCATATTATTGAGTTCCTCAGCCTGTTCTACGTTGCGGGGATACCCATCCAGAACAAAGCCATTGACTTGCGATAGAGCCTCTTTAACGAGCAGAGTGACAACCTCGTCCGGAACAAGCTCAC
>NZ_PSYX01000020.1:0-2931 GCF_003586325.1 Haloferax sp. Atlit-10N
TGACCGGTGACTCGGAGGACGTCGCACGGGCTGTCTCGGAGGAACTCGGCATCGACCAGTACTTCGCGGAGGTACTCCCCGACGAAAAGGACACGAAAGTCGAAGCGCTCCAGTCCGAGGGGAAACTGGTCGCGATGGTCGGCGACGGCGTCAACGACGCGCCGGCGCTCACGCGAGCAGATGTCGGTATTGCCATCGGTTCAGGGACCGACGTCGCCATCGAGTCGGGCGATATCATCCTCGTCGACAACAATCCCCTGGATGTCGTCCGTCTCATCAAGCTCTCGAAGGCGAGCTACCGGAAGATGCAGGAGAATCTGGTCTGGGCGACCGGCTACAACGTCTTCGCGCTCCCACTCGCTGCCGGAGTCCTCGCGCCTATCGGTATCCTGCTGTCGCCGGCGATCGGCGCGGTGTTCATGTCTCTCTCGACAATCATCGTCGCTATCAACGCCCGTCGTCTCCGCAGCGCCGATATTTCCGTGCCCGACATTGGTGCGTGATCCCTATGGCACTCCAGGCGACACAGACATTGTTCAGCGTCAGTCTCCTATCCGGGGGACTCCTACTGGGTGGCCTCCTTGCCACCATCGTCAGTCCGACATTCCGGTTCTGGCCGCACGGGACGCGGAACTGGACGTTCTGGGTCAGCTGGACAGCCTGGACGCTATACGTCGTGGGTCTGGTCGGCATTGCATACCTCGACTGGTGGCACTGGTACGAACCACCGGTGGTGGTGCAACTCGTCAGTGTGCTTGTTTTCGTAGCAGGCACAGCGCTGTCTATCTGGGCGATGTGGACACTCGGATTCTGGGAGAGCAGTGGTCTCGAAGGCCACCTTCAAACTGAGGGACCGTATCGCTTCTCTCGCAATCCACAGTACGTGGGGTTCATCACCATGCTCGCCAGCGGAGGCCTCCTCGCAGGTTCGATTCAAACGGTCATTCTCGCTATCGGTGGAATCGTGTGGTTCCTGCTCGCACCACTCGCCGAAGAGCCGTGGCTCCGCGAGCAGTACGGGGGCGAATACGAGTCATACTGCGAGGCGGTTCCACGATTCCTTGGTAAACCCAGTAGACGTGCAGCGCAGACACATTCAGAGCAGTCCGAGAGTGATTCTCAATGACTGGATCCGCGACACAACCGATTGAGGTCGGCGGCCGAACCATCTCACCCGGAGAGAAGCGCCAGTTCCGCTATTCGGTGGGAACAAGTTTCCACGGCGACCCGATCGACATTCCGGTCACGGTCGTCAACGGAGAGAATGATGGCCCGGCGATGTTCCTCAGTGCTGCCGTGCACGGCGACGAACTGAACGGCATCAAGATCGTCCAAGAGGTCGCAGAAACCTACGGTCCCCCGGACATCCACGGGGCACTCGTCTGCCTCCACGTACTGAACGTCCCGGGATTCATGGCCCAACAGCGCTACATCCCGATCTATGACGAGGACCTCAACCGGTCGTTCCCCGGGAATCCACAGGGAACGATGGCGAAACGTCTCGCCCATACTATCTTCGAGGAATTCGTCTCGAAGTGCGACCTAGGGCTGGATTTCCACACCTCGACGCGCAACAGGACGACGATGTATCACGTTCGGGCAGATATGCGCGACTCTGACGTCGAACGCATCGCCCGTGCATTCGGAACGAGCGTGATTCTCGACGGTGAAGGCTCAAACGGGACGCTCCGAAAGGCAGCATCGAAGACGGGGGTTCCGACCGTAACTGTGGAGATGGGGCGCGCCCACCGGTTCCAATCGACGCATCTCGAACGCGCCCTTCACTGCGTGGCGAGTGTCCTCGCTGAACATGAGGTTCTGCCAGACCGGCCGGTCTCTTGGCCTGGGTGGACGCGTGTGGTCGCACGCGACGGTGAGAAGACGTGGCTTCGTGCTGCCACCGGCGGACTCGTCGATATGAAGTGGGGCCCACAGCCGCTCGTCGAGGACGGGGAGCAGCTGTTCACTATCTCCGATCACTTCAAAGATGAGGTCGAAGTCGTTCGTGCACCGTCAACTGGCCTCGTCGTCGGTGTACTCGAGAACGCAGTCGCGTACCCGGGGCATCCGCTGTGTCACTTCGTGAGCGTCGACGAAACGACCGCAGACATCATCCGGGACGACATCGAGCGGGGTGAGTTCGATGTCTACCGTGAGGGTGGTTTCCAGCGGCCGGAATATGGTGAGAGCGGTGAGTATGAAGGACGAGATCCGCTCTCTTGACGGGCCAGCGTCTGCTGACAGGCTCTTCATCGGTTCGAAGAGCCCCCCATAATTGCCTACTGGATCGTTCTTCGGCCAATAACCGTTCCAAGTTCTAATTCGTACGGTATGATGGTCGGCTTTTATCGAACATCGTCGAGATCACCTCAGCAAGATCGTGCCCTCTCAACTACAGACTCGCCGGGTACCAGTGTGTAAAATGTACAGATCTGCTAGGTGATGCCCGGTATAGTAACGCTCACCCCAACTTTTTCGCGACCTATTGCGCGTTTTCAACCGCTTTCCTTACGTCAACCCAGACTTCATCAGGAGACTGTTTTCCGTCGACACGTTCCAGTTGACCTCGTTCTTCGTAGTATTCAATAACTGGTTCAGTGGTCTCACGAAATACACGTAGACGTTCACGGACTGTCTCCTCGGTATCGTCATCCCGCTGCTCAAGTCGTCTTTCAACTTCAGGATCTTCAGGCGGACTATATTTTATATGATAAGTGTCCCCTGTTTTTGGGTCTATACGGCGACCCGTGAGTCGTTGAACAAGTTCCTCCTCGTCTACGTCAAGATATAGAATAACGTCAACGTCGGTCATATTATTGAGTTCCTCAGCCTGTTCTACGTTGCGGGGATACCCATCCAGAACAAAGCCATTGACTTGCGATAGAGCCTCTTTAACGAGCAGAGTGACAACCTCGTCCGGAACAAGCTCAC
>NZ_PSYX01000021.1:0-2591 GCF_003586325.1 Haloferax sp. Atlit-10N
GGCCTCCTCTAACCGTTTCACGCGGTCTGATACGGCTGGCCCCGAGAGATCCACCTCCTCACCGATGCTGCTGAACGGGCGTCGCGCGTCCTCTGCTAGTAGCGAGAGGATCTCCATGTCTGTCTCGTCTAAATCACGCATATCTCCCCATTGAACCCCCGAACCACAATATTGTTTCCCAGCGCCAAGATTTGAATGCCATCCCACTTCCAAGATAGACTTTGGATTCGAAGCAGAAACTGACAAAGATTCCCCTCCCGTATGTACCAGTGTATGACGCAGACCATCACTGTCGAAGGAATGACGTGCGGTCACTGTGAACAGACAGTCGAAGACGCGCTTCGAGAAGTGAGCGGCGTGACCGACGCGACTGCCGATCGCGAGGCCAAACAGGCGAGCGTCGATGGCGATGCTGACGTCACGTCACTCGTTCAAGCCGTCGAGGACGCTGGATACACCGCCCACGCCTGAGAACCGCCGGAACGTACGTCCACAAGTGCCCCGCCGTTCTCGTTCGACACCGGCCCTCTTGACGGTACCGCGCCGTATCAGGGTCTGGACAGCATAATAAGGGACGGCACCAATACCCACGCCATGAGCAACAATCCAGACCACGAGACATCCGAAAATCCCTCTAAAGAGGGGCACCCCTCGCATCAATCCGAAGGACCCGTCTACTGTTGTCGAATTTGCCGATTGAAAGCAGAGTCGGAACCACGAGCATCAGCCCACGCGTCATCCGAGCCGGAGTCCAAACTCCCGAAGGACGACACTCACACTGCGGCAGACGCCACCACGGAGTCCGAATCCACGGACGAACACGCACATAACGACCACGAAGCCGAACACGCGCACCGCCACGCTGCGGCCGAGCACGCTCACTCTACAGAAGCAGAGCACGTACACGACGAGCACGACCATGGTGGTAACGCCCACGAGAAGGGACACGGGGGTGGAAACGGGGATCACAGCGATCACACGGATCACTCAGGCCACGAGGCGATGTTTCGGCGGCGGTTCTGGGTGTCGCTCGTCCTCTCGATTCCGGTCATCGTCTTCAGCGAATTCATTCAGGACGTCTTCGGCTATACGGCCCCTACGTTCCCCGGGAGTACGTGGATAACGCCGGTACTTGCGGTCGTGATCTTCGCGTACGGTGGCGTGCCCTTCCTCTCGATGGCCCGGACGGAACTGAAAAACCGCGAGCCGGGGATGATGATGCTCATCTCGCTGGCGATATCGGTGGCGTTCGTCTACTCGATCGCGAGTCTGTTTCTCGAAGGGACGACACCGTTTTTCTGGGAACTCGTCACGCTGATCGACATCATGCTGCTGGGCCACTGGGTGGAGATGCGGTCGGTCCGGGCGGCCTCGGGGGCGCTGGACGAACTCGCGAAGCTCATGCCCGATACCGCCGAGCGTATCACCGAGAGTGGAGATACCGAGGAAGTGCCCGTCTCCGAACTCGGCGAGGACGATGTCGTGCTCGTTCGCCCGGGCGCGAGCGTGCCTGCCGACGGCGAAGTCGTCGAGGGCGAGTCGTCCGTTGACGAGTCGATGATTACCGGCGAATCCAGACCAGTTGGGAAGGAGCCCGGATCAGAGGTGGTCGCCGGGACGGTCAACCAGGACGGGAGTCTCCGCGTCAAAATCACGAAGACCGGCGACGAGACGACGCTGGCGGGCATCATGCGACTGGTCGACGAGGCCCAGCAGTCCAAATCTCGAACCCAGTTGCTCGCCGACAAGGCAGCTGGCTGGCTGTTCTATATTGCACTCGGCGTCGCGGCGATTACTGCCGTCGCGTGGGTCGTCGCGGTCGGGTACAACATCACCGTCCTCGAGCGCGTCGTGACGGTCCTGGTCATCGCGTGTCCCCACGCACTTGGACTTGCCGTCCCGCTCGTGGTCGCGATCAACACTTCCACGGCTGCCCAAAACGGGATGCTCATCCGCGACCGCATCGCCATGGAGGAATCTCGAAATCTGGACACGGTGATGTTTGACAAGACCGGGACCCTCACGAAGGGCGAACAGGGCGTCGTCGGTGTTGAGACGGCAGGCGACTGGACTGAAGAGCGAGCATTCGAAGTCGCCGCTGGTGTCGAGGGTGACTCCGAGCATATGATCGCTCGCGCCATCCGAGACGCCGCCGAGGAACGGGATATCCAGCGAGCGAAGGTTTCGAACTTTGAGAATTTCCGCGGTCTCGGCGTCAGAGCCACTGTGGACGGCGAGACGGTTCATATCGGTGGACCGAACCTGATTGAGAAATTCGGTATCGAGCGGTCCAACGAAATCGCTGCCTTCGCGGAGGAAGCTGGCTCGAACGCAGAGACGGTTATCTACCTGGTTCACGACGAATCCGAAGTTGTCGCAGCATTCGCGCTGGCGGACGTTATTCGGGAAGAAAGCCGGCAGGCCATCGAGGCGCTACACGCGATGGACATCGAGGTGGCGATGCTGACCGGTGACTCGGAGGACGTCGCACGGGCTGTCTCGGAGGAACTCGGCATCGACCAGTACTTCGCGGAGGTACTCCCCGACGAAAAGGACACGAAAGTCGAAGCGCTCCAGTCCGAGGGGAAACT
>NZ_PSYX01000022.1:0-2571 GCF_003586325.1 Haloferax sp. Atlit-10N
CCCACAACGGTAACAACTCCACGAGAGAGACATAGCGACGCTGCGGGGGCCGGAGACATATGCGTTCGCTTGCGGTTTCGAACGCCCAGGTCTGAACAGATGCAGTCGCGGTGAACTCGATTCTGTGAACAGAAGGCCTCCTGATGACTCGTCGTTTTCTTCGAGGAGAGCGACACACGAGGCGACGAGATGAACAGCACCATCAAACAGTGGAGCGACGGTCGTGTCGCCGGGGTTGGATTGACGTCTTCGTCTTCTTCCAGGCAGTACTGAAAATCTTGCGAGAAACCAACGTTGAAACTGGCGTGGCCTCCAACCGGATACGTGTTCAGCAGGTGTGCCTGCCGTGCGAGCGAGATGACACGGTTGGTGTGGTTGACGTCGACGACAAGGACAGTCCTCGTCGCGACGGAGTCGGGCCACCGCGTCACCCGCATCCTAGTTGCGACGACGTCGCTGTCGTCGGCTATTGCGACCCGCGAGCAGACTGATGCTGGGCACTCTTCATCACAGTGCTGTTCAGTCTCTTACAGCTGCTTGCTGACAATGAAATCCACGTAGACCATCGATCGTGGAGTTATTCGGGTCATCCCTTCTGGAGATTAATGGTCACGACACTCCCCCGTGGGTCGTTGTCTGTGGCTGTGATGGTCCCCTCAGAAAGTCGAACAACCCAATACACGAGGACGAGGCCGAGGCCAGAACCGTGCTGCAGTTCATCGATCTCCTTGTCCAACTGGAGGTAGCTCTGCTCAATCTCTGGAATGCCGGGTCCGTTATCCGTGATACGGATGACACAGTTTTCTGGCGTGGCGTCTTCGACTTCTACCATCACCTCGGGAACCTCGGTGTCGTTATGGATGATTGCGTTCTCGACGAGTTCTCGAACCGCTATATCGAGTTCTGCTATTGCATCGGCGTGGAACGACTCCATTGTGGGGACTGTGATGTTCGCGGCGGGATAGTCCTCGCGTGCATCGTTGATCACCTTGGCCACGATGTCGTCGACAGCCACCGTGACGTGGGTCTGCTTTCGGTCCGTCTCGAGAAGCTGGATGATCCGTCGTTCGTGATCCGCTTGCTGAACCAGCGTATCCGTGTGCTCTTGGATCTTACGGGCACTCTCGGCCACATCGTCTACGCGGTCTGCCTGGATGTCCTCTGCCAGTCCCCTGATGATGGCCATTTTGTTTCGGATATTGTGCCGCAACCAGTTATCCAGCACTTTCAGCTGGCGCTCCCGTTCGATACGGCTTGTCTCGTCGATGGCGATCGCCTGCCCGATATCTGTTCCGAGGTATTCCCCAATTGCCGTAGAGACGCGGATATACCGGACGCTCCCATCATCGCGACGGAGTCTCATTCGCGTCGGTCCCACGGATTCTTTCTCCTCGATAACGGAGAGTATCTCCTCTTGAGCCCGTTCTCGGTCGTCAGGATGGATCATCTCGAGAATTGACCGTCCGAGGAATTCCTCTCGGTCACTCAAGCCGAACATCTCTACAACTGCATCGTTACACCAGACCGAACGCCCGTCACGGTCAAAAATGTTGATTGGTGCGGGAGACATCTCGATCAGATGTTTATATCGTTGATGTCCTTCCACCTCCTCGTCCATCAGCCCACTCAGTTCCGAGACGATGGCCTCAGGTGTAGTCTCATCGAAAACAGCACTCACGGTGGAGGGTCCCCTTCCCTGTACTGACTCGTTCGTAGGGGATAGCAAGAGAACAGGGAGGTAGGGCTTAGAGACCCGGATCGAACGGAGTAGCGTTGATCCGTCCATCTCGGGAAGGCCGTGCCGACTAATTACTCCATCAACCGCAGATTCTTTGACAAGCGCGATACACTCCGCTGCCGATGTCACCGTAAGGGTCCCGAAACCGGCCGACGTAAGTGCGTCCGAGAGATGTGTCTCAAGTCTCCCGTCTGGGTCGACAAGAAGTACTTGCGGTTCCTCTCCCGGAGAAGATTTCATACCATATCCATCGATTCAATGACTATTAATGTGACTCAAACTCTCTATGGCCATCTCAAAGCGATTTGAAATCTCGGGATAGTAAAGCTCTCCACAGACACAACTGATCTGTTACTGGAACACGTTCAGTCAGCTAGAACTGCGTTCCAATCAGGTAGCTATACTGAACGCGCGTCGCACCCAAACCTCACCCAAGGCGTTTCCGGACGATGCACTGGCGTCGATTCGGGAAGCCGTCGAGGCCGTCCCGGCCAGCGTCTTCGACGGCTCAACGAAACACACGGAGGTCGTCGGATTCGATGCCGCAATCGCCGACGGCCACAACCCGAACTGCAAGCCTGGTCGCATCTGGGTTTCAACTACAGCGTCGACCTCTACGACGGCGACGCCCGCATCGCCATCGAGGTCGAGAAGAGCGAGCAGAAGAACGTCAGCGATGACCTCCTCAAGTTCCAAAGGGGTACCGTACGAAGAAGGACGGCCAAAAATCGAGTTCGGCTGTTTGGTGGTACCGGTGAACTATCTCCGGCGGCATAACCTCTACTAGCACCGCCTGACTCGACAACCTCATCGGTTGGTACCTTGGTCATATC
>NZ_PSYX01000023.1:0-2552 GCF_003586325.1 Haloferax sp. Atlit-10N
ACCGTGCCCCGTCCGTCGCAGACGCAACGGCAGCGCGAAACGCCCGGGCCCGGCAGGAACGGGCTGCCCGCCGGAGCGCGCACAACCCGAGCAGTCGCCCCCCAAACGTACCGACACAACTCACTTCCCAAACACGTGAGATTGCTAGTTTCTACTCGCTAGCTTGCTATCCAGGTCGTTGAGGACGTGACCCTCTTCTCCATCCCAAAAGAAACACAAACAACAGAGTATCACACGCTGGCTTCGAACATCTCAGCAGTTCGAGGCCGTTAGAGATGCTCTCCAAAAACTAACTCAGCAAACGTCGTCCAACTCTCACCACGTGATCTCAAATCGTGCGCCGCCTTCAGAACCCGTTGTAACGGCAATATCCCAACCATGGCCCTCGACAATTTGAGAGACGATCGAGAGCCCATAGCCAGTTCCGTCAGCAGTTGTCGAATATCCATGGGTAAATATCTCTGACCGAATCGGCTCAGCGATTCCGGGGCCATCATCTTCGATATAGAGTCCCGTATCGTCAGGGAGGCTTCCAACAGTCACAGTCGCCCCAGCACCAGCATGTTCAACGGCATTGCGAAACAAGTTCTCTAGTAGTTCCTGAAAACGACTCTTATCCGCGGTTATTACTCCAAGGTCATCTTCAACTTGGAGCGTCGCTTGCTGTGTCTCAATACTACTCCACGATGCACGGAGACATTCACGGATGTCAACCGACTCGGTCTCACCAACGACTTCACCCTTTTTTGAGAGGGCAAGAATGTCGCTAACGAGATTATCGATCCGACTAAGTGACGCTAAAACTCGCTCCAGCTCAGGGGTCTCGGACTGTTCATGGGCGATCTCAGTATACCCGTAGGCGATAGAGAGTGGATTCCGAATATCATGTGTTAAGATGTCGGCGAACTCATTCAGCCGATCCTTCTGGTCTTGAAGCTGGGACTCCCGCTTTCGCTGCTCGGTGATGTCCCGAATAATGCCAGTAAAGTACTGTTCGCCATTGTGTTCGTGTTCACGAAGGCTGATAAGCGTCGGAACTTCGTGTCCGTCCTTGTGCAACGCCGGGAGCTCGATCCCATCCCAGTCGATATTGCGCTCTCCTGTCGCCACATACGAGGCTAATGCAGCCCCGTGGACTGCTTCTAAGCGCTCTGGGATGATTTTCATTTTCGAACTGCCAATCAATTCAGCGGGAGCATATCCGAGAATGTCTTCAACGGCCGGATTAGCATACACGATATTGCTGTCCGCATCGATTGTCAACATCCCCTCTGCCGCATTTTCCACTAGTGTTTGGTAAAAATCATCGGCAGAGGTTGGAGGGGGACGAGAACCGTTCATATAATATCACTTTTACTCTTCGGTAGTTAAACGTTCTTCAGGGTATTGCGGCGAGACCGACTATTACCCGTCAAACTGTCTATCCAATCACTTACTGTAACCTCAAATCAGACTCCATGAAGAACGTTCCGCCGTCAATCTGGACGATCGACGAGTAACCACGGGTTGACGAACAACTCCAACAACCACCCCTCAGACTCTGGTTTCTGGGGGGTGAAATGGCACACAAGAACCTCAATCGCGCCGCCGGCTCCAATTAGGGCTGGTCGAGAAATCTGCGGACAAACTCATGATGTCAGTCAGGACACAATGACGGTTCTACTTCAGAGTGAAAGGTGAAGGGGTACCTTCGGCGTGTATCAGGCCGGGCATCCTGAGACACGCCAATGCTGGTGGCTTAGAGGCACTCAGCACTATTCTAGTCAGTTATCACCGTATTCAACTTGGCGGTTTACCTATCCTTGAGATATAGATAGGAATTTTGTATTGTGAAACAGAACAGGACTCATCAAACGAAGACCGGGGGTCACCAGTCGTACTCCCGGTGGATCTGGCGACCTTCCTCGTTCAACAGCGGCCCGACAACGTCACTGACTCCAGCAAGGATCTCTGTGGACCAGACTACGGGCTCATTTCCGGTGAACGCGGCGATTTCATCACTTCCGACACTGTAGACGATTTGTCCGAACCCAGCTGTCGTCATCCCGCCAGCACACATCGGACAGGGTTCGGTGCTTGTATACATTACCATAGAAGCACGTTCATCGGGATCGAACTCCCGGCATGCACGGTAAGCGAGGTGGAGTTCGGGATGGCGCCGGATGTCGTCGTCCGTGATCTCGCGATTCGAATCGCTCATAATAACTGTATCGTCGCGGACGAGCACGGAGCCGAACAGTTCGTCGCCACGGGCGGCAGCCTCACGCGCCAGTTCGAAAGTCTCGCGCAGATGTGCGTCGTGATCGTATTCGTCGAACGTGGGAGCAGTCACAACTGCGTAGTAGTTCGTGGATGGGATACTTGTTTGGAACGGCACTCGGGGGTTTTGTCTGGCCTCACAATGTTCAGCACTGGCCCTGTCACTGCCGCATTGGTGAACGGCCTGCACTCACGGGGTTTGTTCTTCACAAGGTACTCGGGGACGAGGGTGTTCAGAACCATTACGGTCGTGGGTTGAGTTGAGAACACGGTCGGCGCACCCATCGAAAAAG
>NZ_PSYX01000024.1:0-2511 GCF_003586325.1 Haloferax sp. Atlit-10N
ACATGTTGATCGGAACGAACGCGACGATTCTCGCAGTTGATGCAGTTGGCTATCCGCTGCTCAGTGGGGCACTTGTAACACTGGACTGGCCGGCTCCATTCGCGTGTTTCCTTCTCGCCTTGCTCGTGGCATTCCCTTGGATAACGTTGCTGGAAGAACCCAAGCGGGACAGAACGAGATTCACTGTCGAGCTTCGCGAATTCGACGAACGGTTGCCTCGGCAAGCTGTGTAACTGACAACTGCGCCCGCTGTTTCTAGTTCTTGAACCAGTACAGTACGTCACTACCGTATACACTCAGGGGGAGTTCGACAGCGGTCGCAGTCTGATTCCCGACCGCACAAACAGTGGTTCCCCGCTGTTCCCACCCCGCAGTCGTAATTAGGTCGACACCCGTCTCGCTCGTGAAGACACAGTAGTCCGCATGCTTTGGAACTCGATTAGTCGGGGTGATTGGCAACATCGAGTCTGGGATTGAGATACATCGAGTCTGGGATTGAGATACATCGAGTGACTGAAAATACTCAACCCCCTCAATGATGCAGTTGTCGTAAGAACGAAGAACAGCCATCGTTGGCTGAGACATGCCAGAGAGGCAGTCGATGCTGGACTTGTGTGTATCGAGGATCGGACGATCTGGCTCGAACGAATTCGGGCGTAGATGGATCAATCTCTTTCACAGAACGCGCTGTCATCGGTAGCTGACCCTGCGTCTGAGTATCATTAATTCTCCTCTTTACTTAATATATTGCTTGTAGTTTTTGTATTATACAAATAGTTTTGTTTTACAGCAATATACTTGCGGCTTCAGAGAACCACGTTTGGACGGCTCCAAATGTAATTCGCATGGTAGCGGCCCCAAACCCAAACGAGATCAAACTCACCATAACGACGAAATTAGCCTTTGAATCGTTGGGACTAAGGAGAAAGGTAAGCAGTGCGAGCATCCCCGATATCGCACAGATGAAGAGACCTGTCAGGAATATCAGGCCCGTGAAAAACGGGTCAGTGAAACCCATCACGGAATACGCTGGTTCATAGACCCCAACGAACGATAAACTGAAGCCGACAACGACGTATCCGAGAAAGCAGATAGTACAAAGAATGGCTCCAGAAGTAACCAGTTGATACAGGCGAAGAAAACCTCTCTCAAACGGGGTGGTTGGCTTTCGGACCCGTCTGAATGGTTGGTAGTCCATCTCCCTACGGCCAAAGTCCCCGCGCCTCGTGGGCCTCCGCAATTCGAGACAGTGCCACGATGTAGGCTGCATCACGCCAGGTGACGTCTTGCTCCTCGAATTCCGCTCGAACTGCATCCCAGGCGGCCTGCATCTCTGTTTCGAGCTCATTGTTCACGCGTTCAAGCGACCACGACCGGCGATTGATATCCTGGAGCCACTCGAAGTACGAGACAGTGACACCACCAGCGTTGGCGAGAATATCAGGAATCACAGCGACGTCTCGATCAGCCAGAATCGTACTGGCTGTTGAGGTGGTAGGACCATTCGCTCCCTCGACAACGAGGTCAGCAGCAATTTCATTGGCGTTCTCGCTGGTAATCACATTTCCGAGGGCTGCAGGGATGAGTACGTCGACGTTGAGGGTAAGCAACTCGTCGTTCGAGATCACGGTATCCGCGTATTCCGTGACTGCTTCGGGTTCCTCGTCGTGAGAAGGTACGACGGCAGTATCAATTCCGCCCAAGTCGTACATCGCACCATTCACGTCGCTGATCGCGACGACGGTGGCTCCCCATTTGTCGAGCAAGCGGGCAGCGTTCGCACCGACACTCCCATATCCTTGGACGGCAATCGTCGTACCCTCAAGGTCATTGTCGTAGTATTCGCAGGCCTGTCTCGTAATGATCGCCACACTCCGACCGGGTGCTTCCTCGCGGCCTTCACTTCCACCGACCACCGGCGGCTTCCCCGTGACGACACCCGGTGTTGTTTCGCCTTCCTGCATTGAGTAGGCATCCATCAACCAAGCCATCGTTTGTGGGTCAGTACCCATATCTGGGGCAGGGATATCCCGATTCGGCCCGATAACACCCCTGATTTCCTGTGCGAACCGTCGGGTGAGCCGTTCCTTCTCTTTCGTGCTCAATTCCTTCGGGTTGACAGCGACGCCACCTTTGGCACCTCCGAACGGGAGGTCCATAACCGCGCATTTCCAGGTCATCCACATGCCCAGGCCGACACACTCGTCTCTGGTTACGTCGGGGTGATATCGCAGTCCACCCTTGTATGGGCCTCTGACGCTGTCGTGTTGGGCGCGGTACCCGGTGAAGACATCAACGGTACCGTCTTCACGTTCGATCGGGAGGGTAACCTCGTGGACCTTTTTTGGGTGCTTGAGACGCTCGATGATATGCTGGTCGATATCAAGGTGGTCGGCGGCGTGGTGAAGCTGGCGGCGGACCGTTTCGAGCGCTGATTCCGGCTCAGCAGATTCTACTGTCGAGTTCTCCATCTTATCGGAGTTCGTAGTGGATTCGGATGCCATAGTCATT
>NZ_PSYX01000025.1:0-2275 GCF_003586325.1 Haloferax sp. Atlit-10N
GACAGGTCCCTGTCAGTAGTTCTGGCAATGATGACCTTGCTGCTTACGAAGACCAGCAAGGTAACCTTGAAAGAGAGAGCGATAAATGAGCCCATGGAGTTGCTCCGGTTCGTATTCTCATTTTCCAGACCAAGAGCAATCATCGCAGTTTCAAGATCTACCTTTTGGTCAAGGGTTCCGATAAACACCGAAGTCACCTGTTCAAACCTAAGCGGCTCTGTTAGTCTTGTAGAGCGGCGACTGTTCGGCCAGTTTCCTCGGCCTCTTGGCTGGAAGACATATTGTACGCGCCAAGCGCTTCGTCAACCGCCTCGATTTATCCTTAGGCCTGAACGCGAAATTGCTCTATATTTCTCCTAAACCCACTAGCTTCGAGCAGTTCGTTCGAGAGCAAGTTTAGATCGCAGTCGACCACATGGTTTGGAAGTCGCTCTAAAATCCGTCCAGAATCGGTTACTCGGTAGTACTAATCTCGGGATACTGTTCTTTGGCTACAATCTCGACTATGTCTGTTTTCAACAACGGATCGATGTCAACACGATCACCCACAGCAGTGTAGAAGATACCTGCAGTCACGTCTCGCTCAGGGAACCACTCATCCAACACGTGATAATACACGCTGAGTTGCTTCCGATACTCGTCCTCGGCGTGCCGTCCGAGGTCGGTCTTGAAGTCGATGATCTCGACAGTATCGGGACGAATGTGGACGAGGTCGACGATTCCTGAGATGGTGACCTGCTCGCCGTCGACAGTGAGCGGGAGATACGCATCCTCCTCGACTCGTAGCTCTCCATCGAGCGAGTCCAAGAACAACTTGATGTGACGCTCGTCGTCGTTCGAGGGTTCGACGTCTCCCTCCAACACGTACCGCTCAGCGAACTCGTGGGTCTGCGTTCCGAACGCTGTTCCTCTTCCGTCGTCGACGTCCTCGAACACGTCGTCGCGCATGAGCGTGTGCGGCGAGTGTCCGACCGGACCGTCTGGCGTCGGCACAGCAATCTGCAAGTGCGCCTGCGTCGTCTCGCTGATGTCGGCTTCCTGAACGTCAGGCTCCAGTTCCTCGAGGTTGACCGGGAGTTCTTCGATGAATGTGTTCGGATTCTCGCCTGCAGCGAACACGAGGTGGCTCTCAGCCCGCGTCATCGCGACGTAGAGCAAGCGCCGTTCCTCGTCGTACCCACGCGGCAGGCACTTCCGGAGGACGTCACTCCGCCAGTTGTCGTGAATGTGGGGGTAGCCGTGGTCGTCGGCGTAGACCTTCCGTTGGCGGAGTCCGATCGGATCGTCTAACGTGATCGCGTTACTGTTCCCGCCTGACGGTGGGAAGCGATGGGAGTTCATGTTCGCGAGCACGACGATAGGGTGTTCGAGTCCCTTTGACGCGTGGATAGTTTGGACCGTCACCGAGTTCATCCCGGCGCTGGCGTGGACTTCGTGGGTGCTTCCGTCCTCGATGCCGCGCTCAATGAATCGAATGAGGTCACCTCGTGTCAACGTCGTCGCATTGTGGACGGACTGTATCGTCGTCAGCAGCACGTCGGCATACGCCCCGTCGTAGTCGTACCGGGAGAACACGCCTTGAGCAACCCCACCGACCGTCTCCAGTGTTCCAAGCTCCGACTTGAACGTCTGCATGTTGGCGGGGTACGCCTCGGTATCGAGGACGTGTTTGACTTCGTCGAGCGTGTAGCCAGCTTCCTCGAGGACGACCGCCCATCCTCGCTCGGCGTCGGATTCGAGAATTCGCAGCCACGCCAGCAGAAGCTTCGCTGGGTCAGACCGGAACAACTCGATGCCACCCTCGTACGCCATCGGCAATCCGTACTCCTCGGCGACAGAGAAGAGTTCCCGGCCGAAGTCACGGGTCCGAGTGAGGACAGCGATATCACCGTACTCCGGGAGGCGGAGTTCGTCGTCCTCTTCGATCTGATACGCGTCGTTCCCGACGATCTCCTGTATCTTGGTCAGGACGGCCTCGTGTTCGTCTTCATGTTGGATCGCCTCGATACGGGAGTTCTCGTGTGCGGCGTTCGAGGAGAGCGACACGATGCGCTCTCGGACGGCCGCCTCGTCGACATCGTCCTTGCTCGCAGCGGACGTGACCAGGCTGTGCTCGGAGAAGTCGAGGATAGCCTGCGTTGACCGGTAGTTCTCGACGAGCTCGATATCGATGATGGGGCGAGTCGCCCACGACACTCGTTCGTAATCCTCGTTGAGTTCGTCGACGAACCGCTCCAGTCGAGACTCGAACTCGGTGATGTTCTCGACGGCGGCG
>NZ_PSYX01000026.1:0-2204 GCF_003586325.1 Haloferax sp. Atlit-10N
AAAGCGGGCAGGTGAAGCTGATGAGTTGGAAAGCCTCGGACGTGCCGTGGATTCGCGAGGGCGAACGCGTGCGGATTCACGGGGCGGCGCGGAACTGGTACGATGGGCGTGTCTCGATTGCCCTGACGGGGTGGACGACCGTGCACTTCCCCGAACGCGACGCCTGGTGGGACGCCTAACGGCGCGAGGCAGCCCTCTTTTTTGTTGGTGGCCGGGCCGACCCAGACCCCACCGCCCCACCCTCCGCTCCGTGCTCGCGGCCGCTGCGCGCGCAGCCACGACCTTAGTCTATACTCAACACCGAGATCGATGTTCATGGCGGCAACCTCCTGTTATGAACAGCAAGCTCTGTTGAAGTCCTTATACTTTGACAAAACCCGCGTGACACAGACAGAGGGTGGGTTCAGCACTTACGAAGCACCACATTAGCGACTATTCTAACTCACGAGTTGAACTGATTTACCACGGTGATTTCCCGTACTGTCCCCGGTAATACGCTCGTACAAAGAAGGCAACCATCAGGATCACACCGACAACTGTGAGTCCTTTATCCAGCAAAGAACCGTCTGGGACTAGGTGAAAGCGGAAAAACATGATAAGCGCTACGAGAGCAACTAAGACACCACTTTTCCATCGACGGGCAATCAATGATGAGGTGTTCAACGAAGGCACTATCAAATATTAATAGTGGTTGATAATAAGTCGATTGGGTAGTGGGAGATACGCGCCCTGTATTCAGCAGCGATCTCAAAAACTATCAATGCTTGTAGAGTCCAGCAGGAGCAAGACAACACACAAGTGAGGGCTTACAACTACCCTACTGAGGCACTCTACCGAGACGATTACCCAGTAGGTACAGCGGCCCACCGAACAGTAATAACAGCAATGAGGCACCCCCGCTCACAAACGAATACGACACTAGATTAATCTCCCCCCGATTGATGCTAAAGAAGCTAAATAAGATGACGAAGACGACAACGACCTCACCCAGTAAGAGAAGTCGTCGCTTACGTTTCGGTTTTACAGTTCCCAGAACGAATTGGAGACTCAACACCACTGAACCGAAGAGAATCCATTCTTGAAACTGAAGTCTGGTGAAATCTCCAGTTCGAAGTTGCCATGAGGCGAGTATGGCTACAAAGGTTATCGTGGCGGCGCTAAGGCTTGTAAGAACTGCTCGTCGCTTCGTGATTTGCTGTGGTTGGTCTTGACGCCAGAATTGTATCGTTACGAGAGTTACGAGACTAACTGAGAGTGTACCAATAAGAAACAGTACAAACTCGAATACACCGACGATTCCCCACGCACTTGGCAGAAGACCTATCGTTGTTGCAAATCCGTATCCGGAGAAGAAGAACCCAATTGTGAACATCATCGCGAGGATGAAGTACGTCATGAGTTCGTCTCCTTGAGGAGTCGAAAATGAAGTCCCTGAGTTCTGCATGAAGCTATTTCTAATATGCTGCATCTGACAGACATTAAGTACTTTCTTGAACACCCGATTTTAGCTTTCGTCACCTGTTCACATTAGGTAGCTATTCAGTACTCGCCGGTCAGATGTGTTTCTCACGACCGACTTGCGCGCTCTATTCAGTACGGCCTCAACAAAGTATCAGGACTGAGGATTTCAACAGGAGCCGAACAGCAGGAATCACGGTCTAATAACGTGAGGTCCAGAAGTACTATAAAACATGTATTTGTAGTGACTTATCATGGCTGGAAATGTCTTTCTCGTCCCGTGTGACCCCGGAAACTTCCGCGAAACAGTTCTAACCCACGTTGAATTGGATGACTATCCGGATCACCCTGCTGCACTTTCCAACCTTGAGTCTGTCCGGTTCTGGGGTGCCCGTGATGGTGAGAGTAACCGAAACTACTTCGAGAAAATGGAGTCAGACGATCTTGTATTGTTTTATCAGGATGGTCAATACGTAGGTGTTGGGTTCGTTGGGCTAACATTTGAGGATTCTTCCGATTGGGCAAGCACAACGTACTGGCGGAACGCACCGTCGAATCTCATCTACACGATTACTGAGTTTGACGAGGTCGCTGTTCCGCGGGCTGCTGTCAATCGAATCTTTGGGTATGACGATGAGTACTATCCCCAGGGATTAATGCGGGTTGCTTCAGGTCGCGTCAGCCGTCGACCAGTCGTAATCAAGCGAGCGGTAACAGAATTCTATGCAAAGCATAGCCCGCGACAA
>NZ_PSYX01000027.1:0-1875 GCF_003586325.1 Haloferax sp. Atlit-10N
ACATGGCGGACGACTTTGAGCGCATCATTCTGGAGGAACTGGACTTCGAGCGAGAGGCCCAGATGATGGAGGAGATTCGGGAAAATTTCGCTGCCGACGAGAATGAGACCGTTACGATCCCACGCGTGTTTCGTGACGTCTGCTCCGAACGTGTCCTCACCATGGAGTACGCCGAGGGAACGAAGGTTACTGACCTCGAGGAACTCGAAGCGAAGGGCTACGATCCGGAGAACGTCGCTCGACGAGTGGCGAATGCCTACTTCACGATGGGACTCGATCACGGTGTGTACCACGGCGATCCCCATCCTGGAAATCTCGCTGTCGACGATGATGGCCGCATCGTCTTCTATGACTTCGGGATGAGCGGTCGGTTCACGCCAGCGATGCAAGCGAGCGTGATCAACCTCTATCTGGCCGCTGTCAATCGGGATGTCGGATCCATCATCGACGAACTTGTCGCCCTTGGTGCACTCGATCCCGACGCCGACAGGGCCGCCGTCGGCCACGTTCTCGAGTTAGTTATCGATGACCTCGAAGGAGGTGGTGATGTGAACTGGCAGCAGATAATCGACGTGGTCGTCGGAATGCTCCGAGAGTTTCCGTTTCGTATCCCGCCAGACGTGATGTTAGTCATTCGGGTGGGATCGATCGGTGAAGGTGTTCTCAGACAGCTCGATCCTGAGTTCAATATCCTCGCAGCTGCGCAGGCGTTCCTCCGTGATCACGGCTTCCTCCAGCGAGCAGCCCGGATAAAACTCGCCGAAGCTCAGTCCGACATCGAAACCTCCCTCTGGGCCCTTCTCCGGCTACCCACGAAATTGGATCGTGAACTGGACGCACGAGAACAGGAACGCACAGTGATACCTCAGGAGATCGCACAGAGCCAACGACGGCAGACTCGTTCGATCGGGTACGCCATCCTCGCAGGAGGAACATTTGTAGCGAGTGGTCTCGCATTATCCGTAAGTCAGATCTCTGCTACTGTTGGGATCGTCGTCGCACTCGGCTTCACCATTTTATTCATTCATTCATCAAGGCAACAGCGCCGATAACTGGTATCTCGAATATGGGGTACCTTCACGACGCCTCAAACTATTTTATGGCGTCTATGCGAAGTACCTGATATGCTCAAAGATAAAGTTGCGATCATCACTGGTGGTGCAACTGGGATCGGCAAAGCAATTGCTTCGAAGTACATTGATTACGGAGCCGAAGTCGTTATCGCAGGTCGCACGGAAGAAACCGGCCGAGAGACTGCCGAAGATCTCGACTGTGAATTCCATCAATGTGATGTCACGGAGTATGACCAGGTAGAGACCCTCGTCAACAGTACGGTTGACGAATACGGACAGCTTGACGCAATCGTAAACAACGCTGGAATTGGCCAAGTAGGGTCCATCGAAGAAATGTCGATCGAAGAGTGGGATACGGTCATTCAAATTAATCTCACGGGGGTTATGTACGGCTCGCGGGCGGCGATCCCGTATCTCAAAGACAGTGAGGGGTGTATCATTAACGTCGCGTCGATTTATGGCCTCGTTGGTGGTCCTGGGTCACCTGCCTATTCGGCAGCAAAAGGTGGTGTCGTGAATTTCACACGAGAGCTCGCCATTGACTACGCCACAGAAGGGGTACGTGTCAATAGTATCTGCCCTGGATTCGTTGAAACGCCGATGACAGACGACTACCTCAACCAGGAACAGTTCTACGAGTTCGTCCGAGACGAGACACCCATGCAGCGAGTGGCTGAACCCGAGGAGATCGGCGGCATTGCGATGTTTCTCGCCTCTGATGAGGCGACGTACATCACAGGCACAAACATTCCTGTCGACGGAGGCTGGACTGCCCACTAGTAACTACGGTCGCACATTCACC
>NZ_PSYX01000028.1:0-1875 GCF_003586325.1 Haloferax sp. Atlit-10N
ACATGGCGGACGACTTTGAGCGCATCATTCTGGAGGAACTGGACTTCGAGCGAGAGGCCCAGATGATGGAGGAGATTCGGGAAAATTTCGCTGCCGACGAGAATGAGACCGTTACGATCCCACGCGTATTTCGTGACGTCTGCTCCGAACGTGTCCTCACCATGGAGTACGCCGAGGGAACGAAGGTTACTGACCTCGAGGAACTCGAAGCGAAGGGCTACGATCCGGAGAACGTCGCCCGACGAGTGGCGAATGCCTACTTCACGATGGGACTCGATCACGGTGTGTACCACGGCGATCCCCATCCTGGAAATCTCGCTGTCGACGATGATGGCCGCATCGTATTCTACGACTTCGGGATGAGCGGTCGGTTCACGCCGGCGATGCAAGCGAGCGTGATCAACCTCTATCTGGCCGCTGTCAACCGGGATGTCGAATCCATCATCGACGAACTTGTCGCCCTTGGTGCACTCGATCCCGACGCCGACAGGGCCGCCGTCGGCCACGTTCTCGAGTTAGTTATCGATGACCTCGAAGGGAGTGGTGATGTGAACTGGCAGCAGATAATCGACGTGGTCGTCGGAATGCTCCGAGAGTTTCCGTTTCGTATCCCGCCAGACGTGATGTTAGTCATTCGGGTGGGATCGATCGGTGAAGGTGTTCTTAGACAGCTCGATCCCGAGTTCAATATCCTCGCAGCTGCGCAGGCGTTCCTCCGTGAACACGGCTTCCTCCAGCGAGCAGCCCGGATGAAACTCGCCGAAGCTCAGTCCGACATCGAAACCTCCCTCTGGGCCCTCCTCCGGCTACCCACGAAATTGGATCGTGAACTGGACGCACGAGAACAGGAACGCACAGTGATACCTCAGGAGATCGCACAGAGCCAACGACGGCAGACTCGTTCGATCGGGTACGCCATCCTCGCAGGAGGAACATTTGTAGCGAGTGGTCTCGCATTATCCGTAAGTCAGATCTCTGCTACTGTTGGGATCGTCGTCGCACTCGGCTTCACCATTTTATTCATTCATTCATCAAGGCAACAGCGTCGATAACTGGTATCTCGAATACGGAGTACCCCCACGACGCCTCAAACTATTTTGTGGCGTCTATGCGAAGTACCTGATATGCTCAAAGATAAAGTTGCGATCATCACTGGTGGTGCAACCGGGATCGGCAAAGCAATTGCTTCGAAGTACATTGATTACGGAGCCGAAGTCGTTATCGCAGGTCGCACGGAAGAAACCGGCCGAGAGACTGCCGAAGAACTCGGCTGTGAATTCCACCAATGTGACGTCACGGAGTATGAGCAGGTAGAGACCCTCGTCAACAGTACGGTTGACGAATACGGACAGCTTGACGCAATCGTAAACAACGCTGGAATTGGCCAAGTAGGGTCCATCGAAGAAATGTCGCTCGAAGAGTGGGATACGGTCATTCAAATTAATCTCACAGGGGTTATGTACGGCTCGCGAGCGGCGATCCCGTATCTCAAAGACAGTGAGGGGTGCATCATTAATGTCGCGTCGATTTATGGCCTCGTTGGTGGTCCTGGATCACCTGCCTATTCGGCAGCAAAAGGTGGTGTCGTGAATTTCACACGAGAGCTCGCCATCGACTACGCCACAGAAGGGATACGTGTCAATAGTATCTGCCCTGGATTCGTTGAAACGCCGATGACAGACGACTACCTCGACCAGGAACAGTTCTACGAGTTCGTCCGAGACGAGACACCCATGCAGCGAGTGGCCGAACCCGAGGAGATCGGCGGCATTGCGATGTTTCTCGCCTCTGATGAGGCGACGTACATCACAGGCACAAACATTCCTGTCGACGGAGGCTGGACTGCCCACTAGTAACTACGGTCGCACATTCACC
>NZ_PSYX01000029.1:0-1726 GCF_003586325.1 Haloferax sp. Atlit-10N
ATGCACCGACGTACGACGAACTAGCGACGATTCGCCGGCGCTCTCGCTTCCTTGAAACGACGGTTCACCTCGACCAAGACGAACTCGTGATTCGTCTTACTGAAGCGGGCGAAGCGATTGCTACCCCCGACACTGGGGCAGTCCAATCTGCTGGTAGTTCGAAGCATGACGCTGCTCTTGCACAGATCGAAGCAGAACTGACGACCCATGGCTGTACAGTATCGATACTCAGCCAAGACGGGAGCGAGAAACCGGATGGGCGTGCGACGCACCCTGCGTTTGACGCTCCGTTTGCCATCGAGGTCGAGACGACAACGCCAGGGAAGCCTGCGAAAGTCCTCACGAACCTCCGCAAAGCACAGGAGGCGGGGGAAATCCCGATGTTTGTCGTTCGGGCTGGTGAGCCGGAACCCTACTGGGCAGAACGTGTCGAACAGGTGCTGTCGCCACCGCTTCGTGAACTCCAGTCAGGAGACACGCGGTTCTATACGACTGATACAACGATCTCGTTCAATGGTGGTGCGAGCGAGGAGGGTGGTCTGACGGCACTTCGACCCGTGTCGCCTGAGAGCGCACAGACGATCTGGTCACGAGTCGATGGGGATCTTGTTTTGGAAGACGGTGCTGGGGGTGAACTGCTTCGAGTTGAGTCATTAGACGAACTCTCGAAGAGCCGACTGCCTGCGGTTTACAGCTATGATTCGGTGGCCGATGAGTACGTCGTCTACGCGGAGGGCGAGCAGTATGTCTACGACTCGAAAGAGGCGTTTACTGCTGACTGGACTAAGCTCAAGCGGCCATTCGTCCCCGAAGATGAACTGCTGTATCCAGGATTCAGTAGTGAGCAGTATCTTATCGTCATTCTTCGGAACGACGGTGACGCAGTAATTTATCGGGACGGCACAGTACGGCCCTTGAGTGACCTCTCGGAGCTGGATCTCGTCGCACAGCCAACCCGATCCAATACCGCAGTGGCCGAAAGAGCCGCAACCCCCACATCAGACGAGTCGGACGAGTCTCTGGTCGACGTATCGGAGCTTGCAGACGACCCTGATGCTGTTGTGGGCCGCTTCGCAGAGGAGTTCCTCCGTGAGACAGCCCACGGATCTGTCTCCTCTGAACGGGTTTACAACTGCTATCAGTCGTGGGTGACTGAACAGGGGCTTTCACCGGATTCAAAGCGGTGGTTCACACGCCGGCTGAGACAGCACGTCGAGTTCGATAGCACGGTCAAGAAAGACGGGAATGCCACAACTCGTCATTACGATGGGCTCGCCCTCACTCAGGAGGAATTGTCTAATGACTGATACTGGTCTGTCAGCGTTTGTCCCCGGTCAGACGAACAACGGCCGATTCAGCCAGAAACCGGTTAAAGGAGTGTTCAGACGGATGGTTACGACAGGTTACGATAGTCCCATCCAGAGTTACGACAGCCGTTACGATAGAATTCGGATAATAGCGGGATTGAACGGTGTATTTTGGACAGATTCGGATTGTCGGTTACGACAGAATCCGACTAGTATAGACAGGGGGGACCCCGTCGGAACTGGGTATTGTCAAAGTGACCAGACAATGCAGACGTATTTGGACTCTGAGATGACTGCGAATCAGCGAGGAACAAAGAATGTGTGATGAAATTGACCTCGATATAGACCAGCTGCCACCCGAACTTCGCGAGCGTGAGCAGTGGGTTTGCTGGCGGAGAGAGATGCGAGATGACAAAGCG
>NZ_PSYX01000030.1:0-1714 GCF_003586325.1 Haloferax sp. Atlit-10N
GCGGAAGCACTGCGCCGACGAGCGCACCGAGGAAGGCGTAGACGACGCCCGCGAGCGCGAGGAACGCGAACACGAGCAGCGGTGCCTCGGGTTCGACGGTCAGCCAGAGGACCCCGAAGTTCACCCCCGCGACGACAATCGTGACACCCGCGAGAGTCGCCAGCCGCGTCGCAAGTAACGTCCTCGGCGAGTACCCGGTCTGGACGAGCCGTCGGTCGGCCTCCCGGGCACTGATCATCTGGACCAGACCCATCAGCCCAGCGATGATGGCGACGCCGAAGATTGCGCCGAGGACGCGCCCGAGATCGAGCGGAATCGCCTCGACGGTCGGCATCGGCGGTAGCCCCGCCATCGCCTGTCCCCACCCCTCGATGACCACGAGCGGCAGCACCAGCGCGAGGACCACGTTCAGGGGCGTCCTGAGGAACGTCCTAACGTTTGATCGAATGCCCACGGCGAACCTATTCATCGTCTCCCTCCCGGTCGCTTCGGAGTTCGCTCTCAGTTTCGTCGTCGGTCACGTCGTGAACCAGTCCGTTCCGCACCTCGAAGACGCGGTCGAGGCGACTCCGTTCCTCGATGAGGTGAGAGATCATGACGACGGCAGTGCCGTCGTCCGCGAGGTCCTGTGCCATGTCCCAGAATCGCAGGTAAGTCTCCCAGTCGAACCCGGTGTAGGGTTCGTCGAGCATGAGAACGTCCGGGTCGTGCATCAACGCGATGCTGAGGTTGACCTTCTGTCGGTTCCCACCGCTAAGCTGGTCGACCCGGTAGTCAAGGTACTGCTCGAAGTCGAGTTCGTCCGCCAGTCTTTGCTTCGCCGCGTCGATCTCCTCGCGACTCATCCCGTACCCGGCGCCGAAGAGCCGGAAGGTTTCAGAGACGGTCAACCGATCGTAGAGCAGGGGTTCCTGCGGACACCATCCGACGGTTCCATACCGTTCGACCGTGCCCGCGTCGTGGTCGAGAACCCCGACGAGAATCTTCATCAGCGTGGACTTGCCCGACCCATTCTCGCCGACGATGCCGACGATCTCGCCGGCACGGACCTCGATATCCGCACCGGTGAGAACGGGCGTCGACCGTCCCAACGGAAGTCGTGACCCGTAGGTTTTCTCGAGAACGTTGCCTCGAACGAGCGTCTTGCTACCATCGACCGTCTCCGTGGGCGCCGTGGTCATTTCCATACGTGGAAAGACGTTCTACTCATTCAATCGAATTGTTGTTAAGAATCGAAAGTTAACCCCGTCAAATTACCCTGAGATCGGGTTGTATCACGAAGAGAGCAATGGATAGCCAACGATTTGGCATTCCTTTTGTCTCCAAACAGGAGTAGACTTGGTCGGTAGCCGTCATGAAAATCAGACATCTATCAGGCCCCGAACATAGTGTTGATGCGGTTTTCAAGTCAAGGTTCGAGTATCCATGGTTCAGTGCTACATCTGTGACTCGGAATGCGCTCGCGACGATGAGGTGTTCGTCTGCGAGCACTGCGGGATCTCCTGCCACCGACACTGTATGGCGGAATACGACACCGATGTCTGCCCGAAGTGTGTCGGCGAGCCGATGATCGGAGCGATCGAGTTCTATAGTAATCGTTAGAATTTTTTACTCAAAGACTCTTGTAAGAGATAATGAACCATCTCGACGATGTTTCCGTCGAGGAATTGCAAGACGCTCTCGACAACGTGGACGGAAAGAAGCCGACACAACG
>NZ_PSYX01000031.1:0-1635 GCF_003586325.1 Haloferax sp. Atlit-10N
TCCAGGCTGGGAACCCACCGTGGTTGTTTTCGAAATTAGTCAGCTCGTTCTTTTCCATGGAGCTCGGCCGTTGGAAGAACCCAGCCGTCTGGTATCGGAAGTAGTTGGGATTGCGCTCTCGGAGATGTTCCAGCAGACGTCGCTGGAGATTGCTGGCCTTACCGATGTACACCAACTTTCCGAAGGCTTTCAGCTCATACACCCCACCTTTTGTGGGAACATTCGACTTGATGTGTCGGGCTGATGCCCGACTCCACTTCTTAGATATTGGCACATATGCCACCACGAGCGGTGGGAGTATGAATCATGTCAAAAACAATTTGTTTAGATGTGGTCATCACCTGTAGATTTATGATGGTTAAAGAGAACAACGTTAGTTGTTGTAGATGAGTAGACAAGACCAACCGGATGGCCAATCGCCGGAGTCACTCAGTCCAGACCAACTGAAAACGTACGTCCGCGAGGTCATGGGTTGGACCGCCTATCAAGCACAGGCGTACGTCGCTGTGGTTCAAGATGGGCCACTTGAACCGAGTGACATCGTCGCGATGACAGAGGTCCCTCAGGGACGTGTATACAACGTAATGGGTGAACTCGAGGGTGAGGCGGTTAACGTCCAAGGTCGACAACCAAAACGATACCAGGCGCAACATCCCCGTTCGTTGTTAGGAGGCAAACAGGAGGCGTTTAATGACAAAGCCGATGCTGCGATTGCACACTTAGAACAGCAACACGAGATTCAGCGTGAGCGTAGGGGCACGCGGCACCCAGCATGGGTTATCCCTGGAATCTCTGGAACAAAACGCGAGCTCGTTGAAGGACTCGAAGTGGCGGAGGAGCAAGTACTCCTGATGGAACAGGACGGTAAGTGGATACAGTCAAACGAGATACGAGATATTGCTCGTATAGTCGCCAACGGAGTCGAAGTTGAGGTTATCGGATGGTCGGGTTGGCAAGACCGTATAGAAAATCTTGTCCAGGAAACTGAAGCCTCTGCATGGGTCAGTGAGCAGGTCGACAGTTCATTTGCCCTCATTGACGGAGAACTCGCGATCATGCGCGTTGGTCAAGGCGATACCGGAGTGAAGATTGAAGATGCCGGGTCAGTAGATATTTTGCGATTGGCGTTTGAAGCTTCAAAAGAGACCGCGACCGAGATCTAACCTATGCACAAGCGACTAATTCCCCTCACATTGGCATTCGTAGGGGACGAGAATCCAATTGACGGACGTACGCGCTTGCAAAAGATGGTCTTTGTCGTCCAACAAGAGTTGGTCAATTCAGGCCATCTAAACGAGAACCAACTCTATGAGTTCTTCGCGTATGACTACGGTCCATTCTCGAAAGAATTAGCCGAAGACATCGATCAAATGATCGAGGCAAGGCTCCTTGACGAAGAGGAAGTAGAATACGATGACGACGGCAATATCAAGTATCTCTACAATCTCGAGCCTGACGGCCGAGAATTAGTTGAGCAAGAACTGACCGCGAAAGACGTCGAAAAAGTAGTCGAGAAGGCAACTCAAATCAAGGAGCGGTTCAACGGTGATCTCTCACTCCCAGAGGTTATCGATGAAGTCTATGCTGAATATCCAGAGTATGCAGAAAACAGCGTCTACTGAGCTCTTCTTGAGC
>NZ_PSYX01000032.1:0-1573 GCF_003586325.1 Haloferax sp. Atlit-10N
GAGAATCGCTACAGATGTCGATGTAGCGCCCGGCTTAAAGAGTACAAGGGAGAAGAGATCATCTCAAATGACCCGTTCGAGGATTTCTCTGAGATGACGACCACAGACCCCCAGTACTGCGACCACATCTGGGAACGTGAAGACGGCTGTATGGGCTGTATCTCCTGCGGCCTCGAGGACCCGCTTTAACCAGTTCCGCCTTGTTCGGACCTCCTGACTGGGAGAGATTATTTACTCACCGAGATGTTTGTTGCCGATATGCCTTTCCGCGGTCGCCGTGACGGTCGCCCGGTCGTCCCTGCTATTATCGACGATGGGGAAGCCGTCACTTGTCCAGTGTGCGGTGGGACGATGTATCCCCGATCCGCGCCGGGCAAGTCTCGACACTTCTACCACGTATCAGACGACGCCGGGCGACACTGCTCGAACGGCGGCGAGTCGGAGACCCACGAACGTGCAGTTGCCCGTGCCGAGGTCGCCCTTCACCAGCAGTTCGGAAAAAGTGCCGACGTCGAGACAGAGGTGGACGTCGACGTATCTGAAGTGCCGACACCTGTGACTGAACGCCGTGCTGACGTCCTCGCGACGTTCGACGATTGGAACCCTTACTTCGGGGAGGGACTCGCCGTTGAGGTGCAGCATAGCCACGAGAACAAGAACGTCCAGCAGGTTACGCTCGACTACTTGGCAGCTGGTTTCTCCGTTGTCTGGATTCGCGCAGGCACAATCCTTCTCGATACGTTCGACTACGACACGATTAGTGCCGAGTTCGAGCGTGATGACGGAGCTGGACATTCCCAGCGGACGAGCAAGGCCCACCGATATACGAACTGCCAATCGCTCCTCTACGACGGCGAGCACGCGTGGGAACGAGTGCCTCCCTATGCCCACCCCCGCGGCCAGGATGATCTAGTCACGTACGATATCTGTGCTGGCCAGGATTGCGAGCTACGCAGGGTCCACGACCCCGATGGTAGTTACACCTACACCGTGAGCGACGAGTACGGCCCCGACTTTCCCCTGAGAGCACTCAAAAACGCGGTTGTCTGTGAGTACGACCGAGACTCGTTCTCGAAGTGGGCAGGAAGTCAGTACCATTCCGCGCAGGTGGAGAAACTGCTTGCGACACGACCAGAGATAGAGCGATGCTGGGGTCCGAAGGGAATTCACGAATGGGGACGCCGAGAGACGCTCTGGACAAACCATTCCGACCAGTCGTTAATCGAACTTCGTGAGTGTATGTACTGTCCCGTTCGGTTAGTGACCAATCATCGAGGGCGTTCAGGACACAGTACCTTCTGTCTCTACGGTCGAGAACCGGATATCGACTGGGACGACGTGTATTTCCAAGCCAGCCCTCCCGAATGTGATCACTATCTCTACGATGAGGACGCGGTCGAAGATTACTGCCCCAAGTGCGGTGCGACGATGGAAGCACCTGATACAACTCTCCGCGACCACACGAGTTGGATTCCACCGTAAACGGGGAACCAGTAACTCATCCCAGATTATGGCGGAGGTTTCGACGAGGGCGGAGCGGGGATCGGCGATGTGGAAATTAAATTTATCCAAT
>NZ_PSYX01000033.1:0-1558 GCF_003586325.1 Haloferax sp. Atlit-10N
GTGAGTTCGACGAGTACACGCTCGACAACTGAGACGATGCCAGTTGGACTTCTGCCGTGGGGGAGCGACAGTTCGAGATCTGCCCACGGTTCTTCGTTCGGTTGTTCAGTGTGCTCGCCAGAGAGTCGTGATCGCTGTTGCTCGTAGTCGGAAGACATGGATTGCATGGGGACTGCTGACTCCTCCACCCCTCAATGGAGGATAAAAACAGCCACAGCAATTGTTCACGTACTAACGGAGTTCATTCAGACACCCCTCCTGTGAGGAATATCTTCCAGACTAAGAAGACGATCAGGAATGCTGATCCGCGAGTACACAGCCCAGCGCCCGTGCCAAGGTAGTTGAATCGGTCTCATTCAATGGATAGCAGAAGCTATAGACAGATTGGACAGCGAAGCAGAGACGTCATGTCGTGGTATATCCTCATACTCGCAGGCCTGTTTGAGATTGGCTGGGCAATTGGACTCGAATATTCGGACGGACTCTCAAAGCCAGTGCCAACAGTCGGTACTGTTGTCGCTCTCATCATCAGTATGGTACTCCTGGCACAAGCCGTCAAAGATCTCCCTATCGGGACAGCATATGCTGTCTGGACAGGTATCGGGGCCGTTGGGACAGCCACGCTTGGAATTATTCTCTTTGATGAACCAGCCGCTCTCGCCCGAATACTCTTCATCGGCGTGATCGTCGTCGGTATCGTCGGTCTACACGCTGTCTCGGGTGGACACTAAACCACTAGTTGTCATTTGCATCGTCTGAACCCTGCCCAGACACAATTATCGGTACACACGCACATTGACTGGCCGGCTGTTTCGCAGGACTGCTCGTCTGAAGGAGAGAGTTTCAACAGGGCTGCGTCGTCAGCAGAAGTATCTCACTATCAACCCATGTTGCGGTGACACGGTCTCACTTCAACCATGATCGTGTTCGCTCCCACATTGACGCAGATTCCGTGTCAGGATCTTCATCCTGGTCACGCGGTGCTACTTCGACACGCTGCTCAAGCCGGTCAACAGTCGCTTCCAACTCCTCGATGTACGCCTGTTTTTCCGCGAGGGTTGCCTCGAGCGTTTCAACTCGCTCAGTCAACACCCGGTTCTTCTCGGCGAGATACGCCTTGTCCTGCGTTGATTGCGTTCCCACACTCTGTTCCGTCGTAGTTTCGTGGTCCTCACGAGGCTGCGTGTCTGGGTCGTAGAACTCCGACGTCTGCTGGACTGCTCGCTCAAGTGTCTTCTCACCATATGTCGACCCGTCTGCATAGTGGACTTCGTCCCATTTCTCGCGATACAGCCCCGATTCCCGAAAGAGGCGGTCCATCTGTGGGTGGTCCCCGCCCGTCCAGAACGCGAGCAGACAGCAAAGTGCCATATCTGCCTCCGAGTGGCTCTCATACCCACTTGTCTGCCCTCGCCACAGTCGATCGAACTTGTACTTCGTCTACCTGTTCGTCATCCTGATGCTCGGTGCGAGCTACCTCGGCCCCCTCGCCGAGATGACCGGGCCGTCGGCGTCCGCGTCGATGGACGGACAGTCGCTCCCCATCGGCATCTCGTCG
>NZ_PSYX01000034.1:0-1511 GCF_003586325.1 Haloferax sp. Atlit-10N
CAAGGTGTGCGAGTGAGACGTACCCATCTTCGCCAGGGGAGACGAAATACTGTGGTTCAGATCTGTTTGCGACCGCATCGTAGGTTTCCTGAAGCTCCTCGATATCGACCCCATTCTCCTCACAGAACGCTCGAACGACGTTCCTGAGATCGTCGTACTTCGATCCAATACCCTCCAACCGTTCGTCCCCAAACTCTGTGCCGCCCTCTTCCAGTCGTTCGTAGGTGATGAGCGTCTTGTGTACTTGCTCTTCAGCAGTATCCAAGATGGGAGCGGCATGACCGAACGTGTTGGCGATATCCTCGATTTTCTCTTGAATCCGCTCGACGAGCCCGAGCTGCTTCCGTAGGTCACCTGTCGGAGCAAAGTTGTAGATCCACAGTTCATCATGCCGCGTAGTGATGCGGTCAAGACGCCCAATTCTCTGCTCCATCTTCATCGGGTTCCAGTGGAGATCGTAGTTCACGAGAACTCGTGCATCCTGAAGATTCTGCCCGACCCATAGTACGTCGGTCGCAAACAGTATGTCAATCTCTTCACCGGGGGTCACATCGGCTTCTTGGGCTTCCGGAGCAAATCGCTCAACAATTCTCTCATCGTACCCACTTCCCCCGTGGACAAATCCGGCGGTAGGATTACTCGGATCTTGACCGAGCGTAGCAACGTTGGTGTGTGCTGGATTCTCTCCAGTTAGTTGCTCAAAGAGGTGCGTGATCGTGGGTACGTACTGGCTGAATATGAGAACCTTCTCGTCAGATAGCTCTCGATCAATTAACCCACGCAGGCGTTCCGCCTTCGCGTCTTTGGTGCGACCGTCTTCTTTAGTTTGAAGTGCATTCTGGGCTTGCCGTTTTATTCGATCCAATTCTCGAAGGTCTTCGTCAATGTCTGCTACAATCTCGTCCCTTTTCGATGGGCTAACTCTATTGAGGGCTTCTGCGACATCCTCAAAGTCAACATCTTTGGCGAAATCGTCCTCGAATGTATCCCGTATCTGTTCGACGGCGTCACTCCGGTTTTGCGCATCACCCAGGTCACCAGTAGCGATGTGACGTGTGATGCGCTCTCGTTCCATAAGCCGTTCAACGGAGTTCTCTAACGCGGCAAGGCTACTCTCAAGACGTTTGAGGAGATTGATGAGCATCAGAATGCTCGCATTCTGGTACTCAATGATTAGTTCCTCTTCTTCGTCTCCGTCAGCGTCATACCGATCAGCACTAACATAGGGGATGTTCAATCCGGAGTTCTCGGAGTCGTCTGAGCCGATGACTGTCTCGACGATATCACTATAGAGTTCGTCGAGACGAGGATCATCGGGTGTGACGAGACGGGGCATTCGATCAGGGACGCTAATGGCCCGATCTCCGATGGTGATGTCCTCATAATTTTCGAGAATGTACTTCCGGTCCCTCGATATAATCACTTCCCGCATAATCGATTCAATAAGCTTCTCAAGCTTCGAAATACGACTCTGGGTGCTCGTGGACTTGTCTTCCTCGCTGGAGAGGCGG
>NZ_PSYX01000035.1:0-1444 GCF_003586325.1 Haloferax sp. Atlit-10N
TTGGGTCCATTTCCTCGTGAGCCATCGCCCTAGCGAGCTCACGGTCAACGTTGATCTTCCCCACAATCGGACTCCCGATATTGTTGAGGACGTTGAGATAGGCGCTCCGCCCCCCTTCCGCTTTCATTTGCTCGGGGAACTGCATCGAGAGCCCGACTGACAGCCGGAAACTCCGCCCTTGCTCGAGTAGTGTATTCATGACATCCGAAACAGCAACCGACGCTGCCTCATCAATCAGGAGATTAACCACGTAATCGTCCGGCCGCTTACCGACATCCTGGTTCTCTTCTTTCAGAGCGTCCTCGAGGTTGGTCAGAATCACACCGGTCATGACGCGAGCAGCATCCTCACGGAGATCACCCAGATCAAAGAGAATCACCGTATCGTCGTCGATGACATCGCGGAAATCAAACCGTGGCTCGGTGTTGTTGAAGATTCGACGCAGGTGTGTGTCATCCGAAATAACTGAAAGACGATTGCCGACACCACCCAACACATTCGAGAAGGTCGTCTTGTCTGCCTGTAACTGTCGTCGGAGTGACCGCGAGACAGCCTCGTCACTCGATTGCGGGGCAGCACTCAGATCTGGCTGGGGTGGCCCTGCCTGCCAAAGTTGATCAAGCGCATACTCTAACTGCCGATGAGCGAAGTAGTCCGCTGACTCGCGATACTGGCCGTTTTCGCGACCATGCGTCTCATCGAACAACACTTTGATCAGCGACTTAATCAACCCAGGTGCGACTGTCGCCCGCTCGTAGCGGTCAACCCCCATAACGAGTTTCAGAATTTCCTCGTAGTGGTCGGCCTTTCGCTGGACAGCGTCTTCCCGCCGGAGTCCGTTTTCAAGCGACGGCTCGAGATTGAAAAACGAGAAGCCGGGGAGGACGTCTGGGAGAGAGAAGTAGATAACATTCTCTCTGAGGTCGTCCAAGCCGAAACGCGCAGCATGCGCACGCATGTAGTTCTCCGCCATACCGTCGCCCTTCGGTTCGATGAGAATCGACGGCCCAGTCGTCGTCTCGTAGAGTGAGAGGAGTTCATTGATCTGTGCCTTGGACTTACCGGCCCCAGTCGTCCCAAACCGGCCATAGTGTGTCGGTAACAGTCCGGGAGGTATTCGAGTCGGTTGCTTCTCCGCTTCACCAGTCTCATCAAGCGCGTAGCCGATTGCCATGCCCTCACGGAACTCGCTCATGAGATCCGGATTCGGACGGGCAAGCGGGTTCCGGCTCTGTTGCTCAGCACGCGTCCCACGAGAACCCTCCATTGTCAATCGTTCCGACGAAGGGACAACCACGAAGTTCGCAAGCTCGGCCCCACAGAGAACCAACTCCGGCCGGGTCTTACCACGTCCAGTCGTTACCTCTCGCGAAAGGAGTCGCTTGAGCGCTGCTCGCGCGTTTTGTTCTTTCTTCGATTGTCGGAAGCCACGGTCTCGAAGTCG
>NZ_PSYX01000036.1:0-1426 GCF_003586325.1 Haloferax sp. Atlit-10N
GTCACGAAGGTCAATTGTAACAACCAGAGCGTCTATTCAACCGTTCGCCACCTCGTTAACAGTCTCCGCCCAGACGACACAGCCACATTCCCAAAGAAGGGCCCATCAACGGCAGACGCGTTCGAAGAGTTATACGCCCAGATGGAACGTCTCGGGGGAACCCATCTGTTCGTCCTCGATGAAATCGACCACCTCTCAAATCCCGATCCATTACTCTACGAGTTCCCACGAGCACGTGCGAACGGACATATCGAAGAGGCCAAAGTCGGCCTTATCGGAATTTCGAACAATTACACATTCCGCAACACACTCTCTGCAAAGGTCTAATCGACGCTCATGGAGCACGAAATCTCGTTTTCAACGTACGATGCAGGCGAGTTGAAGACCATTCTCACTGACCGTGCCCAGCGTGCTTTCGTCGATGGTGCATGCGTAGAGAGCGCCATTTCGGCGTGTGCTGCCTTTGCTGCGAAGGACGATGGGAGTGCTCGGCAAGCGATTGACCTGCTCCGTGAGGCCGCAGATGCCGCACAAAAGACCGGGTCTACGACAGTTACCGCAGAGCACGTCGAAAGAGTCCGACAACAGGTCAACCGCGGTCAACTTCGCGATAAAATCGATGATCAGACCATGCACGCACAGCTGGTTCTTGAAGCCGTTGCCCGCCAACAGTTGGCCGACGACGAGTCAGTGCGAACCAAACGTGTGCAACAGCGGTACGAAGCAGTCGCAGATGCCTGGGGTCACGACCACCTGACATCGTTGAAATCGATTCAGAACCACCTCGATGACCTGCATATGCTCGGATTCCTCATCCGAACCGACGAGAACAAGGGCCAAACCGGTGGGCGAAGCTACCGATGGGAAGTCGACATGAATCTCGAGACAGTTATCGAAGCCCGCGAAGAGATCGAACACGATGCGCAACCGCCCGAGTGAGGCCAGGTGTGGCTCGGACGGTAGCTTGCTGGCCGAGGGACACATCCGATTGAATGTTTGAATCAGACCACTCCCGCACAAGCCAAAGTATTATTTTGCTGTGAAAAACAGCAGAGACCAATGAAATTCACCGGCTCAGAATCATCGCGAAACACGACAAACGGTCTTTCGGACAGTAAATCGGCATGACGAAGCAGTCTACTGGCCAGCAACTCGACGACGAGACCACGGCCTCAAAGACCCGCAGTCGTCGCTACAACTGGTCACGTATGGACCTCAGCGAACTCGTCGACGTCTACTGGCAAGACATCGCACCGAAGCGCTACCGCGATGGATTCGACGAGGATCGTGACGTCCCGACCTACGAGTGGCTCACCGAACACGGATACAGTGGTATCGCGTACGCGCTACGCGAGCATCACGACCTGACGCCCAAGCAATTCTTCGTCGACGTTGTCGGCCTCGAAGACGAGGAATCTGTGGGGTG
>NZ_PSYX01000037.1:0-1414 GCF_003586325.1 Haloferax sp. Atlit-10N
ACTTGATGTTGAGTACATCCCGCGATGGTATTGACCGAGGCAATTCGCCAGTAACTACATTTCATGACTGATTCTCCACCAAACGACGATACGTCCGAGGATGATAGTAACAACCCCTCAGAGGCAACGGACTGGTCTAGATACTCCGACGTCCTTGACAACCGCGAGTATGATGTCGCCGAACGAGCGAATGCGCTGGCACCTGAAGCCGAGACCGTCCGCATAGCCGTCGGTTACTTCTATCTCGGCGGTTTCGATCTTCTGAAGGAAAATCTCCGAAGGGCTGAGCGCGTCGAAATCCTAATCGGGACCGATACTGACCAGCGCACCATCGATGAACTCGAACGTGGATTCGCCGACGACCTAGATGAGTACGACCGCACTGAGGCCCAAGAGGGGATCAATCGACTTTACGAACTCATTCAGCAGGACAAGGTGGATGTACGGGTGTACGACGACAGTCGATTCCATCCGAAGCTCTATCTCTTCGAACACCCAGCGGGTTCCCCGGACCTTGGCCGGGCGATTATCGGCTCCTCGAACCTCTCTGCCAGCGGCCTCCGCGGGAACGTCGAACTGAACGTCGAAAAGAAGGACAACAACACTATTCGGTATCTCGGTGAGTGGTTTGAGGATATCTGGGAGGAGGCCAGCGAATTCGATAAGGACCTGATGTCAGCTGAGATCGAGAAGTCGCAATTTGGAGACGACTTGCCGGACTCCTCCACGGAAGAAGAAACATCGGTCGCCGAGGTGGAAACGATTTCACCGTACGAAGCGACGAAGCGGTTCATTGTTGAGCAATTTTCCCGAGATGTCCGAGAAGGCACTTTACTTCAGGACATCACTGGCGATTACGAAGAGCAACTCACAGCGTTCCAGCAGGACGCGTTCAGGGCAGCTCGTCGCCCACTCGAAAAATACAATGGAGTCGTTCTAGCGGACAGCGTGGGGCTCGGCAAGTCATACATAGGTGCTCCTCTTGTTCAGGACTACACGAGTTCCCGAGATGATGTTCTCATTATCGCTCCCAAACGGCTGGAGCGGATGTGGATGCAGGACCTTCTTGATGCGAACACCGGCGAATTCCCGACAACTGCTGAGAAGACGTTTATGAGTTTCAATAAACTCTCTCGTCTATCTGAAAAGGAGATCCAACGGCTGCGTGGAGTTGATCTGATTCTCGTCGACGAAGCCCACAATCTTCGGAATACTGGAACACAGCGCTACGATAAACTCCAGTCAATCGGTCGGATGGGCAAGAAGTTCGTGATGCTCACTGCGACACCGATCCACAACTCCGTCCGAGACGTGGACAATTTGATAAAGGTGTTTGCCGACGACGACGACTTCGACATTGAGCTTCAGGGATTGTCACCGAGTGAGATTTTCAAACAGTACGACCGCCTCTCCA
>NZ_PSYX01000038.1:0-1352 GCF_003586325.1 Haloferax sp. Atlit-10N
TTCTTCGACAAGCTTCTCAGCCCGGAAGATGGAAATAATGGCGAACCGGTAGGATTCCTCCGGCGGTACAAAATCTCGCTGCGGGAGTCGAACCCGAGCGAACAGGAACTTGTCGTTGATCCCGAGTTCATTGGTCGCATTTTCGAGATGTTCATGCAGGAGGCTGAGCCAGAGGAGAAAGGCACGTTCTACACACCGAAGCCGATCACGGAGTACATGGCGAAGAACGCGCTGAAACAGTACCTTCTGGAGGATTTCGACGATTACGAGGAAACTGTGATTGACTTAGTCGGGAGCCACACTCCACCGACTGAGCTCGAAACTGAGACGGTCCAAGACATGCGTGATAAAATCACGAGCGTCCAAGTTGTTGACCCTGCTGTCGGGAGTGGTGCGTTCATCATCGCCATGAGCGAGGAATTAGTGGCGATTGCAGAAGCACTCACTGACGGGCTTGACGATGACATCAACCGGTTCGAGTTGAAGAAACAATTCATCCGGGACTCACTGTACGGTGTGGACATCGACAGCGGGGGGATTGAGCTCTGTAAGTTCCGTGTGTGGTTGTACCTCATTCAGGACCTGCACATCTCAATTGATGATTTCCTCGAACAGAACGACAAGTTCGCACTTCCGAACCTCGGGCTGAAATTCTTCGTTGGGAACAGCCTTGTTGGTGACTACGAGCCTACCGAGTTGCGTGATACGCTTCGCGGCGGCGACTACCAAGGAAGTCTCTCAGGGAATTATGACAGCGAAGGTCTCATTGAGAAGATCGCTACTCTACGGCAGGATTACGTGAATGCACACAGCGAAGAGAAACAGGAGGTCTACACCGAACTCAAACGCCTGACTGATGAGTTGGATAATAAGATCAGTTGGGAGTCGTCAGAACACTGGATGACCGAGCCCGTTGATGAACTCGGCAACTCAGAACCGTTCAAGTGGAGCATCAACGTGCCGGAAGTCATCTTGGAAGGCGGCTTCGATATCGTCATCGGGAACCCTCCGTACAAAGGTGGAACAAACCCGGATTATGTGACTGCACTTAGTGACTTCTATGAGAAACGGCGGGAGGAGTATGTGAAACCGGTTCGGAAGATGGTGTATGACCGGTATCAGAAATTCATTTACCGAGGAGAAGAACTCGTCCGGGATGGCGGTGTCTTCACCTATATCGTCAATTCAACGTTCCGCACGATTGCCACGAAAACCTCGACCCGGAACCTACTTCAGTCGAACCACTTGCAGGAAATACTCCTCACTAACATCGACACATTCGACGCTGCTGTGAACGCAGCTATCTTCTCACTCCGCCACGCCGATGCACATGATCAGAATTATCAAATGAG
>NZ_PSYX01000039.1:0-1309 GCF_003586325.1 Haloferax sp. Atlit-10N
GTATGCACTACCGATATTGAATATTCGGATCGTATGACGCCCCTGGACACTCATTATGAGCAATAAGAGTGCAATGAGCGTTATTTCGCCACCAATGAGTCCATCGTGAATCGCTGGCCAGGGCGTATTGGTTGGATCACCAAAGATGAACACACCATCGGTCTGAGGCGTCGGGGTTCCAAACATGCCCTCAGACAACGTTCGGTATCCAGACCGCAGACCCTCCATGAACGAAGAGATAATCCACTCAACGATGTCTTTGAACCCTTCTAGTACGACATCGATTAAGTCAACCATTGGTCAGGCCTCCGTGATAGTGACCTCACACTCACTCATACTGCTGGACCCAGAGTACGTCACATCGAACGACTTCGAGACTTGATCTGCATTAACTCGGGTCTCAATAATGGTTCTAAATTGTCCAGAGTTCCCCTCAGAGGAACAACCCATGCCTTTCTCTGATTCTGAACCGAATGGGAATGAGTTACTGAACAGGTCAACTGTCTCTCCCGGCGCAACAACGACTTGTTCAGTTTCGTACATTCCACTCCCACGAGGGTCCGAAATAGGATTTGGAACGTCTTCAGCAAATATCAATTCAACAACTGCGTCAGGACCTGTTCCATGATTCTCCACGGAGACTACTGCTTCACCGTTTTTCAGACGGTCTGTCTCAGTATCTCCATAGACCTCGTCCCACGGCTTATCCGGGACATTTCGAAACAGCCCAACGTCCTGAATCTCAATCTGAGGGCTAATCTCGAGAGAACCCTCAGCAACAGTTTCGTCACCATCTAGCGCGACGACACGGTACTCACCGGGCTCGTAGGCAGTCCCGATTTCGAACGAAACCTGTCGTGCGCCGGCGGCAAGCCCACGCTTCCCGAACAGTTCCCCATTCGGTTGGATGAGGTTCACCTGTTCGACGGGTGCGTCAGCATCAACCTCAACAACAATGGCTTGCCCCTCGACAGCGATGCGTGAAAGCGGGCCAGCACGCTCGGTCGTCGCCGACGTCTGGTCGGGCGTCGTTGTGTCCGAGTTACGGCTACCATCAAGACAGCCGGCAACGCTGGCGAGGGCGGCCCCGCCGAGGGTTCGGAGGACGGTACGTCTATCAATCGGTGGATCGGTTGGAATCATTGGTTTCGGTAGTAGCTTTCTGTCGGACCAAACATGCGGAGGAGTCGGCGACCGGCGTAGAACGTCACGACGAACGGAATTGCCTGCCAGCCGACTTCGAATACGAACGCAACCCAGCCGTCGAGAGTCCCGAGTGGGTGCCAGCGAACGGAGGCCGTGTCGCCCA
>NZ_PSYX01000040.1:0-1305 GCF_003586325.1 Haloferax sp. Atlit-10N
TTTTATACCATTCGTCCTCGGCCTCCGAAAGGATACCACGATCTGTGAGTAACCTGAGGAATTCTGAGCGAGTAGCAGATGCTTCGTCCTCTGAGCCTGCCCCAGTGATAATGTACTTTCCCGTGCGGTAAACCGTGATTAGCGGTGCAGAGTCATTGAGACGGAAATAGGCACCTGGATATCTCTCTGGGTCGTAATCAACGACTTTACTCAATTCGCGTGCCACGGCCTCAAGATCTAACTCTATACCCAGAGATCCTGAAGCCACGATGTTCTCCACGCTAACCATTCTATGGGTCTCTATGTCACTTCTCTCATCTCGCTATATAATAAACTGCGGTAACTGACTACTCTTCATCGCAGATCTTTGCTGGACGCAAAAACCAGCAGGAATCGCAGATGTCCTGATGTGGCGTATCCTCAAGTACGAAAACGAAGGGAATTATCCGCGGATGATTCACCGACAGCCGGCGACTGTTTGCCAAGAGTATATATGATGATAGAGAGAATTGCCGTCAAGCGAAATATGTCTGTCCGAACCCCTATCGAAGGTCTCTCCTCAATCGAAAGCGGAGGCGACGTTATCGACTATGTTCTTGACTCAGAGGGACTAAACTACAATACCTTCGTTGAGGTGCCAAGCGGAATAAAGCGCAATCAAGGGAGGAATGATTGGTACGAAGCTCACCTAGTTGATGAGAACGGTGACGGAATGATTCGATATATCGAACTCGAAGCATCTGGGGACAGCCCAGCATTTAGCGATCTGAAGCGACACCTGAAACGACACGGTAGTCCGATCAACGAACTATTCACTATCATTGCATACAGGAAATCTGACGAGGGACCACTGACCAGTCCCCTGAACGATGACCTAACGTTCCTTCATATCGAGAAACAGTTCTCTTCAGAAGATGTTGAGGTAACCTTCAATCTCAACTTTTTCACCGTCAAGCGGTTCGGCGTCGAACCAGCGTATCTCGACTATCTTGACGACCTAACTGTGCACTCTGGACAAGGCCGAACGAGTCTCAAAGGAGACGTTGAGGATGTGTTCTCCATCCGAGAGGTCACACAGAGCTTCTATCAAGATTTCGGGGAGATCTTCCGCGAGGATCTTCAGGACGCAATTCATGGGTTGGTTGATCCCGAAGAAAACCTAAACGCATACACACGAACCGTTGTCAATCGAGTACTGTTCCTCTTATTCATTGAAGAGAAGGGATGGCTTGATGGGGACGTCGATTACGTCGAGAACAAGTACGAAGAGGTGGCTGAAGAGTCGGATTTGCACGTCTACGACGA
>NZ_PSYX01000041.1:0-1270 GCF_003586325.1 Haloferax sp. Atlit-10N
GTAACAGACACCACTGTTCATCTGTTTCTTCTGAAACATAGTCGAGGTCACGCTCTTACACTAAATATTCGTCAAAGCGATCATTACAGAGTCACCGCCCGAATTTCCTTTTTCATGATGTAGATTAGCGAACTACTGTGACGTCAGCTCGGCAAGGACGTCGCGAATCTATGTCAGACACCACCTGTTCATCTGTTCGTTTGTTCTTCAGAGATTCCGACACACACACACCACATTTCATCTGTTCTTCCACGTGAACCCGAGGTCAGCAAGTGGCCAAAAATGATTCATCGTGTTTGTACCACCAAAACCGAATCAACACTAGACTAGAACTAGAACCATTGAATGATTTTTACCACAAATCACTATCTTCGCATTATTATATATTTACTGGTAGAGGATAATTATACTGTCTATTCCAAGTTCGCCTAGGTGGCTTATCAAGCCGTCAAACGTGTGTTAATGACGTTTAATCAATTTACCCAGAGTTATGAAACTGAGTGAAATATCCTTGTTTTATATACTAACTATAGTCGTCACTCCATCACCACTCTACTCTCGACTCAAAGAACAGATGAACGACGGTGTATGTGTCCGGACTCCGTGAGTGACCAACTTCGATTCATCGTGGAATGTCAACGGGTTGTGGAATAATTCTCGTCCTATGTCTCGCGAAGTTCGACCACCTTGTCGGCAATTGCGTCAGGATGTTTCATTACGAACTGAAGGATTGCTTCGTGTATCTCACGCTTCTCGTCATTCCGGATACCGTACTCTCTGAGCGCTTGTTTCACGTCGAATTGAATGAAGTCCTCAAACTCGTCGTGGGTGGTTCGCCGTGGGTATATCTGAGCTTGTACCGACTCAGAGAAGGGGAAACCGGGATTACTGTCTTCGAGCGCTTCAGAAGTACTTGGCCTTACTTCTTGATTGGATTCCTGTTCTGGTCCATCGGTGCCTGACTGCTTACTCACCTCTGATTCACGTTCGAGGCTTTCATCTTCCTCTTTGGAAGCAACGTCAGACTCTATGTCTTCATCTTTGACCGTCACCTCGTCCCGTACCTCTCCAGAGGTGTCCGTAGTTTCAGACTTGGCTGTATCGGACTCCTGCTCTTCGCCATCGTCTTCGACTTCCGCAAGTTCCTCATCCAACCCTGCAAAGCGGTCGGTGTAGTCTCCCATTAGCGACGCACCTCTCCGTGTTCAATGATGCTTACAAGTTCTTCGAACGACGAGAGGATCGAATCTTCTGGTGCGTAGTCTCGAAG
>NZ_PSYX01000042.1:0-1262 GCF_003586325.1 Haloferax sp. Atlit-10N
GATTGGGTATCGGTATAATGCCAGCGTGAGATATCACCGTACCAGTTTCCCGGCCCGGTATAACTCGGATTCTGCCCTCGAAGTGAGAGACTCACTCCTTGAGTGTTGATTTCTACCTCCGAAGCATGGGCATTCGACACGAACAATGAAGCCAGTCGTCCGAGAAGAAGGTGACAAGCATGCCGCTCACTGGCGACTCCACGGTTCTCGTTCCGGTCGATGTCTCTGTAATGGAGCCACCCGATCAAGTGGTACTCGAACTCCTGAGACCCGTCAATATTGTCGTTCTCGGCTACTATCCCGTTCCCAAGCAGACCGCCCCAGCGCACCTCAAGGAAGATCACGAAGCCGAAGCAGCAGAGCGATTAGGGAATATCGTGAGCAAGTTTGCTCGCGCAGACCACGACGTTGAGGATGTCCTCGTGTTCACGAAAGATCGGCGGGACACCCTCGACCGGATCGCAGATCAGTACGGTTGTGATGCCGTGTTCGTTCCTGGAGAGACGGATACCGTCGAGAAAATTCTCGTCCCCTTACGGGGAGATGTGAATCTCGAGCGAATCATCTCTCTCGTTGGTGAGTTGGTTCGGGCCAGCGACGCTGCAGTCACGTTGTTTCATTCGGTTCCCAAGGGGACAGATCCGAGTCAGGGCGAGTTCATCCTCCGCGGCGCTGCCGATCGCCTCTCTGAGGAAGGGGTCGACCGGGACCGAATCGACTGGAAACTCTCAGAGGGTGGCTCACCGAAGCGAGACATCATCGACCTCGTAGCGGACTACGACCTCGTTGTTCTCGGAGAAACGGAACCATCGCTTCGCGACCGCATCCTCGGTGCAGTGCTGACACCGATCCTCAATGAGATCGAGAAACCAGCAATCATCGTGAGAGATATTGAGTGAGGATTTCCAGTTGATGTATACGAGGTTTACTACAGTAGTAACTGCACAGAATGTCTCGCGACGATCTTCACCACATAGAACAACAGCGCCACCAGCGACGGTAGTACAAGAGGGACGGGGCTGTGCGTGCGCTAGCTATCGGCAGGCCTCTCTGTCCGACGACCGTGTCGGATCCTCGCGATTGAACCCGAGCAAGAGCCCCCCAGCGGTGTATGAAAATCGGGTGACGCTCCAATCGATCTGCATGCTACAGAACTCCGGGATGGTGAGCCGATGAGCGACCGAAGCGGACAACTTGAGCGAAACATCGGGTTCCTCGAGGCGATGACGCTTGGTGGCGGGACGATGATCGGGGCCGGCATT
>NZ_PSYX01000043.1:0-1182 GCF_003586325.1 Haloferax sp. Atlit-10N
ACGAGGTCGCCACAGTCATGCTCGATGAGGTTGATCCGTTCCTCCGGGGCGTCGATCGGGAGGTCCGACTCACCAAGTACCGCGTCGGCCTCCAGACCATCGTCGAATTCCTCGAAGCAAATCCGCCTCAGAGTGGCGGCTTCAGGACACCGGATAGTAGCTGGGGAGAGAATTTCTTCGCGGAGTATTACGACCAGCCCATAGATTCGTCAACTACCGAACGCTGGTTCGAGAACACCGACCTCGGATTGAAGGGGAAGATCGACCTCGTTCACGGCCCTGCCCGACTCCTCGACTACAAGAGTGGCGCAAAGACGTCGGCATACTCCATCGTCAAACACTCGGCGCTCGACCCACCGAGCGACAAACCGAACTTCCAGGCATTGCTGTATCTCGCTCACCAGCGCACTGAGCGCCCGGATGAGGAACTCCGATTCACGTTCTTCCACTTCCTCGAAACGCTCGACGATGTGGTGACTGGGGATGGGTCTCTCGACGATTGCCTCACGACGGTGACGTATTATCCCGTTACGTACAACGGATACATAGCGAGGCGAGACACCTTCACCGAACTGCAGGAAGACGCCGCGAACGACTGTAACAAGACCTTCTCCAAGGTGGAGTACGAAGAGTACTCGGAGTTCTTGGACGTACACGAGTTCCCGGAGACGAGAGACAAGAGTGAACTCTTGGACTCCATGTTTGCTCGCCTATTGACGGAACAGATGAAGGAGAGCGTTGGCGACTACAAGTACGTGAAAAACGGCTGCAAGCAGGCCCTGAGACACTTGCTCCGTATTCGCAACCAGAACTACTTCACTGGCGACGTGGACGCGTTCGAGCAGTTCGTCCGAGCTCGCCTTTCGGAGTTGAACGACCGCCGTGCCGGGGACGAGCGCTTCCCGGTTCAGGGACTCGGCGGCGACCCGAACTATCGCTACGTGGATAACCGAGACTGCATCTTGGAGGGTGGTTCGCGATGACCACGCCGAACGACCAACAGCAGGACCTCATCGACAGCACACAAGGCATCCACGTCGTTGACGCCGGTGCGGGGACGGGGAAGACGTTCACCGTTACTCGTCGATACGCGGAAATCGTCGACCAAGAAGACGTCGAGCCGGAGGACGTCCTCCTCGTGACGTTCACCAACAACGCGGCGATGGAGATGCGAGAGCGAAT
>NZ_PSYX01000044.1:0-1158 GCF_003586325.1 Haloferax sp. Atlit-10N
TCGGTCATATTATTGAGTTCCTCAGCCTGTTCTACGTTGCGGGGATACCCATCCAGAACAAAGCCATTGACTTGCGATAGAGCCTCTTTAACGAGCAGAGTGACAACCTCGTCCGGAACAAGCTCACCTTGATCCATATATGTGCGCGGGACATCATACTCTGATTCAAATTCTGAAATATCCCTGTCCTTATTTGCCCGAAGGAGCTCCCCGGTAGTGATATGCTTTACATTAAACTCCTCAGAAGCCTTTCTACTCTGCGTCCCCTTTCCTGCGCCTGGTCCACCGAGGATTAGAATCCGTGGTTCGGCCATGTCTCTCTTTTGATGTCAGTCACGAAAAAGACACGTATCGAGAGTCTCAGATGCGGAGGTTACTTTCTCTGGGACTCTGACCGGATGATCCCGGAGAGATTGTCCATCTGTGCGGAGACATGGGCAGCTTCTCCCGCGAGGTGAGTGATGAGATCGTCAAGGGTGACGATCCCCACAACTGAGCCATCTTCGACAACGGGAACATGGCGGGCAGCCGCCTCGTTCATTTGTCGCAGTACCCTCGGTACCTCCGCCTCAGGCGTTACGGTGAGGGGGTCGGAGGTCATCACATCTCCGGCGGTTATGTTGGATTCGCTCTGATCCGTTGCGAGAACGTTGAACTCACTATCTGGCGTGAGGAGCGCGCCAATCAAATCTCGATCTGTAATGATGCCCACGAGCTGGTCGTTTTCTTCCACAACGACGTAGCGGGCACATTTGGTTTGCGCGACCATCGTTTGGGCGACCTCTGCTACCGACGTATCCGGAATAACGCGACCAACTGACTCGTCGGCGATACTCCCAACACGTAGTGTGAGATCGGATCGATTCTGTTCCATACTGGGGGATTGGTTAGAGAGACTAAATAATATGGCGGCAGTTCCTCACTTCATAGAAGCATCTCAGGGAGTTACGGTGCTTGCCTTCGGTAGATAGTAGCACGTTTTGCGCTGCTACTATCCGACTGGTCTCCCGCGTAATGTTGGAACCAAGTGTGGTGAATGTGCGACCGTAGTTACTAGTGGGCAGTCCAGCCTCCGTCGACAGGAATGTTTGTGCCTGTGATGTACGTCGCCTCATCAGAGGCGAGAAACATCGCAATGCCGCCGATCTCCTCGGGTTC
>NZ_PSYX01000045.1:0-1156 GCF_003586325.1 Haloferax sp. Atlit-10N
GCCCCCCCCCCTCAATCACGAGTACGACCGTACTGACGCTACCTGGGTGCTAGAACAATATGAGGGACTGTGCAAATTCGTCTCGAACCCTCGACTGCTGTCCCACGATGGTTTAATGGAGCCGACTTCGTTTCCATCAGTATGGACAAGTGGCAGCGTCGAACTATTTATTATTCGCTCCTACTCATCGGCATAATGCTCGTCTACGCGACCCTGTATCATCAGGGAATGCGGATCTATGAGGGCGAGTCTTTATCATTTCTTCACTCGTTGCAGGTCGTCGTCGAAACGTTCACCACGACCGGGTTCGGATCGGATGCGCCCTGGGACACCCCAGAGATGAACGCGTTCATCATCATTATGGACCTCACAGGAGTCGCTCTCATCTTCATGGCTCTGCCTGTGTTGGTGTTTCCGTTGCTCGAAGATATCCTCTCGACGACAGTCCCGAAATCAGTCGACAATGGGCTTGAAGGTCACGTAATCATCTGTTCGTACACCTCTCGGGCCGAGGCACTTATTACTGAACTCGAATCCTGGGACGTGGACTACGTCATTGTTGAGCCAGACCGTGACCGTGCAACTGAACTCTACGAAAGTAGCTATCGGGTTATCCATGAGGACCCCGAATCAGTGACTGGCCTCGAACAGGCAGAACTCAAATCTGCTCGGGCACTCGTTGCTGACGTCTCTGACCAGGTGGACGCGAGTATCGTTCTCACCGCTCAAGAGGTCGCAGAGAACGTGCCGATTATCAGCGTCGTCGAAGATCCCGACCGAACAGTCTATCATCGCCTCGCAGGCGCCGACGAAGTACTGTCCCCTCGACCACTTCTCGGCGAGAGTCTCGCGTCAAAGGTGACGACGTCCGTCACTGCCGATCTGGGAGACGCGGTTGAAATCGGTGATGACTTCGAGATCGCGGAACTCCCCATTCATCGAGGCAGTCGACTTGTCGGCACGACGCTTGCCGACAGTGGGATTCGCGAGCAGGCGGGCGTCAACGTCATCGGGGCGTGGTTCCGTGGCGAGTTCGAGACCCCGCCCTCTCCGGACGCCACACTCACGAACGGCACGGTGCTCCTCGTCACCGGTCGTGAGGACCAGCTCGAGCAACTCAAGGAACTCACTCTCTCAGAGGTCAGACGCTTTGACC
>NZ_PSYX01000046.1:0-1149 GCF_003586325.1 Haloferax sp. Atlit-10N
CAGCTCGCCCAAGGCCGCGACACCGCGAGCGTCGCGACTACGGATGTCGACGACACGACGGCCCGGAGCCTAGTTGACGACCTCATCGACGCGGACATCGTCACTCCGGTTCCCGAGGATCACGTTCTGGTTCACGAGCCGAGCGGCACCACGTTCGACTCGACGACACAACTGGCCATCTTCCACCGTGGCTGGACGGCAGGCCGCGACGCCGACGGGGAGGGCAAGTGATGCAGCAGACTCTCACTGGTTGTTCCTTCTGCGACGCTCCGCCCGGTACTGAGACCGGCGAGGCTCATACCTGGGGACAGGACGATCGGGTTACCCACCCGATCTGTGTCGACTGCGCGATTCAGACGGAGCCGAATCCTGACGAGCGCGATCACGTCGCCTGTGACGGCTGTGGGCTGGTCGTCGACACGCTCGCCGCGCTGACGCGGTTCCGAATCGAGCTCGGGCATCTGGAAGGCCCGTTGCAACTGTGCGCCCGCTGCAGTCCGGGCGGGCTCACGACGTACTGGACGCGAGATCTTGAGGAGCATCTCGTCGCGACGCCGTCGGAGTGATCCCCTCCGGCATTTCTGGGCACGGAAATGTCCCTCTCATCCAAGTAACAAACATACCAAACACCTATGTTCCAACATCTCCAACATTAGTCCATGTCGAGCGGTACTATCGATATCGACGAGTTCGAAAACGCTGACGCCGACGAATTCGATGAGCGGAACGACACCGAGCGAATCGTGCTGTTCCTCGACGAGCACGACGACCGTGCGTGGAAGGCCGCAACGATCGCCGAGCGACTGGGCTTGGACACGGACGCTGTTAGTGCGATTCTCTCTCGACTGAAGGAACGCGGGCTCGTCCGGCACAAGCGCCCGTACTGGGCGATCACGGACAACAAGGAACGACTTCAGTCAGCGTACCGGCTTCACCGACACCACGAGAGTGCAGCCGAACAATACGGCGAAGAGCGTCTCGAGGATCTCCGGACCGACCAGATGGAAGAGGTATAGTGACTGCGTTCGAGGATCTGGAACGCGGCGACATCGTCTGGGGGGCCGATCCGCTCTCGGAGAAAGGTCGGCCGCTGCTCATTATAGGGACTCCTCATTTCCCGAACCATGGCGTGCAGCTCATCACTGTCCT
>NZ_PSYX01000047.1:0-1128 GCF_003586325.1 Haloferax sp. Atlit-10N
CATGACCGTCGAGGAGGGCATCCGGAGCATCCTCACGAGCGGCGTCGCCACCGACGAGGACGAGGACGCCCTCGGCGTGAACATGTCCGAACTCCGCGGCACCGAACGGTTACAGGACATCCGCGAGTCGATGATTACGACCGACGAGAAGCGAGACGACGACTGACCGCAGCGCAGTCGGACGGAGGCGAGTCGCGTTTCCGAGGTCGGCTCCGGGCGGTTCGCCGCCGCTGCCTCCGAACTCGCTCGACAGGTTACCGAGGAGGTCGGTCGGCCAACTGACGACCGCGCAGACGACCATCACGCCGACCGCGGCCGGATAACCCCAGACGGTGACCGCGTCGAGCACGAAGTCGAGAGCGACGAAGCCCGAGCGGATGACGGCACCGCTGACGGCCGCCGCGACGGCCAACAGCTGCCGGAAAAAAGCGCGCTCGCCGGCGACTTCGGAGACCAGAATGTGGCCAGAGGCCCCGGTAGTGGTGGTGGCTCTACGGAAGGAACACCGAGGCCCAGCTATCCTGACCAGATAGATATCTGTTAGGTGAGCCTAAATACGTATCGGAAATTGTGGATATTCGCCGTTCACGCCGCCACGAGCGCCTAAAACGACGTTTCAGTTACGGTGGCGCACGTCGAAACTGGAAACCGCGTCCGGACTGAGCGCACCGCAGGCGTCGCAACCGCGGAGCCGACACGGCCTGCGCCGACCGAGGTATTTTTTATTGACACGTCCGATACCGGAGGTATGGTCCCCCAGTCACCGACGGGCATCGAACCGATTCCGAGTATCGAAGGCCGCCCCGTGTACACCGCCTCGGGCGCGCGATTGGGCGAGGCCGTCGACCTCTGTGTCGACCTCGACGCCGACCGCGTGACCGCGCTTCTCGTCTCCGTCGAAGACCCCCCGGAAGGGTTGGAAGTCGGCCCGCGCGGCGTCCGAGTGCCGTTCAAGTGGATACGGGGGATGGCCGACATCGTCGTCCTGACGGGTGACCCGGCGCTCGAAGCCGCCGACTGACCGCGGCGACTTCGCTCGACTGGCCGCTCCGTCGGACAACGTTGATATACTCCGAACGACGACTGTACGGCGGGCAGTCGAGTGAGTCAGGATGTGGACAGCACGAT
>NZ_PSYX01000048.1:0-1090 GCF_003586325.1 Haloferax sp. Atlit-10N
TATCAATCTTTTCCAGGTCAGCTGGAGAGATATACGCGAAGTTCGGGACCTTCGCAGCGAGATGTTCACGCGTCACCAACGACTCGATCAGCTCTCGGTCAAGAGTTTGTTGATCAATACGACGTTGGAGGTCTGTCGGTACAATTGCAAGCAAGTCCAGCGAAATGAACTCTCGAAGTGGCTTGATTAGACGCTCGACCGTTCGCTCGAACCCTCCGAGTGATTCAGGGCCTGGGCGGAGTGGCACAAGAATCGACTCGGTTGCGACGAGTGCGTTGTCCGTGAGGTGGCCCGTACTCCCGGGCGTGTCGATGATGATGTAATCGTAGGTGTCGCCCAAGAGCGGCTCAACAAGGAACTGTCGCATCCTGACTGTTCCGTGGTTTACCGACCCGAGACGATCTTGGACGTCTTCGAGGTCTGCTGTTGATGGGAAGAGGTCAAACCCAAACTCAGTCGAAACGATTGCGTCATCTGGCTCTGCATCCCGATCTATGATGATCTCTCCGAGATCTGCATGCTCATCGTCTATATAGACTTCGCGGAAGTCAAGGCCAACTGTGAGGTGACCATTCGGATCGAGGTCGACAAGCAGAACGTCGTGATCTCGCTCGGCTAATTCACGGGCGGTGTTGAGCGAAATCGTGGTCTTTCCGACGCCACCTTTGAGCGTGTTCAGTGCGACAGCGTTTGGTTGGGGATCTTGTGACATTGGTGTTCACCTGAGTCACCTAAGGTCGCTGAGGTACCTGTGGTTGTGCGCATAGACTCACGCATATCGTATAATATTTCCTGACTCAACTACCTTACCTGAGTTACCTAAGGTACCTAAGGTAGGTGAGGTGGGTTCCATCGTACGGCTTGATCTGTGTCCAGTATATTGGGCTTGGTTCAACTACCTCGCCTAAGGTACCTGTGCTACCTGAGTCAAATTAGGTACCTGAGGTAACTGTGGCAACTCAGCCAACTAAGGTAGTTCCCCATCTGGATTGGTGTCCAGAAATGTCTCCTTGACCTACCCCCTCTACCTTAGGTGACTTAGCTACCTTAGGTACCTTATCCAACTCTATTGTTCTACTCTGTATGTGCG
>NZ_PSYX01000049.1:0-1062 GCF_003586325.1 Haloferax sp. Atlit-10N
GGGGGAGACTCCAGAGAACATCTTCCTCTACGGTAAGACCGGGGTCGGCAAGACTGCCTCAACTAAATACTTCCTCAAGCAGCTCGAAGCAGATTCCGAACAGTACGATGACCTTGTCCTGCGGACGGTATTTTTGAACTGCGACGGACTGGAGACGAGCTATCGTCTGTGTATTGCACTCGTCAACCAGATGCGCTCGGCCTCCCAACAAATCTCTGAATCCGGTTACTCGAAGTCTGAAGCATATGCGATGCTGTGGGAAGAACTGGAATCGCGAGCTGGAACTGTCCTCATCGTTCTGGACGAGGTTGATCACATCAAATCCGGTGAAGACAGTATTCTGTACCAGTTGTCTCGTGCCCATGCTAATGGGAACGTCTCCGATACGAAGATCGGAATCATCGGTATCTCAAACGACTTGACATTCACAGATGACCTCTCACCAAAGGTCAAAAGCTCACTGTGTGAACGCCAACTTCACTTTCCAACGTACGACGCGACTGAACTCCAAGATGTCCTCCAACAGCGTGCCGATATCGCGTTCAAAGACGACGGACTCGATGAAGGAGTAATTCCACTCTGTGCTGCATACGGCGCTAAAGAAGCAGGTGACGCTCGTAAGGCTCTTGACTTACTACTAGAGGCAGGCGACGTTGCTCGCGAAAACAAACGCAGCTTAGTCACCGAAGACGACGTCAACCGAGCACAAAGCCGGCTGAAATCGAAGAAGGTCAGGCGTGGGATTCAGGGATTACACGAACACGACCACTACATACTCTATGCTCTCTGTGTGTTGGCTGCAAACGGCAAGATGCCTGCGCGTACACGTGTGATCTACCCACAGTATGAGCGAATCTGTGAAGCTGGCGATATCGACCCCCATACTTCTCGCTGGGTATCTGACCACCTTGACGAGCTCAAAATGCTAGGCTTGCTTTCGGTGACCGAAAAGAACCTTGGCCGGAAAGGTGGAAAATACCGGAAGTGGGACTTGAAGACTGACATCTCTAACATTCTTGACTCGATAGAAGAAACCCTGAAAGTAGTAGGAGTCCTTCGCAG
>NZ_PSYX01000050.1:0-1062 GCF_003586325.1 Haloferax sp. Atlit-10N
CCAAAAGTCTCATATCCGATGTAGTGCTTTATTACAAGTACATCCAATTTGAGACACCATGCTAGAGGAGAATGAGTTGCGAATCATGGCGACACTTGATTCCCCTAAAAAGCGCCGAGCACTTGCTACTGAGCTCGAATATGAGCCGGGAACCATCACGAACGCTGTGGTACATCTCGAAAAATTGGGATTGGTCACCCGTGAACGGGTGGGAAACGAGACGATAATACACCCAACGTCTGCGAAGTGCCTCGAGGTGTACCAAGACCTCACGGCAACCAACTCCCACGTTGACTTCCCGGAATTGCTAACGTCGTCGATGCTTCGTGTCCTCTATTATCTCCCCGCGGATGAACCAGTGTCGGCAGCCGAGCTTGCCCAACGAACCGAGGTGTCACGGGCAACTGTCTATCGGACGCTCAAGACGCTTACAAACCGGGCAATAGCTGTTAAGCAAGGAACGAGATACCGCCTCACCGAACAGTTCTCAGGACTTCACAAGTTCGCTGTGGAGCTCCGGCACCAACACCACCGTACGCAAGTCCAGACCGACATCGGGAGTGGAACACTTCTGTGGGAATCTTATGACGAGTTCATTGTGCGAACAGACGAGGGTGTTGACGACAGTCAGTACCTGCTGACAGGACTCGGTGCATTCAGCGAATACGGTCTGCAGTTCTTCACGCGCTCGGGGAACTATTACTTCTACTCAGAAAGCCGAGAGTCACTCTCACCGGCCGAGTTGGTCTGTCATCTACTCCTCATCGAGAACGACGCTCGCCACCGAAAGTACGCTATGCTTCTCATTACCGCAACCAACACAGCCCACGAAGACGTTCACGAAGTCGCAACATCCTACGGAGTCGTAGACATCATCTCACCTCTCTTGACGTACCTACGAACAGAAGGCGAACAGACCTCAGGCCAAACCCCACCTTGGTCTGAAATGGAATCGCTCGCTCGTGACTACGAGGTAGAAATATGACCCGCGAGTCGACGTTGGAATACACGGCGATCCGAGAACAGTTTCACGAACTCGCGAACCTGATCAACGAGCCGATT
>NZ_PSYX01000051.1:0-1060 GCF_003586325.1 Haloferax sp. Atlit-10N
CTATAGTATTCGTTAGAAGTAATTACTCACTTTTGGGACCGAAAGCTGGTCAAGAGCGGCGTCTATCGCTGTCGTTAACTCGTCAAGTGAGTCGAAAAATCGGTTGCTCAACGCTGCTTGAAGCTGTCTCCAGCACTCCTCAACCGGGTTTAGCTCCGGCGAGTATGATGGAAGCGTCACGAACGCGAGGTCGTCACGGGCCGCCAGGTCCGTGACGGCCGACGCTTGAAAGTACGGCGCACCATCTAGCACCACGAGCAAGTCATCTTCAAATTCTTTACATAGTGCTAAAATGAAATGTTTCGCGTGTTCAGCGGTGACGTACTCTTCGAATCGTGAAAAGAAGCGATCACCGTCCTCGGTGATCGCGCCCAGCAGACACGTCCAGTCGCGTTGACCAGAGAGTTTGACCGAGGGCCGCGTGCCACGCGGAAACCACGCGGCACGCGGCTCAACTTGCACGGATTTCTTGGTTTGATCGATACAGACTACGGTGGCGTCCATCTTCCGCCGCTTTTTTTGAGTTCTTCGTAGAACGCTTCTTGCTCGTCTTCGTCGGCTTCGGCGGCTGTACGGCGTGGTTTCTGATAGCTCAATCCCGCTTCTTTCAGTAACCGCCGACAGCTCGGGATTGAATACTCGACGTCGTAGGTTTCTTCGAGGAAATCTTGGGCAAGCGCCGGCGTCCACGCCGGCGCGTCGATGCCGACTTCTTGAGGAGGTTCGTGGACGATTTCTTGAAATTCGATTTGCTGTGTTTCTGAAAGTTTCCGTTTTCTCCCAGTTCGCTTATCGTCAGAAACAGCTTGCTCAAGCGACTCGTTGGTGTCGAGTCGCTTGAGCCAGCTGTAGATCGTCCGTCGCTGAACATCGTACCACTGGGCTAGCTCGGTCTGCGTGACACCGTTCTTGTACGCGATAGCTGCTAAGAGCCGTTGTGTCGGCTTCTTTCCGTCCACGTTGTCGAGAGCGTCTTGCAATTCCTCGACGGAAACATCGTCGAGATGGTTCATTATCTCTTACAAGAGTCTTTGAGTAAAAAATTCTAACGATTACTATA
>NZ_PSYX01000052.1:0-1051 GCF_003586325.1 Haloferax sp. Atlit-10N
GTCAGTAACGAAGAGACTCGTTTCAGTCTGAAGCGCTCGCATCAGCTCAGCCGCCGCTGATTTCTCGAGTTCTCCCCGTGTAGACGCAAGCACGAGAATCCCAATCGAGCCATGGACTTCCACATCGCGATCGTTCGCAGCGTCTCGTGCTGCAAGGTCGTCAGTCAGGAGGACGGCAGCGCGTTCAGATGCGACGGTGAGTGCAGCTGTCTCACCGGGGTCCAACTCGACGCCAAGGCCGGTTGTATCACTCTCGACCAGTTCGTACTCAATGGTTTCGAGCGCAGGTGGGACCATCCCCGCCTCGAGTTCTTGGTAGACAGTCTGTGGAATCAGCAGCTCGTCGACGACCGAGAGCAATGCAAGCGCGTCAATCTCGTCGAGATGAATAATGGGGCCCGCATCAACAACCGCGAGGATCACGCATTCAGTCCCCACCGAACATCGTCTTCGACGGCCTGTACCTCCTGCTCTGCTCGCTTGACACGATCTCGACCGACGAGGTTGATTGCGGTCTCGCGGTCGATTTCGTCGTCGATGTATCGCGAGAGGACGAGGTCAACCCAGAGATCTTCGACGCCGCGTTCCAACGCCTGTTCGAGGATCTCTGATTCGGGGATACCCCGCGCTTCGGCGATTTCTTGCACCCGTTCAGTGAGATCCGTGGCCATGGGTAAATAATTGCTCTGTGGTGACTTAAACATCTGTGGACCCCCTCTAGGAGTTCTCAGAAACGACCTTGGACAACCGTTTCGTTCATGCTCACATCGACATCATCCGAACCACCACTCTTTGCGAGATGGAGGTACCGTTGGCGCTCGCTGCCACGCCGTTAACCAACATCGCGGAAGTCTGCGGTTCTGTGTTGGTTAACAATATAGTGGGCTCAGAACTGATGAAGAGACATCACGCGGAACGTATCTGGCTCAGCATTCGGCGGCTCGTCAATTCGGTCAAGGGATAACCGCGAGAGTCGACTGACCAGTTCGTTACGAACTGCTCCACGGCTGACTATTGTTTCGTGCCAGCCGAGACGGTCGTCGAAATACCG
>NZ_PSYX01000053.1:0-1022 GCF_003586325.1 Haloferax sp. Atlit-10N
GACTGTGGGGAGAGCCTTGGGAAAGCAGAGAATCCATTCTTCGTTGCTGCTTGGTACTCGTTCGCTGCTCATGTCTACCGTATGTTCGCTCCGGACGCAAACTTCACCAAGGAACTGGAGGACGCCGCTCAGAAATATGCAGGAATTCGTATGGAATACGAGAAGGGACTCGACACCCCGATATACGAAATTGAGGAGTTCGAGGTCCATGACCTGGACCTCCCAGACATAGTGAATGAAATTGTGAATAGCGACGGGGAACACCGTCTCCCGGAATAGACGCGGCTCGCTATACTCCATTTGAGATTGTCACGTTTCAAACGCCGACTCTAACTTCTCATACATCTTCCTTCGCCGAGCTTTCCGTTCCTGCTCTCTCGACAAGTAATTCCGAAGTACGACCTCCGTCGACGTACTACCCTGGTCTTCAGCCACTCCCTCAAGACCTTCCAGAACTTCTCCAACGGCTTCCTGATACGCCGAGTACCAGAACCGACGTCCCATCTTCGGAGTTGGTGTCTCGCCATCGACAACCACTTCAGCACTGTCAGCAAGCTGTTTGAACCGACGACGTATCGTGCTAACTGACACGTGTCCCGTAGACGACGAGCGAGACGGGAACAGATACCCGTTCCACGTCTCACGGTCAGAGAGCGCATCAATCCGATCAGCGACGACGTCCACGCCATACAATAGAGTCACCTCACCAGGGCCGTTCTTGCGCTCTCCATCACCGAACGACAGGTGTGGATCCTCTGCGTCCAAGACCACCTGGTCGACGTGTAACGCGCCAACTTCTGAAGGTCGTAATCCCCATCCGGCGAGCGCAACGACGAGCAACTCCGCTTCCGGCGAATCAACCTCACTGTAAATGCGGCGGACCTGTGACGCCGACAACGCCTGTGGGTCCGGCTCACTTGCTTCCCAACCGAACTCTTCGCCAGCCTCTGAAAGTGGGTTGTACTTCGCGTACTTCCGACGCTTCACGAACGCGTACCACGCTCTGGCGACGTGCAGATATA
>NZ_PSYX01000054.1:0-955 GCF_003586325.1 Haloferax sp. Atlit-10N
ACTCTCCCGTACGACCGCTATCGTACGGGAGAGTTCATCATCGCCGTAGGTGGTGGGTCTGTTTCAGTACTCGCATCACCGCTCTCATTCCCGATTCGAGTACTCCCGATTCTTTCGTGCTATCTCGTCATACTCCCAATCTCGATGGCACTCCGAACGGCCACTGTTGACGTTCTCATGTACGATCGGGAAGCGGCTAATACAGTCAGTGGGCCCGAACTTGCGTTTATGAGAAGCTGGAACAAGTCGATTGCTGAGAACGAACGTATGGTTGCCTACCATATGCTCATCGGCCTCGCAAAGGGGGAGTCAGAGCTCGGTTACGAGTTAGGAAAGCAAGTCATCGAAGATGTGGCTGTGAATGACCAGGAATTCGAAGATGCGATGGAGGATATGGTCGTTGAGGTTCTTGGTGATGACGCACGGATCCCCAACCGCGTTAAGGAATGGATTCGACAGCTCCGTACCAGTAGTTAGTGCCACCACAAACGACGCCTTGGTCACGCTAAGCAACATTGAACCAACTGCTCGGTAATACCAACATATCTTCTGTGTCTACTTTCTTTATTGTTGAATACTACAGAAGGTTGATGTAATGCGGCTGTGTCCACTTTGGTAATGGGTTGGATTAGCGATCTCCTCTCACCAAACGCAACCGAATTGGACGATTTTCGGCAAGAACGCGAAGAGAAGTACCCACGCCATACCTATGGGCCGGGGTACCCAATCGTTATTCGCCGCCAAGAACTCGATGACCTATTCCGTCTCTTGGAAATTGAAAGCGAGGCACCGGACGGTTGGGATAACACACCATTTGTGAGCCGAGAAAAGTTTGATGAGATTATCGAAGAATCGCTCGACGGTGTCGCTGATGGAGTACCATCCCCTGAGGAGCGTCGTGATGAAATCCACAAAATCCTCGAGTTGTGGCAAAAGCAACTTACTAAATCAGAAG
>NZ_PSYX01000055.1:0-850 GCF_003586325.1 Haloferax sp. Atlit-10N
CAAGCAGCAACGAAGAATGGCTTCTCTGCTTTCTCAAGGCTCTCCCCACAGTCGTGAATGAACTCCAGTAGGCGATCGGAATCCGAAACCATCGCGGCAAATGCTGAGTTTGCCAACTCGATTACTTCGTTGTATAGGTTTGACTGCATTCGAATGAGGGTGTTCCGGGTCACGTCATCCTCGTCAAATTGTGCGAAGAATTCCTCCATCTGGTTCTCCATCATTTCCTCAAGCTGCTCACCAGGTTCGTACTCACCGGCTAACTCACGACAGTTTTCAATGAACCCCTCAACGGCCTCGCGATTCAGTCCGTACTTTTCCAGTAAGCTGTATGTCGCAATGAGGTGTTCTCTGTCGTCGCCATCATCCTGATCCCGGTGGGCAGCGATATGAACGCACATTCGGAGCATATCCGGGACAATTTCCGCAGCGTCCTGCTCGCCTTCGTCAAAGAAAGATATGAAGTCGAATTCCTCGATGCGTTGTAACGTGGAGTCGTAGATTTCCGCAGACGACTCCTCAAAGGCGATCTCTGCATCGGACCTGACCGATGCTCGCATCAAATCCAGCATCACTCTGAAGAACTCTACTTTCAGCTCTTCACCCTTGTTTTCAGGTTCCAGACCACGAATCCATCCAGCATAATCATCTAACTCCAGAGCGAGCAACGTACCTGACTGGTCATCAGGTGTCGGTGCGTAAGGGGCATATCCAAACATGAACTGAAGACGTTCGTTCGGCTCCAATTCCAACTGGTCGATCTCCTCACGTAGCTGCTCTATCTCAGGATTCCCATCGTAGATTTCTTGCAGGTGAGCATTCCCCATCAATCCGTATACGAAACCTTCCA
>NZ_PSYX01000056.1:0-844 GCF_003586325.1 Haloferax sp. Atlit-10N
TTCGTCGGGGACTTCGACGCCCTTCAACATAGCGAAGGTGACTTCGCTGCTTATGTCCCGGCTCTCTGAATAGAGGGACACTTCATCGACCGCTGCGATTTGACCTCGGTAGTGCTCCTCCAGGTGTGTCTTAATCGCTGACTCCAACTGTGGAGGAAACCCTGCATAACGCCCTGCAATCGCTTCTGAGATTACACCGTAATCATTGGTCGATAACTCGTATGTGGTCATCTGTCAGAACCAACAAGTTCCACTTGCATTAGGCCTCTGTATATCGGAGTTTGGTGTCTTGGACGCCCTTCGTTGATTGGGTGTGGTCGTCTTTCAACACCTCCTTAGCGTTAAGAGGGAGAACCAGAATAATCGACATTGACTGTCCATCTGGACTTAGAACTCTTCAAAAACTATCTATCACATGAGTTGATCGTTGAGGTGCAATACGCAAACGAAGAGAAAGACCTCGACGCGGTCACGCACAACTACCTCTCAGCCGGATATAGCGTCTACTGGGCCAGTCCTGACGATTTTACCAACGACCGATTCCGTATGAGGAGATGGTCGTCGCATTCGACCAACGGGCTGAGACCGCCTTCACAGCTTCGTGGGTAGACCCTCCAGAGATCGATCCATCTGAGGAATTTTTGGAGCGGTTCGTAAACTCTGAACCCCTTACCTTCATGACCCGAATCCGGACTATAACCGTACCTGTTACTACGGGGGAGTGACATCTACGACCGGTATTTCTGCAAACACTGTCGGCTTGAGCGCTGGAAAGACACTGCTGTAGAGGCGTACATCTACGCTGAGTCAACTATCAAGACGAGTTCTGACCTTGGTGACAGAG
>NZ_PSYX01000057.1:0-814 GCF_003586325.1 Haloferax sp. Atlit-10N
GTCCGCAGCCTGCACGTTGAGTGTCCCATTGATGAAGTGATAGAGTACGTACTTAGTGACTTCTGAGTTCAGGATTCCTAGTAGATACTTCGGGGGGAGGCGGTCTGTGGTCGAGACGAGTACGACGCCACTGGAATCCACCACGGCGTTGTTGATGTACCTGGCTTTCGTTTTGTACTTACCTGCCCCACCACGTGAGGCGAACACAGCCCGTCTGAAGTAATAACTCGGGTCTCGGATACGCCCACCACGACGGTTCCTAATTTTCTCCAGGCTCTCTTTGCTCCAATTGATGTACTGCTCGGTGGGCTTGTAGTACACGTCTGAAGTGGACGCGCCTTTCTCAATTGGTACCCACGTCCGACCGTCGTGTTCATCTGATTCGATCCCATTGAATCGTTCTTCCTCTGTGAGTTCCTGCGGATCGATGGTGTACTCGTCCTGAATGACGCGGTTTATGAAGTTGTACGCCTTCTCATTCTGCTCCACGTACCGGAAGTCGTCGTTCCGGTCTTTCACCCTTTCAGCGCTCTCACTCTCGTCAATGTAGGCGATGTGCTCTTTGTTGTTGCTAGTTTTCAGCCCCTCGCCACCCCACGTGATCAACCCAAGTAGCGTGACATCACCGGGTTCGAGTTGGTTCAAGTGCTGTTCTTTGATCTCGTCTAAGTTCTCGCGTTGCCGGTCAACGTCGTACAACTCTTCTTGCCACTCAGCGATAAGGTCGTTCGCCGGCGTGATGTAGTTCTGGTAGACCTTCTGCTTGATTTCGTCTGGCTCAAAGAAACTGCCGCGAATGCTGCTCCGGTACATA
>NZ_PSYX01000058.1:0-789 GCF_003586325.1 Haloferax sp. Atlit-10N
CACGCCCTTCCACGAGAAGCAGCTCACCACCGGAGAGGTGCTTCTCGCGTACCTCCTCTATGCAGACACGTTGCTCAGTATCTCTCAAATCGCGGTTGTGCTCGACAGGGCGTACAAGACCGTCTATTACGCGATTCGAGAGGTGGAAGCCGCGGTCACGCGCGGCTTCCCCCTCGTCTGGGAGCAATTCCAACAGTCCATCTCGGGCCCAACGCAAATCGACGAATCGAGCCCGGTCTGTTCAGGCTACAAAGGCCAAGACCCGCCGCGGACCAGTCGGTACCGCGGCGGGTCGTCCCGATCGGGGCGCTCACGATGGAAGGGCCGTCACGGAGACCAGATAACGCTCGTCGCGGCGTGCCGCGACGTGCTTCGGGTGATTCGCGGTCACCTTGGAATCAGCTACCAGGGAGACCTCGAACCGGTACTGCAAGAGGCTGAAGACCTCTCCCAGCGGCTGGGAGAGGTCTGGACTGATGGACTCCAAGCGTATCGAGAGATGGAGTACGATCACCGAACCGTTATCCACGACGAACGGTACGTTTCGGCCGACGGCGTCCACATCAACCAGGTCGAGTGCCTCTTCTCACTAGTCAAACCGTGGCTGCGGAAGTTTCGCGGCCTGTCCAAGCAGGGCTTGGAACAGGCCGCTCACACCTTCGGTATCGTTCGCTCATTGAACTTGGTCGGCGCATCCCTCGAAATCGTCGTCGATTGCCTTGCTACGGGGTCACTCCACAGTTCTACATAAGAGCGAGGAATCGAGAGTTTAACTCGAATTTCTGAACC
>NZ_PSYX01000059.1:0-779 GCF_003586325.1 Haloferax sp. Atlit-10N
CGACGGTTTAACGAGGAAATGTCATAAATATCGCCCCGCCCGACTAACGACACGAACTCACGTGGGCCCGTACATACGCGAATATCTCCGCCGTCTCCGTTTGCTCTCGTGGAACGAGCGAGAGCAGCGACTACGGACGCTTCTTCGCGTGTACGTGTTCATGACGGTCTATGCTATCGTCTCCGTGTCACTTCCAATCCTCATCGACCCGCCAGGGGATGGACTATTTCACTCCGCTGTACTTCGGGTCCTCTTGGTTTGCTGCACAATCGGACTCCTAATCGGAGCGGCGATTTACCTCGACAAGCGGCCCCTTGAGGAGTATGGACTCGAACCCAACCGTGGGTGGATATTCGACCTCTTTGCAGGGCTCGTTATTGGAGGCACGATTCCCACAGGATCGGTGTTACTTGGTGTCGCTGGGGGCTGGATAACCGTCGGTGGAACAGGGTATACCTTGACAGCTATCTTCCTTCGAGATGTCAGTCTCGCTGTCGTAATCATCACCGGTATCGCGGTAGTCGAAGAACTCGTCTTCCGGGGATACGTCCTCACGAACGCCGTTGAGGGAATGGACCTGCAGTGGGTGTCTGAAACGACAACGATCGCAACTGCCTGGAGTGTGTCAGCGCTCCTTTTTGCAATTGCGCATCCAGCCCCGACACTCGTTGCTGGTCTTCATTTCCTGAGCGCCGGACTCCTGCTCGGATTTGCATAACTCGTTTCGGGGCAACTTGGCCTTCCGATCGGCATCCACGCCGGATTCAACTTCGTATCTG
>NZ_PSYX01000060.1:0-776 GCF_003586325.1 Haloferax sp. Atlit-10N
GTGTCGCCGGTCTCGTCGGGTGACAGCGGCGTCGGCTCCGTCTCCCCGGCCTCGAACGCCCGCGTTAGCGGGTCGGCTGTCGCGGTCTGGATGAGATACAGGCGCGGCGGCTCCGCGATCAGTCCCGCGCGCTTGAGGTCCCGGATTCCTAGCCAGATCCCCGAAGCGAATCCACCGGAGCTCGCCGGTAGCGCGATCACGTCGGGCGCCGCCGGGGCGAGCGACTCGTAGATCTCGAACAGTGCCGTTTTGTACCCGCTGATGCGGGTGGGCACGTCGCTCACGAGCACGTCGATCGGGAGGCGCTCGGACAGCTCAAGCGCGTCCCCGTACAGCTTCCCGTAGTCGCCGGCGACCTGTACGATGGCCGGCTCGTACTGAGCGATGAGTTCCAGCCGCACTGACGAGGTCCGCTCCGGAACGAACACGACGCACTCTCGATCGAGGCTCGCCGCGTGGGCAGCGGTGCTGATCGCCATGTTGCCGTACGAGACGTGCCGACGACGTCGCCACCGGTCGCGGCCGTGTGAGGGACGGCCACCGCGCTCCCGCGGTCCTTGTACGCGCCGGTTGGATTCTCGCCCTCATCTTTGACGAACACCCGAGCGCCGGCTGTGTCGTCGAGTCCGGGGCTCCTGACGAGGGGCGTGCCGCCTGCAGCCCGTGCGACGCCCTCGGGCCGGTCGATCGGCAACAGCGCCTCGTACCGCCACATCCCGTCCCGATCTCGACAGTCCCCCCACGAGAATGGCGTCGGGTCCGTGTCGACCCAGAGC
>NZ_PSYX01000061.1:0-768 GCF_003586325.1 Haloferax sp. Atlit-10N
AGAGTCAAGGACACGTCGACACTAGGTGCGGTTCATATCATCCAACACTGCCGAACAGATTTCCGCGTCCAACTCAGCGAGCCCCGCCGTCTTTCGGATAAATTCCTCTTCATCCTCTGACATAGAGTCTAAATATGCATTTTCGATGAAGTCGAGTGTGTCCTTTTCGGGGAGTTCAAAGGTGGTGTCATTACTAGCGGTCTCCCTGAGAAGACCGAGGTAGTAGGGATGGCCCTCCAGCTTCTCATAGACACCATCGACAGTTTCATCGTCTACATCTGGATACTCCTGACGGAGGTAGTTCGAAGTCTGCTCGCGTGAGAACGTTTCCAGGTGGACCGAATATTCAGCGTCGTCGTATGTGAGACGGCCTGCAGTGATTAGGTGGACGTTCTCTCCAAGATTGGAGGATAGTTCGCGAAGGAAGTCTCGTGTGACCTCGGAGTTGCCAAGTTTGTGGATATCGTCGACAAGAAAAATGAGGCGTTTGTACTCGCGGACCGATTCTGAGAGACTGGCTAACTTTCGAAGATGTCGAGCACGGTCATCAGTAGAGACTCCTGCACTTACAGGGCCTGCTCCAAGACTAAAACCGGTCACTTCGTTGAACAGGGTCCGGAGGGTTCCAACTGCGTCGCGGGCTTCGTAGAGAAGTTCTTGGGAGAGACTCGTCGTGGTGTAATCTTCACGAACGTAGAGTATGCGGGTCCTGTACCACTCAGAGAGCTCATCTTCCAAATCCATTAAGAAGGTACTCTTCCCGATACC
>NZ_PSYX01000062.1:0-754 GCF_003586325.1 Haloferax sp. Atlit-10N
CGGAGGAGTACGAGAGTGACGTGATCGTCGACGACGATATCGAGGCTGCGATACTCGATACGGTCAATCACTACAACACGATCTGTGTCGGACTTTCCGAACGGAGCGAGGCATCTCGAATCATGTTCGGGACGATTGCAGAGCGCATCAGTCAGGAAGCGACGAGTAACGTCGGGATCGTGCGTGGCTCTGGTGACGACAAGTGAATTATCCTGCCCTACCGCTCGCCTAACGACTCGCGCTTTAGGGTGTCGACAGAACTCTCTGAGCTCTAACCAGAAGTCTGTGACTTCTGGTGATGGGCCTTCCTGTTTCCACGACGCGCTTTTTTTTTTCAACCCTGGATTAATTTTATATAGCGACATATAATATACTCTTGGTTCCCCTCACAGAGGCCCACTTTTACTAATCGGCGTTGTGTAGAGTCCACTCCCGCATCAGCCAAAGTATTAACTCACTGTGAGAAAGTCGGTGAGTAATGAAAATCTGCAGCTCAGAATCACCCCAACACGCAGCGAGCAGGTTACTCCCCGTGAGAAGGCGTGAACTCGGAGGCTGACTCCCGGGGTTTGGATGCTAATGAGAAGGGTTCAGGACAAAAATCTTCAACAACGGGGTTAGCACTTGATGGCCAAACATCTGCAGAAAAGTACAGCTAGACTGTGCCCTTGGACCTACCTCGTTTCTGGCGTGTCCTCCTCGGGCTCCTGAAGAGGAAGATCGCGCTTGTGTACAATAGCGAGTTTCCAATCAG
>NZ_PSYX01000063.1:0-747 GCF_003586325.1 Haloferax sp. Atlit-10N
GATGCTCTGTTTCCAGTCACCGACGACACAGACGTTGTTCGTGTCCGCGAGCAGGAGGGCGAGTTTGAACTGGATCTCGCTCGAGTCCTGGAACTCGTCGATCATCACGTACTCGAAGGCAACGTCGTCGCGGAGTCGGTGGTCGTCACAGAGCAGGACGAACGCGAACAGTTGGAGGAAGCTGAAGTTGAGGTAGTTGCGACTGAGCGCGAACTCCAGGTACTCGTGGTAGACGTCATGAATTAAGCTCTTGAGGCCCGCTCGCTGTTCCTCAAACGCCAGTCGTGCGACGGCAGCTGGAACTTGCTTCTCTCCCCATCCGCCACGGATCTCGTCTTCCTCGGGCGCATCTGGGAGGTAGCACTTGTTGTTACCGTAGCCCCCCAGTTTCGAGCGCAGCTTGGACTGCTTGTTCCCGTCGTTCCGTGGCTGATTCAGTTCGTCGAAGATCTCACGGAACGCCTCGAAGTCACCGTCGAGATATCGCTCGCCGTTCCGGTACCAGCCATCAGCCGTCGGGAAGACACCTTTCGCCGCGAGTTGATTGATCAACCCGAGGAGTTCGACTGGCACCTCGACGGCGCGGAAGAAGTCGTCGTACTCGGGGTGGTCGTCGCTGAATCGACGGATGAACTCGCGGAACTGGGCCTTCTCGACGTTCTCGTCTTCGAGGACACGCGTTGACCCCGTAATCCGATCTTCGATGCCGAGGAGCGTCGGGGCCTCGAAGCCGTGTTCCATGAGGAT
>NZ_PSYX01000064.1:0-738 GCF_003586325.1 Haloferax sp. Atlit-10N
CGTGATGTTATGTGCCTTGAAATAGTGTTAATCAATAGTAACGCTTCAGTCTATCTCAGCGCAAAAAAGTTAGTTGTCTGCCTCTGGTGATTTGACCAATATACTGCAATCGCACCCGAACCCATCATTGCGCTCCGTTCGCCAAGTGTCACAGCAGCTGCAGTACAGCACATCAGCCAGATCGTCTAGAATACTAAGGTTCTCTCGAAGTTCTACCTCAGAGTAACTTGCGAACTCCGGCTCAGAGTAATGAACGTTCTTATTCATGCCCCAGTGGTTCTGATCTATGAAGGTCTGAATGCTAGCAAACCTGTCAACCATATCTTCCTGTGTCTCATCGTCGTAAACAGTGTCATCGTCGACCGTTCCGTCTTTTAGAATATCGACCAACTCAGGCATTAACGCATGGAGATAATCACTCAATGAAAGTTTCTCGATCTTTCGATACGGCACATCGACTGCTAGCTTCTCACAACCCTTGCTTGCGTAGAACTCTGCCGTCTTTCGTCCCCAGGCTGCTGCAGCCGTCAAATCATTGTTTCTGAGATGGAACTCAATGTTCTGCTGTGGGTCGGTAATATCGTGATGTCGGTGGACTCCTGCTTCGTAACTCCACCCGCTCATATGTACGACATTGTCCGAGTCGATATGACTTGTCTGCCGCAGGTGTCTGCTCCAGACGAGGTCGTGTGTTGTGAGAATAAACTGGAACCTCTCACCGAGTTCAGAATCAAGAAT
>NZ_PSYX01000065.1:0-732 GCF_003586325.1 Haloferax sp. Atlit-10N
TTTATTTGATATATTTCTGTGTGCTCGCTGGAGGGTCATCCGATATTCATCGATATCGTCTATCCGGAGAATCGTATTGAGAGCCTTACTGCGGTCTGAATCAGTTGCATTAATAAACTGAAGCAGCTCTTGTCTTGAAAGGACGTTTTGCTGATCCTCAACGGCAGAAGTCAACTCCGCTAGCGCGGTCGTTGTAGCTGAGTTTGATGAGAGAACCTCGAGCTCACCATCGGCCACGCACCGTCTGATTTCCACAGATTCTCCTCGGTGCGAGAATTCAGCAGTGACTTTACTGTCCTCACGTGAGTCTGCCTTTTTATGGACCAGAGCATGCTCAAGTGGCTTGCGTCCTTCCCCTCTACCAGTTAGTCTGGAAACGGTGCCGGTCAGCAAATATTCTAACGCAATAAGAGTACTACTCTTACCAACACCGTTTGGACCATAGATTAGAATCCCCTTGTCGCTAAATTCGAGTTCTGTGCATCTGATTCCTCTGAACTCTTCTATTTTGAGTCTATTCAGGCGCATCGTCCACCACCTCATCAAGTGCAGATTCGATGCTTTCTGTGGACTCAAGGCCGTACCGGTCCAACTCCTCAAGCTTTTCTACAAGCTCGGGAGGGATGTCTTCCGATTCCTGAATTCGGTTCCCAAATTCATTGAGAATCTTGTCGTGGAGAGATACCGAGGGATTAGACATGGCAGCGTGGTGTCCTCATTAATAGATAAATC
>NZ_PSYX01000066.1:0-726 GCF_003586325.1 Haloferax sp. Atlit-10N
TTTAGAGATCACACGCCGCGTTTTCCCTGGCGACGCTGCGGGGCGACCCCGAGTTCTAAAGAACCGTCTAACGGCTGCCAGCATCGAATTGCTGACTGGTACGTACGAGACGATTCTGACTCGCCTCGTGGATTTACCACGGGCAAGCTCCTCGAGCTCGTAGTTTTGATTCGCCCCAGGAGAGTCCCAGCTTGAAGCCGGGGTGGACCTAGCCCGGTGGCCGCGGGTCACTTCCGGGCCCGAACTAACCACACGTTGTGGTGTGTTTGTATTAAAGGTTTTTATTCACGCAGTTTGTTAACAACCACCAATCAATGTGTAATCGGCCATAATCCGGTACCAATAGGTTGCTTAGTAGGTATTGTTGAATCACCACCTGACCACTTTCACTCCGCTCTCACAAGTTCTTTATATGGTGTTGATGGGGTGGGAGTTAAATAGAATGAGTTCTCCTTCTGGAATTGGTATTTAAACGTGACGTCTACAGATACCACATTCGAGTAGTTCGATAATGATAAAAATCCCTCTAGAAGGCTTGAGTTGCCGGTAGGAACAAGATCCCACCGGGCTAGGTCCACCTAATTCGTGAACCTTGTAGTTTAAAAAACTAACGAGTGGACATGATCTGTGACAGGGAAATAATACTTCCCTCCGTATAAATCTAATTCAGGAAATATTTCAATATTCCAAATCGGAATTGTCGACTAGCACTTCACTTTCGGCGAC
>NZ_PSYX01000067.1:0-721 GCF_003586325.1 Haloferax sp. Atlit-10N
CTCATTGGTCGGTGGTGATGATGATGTGGCCGTAGTCGTCGGTCGTTGCCGTCTGGTCGGAGTGGAAAACGAGCGAGGTCGTCGGTTCAGTGACGACCGCAGGGCCGCGGATTTCGTCGCCGGGTTTGAGATCGTCGCGTCGGTAGACATCGAACTCCACGAAGTCGTCCTCAGCGAAGCAGTACGCCTCACGGGCATCGGCTGGCGTGAGTTCACTATCGTCGCGGGGGGTTCCCTGTTCGAGTTCGGGTTTGTCGTTCTCGCCGACCGCGCGGACACGGAGGTGGACGACCTGAACGGGGTCGTCCATGGTGTGCCCGTACCGCGTCTCGTGCTGGTCTTCGAAGCGCTCGGCGAGTTCATCGAGCGAGGAGACGCCATCAGCGTCGACCTCGACGGTGTGTTCCTGGCCGAAGTATCGCATCTCAACGGCGCGCCCGATCCGCTGGCGGTTCTCGGCGACTCCTTCCGCAGTGAGCGTTTCGCGACCTTCGGCTTCGAGGTCAGCGAACGCGGTTTTAAGCTCGTTGAGCGTCGCGTCGTCGAGCACGGCGAGGTGCGTCTGGGAGAAGTCGTAGACGACGTCCGCCATGAGCATACTCCATGCGGAGAAGACGGAGGGAGCCTGCGGAACGAGGACTTCGCTAGCGCCGAGTTCCCGAGCGAGGAGCGGGACGAACATCGGGCCCGCGCCGCCGTACGCGACCATGGAGAAATCCCG
>NZ_PSYX01000068.1:0-720 GCF_003586325.1 Haloferax sp. Atlit-10N
GTTGTCCCCCTGTGTTCGAATAATGGCCGCTTCTCCACCCATTCTGGATTCGTCGACTGTGTTGCTCGTCGGGATGAACGACTGTCTCACGCAATTTGCCACGACGCTCAAGAGACGGACCGATGCCAATGTACAACACGTTCGAACCAAGACAGAAGCCATTGGAATCGTCCGGAAGCAGCCTACGGATTGTCTCATTAGCGAGTACGCACTCGACGAGACGACCGGGCTCGACCTCCTCCGAGAAATTCGCGAGGAAACCAGTGCACTTCCCGTCCTCCTTGGGACTACTACCGGGAGCGAAGCCATCGCTAGTGAAGCCATTGAAGCGGGAGTCACCGATTACATCGTTCTCTCGGACCCGGCAGCACAGATGACTGATGAACTCACCGAACGAACCGGACGTGCGATTCGGGCTGCACAGCAATCGGCCACGAACCGGGAGAGGGCTAGGCAATTCGATGCGATGTTCAACGATTCGCGAACTGCGACGTGGGTGCTAGACCCAGAGGGCGTACTTGCCCGGGTGAATGAAACAGCACGAGAGATGGTCGATGACGATATCGACACAATCATCGGCGAACCGTTTTGGACGCTTCCGTGGTGGTCACAGGCCGGTGCGACGAATACGGATGTCCACCAACTCGTGGAGAAAGCACTCAACGGGTCGTTCGGCAAGGCGGTCGTTCCACAACCACCAGAGGCCGATGAACAGCGGGT
>NZ_PSYX01000069.1:0-718 GCF_003586325.1 Haloferax sp. Atlit-10N
CCCAGACGACGACGTCTTCGGAAGTCCCGAACACGGCGCTCCACGTGCTGTTCGGCGCGCTCGTCGTCTTCGCGGTCGGTCGCCGCCTCGTCGGCTAACGCGCCCCCCGCGCCCCCGCGTCACTCCCTGTTTTTCTGTGCCTCTCAGCGCTCCGCTCGCGCGCGCCGATTGTCGAGTCGGTTGACCAGCCAGATACCGAACGCGACGGCGGCGAGGGCGTACTGGAAGTTGTACCGCGGGTCGCCGAGCGATTCGAGGACGCGGACCCACGGCGGCACCGAGTCCGCGGCGTAGTCGGTCGCCGGGAACAGGGGCCACAGGAGGAACTGCATCGAACCCCAGTCGCCGGCGAGGAGCGCCCGGGAGGTGTCGCCGAGGTAGTGCGAGAGCGTCGCGACGACGAGGGCGGTCGCGTGCTCGCCGTAGCCCAGCCGATAGCCGACGCCGACGAGGACGACGAGCACGGGCAGCATCACGAGAAGCGAGTGGCCGAGCGAGCGGCCGCTGACGAGGACGCCGTAGTACGCGAGCGGTTTGTCGATGAGGTCGGGCAACTGCGACCCGACGAGCGCGGCGGCCAGCGTCCACCCGGTCGGCAGCGGGCGACGCCGGCCGACCCGGAAGAGCGCGACCGAGAGATATCCGAGCGCGAGGTGGCCGATTGGGAACACTACCGAGGTGGACGGCACCGAGGCTATTCAACCGTGTGGACGGCGCG
>NZ_PSYX01000070.1:0-718 GCF_003586325.1 Haloferax sp. Atlit-10N
AAAGGGTGCAGGCGCGTTCGGTCGTGCCTGCACAGCACAGGTGATTCGAGATGTGTTACCGCCGCCAGCGACAGGTGCACCGTCTGATAGAGGCGCGATGATCGATGTCAGTCGAACTGAACGAGATTGAGGCAGCCGAAGTCGAACTGGAGGAGTGGTTAGTCGAACAGGCCGAGAACGGTGTTCCGGAAATCGTCCTGATCGGGCTCCTCCGAGACTACGCGGACGACATCGAACACCTCGGCTACGTGCCGCGGATGTGGGGCAAGGCCGAACGATGAGGCGGACCAACATCTTCGAGGTCGTTCCGCAATCGGAACAGGCCGACACCGTCCTTCGACGTCTCCTCGATGCGTCAGCAAGCCTCTGTAACCAGCTGACGTATGCTCGCCGGCAACAGTTCTTCGCCGGCGAGAGCGTCTGGGACTGTGACGGCTACTACGACGAGTACGTCGACGTGTTGGGGTCGGCGACGACACAACAGATCACCCGCGTCAACGACGCCGCCTGGCGATCGTTCTTCGAGATGGTCGAGGAGGCCGACCAGGAGGTCAGTCCGCCCGGTTACTGGGGGAACCAAGCCGACGGTCGGGACCTGCGGACTTACATCCGCAACGACGCCTACACGATCAACTGGGGCGAGCGCTCCCGGCTTGAGGTCCCCATCGGCAGCCAGCTCAAAGACGAGTACGGCTTCGGACAGTTCGAACGGCTCCGG
>NZ_PSYX01000071.1:0-714 GCF_003586325.1 Haloferax sp. Atlit-10N
CCGGATATTCGTCGTGTACGAGCGCTTGGGATTGACCGCATCAATCGCGTCAAGTCGCTTGACGACGATGTCACTCAACTCGTCACGAGTCCGCCGCTCATACTCTAGTTCGGGGTCAAGTAGGTCGCCAAGGATTTTCTGCGAGAGCGTGTCCCGTCCATCATTCAAGTCCTCTTTGCGGAGTTCCGCATCCGCTTGCCAACTCTCCCGGCGCTGAAACACGACTTGGAACGCGAGCGGTTCGCGTGCATCATTCAGGTGGTCGATCAGCGACGCAAGCACAGCTCCCGGCTCGTCGACCGCTGGCAGCGTGCTCTCGTCGGGCGTCGCAGTCAGCGGTGTCAACGACGACATCCAATCCTGCTTCCGAACTGCCGACCCACACCACCGCACGCCCTGTGGTGAAACGGTGTCGACCGCGGGGCGGGCGAGAATCGTCCCGTCTGCGGCTACTGTCGGCTTCTCGACCGACGTGGGTGGAACCTCGTCTGCTAGCGAATCAGTCGTTTCGAGTTCGACAACTGTCTCTCCAATCGACACCAGTCCGTCCGCCGTTCTGCCGCCAACCTCGTCGGCAACGTCCGTCGGTGAACCCTCAGACTCGTGTACAGCGCTTTCGCCGCCGTCGGGCGTCGCATCCGCGTCGGCGTCGCCATCTGCAGCCGAATACTGTTCGTCGTCGGTGAACTCGTACTGCAGGTCACCCTGCTGGTA
>NZ_PSYX01000072.1:0-710 GCF_003586325.1 Haloferax sp. Atlit-10N
TAATCGGGATTCTGGAAGGGTATCTTGCCGCCCCCAACCCTACCCTTGGACGCCTCGAACCCGTCTCTCTTGCCCTATCGGACCATAAATTTCAATTCGCTGCGAGCAATCGCACTGGGTGGGAGCCCGCGACAGTGGACTCCCAGCACACACACGTGCTTGCCCCGCCGCACACGGGGCATTTCGACGCCGACTCCCTCCCCCCGCCATCGAGTGACCGAGCGCCGCCAGAACCCGTAGCCGCATCCAACGCTAATCGCCAGACGGGAGCCATTAGAAGCACTTGTAACGGCGGACTCTGCGCCCCTGAACCGGGGTGTCTGCGAAAGAAAGATGGTGGTCGGAAGCCGATTCGACACCGCGAGACGCCCCTTGTGGGGGGCGCTACCTCGCGTTGAACGGTACGTCGCCGTCGTGGCTCTCAATCCACTCGACGGCGTTCTCCATCAACGAGAGTCCGTCCCCTGGCCGACGCCACGGCGTCCGAAACTCGACCATTTCTAAATGAGTGGATATGACTCTAATGTATACATCTGAGGGCACACGTATCGTGCCGTTTTCTTGTTTACAATATTGCAAAGTGCAATATGAAACACTAAGTACAGTAGCTGAAATACCGAATATCTGAATGTTAGTTGCAACACAGACCTACCAAAATGAAGGTTGTCAGTCCGGTTGATACGATGTAGTGGGCTGTTTACACAGGTTGC
>NZ_PSYX01000073.1:0-707 GCF_003586325.1 Haloferax sp. Atlit-10N
TACTCCCCATCGTTTCCGGAGAAAACTCGGACACTCAACCGAGGAGTCCAAGCGACTCGATCTTCGCTCAGATACGCGTAATCTTCGTCCTCAGCGTTGACGTTCACCTATCTGCATCACACAACGTCTGGTAATGCGTCCGAATCGTTTTGATTGAAGAATCACTCACGGCTGCCACACGAGCCTGCGTGAGTTGCCAGTCGCGCTCAGCCGCAGCGGTATACACACACGCTGCAGCGACTGCATGCGGATTCGCGCCACGATGAGCCCACTCATCGCTCGATGTCTCGGCTAACGACCGTGCTCGTCGCCGAATCTGGTCTGTCACGTCAAGCGCATCCGCTACCCGTGGAACGAACTCAACCGGTGCAACTGGCTTCGCAGGCAGCCCGAGTTCTGTATTGAGTGCGTTGTACGCTGACCGGACACGCGATTCAGCCACCCGTGCGAGTGGGACGAGTTCAGCAAGCGTCCGCGAAAGCCCCGCACATCGACAGGCGGCATGGACGCTCGCAGCCGCGACTGCTTCGATTGACCGTCCCGGCAGCAGGTCCGCCTGTTGAGCGGACCGAAAGCACCGACAGGCTTGGTCACGCAGGCTATCGGGAAGGTCGAGAGCGCCGGCGAGTCGCCGGACTTCGTCCAACCCGTGAGTCAACCGTCGCTCACGACTCGACTGGTACCGACTCCGACTGTGCTGGGTACGG
>NZ_PSYX01000074.1:0-704 GCF_003586325.1 Haloferax sp. Atlit-10N
TTCGAACATCGATGCTCTCTGGGATATCGATGATGAGTGTCGTCGTGGTCGGATTAGCAGTCGCTTCGCGGAAGACGGCACCGTGATCAGCCAGCTCCAAAGCGAGAAACGGCTGTGTGAGTCGAAGCCGCAGAACGCCCTCCTCACCATCCGCACTGATCTGTTGCACTTCGTCGATCCCGACCAACTGCGAGGCGGCGTCCGCTACATCGTTTACTACCCGGTCTTCGACGGTCACGAATACGTAGCTACCTTCTGTGGATTGCTGGACACCACCCTGATATGAGAGAGTACACTCCGCATCCTGTGCAAGCCGTGAGAGGACAAACTTCGGGTCCTCGATGGTGAATTCGACGCGGGTCATCGACGTCGAGAGCAATGCATTCTTCCGTTCGATCGCACTCAACGCGGACGCGATGGTCTCGCCGAGTTCCCCCAGAACCGCCTTCGCCGTCTCGTCGAACGCATGCTGGGCCGGTGCGTACACCGTTAACACACCGTGCATGAGGTCATTGTACACGAGCGGGATACTCAATACCGAAAGGTAGTCCCGAGAGATAGCGTCTTTCCGCCACGCTTCGTCACGGAGCCCAGCAGCGACGTTCGTCACCATCGTCACATCACCGGTAGCGGCGGTCTGACCGGCTGGCTCTGTACCTGCGGCTCGAACGGCGAAGGACTGACTATCCAAGTACCCTTGCTCG
>NZ_PSYX01000075.1:0-701 GCF_003586325.1 Haloferax sp. Atlit-10N
TCTAACTGACTCCCTTCTACCGGAGCACGACTTTTGTAATTTGGTTGAATATACAACACTCATGGCTCTCGAGGAGGTTCGGGCGAAGCACGACGAATACAGGAGGAAGTGTCGGGAGGAAGAGGAGAAGCGACTCAATCCAAGCCGGATTGGGACACAGTTCTACTGCGAGCAAAAGGTCGCTCTCACAGAGGAGCACGGAGACGTCGAGACCGAAGAGAAAATTGAGGGTACTGAACAACACGAGAAAGCAGCCGAAGACGCTGTAGAGGTCTCCGACGACGAACTTTGGGAATCTCTCGAAAGTGGTGCTCGACAGGTCGTTATCGAAACGAGGTTCGTCAGTGACGCTGCTGAGTTCTACCTCGGTGGTATCCCGGATGCGGTCGTGTTCGAAGACAGGAAGCCACAGCTGATCTTCGACCGAAAGACGACAGCGCACCCAGACCGCCTATACGACAACCAACGCATTCAGGTGTGGCTCTACGGATTCATGCTGGACCGTCTCGGCTTCGATACGGGCGAGCTCAAAATAGCGATTCTCAGCCATACCCGAGACGTCGATCTTGAGAGTGGGAAATTCCTCCAACAGAAAGTACTCTCTGACTACCCTGAATGGGGTGTCGGTGACCACGAACTCAGCGAAGGAATCGTCGCCCACATCTTCGAATACTCACCGATTGACCACTTGGAGGACTTGA
>NZ_PSYX01000076.1:0-694 GCF_003586325.1 Haloferax sp. Atlit-10N
TGTATCGCGACGAAGTGCTTCGTGTTGGAGTTCACTGAGAACGAAGTTCGTCACCGCAGTTTTTCCGACACCTGCCTTCCCGAACAGGAAGATGTTGTCGGGGCTGCGACCGAATAGTGCGTCGGTCAACGCGTGTTTGTATTCTTCAACCTCGGCATCGCGTTCGAGAATCTTATCTGGTTGGTACTCTTCTTTCAGTACACGCTTCTCACGGTAGATTTCGTCTTCGACGTCCTCGAACAGTCCACCCATTGATGTTCCGAACTTTCTGACATAGTAATATAAGTGTGTGGTTCGAGTGTTTCGAGTGTTACGTGATTATATATACTAGTGAGAGGGGTCCTTTCGAGTGTCTTCTAGTTTGATGTGCATGAGATTATAATTCGTTGATTGCCGAGAGAGTAAAATATATATTAGAAATACTATGCTGCGTACGTAGGCTAAAGATAGAACATTCAAAATCACCTCTCTCATTCTCGAGTGACGAGCACACAGACACACCATATTCACGCAGTACTCCCGTTGAAAATGTACTGAACACTCGAAATGACCCCTCCCTGTGAGATGTCCGTTCGGGATTGTTGAGAATCGGGTTCCCGGTTTCTCCATTCAAAAGTGCCAAATCCCACCCGCATGGTACGTGTTGCAAGTAGCTCAAGAGGATTGCTTTGGTGAAGGTCACAACTGGAGGAAG
>NZ_PSYX01000077.1:0-673 GCF_003586325.1 Haloferax sp. Atlit-10N
TCCTCTCTGTCCGCCCAGTTGAGAATGAGCGCGGTGATATCGTCTCAATCGTTGTTGAAGGTGTCGACATCACCGAGCGCGTCGACCTCGAACGGAATCTCCGGCAATCGGAGGAACTCCATCGCGTCACGCTCAACAACATGACCGACACCGTCCTCATCACGGACGAGGACGGTGAGTACACCTACGTCTGTCCCAACGCTCACTTTATATTTGGATACACGGTCGATGAGATAAGGGGGCTAGGAACGATCAATGACCTCCTCGGAGAGGATCTCTTCGACCGAGAGGAACTCGCGGAAGACGGGGTGCTCAAGAACATCGAAACCACGGCGACAGACAAAGCTGGACGTGAGCATACGCTCCTCGTCAACGTTCGCGAGGTTTCGATCCAGGATGGCACCCTTCTTTTCAGCTGTCGGGAAATCACGAAACGCAAGCAGCGTGAGGAGGCCCTCGCCACGCTCCACGAGACGGCCCGCGACTTCCTCTACGCAGAAACCCATCAGGAAATCGCCCAGCACGTCGTCGATGACACACCTGGTGTACTCAATCTGGATGCGAGTGCGGTCTATCTCTTCGATGGTGAGGCCAACACTCTTCGGCCCACAGCCCACTCGACAACACTCACCGATCTGAACGGTCCACTCCCAACTGTACACGCCGACGGTGA
>NZ_PSYX01000078.1:0-664 GCF_003586325.1 Haloferax sp. Atlit-10N
GAGACTTCATCCAGAGGCCGGAAGGACTCTATCTTCCGAATATTTCCAAACTCATCTTCATCTAACAACCTCCACTTTTCCGAATCAATAGAAGAATATTTTATATCGATGAAATCTCGGTCGGGGAGATTGTTGAGGTCGTCAACGGAGTCAACCTTCATATAATCAAAGCTACTTTTGCTGCTTTTGGAGAATATGGAAATCGCAGTGTATGTTAATGCGTCATCAAATAACAAGGTGTCTCCGAAATCGACTATTTCGGACACATATTTGCCAGTTTGTAAATACTCTCGGAGGTCTTCTCTCGTCAGTGTTGTAAAGTAATTCAGTGGAAGTATATATCCGACTTTTCCTCCTTCATTAATTAGCTCAATACCTAACTCGATGAAGGGAATATATGTGTTGAAATTCCCTGATTGGACTGTGTCATATTGGTCTAAAACATGTTCTTTTGTTTTTTCATCCATCGTTTGGATATTAATATATGGCGGGTTTCCAACTATAACGTCAAATCCGCCATCATTAGCAATCTCAGGGAAGGCATCATTCCAATCCTGTCGGAGCGCATCGGCTTGGATAATATTGAAGTCATTATTATCCACAAGTTCCCCGTTCTCTGCTGCTAAGAGCGATAACGCAATTTTAGTTTCTCGAACGTTATTCT
>NZ_PSYX01000079.1:0-660 GCF_003586325.1 Haloferax sp. Atlit-10N
CGCCACGTCGGATTCGCTCATTCTGAGCGTTCTCGATTACACGCACAAGACGAAAGACGGATTCACCACCCGTATCGAGCGATTCGACGCCGGGGCCGGTGAACAGACGGTGTCCGCCGCAAACAGCTCCGATGGCTTGGCGTCTACCGAACTCGACCTCGATGCCGATGCGACTCGGCGGGCCGTCAACAACGTCGCCACGAACGCCGTCATCGACGAGATTTACGACGGGTTCACCACGGGGAGTGACCTGACGAACCTCGCGTGGGACCTCCTCGACGACGACGTCGATGTCGACGGCTGTTACGCCTGTGGGTTCGCCGTCGGCCTCACTTGTAGCGTCGGCTGCGCGGCGACCGGCGCGTTCATCTGCGGGCTCACCGGGATTGCGGTCCCCATCGCCGGCCTGACCTGTGTCGGCTTCGTCGGTATCATCTGCGACGTGGCCGACGCCCTCTCCGGATGCGGCGAAGCCGTCGCTGAAGAGGTCTGTGCTGACCGGACGAACTGGTGCTAAGTAGGGGGCAGTGACATACGTGCCTCTATCCCGCGTTACGAACGACCTCGGTGGCCGACTGCGTCGAGACGAGTACACTGGCCCGAATCGGTGTTGGGCCTGTACGGCGGTGAACGTTGCTCTCTCGGCACTCGTCGCGGTCG
>NZ_PSYX01000080.1:0-655 GCF_003586325.1 Haloferax sp. Atlit-10N
CTCGGTCTGCCCTGTCCGTTCCATAATCCGTTCGACGGAAAGCTCAGGATTATAGTCATTCCCTGAGACGGCATCTCAGTTCGTGAGACACAGTTCGATCAGTACACAGATTTCACGCGTAGAGTCGCTACTTCTTGGTGCTCATCTGAGTCACGTTGAGCCTGTCCGCGTCGCGTTTGTAGCGTCGATAGAGGTCGACGGCCCACTTGCGAGCCTCGGGGTCGTCGGTTGTGACCGAAGCAATCGGGAGGGATGTCTCGTCGTCGAAACCGCCGACGATGACAACGTCGTCGATGATACCCATGGTGAACGGCAGTCCGGGGTGAGTGTATAGCGCGGGTGCTTCAGCCGACGCGATGGTGTCGAACGCGTTCTTCGAAGCGTTCCGGTCCGCTTCGAGCGCCAGCGGCGTACAGATAGCCTCGAAGTCCACGTCGTTTCGGGCGTGTTCAATACCCTGTTCTGTGACCTTCGGTGGACACCCTGCGACGACTAGACTCCGCGAGTGCTCGAACGACGCGAAGTGTTCGAGCCACGGTTCGATGGGCGCGTTCGGATTCTGCGGCGTGGCGACGTGGAGGTCGGCGTCGGCGAATAGGTGGACATGACGCGTGAACTCCAGATCGGAAGAGCTCCAGTCACCAATGGAAATCTC
>NZ_PSYX01000081.1:0-653 GCF_003586325.1 Haloferax sp. Atlit-10N
CGAGAGATATATTTCAGTGGCTCTGTTGAAATCCTTGGAACCGGATAGAACCCGTGTGACACAGTCAGAGGGTGTAATCAGCGGGGAACTGGCAATCGATTCATGCTTTGATTGATGATTCAACCGTCAAATGGCACTACTTAGCGATTAGAATCGATACCCCTTCGTTTCTCACATTCCCCGCAAAAGTCTGAGGGAAGCTCTGATATGGAATCGACCTGTTTTTCTGAAGTGAACAGATTGTGTGTCGCGTAGTGGTCTGCCCATCCGCAGCGAGTGTTTTCTGCGAAGTGCCACATCTGGTCCTCTTTTCGTTTTATTATCACTATGAGACGTGGGTAGGCAAGATGTATCAAAGTATGGTACTGTTATTATAGTGGCCGATTCATCTCGGTCAATATCGGTGCCCCTCCTCTGACTGACTCGCGCTCTGTATTCAGCACGGCCTCAGTAACCTATCAGCGGCTGAGAATTTCAACAGAGCCATTTCAGTTAAAATCGAATTATCTAGAATTAGGGCTCTTCGAGCAACGAGCGAGCTCGCTGCACGTAACTGTTCGCCCCCCAGCTACGGGCGTCGCTGATTTTATTGAGGCGCAACCGTGCCTCGGCAGCTGAGCGGTGTCCAGTTCGAACGCGACCCGAGCGCAGTG
>NZ_PSYX01000082.1:0-652 GCF_003586325.1 Haloferax sp. Atlit-10N
GTAGAAGTCCATTGAGACGACACTTCCGGCGGGGACCTCGGTAGCATCGGTGATTGCTTGACTCGTCAGTTCTGGACGGTTCTGGACGGTGAGCGTGTTGTCTCTCCCACGGTTTGCTGGGGTTGACCATGGTGACCGACCCACCAATTAGAACACCCCCCCAATGACGCGTCGAATCCCACCGAGGTAGTCGACGGTGGGCAACGCTCTGAATCGGTAGGCGTAGTCGGTGCTCTCGTTGCCGGCGATGATGACGACTCGGTCTCCCTTGCGCATCTCCGCGTTGACGTGGTAGCGGTCGCCGTCTGGCTCACCGGTCACGAACTGCTCGCCGTCGCCGTAGCTCGTAATGTCGGTATCCTCGGCAGACTCCGTATTGTCCGGGTCACCCCGGATGCGCCGAATCACCGGCCGCAACTGCAGGGCGTCCTCCGAACCGGGGACCGCCCACAGCGACAGTTGCTCGACGGTGCAGTCTGCGGGCGCAACCCACGCGACCTCGTGGCCGGTGGTGTCGGCCGGGACCTCGTCTTGGATGTGCGGCGTCTCGCGGCGCTCGTCGGTCGTGAGCTTCGATAAAATTCCCATGGTGGGACTCCTTAGAGAGCGCTCCGGTACAGCATCACGTTGGATGCCGCCGGGTCGATTTCCT
>NZ_PSYX01000083.1:0-650 GCF_003586325.1 Haloferax sp. Atlit-10N
GATTCGACGTCTGAGCTAATCCACTTACACACCTACGGCTCTGTTGAAATACTCAGGACCTGACAGGTGTCGCGTGCTGAATATAGAGGGGGATTCCTCGCCGTCCGAACGCTTATCCTCTGAGACCGATTCGAGTTTAGGATGGCAAGTGCGACTCGCAACGGGGACGACGACTTTGAGGGGGTCGAGTTCATCCGCTAAGACGACGGGAGTATCACCGCCCGCGATACCGAGACCGGTCTCTCACGTGGTGGCGACACCCGAGCAGAAGCACTTTCGCAGCTTGCGGAGGCTCTCGTTCTCCACGAGGGTGGTGGTGAGCCCATCACCGACGATGACCTCGAAGAACTCGGCCTCGACCCCGACGAGTTCGAGAACCGCGAACTGCCCGACTTTATGCAGTAGATGGTACGGAGGACGTTCTCTGGCCGCGAGGTCACCAAAGCACTCACGAAGTACGGATACGTCCCGAAATCTCGCCACGGAAGCCACGTTCGGCTGCGATACGAGCATCCCGAGACGGGAGAAGTCCGAAACGTCGACGTGCCGCAGCACGACGAACTCAAGATTGGGACCCTCCGTTCCATCGCCGATCAATGCGGCGCGAAGGACTTCCACTCGTGGTGCGAGTGGATTGAACAGACGCTGTA
>NZ_PSYX01000084.1:0-634 GCF_003586325.1 Haloferax sp. Atlit-10N
CCTTTTGAAACCACTGGCTCTGGTAAATCGCCAGACAGCGGTTGGTTCAGCTATGTTGCGGCACGCTTGATGTTATGAACGACATAGATCATCGCCGATTTCCCACTTCACTTTCCAAATTCTAATGGTCGAAATCGATGCCATCTAGTGATTCACCAGAGCCCACTATTCTCCTACGATCTGTTAAAACTGCTGTACACGGTGGGAAATCCAGCCGTGGCGTCGTCGGTGGAGATGTACGCTATTGTTCACTCGACCCGCGCCTAAAGACGTGGGTATGCGCTCGATTCTGTATCACGACACCCCCTCCCCGGATTTCAAATGAATTTGGTTCCAAGAGAAGGATGGCATTTCCTCTCAGAGACCCGGATTCCTAGTTCGAATAAGACGGATTAGCCGGGTAGAAGCTCGTAGTAAGGGAATATTCGGAGTATGAGTTCTTGTGAAAGTCAGCTTCTTTCGAATGTTATTATAAATTTTACTATTTAGGTAAAGTAGTAGTAGTATAGTAGAGAAAGAAAGTTGAATACATCTTGTACAGCTGTCCTTAGATATAAGCCGCTAGGACCAATCGACTTTTATATGCTATCTCCTACAAAAGTCAGACTTCTAACACTCTCCCAAAGCGTCTTTT
>NZ_PSYX01000085.1:0-630 GCF_003586325.1 Haloferax sp. Atlit-10N
CTTCCACTCCGATGGGTCTTCGACCGGATTCAACCGGACGGCCGGTGGTGAGTCAGCAATCTTCCAAACTTCCAGTCGGACAGCGAAGAGATCGATTCCCTCGCGACTGTTCTTATTCAGCCACTGGAAGGCGTCTTTGTGCTCGTCGTTAAATTGGGGAGTCAGCCATACGATGATGTCCGCGTCGACCCCAGCTGCATAGGCGATACATTTCCCCAGGTGGTCGTGGTCGGATTGCTCGAGCTGGTTCTCGATGACCACCCGACGACCGTCGTCGACCACTTCGGCGAGGATGTCGACACTATACTTCCCGACGTTCTTCTCCATCTCAAGGACCTCCAAATCCAGCCCCAGGACATCTTCTAAGTGAGAGGAATTCTCTGAAGCAATATTCTCAGCCAGCCAAGGAGTGAAGTCATGGGCTTCGTGGCTCCAGTAGTCCCGGACGTCTTGGGGCTCAAGTTCGCGAAAGTGAGTCCCGTCAAACGTAGCCATGTCAACCACATCACTTGGGAGTGACAAAAACGCACAGGTAGCTGTGTCCAAAGCTCTTTCTTATCAGGATAAAATAATATCATATCAAATGTCTCGAATGCGCGAAGATGGCTTCTACTCTGTCCTCAAAGCCGT
>NZ_PSYX01000086.1:0-629 GCF_003586325.1 Haloferax sp. Atlit-10N
CAAAAGTCGCAGAGCGAGACGCCCTCCGGGAGTTCGAAGACCGGTTCGAAGAAAACGTCTCACTCACCGACCTCCGTGAAGCGCTAATGAAGGTCGGCCTGCAGCACCTCGATGAAACAGAAGAGTGCCTCGAAGAGTGGGGCTACGGGATGACGTTCGACTAGCCAAGAAACGGCGCTTACAGCAGTATAGGTGCGAAAATCGACAGTTGGCAGTCGGTCACGGTCCGAAACTTAGACTCCGCTGGGTGGTTTGTTGACCAAGAGAACGAGCGTCGCTTCCCTGGTATCTCATGCTAAGGACCAAGGAGTTCGAAGGTAGCGCAATAATAGTAGATTTCTTACATTCTCAATTACCTCATTGTCCCGCAGAGACAACGAGGATTAGCAAAATGCCGGCCCAAACGGAGAGAAAGTAGTAAACCATATTCCGCTATATCCAATCTATTGGTCGGGCGGGCAAGTTTCAGAAGGTGAAGTGTTGTATGCTCCAGATTCAACTCAAGAGTACAATCGTGAGCGTCTTCGGCCACTACGTGGCTTCGTTCGCGATGCTGATCAAGTGTGGCGCGGTGGATACGACGGCCACATCAAACACACCCAGCGTCTGCCCGCCGGATACAACAGCCC
>NZ_PSYX01000087.1:0-619 GCF_003586325.1 Haloferax sp. Atlit-10N
ATGATCGGGGCCGGCATTTTCATCCTTCCCGGGATCGCAGCGGAAGGTGCTGGCCCAGCGAGTTCGATATCATTCGTCATTGCTGGGTTCGTTGCTCTTCTCGCAGCCCTCTCACTTTCCGAATTGGCGACGGGAATGCCAGTCGCCGGTGGGAGCTACCACTTCGTGAACCGTGCGCTCGGAGGCTTTTTCGGGAGCATCGTCGGGTGGGGGATGTGGACCGGTCTGATGTTTGCGAGCGCATTCTATATGATCGGGTTTGGACAGTATCTCGTCGAACCGATTCCGTTCCTGGATGGTCGGGCACTCGTTATTCTTCTGGGACTCATCGGCTTGGTACTGATTGTGGGTGTCAACTACTACGGCACGGAGGAATCGAGCCAGCTACAGAACATCATGATCGGCGCGGAAACCGCTATCGTGCTCGCCTACGTCGCTCTCGGACTGTTCTTCATCGACCCCGCGAACCTCGATCCGTTTGCACCGCCGGGACCGAGCGGTATTTTCGCCACCACCGGCGTCGTTTTCGTCTCCTTTCTCGGATTCGAGATCATCGCGACCGTCTCGGGAGAGGTCAAAAACCCGAGCAGGAATATCCCGCTGGCGATGATACTCTCGG
>NZ_PSYX01000088.1:0-603 GCF_003586325.1 Haloferax sp. Atlit-10N
CCGGCCCCGCAAGTACCGCAGCGCAGGCACGAGGAGTGCAGCGGGGTTCTCGTGGGCGGAGTTCCCGCGAGTGTAGCGAGCGGGAGCCGGAAGACGAGCGAAGTGAGTCTTCAGGAGCGAACGGGTGCAAGCGAGGCGCAGCCTCGCGTGGTCGCGGGATGCCGAGCAGCGGGAGAGCGAAGCTCTCCCGAGCTAACGGGCGGCGACGCCGCCCGTGAACGGCCGAGAGCTTTCAAGAACCGTCGCCGACGCTGGACTTCGGCGTCCCCATTTGGAGACCGGTTACGCGTCGAGGTGTTGGAGCAACTGCGTGACGTAGGGGCTGTTCTCCCAACTCCGATGCGGACTAATCGTCTCGATGAGCGTTCGTGCCTCTTCGTGGGTCATGTGGTCGTTGCGGGCGTAGTCACAGAGCAACCGTGGTGTCGGGACGATACGCGGACCCTGCAGGACCGCATGGATGAGCGCGAAATTCGTCCCGCCGAACTCGTCGGTCAGAAAGCCATCGACGTCGAGGGCGTTCGCGAGCACGATGCCGTCGGTTTCACCGTCGTCGAGGCCGAACGTCGGTCGCGACTCGGGCGTGTCGCCTCGCTCATAGGG
>NZ_PSYX01000089.1:0-590 GCF_003586325.1 Haloferax sp. Atlit-10N
GGATGCCGAATGAGCACTACGAACCGACGGAAGACGATGAACTAATCCTCGAGGCGTTGAAGCAGGGGCGCGAGAGCGGCCAGCCGTGGGGCCGCGCAAACCGAGTGTGGCTTAGTGAGCAGACTGGCCTTAACAAGGGCTCAGCAGAATACTCTCTCCGTAATCTGACATCGGCAGGGTGGATCGAGCGACCAGCTCGTGGGCTGTACGAGTTTGTCGTCGATCCACGAGAGAAAAACTGACCTTCGTGCATCAACCGGAGAGACCACGTCGATGAATAGGGGCTCTAACACTAACCTCTACAGCTTTTGAGGCTATTCTCTGCGCATAGCCTCGATGAAAGCATTCTCGACGGGTTCAGTTGTCCACTCCAGATTGTAGTCGCTATCAAACACCGCCCGGAGGGCGTCTGCAAAATCGGCGGCCTCGACACGGAAGTAGAGGCCATCGCCCGGCGAATCTTTGAACACCTCGATGAACATTTCCCCATCTTGGACGGGGTACGCCCAGAGTTTGACATCCGGGTTGTGCTTGTGTTTGAACATCGCACAAGGGCTTTCATCGGATTCAGCCATGTCCATAGCCTCACC
>NZ_PSYX01000090.1:0-584 GCF_003586325.1 Haloferax sp. Atlit-10N
CGGCATCGGTTTCTGATCGTCGGTGGGTCACGCACTGTGCCACGGGACCAGCACGAGCAGCGTGCCCGCCGTCTACGGGAGGCGATGCTCAACCTTGGGCCGACGTTCGTAAAGATCGGCCAAGTTCTCTCGACGCGCCCAGATCTCGTTCCGCAAGTGTACGCGGAGGAGTTCGCAGTGCTCCAAGATGCGATCCCGGCGGGTCCGTATCGAGAGATGATTCCGGCTCTCGCCGAAGACGTCGGGTATCACTCGTACGACGACTTCGATCCCGAACCCATCGCCGGCGGATCGCTAGCACAGGTCTATCGGGCGACCTATCAGGGAAAACAGGTGGTCGTAAAAGTAAGACGCCCCGGAATCAAGGACCTCATCGAGACCGATCTGCGCATTATTCGTCGCCTCGTTCCCCTTGCACTGTTTCTCGCACCTGATCGGTTCAGTTTCTCACTCCGGAACATGGCGGACGACTTTGAGCGCATCATTCTGGAGGAACTGGACTTCGAGCGAGAGGCCCAGATGATGGAGGAGATTCGGGAAAATTTCGCTGCCGACGAGAATGAGACCGTTACGATCCCACGCGT
>NZ_PSYX01000091.1:0-582 GCF_003586325.1 Haloferax sp. Atlit-10N
CAAAAATTAGGTATTGCAATAGCTTTCTTAAATCAACCGCAATTAATTATTTTAGATGAACCTATGAATGGGTTAGATCCTAAGGCTGTGAGAGATGTGAGAGAACTTATTGTAAAAAAAGCACAAGAGGGCGTCACTCTTTTAATTTCTAGCCATATTTTAAGTGAATTAGTAAAAATTACAAATTCTATCCTTATCATTAACAAAGGTAAGCTTGTTACTAAAACTACAGTAAAAGAACTAAATCAATATGAAGATAACGATTTAGAAAATATATTATTAAACATCATTGATAAGGAGGACCAATCGTAAAATGGGTACTTTAATTAAACAATAATGTTTCAAATTGTGTAAAAAGAAAACGACGTTTATTATACCAATCGTCATTATGTTATTAATGGTTGTTCAAGCTATAGTTTCTAAAAATTATGAGGATGTTTTTTCTCCGCAATCGTCTATTGAATCATCATTTAATGGTTTTTCGTGGTTCATCTTTTTATTAATCATTCAAGCTAGTACCATTATTTCAATGGAATTTTATCATGGTACAATTAAAAACCTTCTCTATCGAAAATATACAAG
>NZ_PSYX01000092.1:0-577 GCF_003586325.1 Haloferax sp. Atlit-10N
ATTGAGTTTGAGCATGAACAGTTTGGGAACATTGTCGTAAAGACCTGACAGAGTGGAACGGCGAGACGGAGGAAATAAGCGCCGTCGAAAGTGAATGGCTTGATATCGCCTCACAGCAGGAAGTAACCGCAACGATCACAGAATTTGGTCTCAAGGTTACTCTCAGCCGCGACACGCAAGAGCACCTTGCAGTTGAGTGATCAAGCAACGCTCAGGAAGCCGGTGTGGAAAAAATAGCCTTTGTCTCGGAAGGAATCAAAGCCAGAGCCGTGAGTTCAAATCTTGATGTACCCCAAGAAATCAAGAGGTTCGGATCAGTCGAAGAAGATGTCAATTGGGCAAAAATTTGAAGACGAAGTTATTTCATCCTCTGATCGTAGTAAAATAATGACCTTACCGATCCCGTGAGTCTGGGGTATCGGTAAATTACGCGAACTGGCCAACCGTAGACGAACTCAGTCGTAATCGTGCCGGAATACTCGGCACACCGTTTCACGGTCTTGTCTAACAAGTGCTGTTCCCCTTCGGGAACCCGTTTTCTTCGCCATCCTTGGTGTCCCGCCGCTTTCGAATGGTC
>NZ_PSYX01000093.1:0-573 GCF_003586325.1 Haloferax sp. Atlit-10N
TAGTACTCCATCCGGTTCGATTCGCCGCCGAACTCACCTTCTGCGGGTGTGTTGTTCTGCATCCAGGTGAGGCTCCCGTCCCACTGAGTGACCGTTCCTGGACCGGTCTGGGACGCTTGCATGGCGGTCTGAGACACGCCGCCGTTGCCGAGTTGAATCGGGATGATGAGAACGGGCGTGAGGATGAGGAGGACGCCAATCACGACTGCTGCGACCTGCCCATACGAGATGTCGTCGAAGCGCTCGACGTTCGCGAGGCAGATGAAGTCGATTCCGAGGGCCTGTCGGAGGAGGTAGGCGTTCATCACCGCGACGACCACCGCGAGGTAGTAGTTGAAACGAACCTGCGTGAACGCTGCCGACGTGATGATGGCTGCCCACACGGGGACGAACAGACGTTCGCTCTCGTAGTCGGCTTGCATCACTGCGCCCACGATGAGTGCGGTGACGATGGTGAGGCTAACGAGCGACGATTCGACGCCCAGTGCACTGCCGATTCCTGCTGGAAGCGCCGGTATCAAGAAGAGTACTCCGATGAGGGCGAGACTCCCGACAGCGTATCCGATCTTCCGC
>NZ_PSYX01000094.1:0-569 GCF_003586325.1 Haloferax sp. Atlit-10N
GGCGACCCAGCGGGGGACCGGTCGGGATTCGAGGAGCTCGTAGCGGCTGATAGCGACGGTGCAGGCGAGCCCCGCAAACGTGAACGCCGCGGGCGTCATGTCGATTGCCGCGCCGTACAGTTCGAGGAGCGTCGTGGCGAAGTTCCCGAGCACGGGCATCAGCGTCCCGAGGACGAGCGTGATCGCCTGTAACCGGTAGATGTCCGGCATATCGAGCGCCGTTCGGAGGATGACGACCGCGCCAGCGAGCCACAGCAGATAGCTGTATCCCAGTACGACCCAGTACAGCGGCCCCCACTCCATCTGGAGGATGGTGATGGCCCGGCCGACCGCGGGAACGACGGTGACTGACGTCCACATCAGGTGGTGGAGGGAGTTGGTCCAGACGGCGACGAGGCCGATTACCGGGAGCACCGAGAGGACGCAAAGCGACGACCGAGCGGTGAATCGGTCCCGGCCGGCGTAGGAGAACGCGAAGAAGAACCAGGCGATGGGTGCCACGAGCACGCCGACCCACTGGAGGTCAGGGAGCGTGAGCTTGAGTGTCACGTCCGCGACGATGAGTTCGA
>NZ_PSYX01000095.1:0-569 GCF_003586325.1 Haloferax sp. Atlit-10N
CACGCGGTCGAGGACGCGCGAGAGCGCGGGGTCGTCCTCGCCGACGCCGAGCAGGTCCGGCGCGCGAACGTCGGGCGAGAACAGGTGGACCGTCACCGACTCGCCTTCCGCGAGGTACTCCACGTCGGCCGGGACCTCGACGACGCCGTCGGCCTCGACGAGGCTCGTCGTCGCGCCGGACCCCTTGTCGACGGGGTAGACGAGCGTGTTGCCGTCGCCGTCGGCGACGAGTCCGACGGGCATGAGCCGCGTCCGGCCCTCTGCGTACCGCTCGCGGGCGGCCATCGTCCCCTCGACCGTCGCGGTCCGGGGTTCCGGAAGGCCCGCGGCGTCGCGGACCGCCGGCGCGACGAACGTCCGGAAGATGGTGAGCGCCGACACCGGGTAGCCCGGCAGGCCGATGTAGGCGCTCCCCTCCCCGAGCGTGCCGACGAGCTTGGGTTTGCCGGGCTTGACGGAGACGCCGTGCAGCAGGAGTTCGCCGCGCTCTTCGACCACGCGGTAGATGACGTCGACCGCGCTCGCGGACGTGGAGCCAGACGAGAGCACGAGGTCGCACTCGTCGGCCG
>NZ_PSYX01000096.1:0-567 GCF_003586325.1 Haloferax sp. Atlit-10N
CCGCTTTTTTTGAGTTCTTCGTAGAACGCTTCTAGGTCGTCTTCGTCAGCTTCGGCGGCTGTACGGCGTGGTTTCTGATAGCTCAATCCCGCTTCTTTCAGCAACCGCCGACAGCTTGGGATTGAATACTCGACACCGTAGGTTTCTTTAAGAAAATCTTGGACAAGCGCCGGCGTCCACGCCGGCGCGTCGATGCCGACTTCTTGGGGTGGTTCGTGAAGAGTTTCTTCGAATTCTTTTTGCTGTGTTTCTGAGAGTTTTCGTTTTCTCCCAGTTCGCTTATCATCAGAGACGGCTTGGTCAAGCGACTCGTCAGTATCGAGTCGCTTGAGCCAGCTGTAGATTGTCCGGCGCTGAACGCCGTACCACTCGGCTAGCTCAGTCTGTGTGACACCGTTCTTGTACGCGATAGCTGCTAAGAGCCGTTGTGTCGGCTTCTTTCCGTCCACGTTGTCGAGGGCATCGTGCAATTCCTCGACGGTGATCTCGTCGAGATGCTTCACTATCTCTTGCAACAGTTCCCGTGCAAAAAGTTCTAACGGTTACTATAGTTTCCGTGGATCACAG
>NZ_PSYX01000097.1:0-565 GCF_003586325.1 Haloferax sp. Atlit-10N
CGACTACGCACGCGCGATCCTCGAGGCGACTCGCCGAAAACAGATGTCTGCTAAGGAACTCAGCGAAGAGTGTGACATGTCAGTCTCGACAGTTTCCAGACGGGTCAATACGTTGCTAGAGTACGACTTGCTCATCGAGCGAACACACGTTGATCCCGACGGTCATCATTACAGCGAATACGAAGCCCAACTCGACCGCGTCGAGGTCCAGCTCCTCGAATCAGGATTCGACGTCCGTATCGAACTTCGAGAAGACGCGCCCGACAGATTTGCTCGGTTGTGGAACACAATGAGGAACGAATAACCATGCACCCCGGACTCATCGTCGCAAAGCTCGTCACAATGGTTCTGGGATTCGTGATCGCCTATCAGGCCTATCGAGGGTACCGACGTAGCAACAGTCAATCGATGCTGTACCTCGCGGTCGGGTTCGCCATTATCAGCTTCGGCGCGATCGTCGAAGGAATCTTGTTCGACGTGGTTGGCCTGACCTTACATAATGCGGGAACGGTGGCAACAACCATCGTCGCGATTGGTATGCTCACGATCCTCTACGCTCTATACG
>NZ_PSYX01000098.1:0-562 GCF_003586325.1 Haloferax sp. Atlit-10N
GCGGCTGTGCTGGATAGAGCGCGAGTCGGTCATGGGAACTTGCCGGGTTTCGGCCGTTCGAATCAGTAGACAGAGAGCTATTCTTCAATCGTGAGTGTATACCTCCACTCAAACTCTTCCCATGTCGTCTCCGCTCTCACTTTCGGCGCAAATGATTCGGTAAAGCGGTGTTTACCTGCGGGAAGACAGCTCATATCTTCGGGCCGATTGCTCACCCACTTGTCCATCGTGGCCTCCAATATCTCCTGCTCCGGATAATGCAGTACAGTATAATCGGTCTGAATGCACTCCCCCGCATCGAGTGACTGCCATCTAAGCACGTCAGGAAGAACGAAGTGAACAAGATTCGCCTGCCAGCAACCATCGACCGGGCGGTCCGGAATAATCTGTTCGTCTGTTCCGAAGGCGAGTTTCTGTACCTGACGGTCACTCGGAATGAGAACGAGCCATCCGTGGCCTTCACTCCAAATACTGGAGTACGGCTGGATTGAGCCGAAGCCAACTGTTTGCTCTTCAGAGGAAAGATTCTCAAACGAACCCCGAATCTGAGCAGGTGCATCGG
>NZ_PSYX01000099.1:0-561 GCF_003586325.1 Haloferax sp. Atlit-10N
TTCTGGTTTGAGTTGATTGTTCCGACGACACGTTTTTGAAACCCACATGAGTCTGATAGTCCGTGTCAATTACACGAGCGAAGTCTATCGATTCTCTCTACGAGGAATGCAAGGATTTCGACCTTGTGCTCGTGCCGGACGCGCCGATGGCAAGCGCCCTGAACCGACGTCTTGACCAACCCCACTTCGGACCCTTCGCGATCACCCCACGGCGCCTGGCGGCTCGACGCCGAGAACAGGCCGAAGATCGACTCGCGTTTCTCGAAATCATCGAGACGACTGATCTCAACTGGAAGGAGACGTCCTATGCGGTCGGGAACATCCTCCAGTGCTGGGAGTACCAAGGGACGGCTGAGGCTGTTCTCGACTACGACCAGTTCGCGACGATGGCAACGCACACCGCTGTCGACTGCATCGCCGATATGGACACGACGTCCACGCGCCTCACCGAGTACAGCATCGACGCCGACACGTCGGTCGCTGTCGTCGGATTCAAGCAGCTCACCGAACTCGAACGCTCGATCCTTCCTCCAGACTACGAGACGGTCGACCCATTCACCG
>NZ_PSYX01000100.1:0-560 GCF_003586325.1 Haloferax sp. Atlit-10N
TCACTGACGACGGTGCACCAGGCGTGGGTAACTTCGTTTTCATCAGCTTGGGTATCATCCGCGTCGGTAGGTTCGCAAACTACGACCACGAATGGGCAGAAATTTTCATCCGGCTTCCACCGACATTCCCTTCTGGTCAGAAGTATGGTTTTGCTACCGATCCCGTACTTCGCGTCGATGGTCAGCTCCCAGACAACTCGCAGACAGACCGTGACCACGCCATCCCGCTCTGTGAGGCACTGAATGTCGACGAGGTTCTCTATTGGAGTCGGCGCTGGGACTACCTAGATATCGACGAAAACGGCAGTCCCGAACAGATGGGAGCTGCAATACCGTGGATGAAGCAAGTCCTCAGTACACCGCTGGAGGCTCAATAACAATGGCAAGTCGTCGACGAAAACAACTCACAGACCGAAAGCTGCCACTCTCCGAAGCTCAGGGTTTCCACCTCGCAATGACCGAGGAGACCAACGATAGCTTGCGAGAGATTCTCTTCCAGGACCAACGGACAAAAGATGAGTGGGAACGTGGCGCAATCTGCATAATTACTCGCAGCAGTG
>NZ_PSYX01000101.1:0-555 GCF_003586325.1 Haloferax sp. Atlit-10N
AGCGCGTCGACATCGATTTGCTTCTATGCCTCGACGGGAACGCCCTCTTCTTCCTCGTTCTGAGCGATGCGGGCGCGGTAGATCTCGAGCAGCCGAACGACGATGGTTCTGTTGTCCTCGCTCATCTTCGCGAGTGACGCTTTGAGATCGAAGTTGATCTCACGAACAGGGCCACCATCGACACGGGACGTGTAGACGACGTAGAACGCTTCGTCAATCTCGTACTTCTGGACCTTCACAGCGACGTCGTCGTCGTAGCCGACGATCTGCGAGACGACTTCGGCAGGGTCCGGATGCACGAAGTCAAGAGAGAACTGCTTGTCACCGGGATGGTGGTAGTAGACGTGGCCCATCTGGTATACTGTACTCTTTCATCAGTGCTTATAGAGACTACGAGGATTCTACATCGTCTTGGATGAAAATGACAATTCAGTATCTATTTTGGCATGCTATCACATCTCTTGTCGGCCAGTAACTATATATTATTCCACCAGTCTGGTTGACATGTACGCACCGCAAGACAATCGGTGTGGAACGATACCGAACACATGCTCT
>NZ_PSYX01000102.1:0-550 GCF_003586325.1 Haloferax sp. Atlit-10N
CCGCACGCTCTTCCAGCGTCGTGGTCGTCTCGTCGTCGAGCTCGTCGCGGACGGCTGCAACGGTCTCGCCGGTGTCGCCAGCGGCGGCGTGAAGGACGAGACTGTCGCTCCCGATTTCGCGCTCACCGACCCAGGCGAACTCGTAAATATCCGTCTCTCCGAGGCTGCGGCAGATGGTCTCGGCGATTTCCGCGCGAGACGTTGCTCCGACGAGTTCTGTGAGGATTTCCGAAAGCACGGTTTCGATGACGGCCGTCCGCTTGTGCTCGATCCGCAGTTTCTCGACCGACTGCTCGTGGCGTTTCCGCTCCGTCACATCTTCGACGTAGATGGCGACCCCGTCGTCAGTAGACGCGACGGAGACGCCGAGCCAGCGTTCCAACTCGGGATAGTACTCCTCAAAGGACGTTTCCGTAATGGAACTCCCCTCGAATGCGAGCAGCAGCGAATCCTCGACGGACCGGGGGAACACCTCGGCGAGTGGGGCACCGACTACGTCTCCCGCGGCACCGATGCGCGACCGCGCGACCTCGTTGATATCGTTCACGGT
>NZ_PSYX01000103.1:0-549 GCF_003586325.1 Haloferax sp. Atlit-10N
GACTCATCGCAGTTGGTGAGCTGGGGGCGTCCTCACCGCGGACAAACCTGGTTTCGTTTAGGTATCCGAGTCGGTCGCTGTCACGTCCTCGGGAGGATGGACCGGCCCGTCGTGGTGGTGTTCGTCCCTGGTATTCCACGTCATAGGGCCACTCATCGGCCCATTTGAGAGCATCAGTAGCAGATGGGAATCCGACGGTGTGCCACTCTCCACGCTGATCTTCATGGCAGACATAGCGGCGCACGTCGTCGTTCGCCCCTTGGTCGTCGCGCGGTGCGAACGCAACGGGACGGACCTGACGACTAGACGCCCAGGACCTACTCACGATTGCAAACATATCTTTGCACCCACAAACTAATATGAGCGCAATCCGTCTCTAGGACAATGACTGGGGATACACCGTCTCCACCGGACATGAATCTGACCGGTGAGTGGGACGAAGCCGTCGAGAGTCGGACGGTGAAAGATCGTGTGTATGAAGCAGCGACGACACTCACGGCCCCAACCACTGTTGCGGACGTCGCAGAGCGTGCTGACTGTACAAAAGAA
>NZ_PSYX01000104.1:0-547 GCF_003586325.1 Haloferax sp. Atlit-10N
TGTCGTCGTCCAGTCGAGCGGCCCCGTCGAACTCCCGTGGCGCGACGACGTGAGCGCGGTTCTGGAGTCGTGGTACCCCGGACAGGCCGACGGCGACGCGCTCGCGGCCGTCCTGTTCGGTGACGCCGACCCATCGGGACGGCTCCCGGTCACCTTCGCGAACGAGGAAGACTACCCGGTGACCGACGACGCGACGTTCCCGGGAATCGACGGCGAGGTGCAGTACGACGAAAACCTGCTCGTCGGCTACCGGTACTTCGACGCGACCGAGGCTGACCCCGTCTATCCGTTCGGCTACGGGCTGTCCTACGCGGCGTTCGAATACCGCGGCGCGGAACTCGTCGACGAGCGTCGCGTCGAAGTCACGGTCGAGAACGTCTCCGACCGGGCGGGTCGCGAGGTGGTACAGGCGTACGTCCGGCCCTCGAACGCGAGCGACGACCTGCCCGTCCGCGAACTCGGCGGCTTCGAAGCCGTTTCGATTCCGGCCGGTGAGACGGTGACCGTCGACGTCGACCTCGACGACCTCGCGTTCTCGGAGTACGAC
>NZ_PSYX01000105.1:0-545 GCF_003586325.1 Haloferax sp. Atlit-10N
GCCGACGCCGTTCGGTCCAATCGGCTCCCGCGCGAATCCGAATCACGCCTTTTTCGACCGATTGCGAACCGCGGAGACGAGTCGCCCGACGAGCGACGCCACCGCCCCGCCGAGTCCGCCGAAGACGACGCCGTACACCAGCCCGGAGAACGCCCCCCAAAACGGGAGGCCGACGGAGTCGCCGTCGAGGTCGGTCGGGTGGAACCCGGTCGAACCGACGCGGACGAACCCCTCCGCGTTCGGGGGCACGTCACCGAGGCCGACGCGGGCGACGAGCGCGGTGACTGCGACGGCGGCGGCGAAGCCGACGGCGACGGACGACCCGGTGGCGAACCCCTCGGCGAGGCGTCGAGACCACGCCGTGAGGCGCGCCGTGACGACGCCGGCGAGAAAGAGGCAGGCGGGCGGGAGCGCGCCCAGCCAGTACCACGGGTCGGCAGGGCCGTCGAGTCCGTCGACGAGGTTGCGGAGGACGACCGCGCGACCGGGGCCGGTCGTCTCGACGAGGCGGACGGGCAGGCCCATCGCGCCGCCGAACGTCCAGA
>NZ_PSYX01000106.1:0-545 GCF_003586325.1 Haloferax sp. Atlit-10N
TACTCGTCCAGTTCGTGGAGTCGAAGCTCCCCCTCGCGGACCCGCGCGGCGAGGTCAGCGGCGTCAGTCATACGCGCTCATTCCGCGGGGGCTCCCTAACGGTTTCCGATTCACCGATCCCGGAGAAGGGGTCGGGTTCACCCGTGACTCCATCCTACGGATTCGCCGTATCGCTCGCCCGCCTCCGCTGACGACAGGCCGCACCCGAAGGGAAACCTACTCGTCCCCCGCAAGACAGCATCAGATATGACCGCGCCGTTCTTCGAGCGACTCGCAGACCGCATCGAGCGGGTCGACAGCGTCGTTTCCGTCGGTCTCGACGCCGACCGTTCGCGACTCCCCGACCATCTCCTCGAGAAGGACCTCCCACAGTGGGCGTTCAACCGTCGCATCATCGACGAGACGCACGAGTACGCCGCCTGTTACAAGCCGAACGCGGCGTTCTACTAGAGCGCGGACGGCTGGCGCGCGCTCCGCGAGACGATCGCCTACGCGAAGGGCAAGGACGTCCCGGTTCTCCTAGACGCAAAGCGCGCCGACATCGG
>NZ_PSYX01000107.1:0-543 GCF_003586325.1 Haloferax sp. Atlit-10N
TCCCACTCCTCTGAGGTCATCATTCAGTCGCTACTCCATTCAAATGTCCCGATATTGACAAACTCAAACACTTGTGTGTCAACCGCGAATCCTGACTCCGGTCCAGTAGTCCTGATCTCATATTAAGACGATATTTATACTCTCTCTCTACCGCGCTGACATCGAGCATATCTCGGAAAGGTGTAATTACTATATGAAAGATTGTGTCTATATACACAGCATTCTTATGTAAATTACAACCCAGTTACTTACCAGCCTATCCTGCGACTTCGCACTCAACAAAACTCATAATCCCAGGAAGTAAGATCAAATTACTTCGCTAGTCGCTAGGTTTGGACTGTGGATGACACTGTTCTGTGACGTATGTGGATACTGAACTTAGCCACAGGATCACTCAAACTTCTCTGTACATCCATACCAATAGTTCTGTATCTACGGATCCTAATTGACAATCTCATGCGGGCTATTTTAACTGTAATCGTTACGCCTGAATCTCCAAACCAACAACGTCCTCTCAAATACTGTCAGTGGGTACCTTCGTTG
>NZ_PSYX01000108.1:0-530 GCF_003586325.1 Haloferax sp. Atlit-10N
GGTGCCGTCATCCGCAACGATGGTGATGTTTCGGCTGTCTCCTGCGAGCGGAATCGTCTTCGTGAACGTGTGCTCGATAGGGCGTGCCCCGACTGGCTTCGGCTGAATCTCGTAGTTCAACCCCGACCCGTCGGCCGACCCTCGACGAACACCGACCGAGCGGATGCCGACCTGATCCGTCACCCGAATCGTCAACCGAACTGCCGAGCGCGTGTTTATCAGACGCTGGTCGAGTATCTCGATCGACGGTGGGTCCTCGTCCTCAACGTAGAGGTTGACATTGTAGTGACGGCGATGGCCGCGCGAATCGAGTGCCGTGATCTTGAGGCTGTTTTGGCCGGCACCCACTTGCTCGTTGAACGGTCCCAGCCGAAGTGATTTGGAAATCGACGTGTTCGGGTCGTCGATCACGATTCGTTTTCGGAACCCCCAGGGGGCATCGATACCCTGTCCGTGATAGCGTAGCTCGATGGTTACCTGCTCGACATCAGAGTGGTCGTGAAGCGTCCCATCGAGTTGGATCTGCGACC
>NZ_PSYX01000109.1:0-529 GCF_003586325.1 Haloferax sp. Atlit-10N
AACCGCACCGGAGAACCGACCGAAACCGTATTTTCTGCCGGCCGTCCCCCCCGACCCGGAGGGCCTCCCGCTCGACCCGGTGTCAGGCGGGCGTCGGCCGCCGTCGCAACAGCGTCACGCCCAGGAGCGTCGCGGCCGCCGCGAACCCCGCGAGGACCGCGAACAACGCCGTCGAATCAGCGACCGTGAGGATGTAACCGGCGATAGCGCCGCCGAGCGCGCCGACGCCGAACACGCCGAGGTAGGTAAAGCCGTAGGAGAGCCCTCGAAGCCCGGCGGGCGTGTACTCCGCGACGGTCGCTTGGTAGAACGGCTGGACCATAAACAGGAAGAAGCCGAGCAGTGCACAGATGGCGAGAAGCGGGCCGACGCCGAGATTCGCCACGGGGAGGAAGGCGATGGCGATGACGGCGAGCGCGCCGAAGCCGGCGACGATGCCGCGCTCGGTCCTGATGCGGTCGGTGAGCTTGCCGCCGACGTACTGCCCGAAGACGCCGACCGTCAGGAGGCCGGCGTAGACGAACAGTTC
>NZ_PSYX01000110.1:0-526 GCF_003586325.1 Haloferax sp. Atlit-10N
AGCATTGATTAGCCGAGAGTGTGTTCAAGCCCGCAACTCCATGATGTCAAGTCTCCCAAACCGACCGCTCTACGAGCCAGAAGCTGACACACTTACTGAAGAAGGGCCCATTGATCTGGTCGCTCCAGGGTCTCCTGAGAGCGTTCAAGAAGATGAGGAAGGCACGCAGCGGATACATGGCCTGCTGATCTTCATAGATGAGACTGTCGCTGCTCTCGCCTACACTGACGAAGAGCATGGCTGGACCCTCATCGCCAAAGAGACTGACGAGAACGACGATGCTTACGAACTCGCGCATGATCAGCTTCTTGAGTACCGTGGATATGACGGGTTAGACCGCAAAGAGGCACTGAAACGAGCTGTAATAAAACTCTACGGCCTTCCCGAGGAAGCGATTGAGGCCAATCTCGAGGAACTTGCATCCCTGGGTGAGGAGTAATACCTATGGTAGACCTCCCATCAAACGACGAGTGGCCCAACGGCTGGCGGTACAGTGAAAAGCGAGGCGACTATTTCGTCCTCACCT
>NZ_PSYX01000111.1:0-525 GCF_003586325.1 Haloferax sp. Atlit-10N
TACTTGCTGGCTGAAGTCATCCATTTCTTCTCCTTCTAAAGAAGCATCGACGTCGTCAACACTCATGCTGTACTCTGGGTTGTCCCTAAGGAACTGGTTGAAGTCATCATATTCCCTGCTGCTATCCTCCCAGACCTCCTCAATCAGGGAGTCATCTTCTACAACAGCATACTGCGGATTTTCTGTTGTACCATAGATAATGTGATTCTCGTCTTGTTTTCTAACCAATTTTTCCAGTACTTTTGACTGGTTGTATAATGTCTCGAACTCAGTATCGTTCTGGTTGAAGTTTCTGAGCTTTTCGATAAAGTCAACTACATATTCTGTAGTTGGCGCTACTGTTTCACCACCGCCGGGGCGAGGCGCATCTTCAGGATAGAGCGAATTAGAAATCTCTCCGATTGTACGGATCGCCTTGGTTTTTTTATCTACAGGCCCCAGCGAAGAAGTATTTTCATCTTTTTCCCAGCCGAATCTTAGTGGGTGCCAGTACTCTTGGAATCCATCGTTTCCGGGTTCCAAGTA
>NZ_PSYX01000112.1:0-524 GCF_003586325.1 Haloferax sp. Atlit-10N
AACGCGAGAAAGTTGACCGCGTGCGCCCCCTTCTTGAACAAACCTTTCCCGATGGCTACGGCACCGAAGCTGCACCCACTGCTCGCCGCCCCGAACGCAGTCGCCTTGGTGAGCCCGCTCAGATCACCGTCGCCCAGCACCTGTGCCATTCGCTCCTTGGAGACGTAGACCTGGACGAGACTCGTGATCGTGAGTCCCATAATGATCGCCCACGCCGCCGTCCAGAGGAACCCAACACCGATTCGGAGGGCTTCGAAGATGCCCTCGACCATCGTCACCTGCATAGATGTATCGTCGTACGGATCATCTTTTGCAGTTTTCCTTCAGATAGTTCAGGTTAGAGCCGTTGAGAGTGTGAATTCAAAAGATTAGCGGTGGGTGGAACACGCAGGTCGAAGGCACAACCGCATTGAATAGTTAGGACGTAGTATTACTTGAGACCCAAACTCACGGAGGGATCACAATATGCCGACAAATTCAGACGACACGCGACTTGTTACGCTCCTCCTCGTTATCATCGGCGC
>NZ_PSYX01000113.1:0-524 GCF_003586325.1 Haloferax sp. Atlit-10N
GGCCTCGATGCTGTCGATAGCACTATACGGCTCACGAGACTCCGGTAGCACATGAACGGGAAACGAGTCCTCGTGACCGGCGGTGCCGGCTTCATCGGTTCGAATCTCGCGAACCATCTCGCCGACGAAAACGAGGTCGTCGCCGTCGACGACCTCTACCTCGGCACGCCCGAGAATCTCGACGACGCCGTGGAGTTCCACGACGCGAGCGTGCTCGACGACGACCTCCCGACCGACGACGTGGACGTGGTGTTCCATCTGGCGGCGCTGTCGTCGTACAAGATGCATGAGGAGAACCCGACGAAGGGCGCGCGCGTCAACGTCGAAGGCTTCGTGAATACGGTCGAGCAGGCGCGAAACGACGGCTGTGACACCGTCGTCTACGCCTCAACCTCCTCGATTTACGGCTCGCGGACCGAGCCCTCGCCGGAAGAGATGCCGGTCGAGGCGCGCACGGGCTACGAAGCGTCGAAACTCGCCCGGGAGCGCTACGCGGAGTACTTCCACCACCACTACGATATGCG
>NZ_PSYX01000114.1:0-520 GCF_003586325.1 Haloferax sp. Atlit-10N
CCCTGATTATCTTCGCCATCACGCAACTGCTGCCGGGTAACGCGGCAGTCATGATCTTGGGCAAGCAGGCGACAGAAGAAAGCATAGCCGCCATTGAGCAGCAACTCGGGTTGAACCGCGCGTGGTACGTCCAGTATTTTGATTGGTTGGTCGGGTTTGTGACCGGCGACTGGGGGATCAGCTTTTCAAATCGTCAGGAGGTCGCGAAACTCATCTTCCCCCGCCTTGTCCGGTCGGCACAACTTGCAGCAATTACATCAATTCTCGTGACGGTAACAGCGATACCACTAGGTGTACTCACCGCGATCAAGCAGGACTCTATCTGGGACCTCTTGGCTAGCGCGGGTGGCTACGCCGGTGTCAGCTTGCCTGAGTTCGTCATCGGGACGGCGTTCATTGCGCTCTTCACCGGGCCGGTCTTTCAGATTCTCCCCTACGGTGGCTACGAGCCGCTGAGTTCTGGAGTGGTCACGTGGGCGAAACATCTGATACTGCCAAGCGTCACATTATCAATTATCTT
>NZ_PSYX01000115.1:0-514 GCF_003586325.1 Haloferax sp. Atlit-10N
CGTCAGCAGGACGCCGCCGGCCAGGTAGTCGACGTTCCGGACGACGAACCACCAGTCGGCGGGCTCGCCGACCAGCCACCAGTCGATCGACTCGCTCACGGACCCGACGGCGGCGGCCGTCAGCGGCGTCTCACCGGAGGCGGTACCCGGGGCGAGAGCGCCGAGGCTATCGGACGCGGCGAGCGCGAGGGGCCCCGCGACCGACATCCTACTCCTGCCCGAACCAAGTGTCTCTGAGCTCTCCGAACGTCCCGTCGTCTTGGACGGTCTGGAGCCCGCTGTTGAGCGCAGACTGGAGCTCCGACTCGTTCTGACGGATCCCGAAGCCATCCTGCTCGCCGGTCTCCTCGACGAACGCGACCGTCACGTCACGGCTCGCGGTGAACGTGTCCGCGACGGGGGTGTCGACGACGACCGCGTCGATGTTCCCGTTCGAGAGGTCCTCGACCGCGAGGACGTAGCTGTCGTACGTCGAGAAGTTGTCATCCGGGATGACATCCTCGCCGACGAGGTT
>NZ_PSYX01000116.1:0-511 GCF_003586325.1 Haloferax sp. Atlit-10N
TCAGTAACGACTCGACGTTCCGAGAGCAGCTCGATGCGAAGGTTCAGTCGTCGCTGTGTGAAACCGAGATTTCGTTCCCCCCGTACGGTACAGAAGAGCTCCAGAAGGTCCTCGAACAGCGGGCAGACATCGCGTTCCACCAGAGCGCGCTCGAAGAGGGCGTGATTCCGCTGTGTGCTGCCCTCGGTCGCCAGGATGGTGGTGACGCCCGACGAGCGATAACCCTTCTTCGGAAGGCGGGTGATCTGGCACGCACCGAGAACGCGGAGTCGGTGACGACTGACCACGTCGAACGCGCCCAGGAGAAACTCGAGGCACAGCAGAGCATGGACATTATGCGCGACCTCACCGAACACGAGCAACTCACACTCTACGCGCTGACCACGCTCGCTGCCGAGGAGTCTACGCCGGCGCGGTCCCGGGTCGTCTACCAGCGCTACAAAGAGCTCTGTGAGTATCGTGGCCGAGACCCCCGTACGGCTCGCCGAATGCGTAGCTTCTTGTCTGACTT
>NZ_PSYX01000117.1:0-511 GCF_003586325.1 Haloferax sp. Atlit-10N
GAGACCGCCGCGTTTTCACCGTCATCGAGCGGAAACTCGGCATCGAGGTCGACCGACTGTGTTGTGAACGACTTCGCTTGGTCGAGGACGGCGGACGCAGCGTGCCCATGGACGTCATCGTAGGAGGCAATCTCGCGGAGTTCATCGATGACCGCCGTTGGGACGACGACCTCGTACCGAGAAAGACAAAGTGCGAGTGGATCAGGGTCGTCGCCAGTAACGATTCCGAGACTGACGAGGGCGGAGGCATCTACGATAAGCCGCGCCATCTATACGTCGGCGACCTCGTCGATAAAGTCCTCGTCCAACTGCTGTTTCAACACGCGGAGGTTGGCCGCCTCTTCGGCGCCGACGAGTGCTTTGAGTTGCTCGAAGGTAATCTCATCGTCGTAATAGGCGTCGGCAATTTCCTGGACGAGCGTGTCGTCGTGAGCGGCGTCTTGGAGGTACTCCCGAAGCGCGGTCACGAGGACGTCTGTTCGGTCTTCGCCGAGGACTGCGGCCAGTGCGT
>NZ_PSYX01000118.1:0-507 GCF_003586325.1 Haloferax sp. Atlit-10N
AATCACGATCGCGACATCATAGAGTTCGTCGAGGATTTGCCAGAGTCGGTGATAGTACGCGTCGGTCGAGAGCCCTGTTTCGGGAATAGAGATACCAGTTTCTTCAGGATTATTGAGTTCTCGAGCCAGGTTGACGACGACACGGGTCTCGGTAGATGATTGCGTACAGTCAACGTAGGCTCGACCCATCTCCACACCTTGGTTTCCGGCGTAGCGTTGGGCACTCCGTGTGACGTGTTTCGTGACGAGAGATTTTCCCGTTCCAGTTTTCCCGTAGATAAGCGTGTTCCGCGGCGAGCCACCGCTGATAGCTGGATGAAGGGAGGACGCGATATTCTCAATCTCCTCGTCCCTCCCAATGATGCGGTCCTCGTTAGGGATGTGGTCAATTTCGAGCAGTTGTTTTCGCTCGAATATCGGGTCCTCAGCAGCCCACATTTCATCAAGTGAGCGTTGTTCCTTGCCGCCTGAAGTCATACAATCGACACCCGGTGGAGAGCATATAAA
>NZ_PSYX01000119.1:0-506 GCF_003586325.1 Haloferax sp. Atlit-10N
TCTATCAATTGCTCATCACGCGTGACGAACTCCGGCATGGATGGCGTCCGAGAGGCCGGAATCACACCACACCGCAGGACTTCAGCGACGAGTACGACATCCGTCCGTCGAGAGTGGACTCGCTTCCTCTGCCAGATGGACGATGCCGATCTGGGTATTCAGAAAAGTGGTTTGCTGGCTTGTTTGATGGAATTTGCCGCTACCGTGCGAGCATCGCGCAAACGGATGAGGTTCGAATTGGGTACACGATGTACCCAATTGCACGAATGCATCTGACAGGGGTGAGTAAACAACTCGTCGACTATGCACTAGACTATTGTGAATCGACAGGCATTGACTACGGTAGTTCCTCGACGCGGCACGACTTTCAGGTCTATTTCACAGCCCATCAAAATGTGAGGAAAATCATCGAGACACTATTGCCGCACTCTATCGTGCTCAGACAGCACTCTGAACTGATGCTCGAATCGATTCTCCCACGGTTCGAGGAGGGCGTACACACGACG
>NZ_PSYX01000120.1:0-506 GCF_003586325.1 Haloferax sp. Atlit-10N
GGTCACGACGACGGGTCCGTTCTACGTCACCATGGCCGCGATGGTCTGGATTGGCGGAACCGCCTTCGTCGCCGAGGAAGCCTCGCTCGCGGTCTGGGTCGGATTCGGCCTTTTCGGACTCGCCCTCCTCGGGTTCATGCTCGCCGGCGACGTGGTCGAGGACACGCTCGCGAGCGGGTGGCTGACCTACCGGCGGTTCGGCGGCCGACTCGTCGCTCACGACCGCTTGACCGGCGAACCGCAGTGGGCGGCGGCGGTCGGTGACTTCCGCGACGCCGAGGTCGTGGCGACCCGTCCCACAGACCGCTATCTCGGAACGCGAACCATCGCGGCGACGGTCGGCCGGGGCGACGACGAGACGGAGCGCGCGTTCGGGCCGGTCGCGGACGCCGAGAGAGTCGTCGAGGCGTTCGATCTGCCGGTCGAGTTCACGACGCTCCCGCCGCTCGACCGGCGCTTCGTCTGGGCCGCCGTCGCTTCGGTCGTCCTCACGGCGGTCGGCGTCG
>NZ_PSYX01000121.1:0-506 GCF_003586325.1 Haloferax sp. Atlit-10N
TGTGTACGTAGGGATAGAGACCATTGTTCTCCGGTATCATTGATTCTGGGTCTGTATAGTCAATATACCCGACTTTCCCGATGAAAACATGGTTATCAGGATATACGTCAAAGGACTCGCAAAGCTTCTCATAGGTGGATTGAATTACTGCCCCTTGATTCGACTCAATATAGGCACCCCACATGATACTTGACTCGTAGTCATTGATGTGCCAGCAGTTGGCGAATACCTGTTCCCCATCCCCCTGTCCGACCATCGGCTCTTTCCGGGTTTCTTCGACGACCCATTCAACCGTCTCATCGCTGTACCAAGATTCAATCTCTTCGCGATCAACTTCTGCATCAGTCTGTTGTTCTACCTGTTCTTTCACAAAGTCGATATCAACCTTTTTTTGAAGATTTTCCCAATGGTTTCGGACTTGTTGGGCGTAATGTCCCCTATTTTCGACGTTACCTCGCGGTACTGTTCCCTCGAAGTCATCCCCAAATTCAGCCGCTTGAGAGAAA
>NZ_PSYX01000122.1:0-506 GCF_003586325.1 Haloferax sp. Atlit-10N
AATACCAAACGTATTGTTCCCTTTCCCATCTTCTATTTTGCCCTCTGGTGGCTGCTGACTCCCTTTCTTTCCATGCTTGACACAATATTCTCCTTCAGGGTCCGCACAGTACGTTTGATTTCCGATTCGCACTATTACTGCTGCTTCAGGCCCTGATTCTAGTTCAATATCTTCAAATTGAACTGCTCCCAGTTCTTCTTTATTTTTTATGACTCTCGCTACTGCTTCGTATTGTTTGGCTGAATAAGCATCACTATACTCGCTTTGTAATTTCTTTACTATTTTATTTGAGCTCATGTTTATTTTTTTATAGTATTCGTATTGGTTTAGTGTCACTTAGTCAAACTGAGAAGTTGCCGTCACATCAGGTAATAGCCTCAATTTGTCTTCGATCTCCTTTTCTAAGTGGTCTAACGTTTCTCGAACTTCATCTAATTCTGAACCTAACTTATACATTTTTTCTTGATGTGATTGTACCGCCTCGTTTTCGTTCTGGAAGCTAAGCT
>NZ_PSYX01000123.1:0-505 GCF_003586325.1 Haloferax sp. Atlit-10N
GACGCCGGCGCTGATGATTCTCGCGCGGTTCCTGCAAGGCGTCGCGGTCGCGGCCGTCTTCGCTCCCTCGCTCGCCCTCGCCGGCGACATCGCCAAGGCGGGGCAGTCGGGGTCGACGCTCTCGCTTCTCACGATGGGGTTCGGCCTCGGCGTCGCCATCGGCGCGCTGTTCTCGGGCGTCCTCGTCGGCTTCGGCTTCGCCGTCCCCTTCGTGGCCGCGACCGCGCTGGGCGCGGTCGGCCTGCTCCTCGTCTACACGCAGGTCGGAGAAACCGTCGAGGTCGGCGGCGGTGGCGGCGGCAGTCCCTCGCCCGCCCGCGGCGATTAGCGCCGCGTCGACGCCGCGGTCGACGTCGACGCCCGGTCCGCGTCGGCGTCGGCGTCAGTCGGCGCCACCAACGATATCGAGCAAAAACGAGCGAACCGTCGCCGCCGTCTCGTCCCACGTCGGGTGCGCGAGAAAGCGGTCGCGGGCCGAGATAGCGAGCGACTGCAACCGCCGGCG
>NZ_PSYX01000124.1:0-503 GCF_003586325.1 Haloferax sp. Atlit-10N
TCGCTGTCTATCTGTGTATAAATCCCACTACATTATGGGGGTCCATTTCATTGTAGTTAGGTAATGGATTCTCTTCCGCCGAAGATCCGGGTTCTCCATGTTGACGACGAACCGGATCTCGCCGAACTTACTGCGGTGTTTCTCAGCCGGGAGGATGACCGCTTCGTCATTGACTCTGAAACGAATGTGAGTGACGGCTTGGAGGCTTTTTCAGAGAGGGAGTACCACTGCATCGTCTCGGACTATGATATGCCCGGTCAGTCTGGTCTCGACTTTCTCAATACAATTCGGGAAACCCATCCTCGAATTCCGTTCATTCTATACACGGGGAAGGGGAGTGAGGCTGTCGCAAGTGATGCCATTTCTGCGGGTGTTACTGACTATCTTCAGAAGGACACAGGTTCCAGCCAGTACACAATTCTCGCGAACCGGGTCAAGAACGCCGTCGCTAGCTACAATGCACAGGAGACAATCCGAGAGACGGAACAGCGCTTCTCGGAACT
>NZ_PSYX01000125.1:0-502 GCF_003586325.1 Haloferax sp. Atlit-10N
AGTCGTGGACAGCTTGGTATTTCGAACAATACCATTTACCAGTTGTGTTGAAATCCCAATCATATCAAATAAAGTACAAACAAGGTTCATCAATTTGTACGTTGGTACAGGTATTGAACTGCAATTCTCACCGTGTTATCTTAGCTAGTTGAAACTACGTCACTGCTCAGAACTGGAGACAGATCTGTTATCGGACGAAAACGCAGTTAGAACAGCACAGATTTGCCGTAGCTCCCCACAACGAGTAGCAGCGCGAGCATCAGTACGAGGGCAGTGAACTTGCCGATGAGGTCCGCACCAAATAGGACCGCAGGGAGGGCAAGTGCGGCGACGAACACCGCGAAATATTTGATGAAGTCGATGCTGACGCGGACGGCTTTAACGAGTGGTGTTTTGATGATCTTCGGAATCATGGTGTTTTCGTGGCCACGACGTGCGGAGGTGCGTATGGATATCTTACGTGCCCCCCTCTTCCGCCGCCTCGAGTAGTTCGTCAAGGTAG
>NZ_PSYX01000126.1:0-502 GCF_003586325.1 Haloferax sp. Atlit-10N
GCCGACGCGGGCGCTGGACCGCCCGGTTCGTCTCCCCCCTCGCGGTCCTCGGAGCGCTCGCCATCGTCGGGGCGCTGTTTCTGTGGGCCACCACCGGCATCGCCGTCCGAGTCGTTTCCGTCAGCCGCTGACTCGTCTGCGTCTTCTCCGCCCGCCGTCTCGTCATCCGCTTCGCTCTCCGATTCGTCGGCTTCCCCGGTGTCGTCTCCGCTTTCCTCGTCTTCGCCCTCGTCGTCATCGAATTGGTCGTCGAGCACGTCGTCGACGTCCGGCGCGTCCTCGAAGGGTCGAGAGGTGAGCCGGTGGGGCAGCGCGAACTCGGCGGCGCGCTCGATGTCTGATTCGAGAACCGTCGTCCGCCCGTCCAGTGCGGCAAACGTCCGGGCTGCTCGCGCTGTGGCGATATCGCCACGGTGGCCGTCGAGGCCGGCGTCCCGGCAGAGTTCGGCGATTTGCTCGCGGAACTCGCGGGCGAGGTCAACCTCGGGGAGAATCTCACGGG
>NZ_PSYX01000127.1:0-500 GCF_003586325.1 Haloferax sp. Atlit-10N
GTATATCTCAAATTGTTGGGTATATTCTGCTACTAGGAATGGTCGTGACTGGGGCAATCGGTGTTATCGTAATCGGGGCGCCAGCAATTGACGCAGTTACCGAGGATCGAGATGAGAGGCAGGCGAGTATCGTGCTCCAAGACATGGACTCAGAATTCGCCTCACTATCCACAAGTGGTGGAACATCACAGGCAGAAATCGATTTGTCCTCCACCAACCCCCGCAGCTACACACTCGACCGGAGCAGTTGGCTAAACATCACTGTCAACGACGACACGACGTGTACAGCGAACATGACTCTCAGTTCTGTCAGATTCGATGACGGTGCCACGACGGTTGCTTACGAGGGTGGCGGTGTCTGGCGAAAACACGAGAGTGGCAGTGCCATGGTTACCGCGCCAGCGCTCCAGTACCGCGGTGGAAGTATCGATGTGCGAGTGGTGAACGTCACTGGGAACTTCGAGCGTGGAAACAACAAGGCCCGCCTTCGTCCGGGTTCA
>NZ_PSYX01000128.1:0-494 GCF_003586325.1 Haloferax sp. Atlit-10N
TGATCCGTCTTGCCGCGGCCACTGCACACGCCCATACCGACGAAGGGACCCCAGAGCTCGTGGCCGTCAACGTTCTCCAAGTCGCAGACCCGTCACCACAGCAAAACATCGAAGCCGAGCGGCTGGAGCACCAGCACGACCTCCTCAAAGCCGCCCGGGACATCGCAGAGGAAATGGACGTCCACTTACGGACGGTAGCTCTGAACGGTGAACGCGTCGACGAGACAATTCTAGAGGCCATCATCGATGAGGGAGCCGATCAGGTGCTGCTTGGTTGGCGGGGAACGCTTACTCGACAGGGACACGTATTCGGGCCAAATCTCGACTCTGTCGTTGAGAAGGCCCCATGTGAAGTGACGCTCGTCACGCTCCACGACGAAACAGTCGGCACTCCCGTAGCCCTCGCAGGTCCCGGTCCCCACTCACCGGTCGCTGCACGGCGAGCAGTCGATTTCGCGACCGTCGATGGGACGATGCCGACGCTGCTGAACGTC
>NZ_PSYX01000129.1:0-491 GCF_003586325.1 Haloferax sp. Atlit-10N
GTAGTGTCCCTATACCCCAGATAGAACTCTCATTGCAGGTGTTTTCACCGGAAACACGGTGTGTTCAATATAAGTGGTTCGATTCGGGTGCCCCCGAAAATGAGGGGGAAGATACGAACGCGCACACCCGTGTTTCCATGCGTTTGCCGCTGCCAGGCGCGTGGTTCGGTTCACCGGAAACGTGGTGTGCGCGTGACCTCGCTCTGGTGACTCATCGGCTGTTCGACCGCTTTCCGACCCCCGCGGGACTCGCCTGCCCTGTATCGTATTTCACCGGAAACACGGTGTCTGTCAGCGTTGCTACGTTCTCCGCCGAACCGGACGAAGCTGACGACGGAGAGCTGGCGACGGAGAGCTGACCGGTGAGCGACCGACTGTCGTTTTCCGTCCTGACGGCTCGTGGTATCCCGGCTCTGTGACCGGGTTTTCCGGTTCTCTTTCCCCTCATTCACCGGAAACGTGGTGTCTCTGCCCGTCTCACCCGGTCTCGG
>NZ_PSYX01000130.1:0-491 GCF_003586325.1 Haloferax sp. Atlit-10N
CCGCCGTTCGCGCCGATGACTGCGACCTGCATCGTTCGCTGTCCCGTAGTCGCCCCGGCCAGATAGGGGCTGGGTTCAGCGAAGGTGACGTGCGCGACTCGTCGCGGTGGAGCACGGACCCCGACACCCGATATCCCTCGTCGAACCGGCGGGTGCTGCTGGAAGCAACACCGTCGTTGGTCCGCAGGTCGGTGTTCACGTATGCGCGATTCGAACCGCCAGTGGATATTCGCCGAACGGCCCGAGGAAGAACCGGACATGGACAGCTTCGAACTCCGCGAGGGCGACCTCCCGGAGCCGCGACACGGCGAACTCCTCGTTCGCGTGCGGTACCTCTCTGTCGACCCGTACATGCGCGGCCGGATGCGGGACGCGGAGTCGTACGCCGAGCCGTGGTCGGTCGGTGACCCGATGCAGGGGGCCGTCGTCGGTGAAGTCGTCGAAAGCGAAAGCGACGCGTACGACGCGGGCGACCTCGTGAGCGGTAACGG
>NZ_PSYX01000131.1:0-490 GCF_003586325.1 Haloferax sp. Atlit-10N
TAACCGCGGATACTGTGTCGAAGAAGACCGGCTCCGACGACAGCATGAACGCCGGTGACACCATCGTCGTTGAACTTGCAGCCGGCGACGAACTTGAGGACGGCGACCAAGTGCGCCTCGTCTGGACCTCCGAATCCGGTTCCAACTCCGCGACCCTGCAAACGTACACGCACTAAACGGTCCGCGGCGACACAGTCAACCGAACCTCGATTTTTTCGAACGTTACACCGTGAGCGACAGCACCAGCCGATTCTGGTACGAATCACGCATGAGACGTGAAACGCCTTCTCAATACTAGTTTATATCATCGGAGAACGTCAGACAATCTGTTAGGTTAGAACGCAGGCGTTCGAGGACCGATTCGTATTTTTCTCAACGGTCGCCTCTCGTCCGGCACACCTAGGAGAAACAACTATGCAAATCAAGACAATGTTCACGGAGTCCCGCGCAGTCTCGCCGGTCATCGGCGTCATCCTCATGGTCGCGATTA
>NZ_PSYX01000132.1:0-488 GCF_003586325.1 Haloferax sp. Atlit-10N
TGATGATACTGGAAGTGACGGTAGTAGGACCGATCGCGGGTCCGCATCGGATCGAAGAGTAGGAACACAGTCCCTGGCCACTTGCGCCCAACGCGTGAATACGACTGAATGTACTCGGCCGTGTTCCGCGGAAGGCCGAAGAAACCGATGAAGTCCAACGCATCGACGTCCACTCCGTGACTGATCATCGAGGTTGCGATGAGCATGTGAACTGCGTCTGCTGGGCTATCTAGTTCATCGAGATTCTCGAGGATCTCTAAGACAGAGCTGACGTCTTCGAGGGGCGTTTGACCAGTCATGAGTTGGCCGTTCAAGGGATAATATGGTTCGCCGTCGTCAGAAAGATGGACGTTGATCATCGTCCGAAGAACCCGCTTCATCAGGTCGGTGTTGTCGCGTGAATAGTGGTACGAGACCTGCGTTTCATAGTCGTCAAGAATGTCGTCTATAACCGCTTCAAGCGATGTGGGGTCTGAAGGGAGTTCAGA
>NZ_PSYX01000133.1:0-485 GCF_003586325.1 Haloferax sp. Atlit-10N
CGACGCGGACTCGCTCGGACTGGTCGGGGCTGGCACGCAGGCCTACACGCAACTGGAAGCCATCTCGTCGGTGCGGGACATTGAGACGGTGATCGTCGCCGACCGGGACGCGGAGAAACAGCAGGCGTTCGTCGACACGTTCGCCGACCGATTCGACGTGCAGGCGGGTCCCATCGAGGACGCCGCCGGCTGTGACGTGCTGTCGACGATTACGCCCGTCGAGTCCCCCATCGTCGAGCGGGCGTGGCTCGACGAGCACACCCATATCAACGCCATCGGGGCCGACGCCGCTGGCAAGCAGGAACACGACGAACGCACGCTGCTCGACGCGAAAGTCGTCATCGACAACTACGAGCAGTGTACTCACTCCGGCGAGATCAACGTCCTGTGGGGCGAGGGGGTTCTGACAGATGCCGATCTCCACGGGGAACTCGGCGACATCGTCGCGGGCACGCTCTCGGGGCGGACCGACGACGACGGGATCA
>NZ_PSYX01000134.1:0-485 GCF_003586325.1 Haloferax sp. Atlit-10N
CGACGGCATCGCCACCGAGTCGGTGTCCGGCACCTCGTTCGCGGACGAGGCGTGGTTCGAGACCGCGACAGAGCTTCAGAAGGGCGAGATCCAGGTGAGCGAGGTGACGACCGTCGACGGCGACGCCGCCGTGTACGTCACCGCGCCGGTGTACCGCGGGGGAGAACTCGCCGGAACCATCACGCTCCAGTTCAACTTCGAACTCCTCAACACGCTCATCGACGACATCCAGGTCGGTGAGACCGGCCACCTGACTATCGTGAGCGAGCGCGGGACGCTGTTGACCGACTCCCGGGAATCGCTCGGCTCCGTCGAGTCCGAAATCGCGGAGAACGCGACGGCGCTTGTCGGCCAGTCCGGCCTGACCACCCACGAGACGACCGGCGACGGCGGCGAGGCGGCTCGCTACTTCGCCGGTTACGCGCCGCTCCACTTCGGTAACGGGCAGTACGAACTCGTCGCCACCGTCCCCGAGTCCGACGTGA
>NZ_PSYX01000135.1:0-482 GCF_003586325.1 Haloferax sp. Atlit-10N
CTGGGTATGCGGCTGTCTCGGTCACCGGGGTGGGACTGTGACTCACGCTGAGACGCCACTTGTCGACCTCCGGTGTGAGGCGCATACGTATCCGGACGGAACCGTCGGCATGCACGACGTCGAGTTCAGCGTCTTCCCCGGCGAGATCGTCGCGCTCGTCGGCGGCAACGGCGCGGGGAAATCGACGCTCCTCGAACACCTGAACGCCACGCTCGTCCCCGACGATGGCGAACTGGTCGTCGGCGGCACACCAATCAGCGAAGACAACAAAGCACGCGCGCGAAAGCAAGTCGGCTTCGTCTTTCAGGACGCCGATACGCAACTCGTCGCACCCACGGTCCTCGATGACGTGATGTTCGGCCTCCAAAACTACGGCGTCCCCACTAACGAAGCGAAACAGCGCGCTCGCGAGGCGCTCGAAACGGTCGAGGCGGGTCACCTCGAAGACCGGATTCCGCACTACTTGAGCGGCGGCGAGAAAC
>NZ_PSYX01000136.1:0-482 GCF_003586325.1 Haloferax sp. Atlit-10N
ACACCAATCGATCACTCGGTAGTTGTGGGTATCACTCCGATTCCCGAGAGTGCCCATCGACTCGGACTTCGATGCTGCCGTCCCCGGTCACTGAGACGTCAGTATCGGCGTACTGGAATGAGACTGCGACTGACGACGACTGGCCATCAAATAGCGCATTGAGTGCATCGGCTTCGATCGTCTCCTGTAACGGTGGCAGGCCAGTCGTTTCCCGGTTGTTAGCCGCCGCAACTGCTCCGACGATCGCCACACTGGGGCGGCCCGATTTTCTCCAGTTATGACGAACCGTAGTGGAGCTTGGATCTGTGCTTTCGGGGTGGTCGGTCGGATCCGAGTCACCTCCCTCATCTCTATCGTCGTGCATTTTCCATCACCGGTTGTCGTTAGACGAAGTAACAGCGGAGGAAACCGCCGTGGCTTCAGTTTCCATCCCTACGATCCGGACCTTGATAGCATTGTTGTGAGAATCTGAGTGACTATTC
>NZ_PSYX01000137.1:0-480 GCF_003586325.1 Haloferax sp. Atlit-10N
GCGCAGAACTCGAAGCGCTCCGACTGGCGCTGTTGAACATCACCGGAACGACCGACGAACACGCGAAGCGACACGCCGAAGCCGAACTCGAAGACTACCTCGGCGACGCCGACCCCGGCCCGATTCAGGCGCTCGCGAACGCGACCACGCTCGACGAGGCCCAGCGACATCTCGACGCCGCGCTCGTCGACCTCGAATCGGAGGCGACGCGAATCGACGACGACGACCCGCAGGCCGGCTACCTCCGCGGCCGACTCGTCGCCGTCCGCGACGCCGAACGGTCGCTTCGCCGTCTCCGCGAGGGCACGGACGCGCTGCTCGACGACCTCGGAGAGGCCCACCACACGCTTCACGACGCCTTCCCCGTCGAGGACTGAACCGATGCCATCGGCTCCACTCTCGGCCCGCCGCGACCTCGGTGAAGTCGACCCCGCGAGCAGTCGCCACAACTGGACGCGCTCGGCGGTCGCCGCGACCGAC
>NZ_PSYX01000138.1:0-479 GCF_003586325.1 Haloferax sp. Atlit-10N
ATGAACTATCTGTATATGTGGCTCTGTGGGGTGGTCGGTGGAAAAAGGCGAATGAGATTACACACATAGATATGTAATTAGACGTCGAGGATTCGAGGTCGAACTCGTGAACCGGGCAAGTGAGTTTGACAGGTCGTTCGAAGGAGTAGTATTTCGATTAAGATACACATATATCGGCACCACGCGCGCGGCGACTGGCTTACGGCTGTGGAACTGAGTGACACGCATGTGGTGAGCGTGGGATGCGTTTAGATGAACTTTCGCTCAACGTAGTCAAACATACCGACCAAGCAAAATCGAAGGGTAGCAGTCAACTAATTCCGTAATTCCCCCGAGAAATACATCGGTTAGGAGGTCGTGTTTCTCCGGGAGTCAGCAGAGAACCGGAGCAGTCTACGGTTCCATACAGTCCAAACGCTGCATCGTCAAGCAGCGGTTCACGCCAGATACTATTGATAATCTTAGACAAGAATACACCG
>NZ_PSYX01000139.1:0-478 GCF_003586325.1 Haloferax sp. Atlit-10N
CAAGCGTGTCGCCCACTGCCTCGCCCGACGGCCCCCCATCCACAGCACCAACGGTGCTTACGATCGGTCCGCCGATCAACAGCAGCGACATGCCAACGACGAAGACGGCGCGAGCCAACGGCTGTCGCGACATATTCGCACATGTTCCGGCTCCTTCTTAAAACGGAGCGGTAAATATACAGGGAATCCGTCGACACAGCCGGTCGCAGTCTATCGATTATCGGCCTACGAGTCCGTGGGAATCCGCACAACAGTTTTTAAGTTGGCCTGAAGAACTGAGCGTATGAGCGTATTGGCACGGCTCGAAACCCGCGGTATTCCGTCCCTCCGCGCGCTGTTGCGGTCCAACGTTATCAAGTACTTGACCCTTCTAGCCGGAGTCGCGTCGCTGGGAAGCGTCTTCGGTATGGCGTCGGATTCGATGTACGGCGTGAGCCACAAGATTAACCTCATCGCGTACTGGCACATCGGTCTGGCG
>NZ_PSYX01000140.1:0-477 GCF_003586325.1 Haloferax sp. Atlit-10N
TCACTGGAAATACGATCGTCGACGCAGTCGAGACCTTTGACGATGATGCTGCAACCAGCAGTCAGATTCTGAGTGAGCTCGGCGTTTCAGAAGGGCAGTTCGACCTCTTGTCCGCTCACCGAGCGGAAACAGTCGATGACCGGGAAGCGTTCGAGCGGATTCTCAGCGGCGTCGCACGAGCAAGCGCTCAGGCGAAACGAGAAGTCATCTACCCGATTCAGCCCCGAGCGAAGGACCGCCTCGAAGAGTTCGGTATTGCAGTTCCCGACCAAATTCGTCTTATCGAACCACTGGATTTCTTTGATTTCCTCAGATTAGAGAGCACAGCGGACCTGGTCTTCACCGACTCAGGTGGTGTGCAGGAGGAGAGCAGCATCCTCGGGACACCGTGTGTGACGCTTAGGTATGGAACTGAACGCCCTGAGACAGCATTTGCTGGTGCGAACTGTGTTGCCGGCCGGGAACCGAGTAGCATCA
>NZ_PSYX01000141.1:0-476 GCF_003586325.1 Haloferax sp. Atlit-10N
CGCCCTTACAGCCCTCCACGGTGAGCAGACGGTCTCTGCACTCGCAACAAGTCTTGATCGGAGTCTCAGCTACACCTCAGAACTCGTCGAACGCCTCGAAACGGCTGGCCTCGTCGAGACACGTCGACAGGGGAAAACAAAGCGGATTCGACTGTCGGACGCAAAGGCCCTCGAGTTACTCACGGACCTCACGCAACAGTATTCACACATCGACTGGCCGGAGCTGTTGTCAGGGGCAGCCCTCCGTGTGTGCTACTACCTCGACACCCCACGGACCGCGACCGAACTCGCACGCCGCGCCGACGTCCACCGAAGTACCGTCCACCGTGCGCTTGCCCCGCTTCAACATCGCGGAATCGTCGACCAAACTGATGACGGCGCGTACGCACTGAATGACGGCTTCGAACAGCTGAGCGTATTCGCTCGTGAGCTTGCCCATCACGTCCACCGTCAGACTGTCGAAGAACAGACCGACA
>NZ_PSYX01000142.1:0-475 GCF_003586325.1 Haloferax sp. Atlit-10N
GACACGGCGGAGGATTTCAGGGAGCGGTTCGGATAGGGTACGGATACTGTATAACTGAAGGGCCGTGTTTGGTCCACTGCACATATCCATAGTTGGAGTGTACTCATTATTGTTACATACACGTTATCAACCCGCACTGAGGACGGCTCGAACAGTTCGCCTGTTGGGATCGCCGCCATCGAAGGCACAGACCTACCGTGGACAGGGGGTGTGCCAACAACGACCGTATAAAAGTAGGCAACAACCAACCGTCGTAAGTCAGTCCTTTCAGCCCACGGTAGTCCTGTTCGTGACGGCCGACACAAGGATTCAAACCCGATAGACAGTCCAGACACAGTATGCTCGCAATCGCTGGCGGCAAAGGTGGCTGTGGCAAAACGACCATTGCCCTCGGCGTTGGGCAAGCACTGGGGACGCCGACTAGACCGGCGCTGGTCGTGGACACCGACCGTGATATGCCAAACCTCCACCGACG
>NZ_PSYX01000143.1:0-472 GCF_003586325.1 Haloferax sp. Atlit-10N
GCATCAGGAATGCTGATCCGACCCCCGCTTTGCACGCGGGTCTTGAACGTCGCCATCTGGCTCATGGCACCGAGCTGATTCATATCGAAACTCGGCATGCCACCGTTGGCGAACATCTGTTTCATCAGCTGCTGTTGCTGTTCCATCGCGTTCTCGCTCGCCTGTTGCATCCCCTTGAACATCGGAGGCCACAGCAGGCCATCATCCTCGTCGGCCATCGGTCAACTACATGTACTCTCCTCAACAATATAAATATTCCGCTGAAAACCATTGATTACCATTGAATGGTAGAGAATGGTATTAGGGGTTCAGCGGCGTCGAGGGAAGGGCTACGCCCTGCAGCGCCGATAACGGCACCCCCAAACACCCGTCTGACGCCCGTTAGACGGCGTTTACCGACAGCTGAGACGAAACCAACACCAAGGTTTAATACTCCGACCAATAAACTACCAGAACAGATGAGTTCTGAATC
>NZ_PSYX01000144.1:0-472 GCF_003586325.1 Haloferax sp. Atlit-10N
ATTCTTTACTACCCTGAATCAGCGTCGGACGGCTCGTACAAAGTGGACCTCATCTTCCCGCGAAGCCTGCTGAAAAAGACAAGCTCATCGAGGACTACGGACTCGACCCAAGAAAGGCGGAAAGATACGAACCGCTGCGCGATTACGTCGACAATTTTCAACTAATCGATGAGAACCAATCGAAAGGCGACCAACCATTCGATCAGTGGATTTCGACTTGGTTCGATTTCTACTTCGAACGGCATGATATTCCCCAAGAAGAACGTCTCTACGAATTAGGGAACTTCCCTGAGTTCGTCCAAACACGTGAAGCGTTACTCAGCGACTACATCACTGAAACGTTCAATTGAGAACGCCGCAAATTGGGATTATACCAATCAGAACAGCTGTTAAACGCGAGAACGCAGATGTTCGTATGCACTCTCAGCGGTGGCTAAGTCTCGGGCCCCAGTAATCACGATCTTTCCATTTG
>NZ_PSYX01000145.1:0-472 GCF_003586325.1 Haloferax sp. Atlit-10N
GGGTGCGGGCTTGAAGCCCACGAGGCCCTCCGACCACTCTTCGGGCGGTGTTTCGTCGTACTCACACTCGCTGTTTTCGTGATAGCTCGGTGCGTTCCCACACTCGGGGCATTGGGTCGTGATGATCGGCGCCCAAATCCAGATCGCCGACTCGCCTTCCTCAACGTATCGGTCGAACTCCTCCTGCCACGTCCGGTAGCCAGCGACTTTCGTCGCCTCGGGGCATTGGAGGGTGATGAGGAGTGTGTTGCGGTGGGAGTAGTCGTGGAACTCGCTCTGGACGTCCAACCACGCTTGGAACTGCTCGCTGGCCTGCGCGTCGTCAACGTCGGCAGCGAGGTCCGCAAGCCACTGCTCGATCGTGCGATGCATCTCATCGTGTCGCGTGTCGGTCTCGTCGAACGACACCGACGGGGAACTCGTTGTTGCCATTGGTTTCAGTTCTAACACGTCTCTCTAGGACGCGCCGCAC
>NZ_PSYX01000146.1:0-471 GCF_003586325.1 Haloferax sp. Atlit-10N
TACACTCGCCGGTCGGCTCCAGGTCGCAGTTCCACTCGTGCTCGAGCGCGGCTTCATCGGTCTCGAAAGTTCGCTGGCAGTACCGGCAGGCGGCGACGTACTCCGGAAGTTCGAAACTGGTGTCGTCCGCTTCATCTTCGACCGTCGATCCGGGCTCGTAGCCGTTGTCAACTGAAGATGAGACCGTATCCTCATCGTCGGCCGTAACCGCGGCCGCGTCCTCGAGGACGGAGAACTCCGCGACGATCTCCCCGGAACTCTCGTCGCTCACCGTCGAGCACCACCGGAAAGCCGCGTGGGGATCTCCACATCCTGCGCCAGTTGCCCGGTCGCGAGGCTCGTCGAGTCGTACCCGCAGCGACCGCAAGCGATAGTCGTCGGGACCGGGCCGCGCGACCATCGATGATCACCGGGCTCGCAGGGACCAATCTCCGCCCGCTCACGGAGTTCTTCGAGGAGAACGGAGCGATG
>NZ_PSYX01000147.1:0-470 GCF_003586325.1 Haloferax sp. Atlit-10N
GAGTTCAGCGAGAACGGCGTCGTCGGAGACCCGACGGCCGCGACCGCCGAAACCGGCCGGGACGTGTTCGAGACGGCCGTCGGTGAGCTACTGGAACTCATCGCATGGCTCGGAGAGCGAAACGCGGCTTCGACCGGCCGGCAGAGAGGTGAGGACCACGAAGAATGCTAACGCTACGAAACCGCAGACTCAGTCGACGAGACGCATTGAAGGGAGCGACGGCGGGCCTCATCGGACTCGCGGGTTGCAGCGGCACCTCACAGGACGGTGAGCGGACCTCCTCCTCGGAGCAGATGGAACGGGAGACGACGTTCCGCGTCGGGACGCCGTGGAATCCAGATTCCCTCGACCCGCTCGTCAAGGGGTGGATGTTCCGAAAGCTGAACGTCATCGAACCGCTCGTCATCGCGGACTACAACGCGTCAGTGAAACCGGGAGTAGCCTCTGGGTGGTCCACGAGCGACGACAAT
>NZ_PSYX01000148.1:0-470 GCF_003586325.1 Haloferax sp. Atlit-10N
TACTCTTCGAGCAGCACTTCGACGGCTATCGCGTCCCCGCTCAGTACGCTCACGAGCGCTTCGATTCGCGGGTCGTCCGCGTCCGCTTCGGCGTCGTCCCGCTCTGCGAACGTCTGATAGAAGTACCACCCCGTCGAAACCGCGTGGAGTTGCTCGTCGTTCACCGACAGCAGCCCCCACTTGTCGTTTTTCGGGAGTGGTGCCGTCCAGTCGGTGTCCGAGTTGAACGCGGACGCGTCTCGGACGAATCGATTGTGGGTGAACGCGAGTTCTTTCGGATAGTGTAAGCGGCCGTTTAGCGTTTCGCCGAAGACGTCGTACCTGGACATCTGGTGTGGCATGACCGCCGAGACGTAGAACCGGAGCCTCGTATCGGCGTCGTCGAGTTCTCGTTCCTTCATGTACGCCTGCTCGATTGGTGTCACGTCACCGCCGTCTTCGACTGCACTACACAGCATCTCGTAGAGGCG
>NZ_PSYX01000149.1:0-469 GCF_003586325.1 Haloferax sp. Atlit-10N
GTCAGTTATTTACCTCACTTCATATCCGTTGTCGTTGTCGTTGGTATGCTTAAGACCTTCTCTTCTTTGGACGGCGGCTTGTTTAATATCATCCGCGGCTTCTTTGGTTTTGAGCCTATTATGTTCTTCACAGATAAAGATATGTTCCGGCCATTGTACATTCTATCCAATGTATGGCAGGGCGCAGGATGGGCATCAATACTCTTCCTTGCAGCACTAGCCGGAATCAATTCTCAGCTGTATGAAGCAGCCAAGATGGACGGTGCCAACCGCTGGAGACAGCTCCTGCACATCACGTTGCCAGGTATTATGCCAACGATTATCGTGCTCCTCATCCTGCGTATGGGCAGCATTATGAATGCTGATTTTCAGAAGATCCTATTAATGCAGACTGCAGCCACTTATGAAACCTCTGATGTCATTTCGACTTTTGTTTACAGACAAGGGATGCTGCTAGGGGATCAAGCCT
>NZ_PSYX01000150.1:0-469 GCF_003586325.1 Haloferax sp. Atlit-10N
GAATAGCTCCATCGCACGCTGTTCGCTCCCGGTTTCTTGGGTGAGCGCGTCGAGAACTGTCGCACCGAGCGTCTCGAGCTGGAAGCCGCTGAAATACGCCATACTGGCGACGAACATCCCGGCAGCGTCCGTCGTGGTAAACTCCTCGGGCTCGAACCCGTGCTCCTGAAAGGCCTGATGGAATTGCAGTTCCTCGCTTTCACGGACTTCGGTAATATATCGGTTGATACCATCTGTAAACGCCTGCAGGACCGCTCGCTGGTCCGCCGTCAACTGTTCAGCGGCCTGCTCGTCCAGTGACGGCTCGCCGGCGGTGTTGCGCCGCGCCTCGATATCGAACTGGACCCAGTCGGTGTCCTCGTCGCCCGCACCGAGGACTGCCGCGACAGTCCCGTGATAGTACCGCCGGTACAGTTCGAGCTGATAAAGCCGGTCTGCCGCCGTTGCGTATCCGAATCCGTAGAACGCC
>NZ_PSYX01000151.1:0-465 GCF_003586325.1 Haloferax sp. Atlit-10N
TCCTCTGTTTCGTATGGACGTTCTCATCCCCATCGACGGCACCGACGCCAGCAAACGCGCGCTCGACTTCGCCATCGAGATGGTCGACGGGATGGGCGGGAGCCTCCACGTCGTCCACTACACGAACAACCAGACCGACGCGACGGAGGCCATTCTCGACGACGCGCGCGGCAGACTCAAAGCGGGCGACTTCGGCGGCGAACCGGAGCTTTCGACCATCACGGTCGACGTGTGGACCGCCGACCGCGTCGGCGAGGAGATTCTCGACACCGTCGAGCGCGGCGGCTTCGACCACGTCGTGATGGGCCACCACGAAGACGGCATCGTCGAGCGAACCGTCTTCGGGAGCGCCGCAGAAACGGTGCTCCGGGCCGAGGCCGTTCCGGTGACTATCGTCCCCTGACGCGCTCCGGGCGGTGAACGCGGCTCAGCGGTACTCCGAGCCGACGACCTCGCGGATTCGCT
>NZ_PSYX01000152.1:0-465 GCF_003586325.1 Haloferax sp. Atlit-10N
TAAGGGCCCACTCCTCGAAGCGGAGTCGAAGAGCCGAGAGGAGTTCGAAACAGGCGTCGAGAACGGCGACGATATCGACGCAATCGTCCAGCACCTCGGTTTCGAGCCGGCGGCGACCGTCCGGAAGAACCGCCGGGTGTACGAAGTCCGGGAATACGACGTCACGCTTGACGCGGTCGACGGTGTCGGCGAGTTCGTTGAAGTCGAACGAGAGACCGACGGCGACATCGAACCCGTTCGAGAGGGGGCCTACAGGGTGCTTCGGGACCTCGGTCTGAATCCCGACGAGCAGCAACGGACCTCCTATCTCGGTATGCTACTTAACGATGCGAACGAGTAATCATTCAGCCGTTATCTGTTCCCGTAAGTTATAGAACCCGGCCAGACGAAGTCGAGGCAATGACTGAGCGGAACATTCACGTCCAACCCGCGAGCGGGCTCGCCGTCGAAGATCAAGACATCGAA
>NZ_PSYX01000153.1:0-465 GCF_003586325.1 Haloferax sp. Atlit-10N
GTCGTCGCTCCGGGCTCCGGCCCGGCCGCGACGGACGGGCGCCTCGCCGGCCAGGCGGCCGTCAACTGCTCCGCGTCGCGCGGGCCTCGCGGACGTCGGCGCCGTCGCGGACCAGGTCCTCGCAGGCCGGACAGACGCGGGGCCGATCGACCTCGTTCGGAGTGAACACCCGAACGTAATCTGTCGTGACGAACGAACCGCAGTTCTGACAGGTCGGCATGGTAGTCACTATCGGGTAATTCCTCATAATACTACCGGGGAGTACGACGGAAAGAAAATCCCTACACAGCGGCGTCGCCGCGGGGGTCAGTTCGGCCGCCAGTCGCAGACCGAACACCGCGCCGTTCCTTCCTCGTGGAGCGCACCGCACTCGGGACACTGGAGCTTGTTATAGGATCGCTCCCAGCTTACGATCTCTGTCTCGTGGCCGTGATCCGAGAGGAACTCGTCGAACACGTCGTCGTC
>NZ_PSYX01000154.1:0-464 GCF_003586325.1 Haloferax sp. Atlit-10N
CGTAATGCCCGGCTTGAATGGGGACTGTCTGCGCCGGTGGCCGATTTCGCCGCGCAGTTGCATCAGGAAAGCGGCTGGCGACCTGATGCGGTCTCGCCAGTTGGCGCTCAGGGGCTGGCCCAGTTTATGCCCGCCACCGCCGACTGGATAAGCCAACTGATGCCGGGGCTTAACAGCCGTGAGCCGTTTAATCCGGCATGGGCCATCCGGGCGCTGGTCAGTTATGACCGCTGGCTGTGGCAGCGCGTCAGCGCCGCCAACGGCTGCGAGCGTATGGCCATGACGCTGTCGGGCTATAACGGTGGTCTGGGCTGGGTACAGCGGGACAAGCGGCTGGCCTCGCAGCAGGGGCTGGACAGCACCCGCTGGTTTGGTCATGTCGCCACGGTGAATGCCGGACGCAGCGCCGCCAACTGGCGGGAGAACCGTCATTATCCGCAGCGCATCCTGCACGAACTGGCCCC
>NZ_PSYX01000155.1:0-463 GCF_003586325.1 Haloferax sp. Atlit-10N
CGTCGAGCGAACTCGCGCATCAGAGGCCTCCCGTGACGATGAACGCAGCTGCACCGAGACACGCAGCGAGGTAGCCGAGCGTCGCAGTCGCTTCCAGTCTGGTAAGACCGAAAGGAAGGGTCATGGTCTGGTTACCTCACGGCGACCGCCCAGCCGACGACCGTAATCAGGAACGCGACTTGCGCGCCCAGCGGGTCGCCCAGTCCGAGCAGGAGGTCCTTGATTTCGGTCACGTACTGCCAGCCGAGGATGACAGCAGGCGACGCGACGATGAACGCCATCTCCCAGTACTCGTAGTGTTCGAGCGACTTCGTCTCGCTCGACATGAACGCCAGCGCGTACACGAGAATGCCGCCGAGCGTCGCGTGCTCGCTCGTCAGCGTGTAGGACGACAGCCACGTGATGGTGATGTCGGAGATGCCGCCGAAGGCGTACAGGCCAGTAGCGACGAACACGACCGACA
>NZ_PSYX01000156.1:0-462 GCF_003586325.1 Haloferax sp. Atlit-10N
CGGACGGTCTGGGAGGGCCCAGCAACAGCCGTTGCAGGCCGACTCGCCTCAAACCTGATTCTGAAACACGCACTTCCGAACGCCAACCACCGGACTGCTGTCGCATTAGTTCAGTTCTACCTCCGACGTCTGAACTCGGATTTCTCGATGCCGGAAACGTCCGTCGAAGTCGATCCAGAATCGTACGACTGGCGAGAGTGGGTAAACGAGTACATCAACGAGTCAAAGCGGCTACTAACCGTTCGGCGGAAGAACGTCCTCTGCAAGCACCTGTACCGTTTCGGCGCGAGAACGCTTGAACGGAAACACGCAGTCGAGATCGACTTGACCGCATACGAGCTGGATATGTACCCGAGTGAGGCGAAGGTCGCCTACGCGGAGCAGCATGAAGAGCTCTGGATCGAGTTCGTCGAGGAGGCTGTCGAACGCGCAGGCTATCCAGAGCTGAAGGAAACGCTAGGG
>NZ_PSYX01000157.1:0-459 GCF_003586325.1 Haloferax sp. Atlit-10N
TGTGGCATTAGAAGTAGAGGAATCAGAGGTTGAAAACAGCCTCACTGGTCCCACAGATCCGGTTGAGCGGATGAACCGCTACGATTCCGTTGCGAAGACCGTCAAAGACAACGAAGAGGTCTCACGGAATCGAAACTACGACGAAATGGGGTGGCGGAATAGTGCTCTCCGCTGGACGCTATCCGAACGAGCGGCGCATACCGAGGCAAATCACTCGCTTCCATCATAGAACAGAATCGCTCTGTTGAAACCCTTCAGCGTTGACATTGCAGAGAGCGCTCTTTCTGGCTATAGTAGTCGTTAGAAGTAATTACTCACTTTTGGAACTGAAAGTTGCTCAAGGGCAGTATCAATCGCTGTTGTTAGCTCGTCAAGTGAGTCGAAGAACCGGTTACTCAGAGCTGCTTGAAGCTGTCTCCAGCACTCCTCAACCGGGTTTAGCTCCGGCGAGTACGAAGG
>NZ_PSYX01000158.1:0-459 GCF_003586325.1 Haloferax sp. Atlit-10N
CGCACAGAGCGTGGAGATGGAGATTCTCGAAGAACAGATCGATGCACCAATCGACGTGAAGACGGGAACCGTTACCGCGGGCTCCATCCCCGACTCGGGGACCGCTCGGTTTGATTTCAACATCGAACTCGGCAACGCCGAGCCGGGCACCTACGAGATACCCGTCGAGGTGCAGTACAAGTACGTCCGGATGGTCACCTACGGCAGCGTCGACGGACCGGAATACACGTGGCGGACCGTCACGAGAGAGAAGTCGGTGACGGTCGAAGTCGAAGACCGCCCGCAGTTCGAGGTCGTGAGCGAAGGTAACAACGCCGTATTCGCCGGCGACACCGGCCAGCTCTCGTTCGCGCTCGAAAATACGGGCACGCGAACCGCGACGTCGTCGTCGGTCCAGCTCACGACGCAGTCGCCGACGATTTTCTTCGGCACGATGCAGAATCCGCAGTCGTCGACGAG
>NZ_PSYX01000159.1:0-458 GCF_003586325.1 Haloferax sp. Atlit-10N
ATAGTTACAATACGGTATAGGAAGTGATGGATAGAAATCACATACGGCCAGTACTACTCAGCGTACTACTCGTTTTCTCGGTTGTCAGCACCGGTTTCCTCGGAAGTGCCGCTGCTGCACCGAGCGAGCAAAGCGAGGTGGCAACGGTGAACAGTCAGACGATGGCACAGACGGCCACAGCTGGTGGGGCGACCTGTCAGCTTGACGGGAGCTGTCCGGTTCCTGATGGATCAGTCGACCTCAACAACAGTGGTGCCGGCGTCCACGTGTTGATCGACGGGAGCCATCAGGGCTCGACGTTCACGAAGTTCGCAAACCGACTCAGCGAGCGCGGGTACGACGTCGACACGAAACGGTCGACGACCGGCGGGCTGACCTCGTGGAACAGTTCATCCGCCAACGGGCTGTCGGACTACGACGTGGTCATCATCCCCGTCCCCCAGACAGCCTATAGCGAG
>NZ_PSYX01000160.1:0-457 GCF_003586325.1 Haloferax sp. Atlit-10N
CGCTTCGGGGAACCGGACCGTTGACTTGACCACGTATTACTCATCAGACTGTCGACCCATATAAAATATACCCCCGCGGGGGTCTGGGACACTGTCTGTTGATTATTTATTCGTCGCCTATTTGACGATAAAACCCCGTCGAACAGTATGAGTAGCGGTGACGGTTGCTGACGCGGGAAGAACTGAACCACGTGCTCACTGGTACGCAACCAGTCCCGCCGGGTGGCGTGGACGCACCCGGTTCTGGACGGCGAGCCGATGCCACGGACGCGTCGATACGGCTCACCAGTACGACAGTAAGAATCCCGATTACAGAACATACTTTTGCCGTGGCTACCTTCTAAAGCCTGACAATGGGTCGGCCAAACGTGTTACTCGTCGTTCTCGACTGCGTACGCGCGGCGAACACCTCGCTGTTGGGTCATCGACGCAGGACCACGCCCTTCCTCGAAGAGTT
>NZ_PSYX01000161.1:0-454 GCF_003586325.1 Haloferax sp. Atlit-10N
CCCCAGTACCAGGACAGCGACCCCGAGATGATTGTCACAGACCTCAAAGACGTCTTCTCGAGGTGGCCTTGGTACGACGAGCAGGAGACCGAGCACCAGGTCCGCTACGAGTTCTCGAACACAATCGCGACACGCCGTTGCCGATGAACTGCGATAATGACGATTTACAACGCTACTACATCGGCTAGGACTAGCGTCCCTACTCGATCTGGGGCAGCCTCCCGTTCCCTGATGAGATGTACGAGCAAGTCGATGAGCAGTCCACCGGCCCCGCAGGGCAGTTCTAAATCATAGATTTTTCTCAGATATTCGAGAGCTGTGTTGCAGACCAAAGACAGGCTCTTCAAACCCCTCGTCGAGCAATTTTCAGCGGCTAAAACAACCAGAATTGGGTGAATTGGGGTATTTCACGATCCGAAGTTCCGAGCCGGAAGACCTCAAGAGACTCAGAACA
>NZ_PSYX01000162.1:0-452 GCF_003586325.1 Haloferax sp. Atlit-10N
GTCTGGAAATGAGCAAGTATCCCTCCCCGAAGATAGAGAATTAGACGATGCATTCCGCGACTTAGAGCATGAAGAAGTTACAGGGATTGACTTTGACAATCTTGAACCGCCTCAATCTGAAAGCGTTGGAGCTGACCCAGAAGAGACCGGTGGAGGATTACACGAAGGTATGGAAAGAGCCTCGGCGAACCAAGCGGAAGCCGAGTTCTACGCTCAGAAAGCGGTTGACAGATATAATAACGGCGAGTCGCCGGGGGAAGCATCCAAACACGCTATTGAGAGAACAGACTTTCAAGAAAATCGGCCATGGGTAGGAGAGGAACAAGGCCCGGCTACCGGCGAGGACTATATCTACAGATTCGTCGAGGGAGGGCCTGGAATTGATACACTCCAATCCCCAGCCTTCCAGCAGCAGCTCGCGGAACGGCAACCAGATAACTCCGTCACTGTTG
>NZ_PSYX01000163.1:0-452 GCF_003586325.1 Haloferax sp. Atlit-10N
TCGTGACTTCCATCTGAACTGTGTGCTAGCAATGAACGTCATTTTTGTTGTCTAATACTCGATTAGATTTATGTTCGAGAGTGCCCATGTAGCATCCATACATACCGAACTCCGGGTGGGATTTCCGCGGATAAACCGCTTATGTATACGAGAGACAACACATGAAACTCAAACAACTATTCGAAGACGACGACGCGGTGTCGCCGGTCATCGGTGTGATTCTGATGGTCGCGATTACCGTCATCCTCGCGGCCGTCATCGGGACGTTCGTGCTGGGACTGGGTGAACAGACGGCGACCGCTCCGCAGGCGAGCTTCAGCTTCGACTACGAGAACAACTCAGCGGGTGCGAGCAGCGGTGACGGGGTGCAAGGAGACGTACTCAAGATAACCCACGAGAGTGGTTCGCAAATCGCGGCCGAGCGGCTCTCTGTATCGGTTACTGGAGCAACA
>NZ_PSYX01000164.1:0-452 GCF_003586325.1 Haloferax sp. Atlit-10N
GCCCGAACACGTCCAACGGGCAATGGGTGAAGACGCGAGTCCGTTCAACGAGAAACTCGACGACGCGATGAGCTTCCTGACGAATTTCTTCGCCCTCCGTGGCATCTCACTCGGCGACCGCCGAACGACACTCGAACTCGGCCTCAGACAGGCCTACGAGCGTCATGGCATTACTGATGATATCACGACACACGGCAACCCGAGCCCGACGATTCGAGACATGTTGGACGTCTTCGAAGAAATGGTCGACGACCCCGAGTCGTTCGTCGTCCGGTCGGATGCGGAAGCCGAGAAACTTAGCGACGATGCAACATGGTTGATCGACCAACTGCGGCCCTTCGAGGACGCAGGTCGCTACGCGAATCTCGGGAAGGAATCGGAGTTCGACATCCGTGACGAGAAAGTCATCTACCTCGATCTCGCCCAGCAAGAAGGCAGCGTCGACAGCAGTA
>NZ_PSYX01000165.1:0-451 GCF_003586325.1 Haloferax sp. Atlit-10N
TTGGTTGCGAACTTGGTCATGTTTCGTGATAACACGACTCGATAGAAGTTGATAAGCGTATTCGTTGATAATGTGTAGAAATAGGCCTTATGTTCACTATTCGTCCATTTTATAACCAAATATTCCGAATATAAGGGCGTATTCTGGGCAGAAAGCCGGCTGTTTATTCGACAATCTAAACCCACTATAATGAACGATAGTGTAGTATGTGCCTCGAACGCGGCTCACCGGCGAGGGGTGAGCGCGCGCAAGTCGTCGAAGGAGTTCACGTTGTGAAACGCGTGCGTCCCGGCGTGAGCCTCCACTTCGCGGTCGTCGAGGACGGTCACGTCGAGCGCGGACATCACGGTCTGGAGGCGCTCGTCGCCGTCGCGGATAGTGTCGGTGCAGGCGACTTCGGCGGCGCGGCAGTGAACGACCGCGGGGAGCGGTTGGGTCGTCTCGGAGACCC
>NZ_PSYX01000166.1:0-450 GCF_003586325.1 Haloferax sp. Atlit-10N
GACCGCCGCACTCGACGACGTCGAGACGGCGTCGCTACTGGCGAACGACGCGGCGACCGAGGAGTACCGGCGACAGCTCGTCCGGACGTACTGCCGACAGGCAATCGAGCAGGCCGCTTCGGAGCCGTGAACCGCCGGCCGAGCGGGGCTGTGGGCGTGTTCGTCCGACCGCCCCGTGCGGCGGGGCCACCGAACCGACCGATAAATCAATACTGCTGACGGGAGTACGGGAAGGCGACTGAACGATGCGAACGACAGACGACCCGTGGAGCGCGACCGCAGACAGCGTTCGGCAGTCGATGCGCGAGCAGCGAGGCTCGGGGTCGGAGGCGGTCGTCGCGACCGTCGTGAACGTCGAGGAGTCGGGCTACCGCCGACCGGGGGCGCGTATGGTCGTCGTGCCCGACGGCGAGCGACTCGGCGCGGTCACCGCCGGCTGTATAACCGAGT
>NZ_PSYX01000167.1:0-450 GCF_003586325.1 Haloferax sp. Atlit-10N
ATGGCGGCGGGCCTCGCGGGTGCGGCCGGCCGGTCTCGCGTGCGAGGTGGTCTCGCAGGCGGAGACGCTGTTCAGTCGCTCGTCGGTGCCGAGTCGAGACCGTCGGCGACCGCCCGCGCCCGTTTTCGGATGCCGTCGGCGTCCGCGCGGACGTGTTCGCCCTCGTCGTAGAGCACGTCGCCGTCGACCATGGTGAACACCACGTCGTCGCCGTGGGCGGCGAAGACGAGATGAGACAGCACGTCGTGGAGCGGCGTCGCTCGCGTGCGGTCGGCGTCGATACCGACGATGTCGGCCTTCCATCCCTCGCGGAGTTCGCCGACGCGGTCGAAGCCTGCGGCCTTCGCGCCGTTGCGGGTCGCCATCTCGAAAACGGTCGCGGCGGGCGTGCTCGTCGGGTCGAGCGCATCGACTTTCTGGAGGAGACTGGCCTGTCGCATCTCGGTGAAA
>NZ_PSYX01000168.1:0-449 GCF_003586325.1 Haloferax sp. Atlit-10N
GACGGCGTGACCTCGTTCAAGATGTACACCGCCTACGAGTTCGGCGCCTCGAACGGCTTTCTCAAGCGGGTGTTCGACCGCCTCGCCGAACACGACGCGGTCGGCGTGGTCCACAGCGAAGACGACTCGGTCTGCCGGGCGCTCACCGCCGAACTCCGGGCCGCTGGCGAGGACGCCCCCGAGACGTACCCGCAGTCTCGCCCCGACTACGCCGAGGCGATGGCCGCGTCCGACGCGGTCACGCTCGCGACCGAGGCCGGGGCGAAATACTACGGCATCCACACGACGTGCCGGGCGGCCGCCGACGCGCTCGCCCGCCACCGCGAGGACGGGTCGCGGGTCAGGGCGGAGACCTGCACGCACTACACGACGCTCGACGACTCCGTCTACGCGGAACTGGGGAACCTGCCGAAAATCGCGCCGCCCATCCGCAAGGAAGACGACGTGGA
>NZ_PSYX01000169.1:0-445 GCF_003586325.1 Haloferax sp. Atlit-10N
GAAAACAATGCAGCAATTTAATGGGTAGTTATGAATATTTTAGAATTATTTAGTCAAAACAAGTCAATCCAGACCTGGCAAAGTGATGTTACAAGCTTAAAACGGCAATTAGTTATGGGTTTGTCAGGCTCAAGTAAAGCCGCAGCTATTGCCTCAGCCTATCTTAGCTTTCAAGGGAAGCTGGTCGTGGTGTCGTCAACTCAAAATGACATGGAAAAATTAGCTGGTGATCTGTCAGCCTTGCTTGATGAGGACTCTATTTTTCAATTGTTTGCAGATGATACTGCTGCAGCTGAGTTTATTTCTTCGTCTATGGATAAAACAATCTCTAGAATAGAAGCACTAGCTTTTTTATCAAATCCAGAAGCAAGAGGAATATTGGTCATAAGCTTAGCAGGACTCAGAATCCTACTTCCAAGTCCTAAGACTTTTCAGCAGGGTCAGA
>NZ_PSYX01000170.1:0-445 GCF_003586325.1 Haloferax sp. Atlit-10N
GGACAACGTGACGATTGGCGCGAATACCGTCATTACGAATACAATCGTCTTTGAAGACGCGGTGATCGAACCCGGCTCAGTAATCTCTGACTGCATTATCGGTTCGGGAACTACTATCGGCCCACTAAATTCAGTTGAGGGCGGTCGAACCGATGTCCGCGTCGGCGATAAACTGTATACAGACGTCAAATTTGGTGGACTAGTCGGGGACAACGTCCATACTGCGGGAAACGTGACAATCGAACCAGGAACGGTCATCGGGAATGACGTCTCTGCGGAAAGCGGGTCAACACTAACTGGTCACATTTCGGAGGACGCACGCGTCTTCCGAGGGTAACGAGATAAAACAGACGTAAGGGTGTTATTGACAAATCATGCCACCTATCTGTATATTCAGGTTTGAATTAGTCGCTCCAATAACACTAAATAGCTTCATTCTGAACTG
>NZ_PSYX01000171.1:0-444 GCF_003586325.1 Haloferax sp. Atlit-10N
TCGATGAGAAAACCCGTGACTAGATACACGCCGACTACAGCAAGACCGATAGCAGCACCGATAAGCGCTGCCGCACCGGTTGAGGTTCGGCTGCGTTCTATCTGGGCGTTCATACTCAGAGTACGCTGAGAGGCTCGATAAGTATTGTCAGTCAATCAAAACAGCATACGAACGATGCTGACTATGGGCGCTGCATTCAGCGCGGTCTCGACAAACCGTCAGCGACTAAGTGCTTCAACAGAGCCAAAATAATGACCGTGGGGAAACGCCAAACAGTTCACAGTTGCGGAATGAATCCGCTACTGTTCACTTTTAGCGACGGAGGCCGAATGAAACCAAGCCTATACCTCCGACTAGCGCGATTGCCGAAATAAATGTCATCTTGAGCTGCTCTAGGAATGGCCCTGGAGACATTGTAGTTGCGCCTGTGGATGCCAGGTAGGT
>NZ_PSYX01000172.1:0-444 GCF_003586325.1 Haloferax sp. Atlit-10N
TGCGGTCTGGACTTCCTGTTCGTACTGTGCCGGCCCACCCTGTTCGAGCCGACCGTTGTTGCTTGCGACAACCGACAGCGTCGCGGCCTCGCTCGACCGGTAGGTGTTATCCGACACGCTGAGCGAGAGCTCCGGGTTCCCGTACACCGAACTCTCGGCCGACACGGGGACTGCGGCAATCGACGTTACGACTAGTACACAGAGGAGTATCGCTGATTTGTTCCGAACCATCGTATGATCTTGTTAGGTGTCTGACTGGCCGTTCGGAGGGTGACTTCCCGAGTCTTCGTCCGCTCCGATATCCGAGTTCACACCTGTGACGTGATTGGTTGAGGTGTAAAACTCTATCGAACGGTCGTTCTATCAAAATAATTCTATATTGGAACAGCCAGCAGCAGCGCCAAGGCGTTCCCTGTCGAACCAGTGACGTGTAACTTAACGAAG
>NZ_PSYX01000173.1:0-443 GCF_003586325.1 Haloferax sp. Atlit-10N
GGATCACTTCGTATTCCGAGCTACTCTAATGACTGCCGACGACACTCCTACCGATTTTAGAAACTATTTCCCGGAGTGATGGATCTCACTCAGAAGGCCGGGATGAGAGTAAATTTCTAGCTGGGATCTGCGCTTCTTCTGAGTGAGACCGATAATGTGTCTTACCGGGATTAGTCCAGTTCGTGATCTCTAAGTCCCGAGCGCGAACCGTGCGCGACGACATGACTGTTATCTCTCTCCCTTCCGCTCGGTACCACACAAGCGCGTAGCCGCCATCAGCGTCCGCGAGCGTCTCGTGCTGGTCCTACCAGAACTTGAACGTCGGTCGGACGCCGTAGACCATCGACCCCTTCACATCCCACGGGCGGCCGTCCTCGTCGCTCGCGTCGAACTTGAGCCCGTCCACGACCGGATAGTCGAGCGTGAGCGGGTAGCGATCCGTC
>NZ_PSYX01000174.1:0-442 GCF_003586325.1 Haloferax sp. Atlit-10N
CCGTTTTCGAGGCACTCCAACTGCGTAGTGGCGGCGTGCGTCTCGTGACTCGACCAAAACTCGTCGACCGGCACGTCGTGGACCGCACAGATGCGGCGCAGATGCGTGAGTCCACCGTGGATGACGCCATCAATCGCCTCCGTCGTCGGGTCCACGCCGAACTCGGCGAACGCCCGCCGGACTGCTTCGCGCTCGACTTCGAGTAGCGTCGGTTCCGTCAGTACGCCGTCGTTGTCGAAGATGACAGCGTCGTAGCACATGGTCGGACGATTCGGACCCGAAGAAGGATATCTTTGCTATGAGGTACCCCAATGGCTCCGGAGTGCTATTGATGTCTGGGTGGACTACGCGCTGTCGACGCCGTCACGGATTCGCGACCCGACGCGCCAGCCGATTCGGTCCGCGAGCGCCCGCTCGTTGAACGCCCGAACCGTGCTCTCAG
>NZ_PSYX01000175.1:0-441 GCF_003586325.1 Haloferax sp. Atlit-10N
CGTAAAGCCGTACTGGCAACTCGACCTTCCGAAGCCGGCGTTTCGGGCGAAACTCGACGAGAAGTTGGCCGACGACCATCTCACGCCGTACGTCGGCCTGCTCGACCACACGCCGATGAGCTACTGGGAGGCGTACCGGGCGGCAGACGACGTCGTCGCAGAGTGCTACGACGCCGCCCCCGAAGACCGCGGCGTCCACCTTCTCATCGGGCCGCCGGAGTATCTCGGACACGGCCACTCGATACCGCTCTTGCGAGCGATGACGGCGTTTCAGTTCCGCGCGACCGACGCGACTCGCGTCGTCAGCGAACCGGACGTGCGAAACGAGCGGGTCATCCACGTCTTCGAGCGATGCGGCTACGAGCCGCAGGGACGCATCGACCTCCCCGACAAGGAGGCGCTGTTGATGCACTGCGAGCGCGACCGGTTCTTCGACACGGT
>NZ_PSYX01000176.1:0-441 GCF_003586325.1 Haloferax sp. Atlit-10N
GTCGAGGTCGAGGACGGGCAGCGTCGACGGGGCGGACCGAACGTCAGCGACGGTGTCGACCGCCTCGACGGTCAGGTCGCTCCCGCACTGCGCTACCGCGTTCCGGACCGCGTCTGCGTCACCGATGACGACCACGTCCGCGTCGTCGGTCACCTGCGGTGCTGCCTTCACGATTATCTCGCTTCCGATACCACCGGGGTCTCCCATCGTCACGCCGACGAGGGGTCTCTCTGCTTCCGTCATCACCGCGTACCGATGAAGTCGAGGCAATTAACTATTGTCGTCGGCTCACCGAACGACCCCGCCTTGGTCACGAGCAACGTCTCGTCCGCCGGTCCGCCGCGAATTCTGGTGAGCGGAACCCCCTCCGAAAGTTCGATTCCCGTCAGGTCGAGCGATGTCGCGTCGAGTTCGTCGAGCACCGCGATAGTCGTCGAACCG
>NZ_PSYX01000177.1:0-440 GCF_003586325.1 Haloferax sp. Atlit-10N
CGGGAACAACCTCGTCAACATTGCGATGTCCTCCATCGCGACCGGGCTGCTTGCACTCTATCTCTCTCAGGGGCAAGCAGTCGCCATCGCGACGTTCGGTATTACCGCCATCGTGCTCCTGTTCGGCGAGAGCGCGCCGAAGAGCTACGCCGTCGAGCACACCGAGTCGTGGGCGCTGCGCATCTCCAAACCGCTCAAGGCTGCCGAGAAGGTGCTGCTCCCGCTCATCCTGCTGTTCGACTACCTCACGCGCGTCGTCAACAAAATCACCGGGGGGCGCTCCGCCATCGAGACCTCCTACGTCACCCGCGAGGAGATACAGGACATCATCGAGACGGGTGAGCGCGAAGGCGTCCTCGACGAGGACGAACGCGAGATGCTTCAGCGCACCCTCCGATTCAACGACACCATCGCCAAGGAGGTGATGACCCCGCGGCTGG
>NZ_PSYX01000178.1:0-439 GCF_003586325.1 Haloferax sp. Atlit-10N
GCAGTGACCCGCACCGGGGAACGGCTCGTCGTTCGGGCGGCCGAACTGTCTGGCCGCCCAGATGACGAAGCGACTCCGGACGGTACCAGCGGACGTGTCCAGAACGAACCCATCGTCGTGGCGTTGGAGGGATTCGACAGCTACGCCGGTCCGGACGGGAAGGTCATGAAACTCGACGACTCCGCGGAGGTACTGCGCGTACTCCTCGCCGGTCGGGTGTTCGCGGTCGAGCGCGAACGCGGGCGACGTGTCCGTCGTGACGGCGTTCAGGTCTCGACAGCCGAAGCTGTCGCTGGGAAACGAGGGGGTGATGAACTGCATCTCCTCGGGCCACTGTCGAAACGACGCGCCGACGTCGTCTCGCTCCAGAATCGCGTAGGAGTCGAGGGCGAGGGCTTCGAGAACGACGCCAATACCGACGCCAGCGGCACCTGCGCCG
>NZ_PSYX01000179.1:0-439 GCF_003586325.1 Haloferax sp. Atlit-10N
TTTGGAGTCTCCCCCCAAATAACCGGCTCAAGCGCCGAGTGGTACTCTTCGAGTTCGTCATCGCGACCGACGAGAGAATTTGGGGTATACTCGTCGGTGAGTGCCCCTCTGTTGACGTAGGGGGTGTTCCCACGCTTGAACTCAAATTGACCCATTGGTGAGGGTTGTGTTGCCAAATGATATAAACCCCCCGGACCGCCTGTTCATCTGTTTCTTTTGTACACACCGCATTTCATTTGTTTCTCGAGTTGTTGTCCGTATTGTCCACGGTCGACGAGACTAGTTCCCCAGCTTTTGCCCGGAGACAACTCCCAAGATATACTAGCGAAGTCCAAAAGTCGATTAGCTTTTAGAGAAATCAGGCATATCTCACCGGGTTGAAGCATCAATAATTTATCTATTGCAGAATTTCACGATGAGAGTGCTAGAACCACCTGTT
>NZ_PSYX01000180.1:0-439 GCF_003586325.1 Haloferax sp. Atlit-10N
CAAGGTGGGTTTCCGCTCTTATTCTAGGAGCAAACATTATTACATATGCGCCGAGTATCACTCAGTAGCCGCTTTTTAATTTTGAATTGGGTGGGACATAGTCCCGCCCATCAGTGAGTTTAATTCACCCTCTCACGAGAACGTCGGAAACGTGGGGTGGGGGTGTTGGTGTGTTGACGTGCAATCACATTCACGTTCTCCTACGAGGGTGTGTAGACCTGCCCCGGTTAGGTCCGAAGGAGCCGATGACTGAGAGACACAAAGACGGAGTCTGCTTAAATTCCTCGTATGGTCAGGTTCACGCCCCAGCTGAGATGGTATGTGGGGTACGATAGCACGGTCAAGAACGGATGGAATGAGACGACCCACCATTACATAGGTCCGTCCCCACTCGACAGGAATATATAACCACTGACACTACTCTATTGCCCTTTGTCAC
>NZ_PSYX01000181.1:0-439 GCF_003586325.1 Haloferax sp. Atlit-10N
CCGAAGCCGGCACTCTGGTCGAGAAAGCCGAAGCCCGAGATGATGCCGCGCTGGGCGAGGTTGTGCTGGGTGTTGTGGAACAGGTACCAGCCGATCGCCACGACGGCGATGACGGCGATGATCTGGAATAGCCAGCCGCGCACCTGCGGGTCGGTCCAGACCGACGCGCGCGGGCGCGAAATAGTCGCGGGATTTTGCATAGCGGCCCTCATGGAAACTCCGCGCCCGTGAATTGCGGCGCGGAGTTCTCTGAATCAGAAACACCATCGCCCCACAGGGGGGCGATGGCACGGCGGTCAGCGCACCGGCGGTGCGTACTGCAGACCACCCTTGTTCCACAGGGCATTGAGACCACGCTCGATCTTCAGCTCGCTGCCAGCACCGACGTTGCGATCGAAGATCTCGCCGTAGTTGCCGACCTGCTTGATGATCTTCACCG
>NZ_PSYX01000182.1:0-439 GCF_003586325.1 Haloferax sp. Atlit-10N
CGTCAGGAAAAAACAACGGCTGTATTGTTTGACGGCGTGGTCAAGGTGTCCGGTGGTTCCACCGGGTGGGTACTTTTATTCACCCCCGCCCCATAGGAGGGTGTATGCGATTCGTTATCGTGGGTGCAGGTCGTGTCGGACTGCGGACGGCTCGCGTCCTGCAAGAGAGTGGCCACGAAGTTGTCCTCATCGAGCGCGATGAGAACGCAGTCGAGCGCGCGCGAACGGCTGGCTTCGAGGTGATTGCGGGCGATGGCGCTATCGAGGAGACGCTCGGCAGCGCTGATCTCGAAGCTGCCGACGCACTCGGCGCGCTCACCGGCGACCTGAACGACAACTTCGTTGCCTGTATGATCGCCAAAGAACACGGCTGTCGAACCGTCATGCGCATCGACGAGGACTACCGCGAAGAGATCTACCGGCGCTACGCTTCCGAGGA
>NZ_PSYX01000183.1:0-438 GCF_003586325.1 Haloferax sp. Atlit-10N
CGTCAGCCTACCGCCGCCGCGCCGACCCGCCTCGGTCGGCGGCGCGTCCGCTCACGCGAGCACTTGGCCGCCGAACACGTACAGCGCCGCGAGCGCGCTCTCGAACACGACGGTCCCGAGCGCCGAGAGCGCGAGGAACCGCTTTACCGACATCCCGGACAGCCCCGCCGGCACGGTGAGCATCCCGCGGGTGAACAGCATCGCGTTGCTCAGCGGAACGACGACGGGACCCCAGCGGTCGAACCAGCCGTCGAACCGGTCGAGGGAGTCTTCGCTGACGCGGAACCACGGCCGCGACAGGAGATACTCGCGGCCGCCCCGCTTGGCGACGAGAAACAGTCCGACCTGACCGACGGTCGCGCCGAGCACGGCGACGGCGAGAATCGGAAGCAGCAGTCGCTCGCCGACCAGCACCAGCGCACCGGGGACGAGGAGTTC
>NZ_PSYX01000184.1:0-437 GCF_003586325.1 Haloferax sp. Atlit-10N
TCCGTTGTGATGAGCACATTTTCGTAGGGGAATACCAGCTGCTCGTCGGGTTGCATTCTCGCGGTGAGAACAGGGACCGAAGAGAGACGGACGACTTTCTCGCTGACACTGCCCTGAAGATACCGTGACACCCCCCTTCGCCCGTGGGTTGACATCGCGATTAGATCGTGCCCGTACCGATCAGCGTACTCGACAATTGTGGGGGCTGGATTCCCCTGCACGACGTCAGTTTCGTACTCGACCCCAAGGGTCGACAAGGTCTTGCTTGCATCCTCGACGATGCCTTCGCCTTCCTGGACGAGCGCATCGACCACCGTGTTTTCGACGACGGTGACGCTGTCGCGCGTCGTATCTGCGACGAACAAGAGGTGGATCGTTGCGTCCGCCCAGTTCGCGAGTTCCCCGACATGGTGTAGAATCTCACTACTGTCCTCGCT
>NZ_PSYX01000185.1:0-436 GCF_003586325.1 Haloferax sp. Atlit-10N
GTCAGCACCGAGAAGGCGCCTTCACCAGCAAACAGGTTGGCCGGTGCTGCGTTGGTAAAAGAAAGCCCGACAAGATACACCACTGGAAACAACATAAATGCTGAAAAAATGAACAGGCCCGGCAACACGAGCAAGAGCGACCGGTCACGCTGTTCGATGAATGGGAGGCGTTCGAGCTGGGTCGACAGATGAGATACCGTGCTCATTTATTCGCTTACTCCCACTGACTCCGGGCTTCCTCGGCAGCACTGGTGAGTGCCTCTTCGGGGCTCAGACTCCCGTTGAACAGCTGGGTCACTGGGTCACCCATCGCCGCAAACACGTCATTCATGCGGGGGTCAGTCGGCATTGGAATCCCTTGATCGACGGCCTGAGAGTAGGCTCTCACTGGCCCGGGCAGGTCGTCACTCCCAGCGAGCGTCGACAAGACCGGAAT
>NZ_PSYX01000186.1:0-436 GCF_003586325.1 Haloferax sp. Atlit-10N
CCCGAGAAGGTTATACCGTCTCTTGCGCCCGGCCGTCAGTTAAGCCTTTCAAAATGCCGCGACGAACGGCGGCGGCGAGCGCCCGGTCCGCGTCCGTCGCCCGTCCGACGCCCCGTGGCGTTTAATACCGTCGCCCGGAACCGTGCGGGTATGGTCGACATCCTCGCGGAGAACCTCTCCGGGAAGGCGGTGATGAGCTCGGACGGCACGGAACTCGGGGACCTGTACAACATCACGATGAACCTCGAGTCGGGGGAGCTGAACCACCTCCTCGTCAGCCCGCACGAGCAGCTCAGACACGAGCGCGTCGACTTCGAGTTCGACGAGATGGGGCGGCTCCGAGTCCCGGTCGCGAACGTGCAGGCGGTGAAAGACTACATCGTCGTCGCCCGCTGATGCAGGTCCTCGACTCGTCCGCGTTCATCCACGAGTACAC
>NZ_PSYX01000187.1:0-436 GCF_003586325.1 Haloferax sp. Atlit-10N
AGTAGAAATCGGTGTTCACATTCTCATCGAAAGGGAGTGGACGATTCGTGTCTCGATCGCCCTTTCGTCGCTGGACTGCTTGAGACCGCTGCGATAGTATGGGAGAAGCATATTTCTTTCCGATTAGCTCACAATTGGTGAGTGTCTAATAAGATGGTCTTACAGTGGTGGTCCTCTTCGTCAGCGTCGAGAGACTTCTCGGTGAGCGTCCCACGAAGCGGGTACGGAGAATTGACCTCAGATTCGACCTCCTAACCCCGAATCTGCGAGTTCATGTCGGCGAGACGCTCAATATGTTCTCCAACAGTATTCTGTCGTCCGGGAGGTACATCACCTCCCACATCACTTAGGCGGTAATCGAGATAGTACGTAGTGTGAGTACCGCTGTCGACGCGGTAGAAGATACCGTCGCCGCTGAGCCGTTCGAAGACGCGCT
>NZ_PSYX01000188.1:0-435 GCF_003586325.1 Haloferax sp. Atlit-10N
GCCGGAGCGGTGCAGAGCGCGGATCATATCCTTGAACTCTCGAATTCTTGTATACGGATTTGAAGGCATGAGAATGATGCTGATGATCAAAGCCACAGATTACTCCGAGACCGGTGTAAATTACAGCTCGGAGCACACGAAGAAGCTTCAAGAATACAAAACGATGCTGGCGCGAGAAGGCATACTGCTCGCAGAGGAAGAGCTTCAGCCGAGTACAAGAGGGATAAAAATCACGTATTCGCAAGATGGAAAGCCTGAGCTGCTGGCAGGTCCTTTTGAGGGGAACAGCAAGGAGCTTGTAGCAGCGTATTATGTGTTTGATGTGGAGACGGAGGAGGAAGCTGTGCAGTGGGCACTGCGAATGCCGATCGGGGCAGGTCAGGCTGGTCATGAGCTTGAGCTCAGATGGCTTGAAGAGAAGGGCGAACGAAAGCG
>NZ_PSYX01000189.1:0-434 GCF_003586325.1 Haloferax sp. Atlit-10N
CTCGACGTCCTTCCCCAGCAGGTGGAGGTCTGCGCAGACCTCCACCTGCGGCCCTACTACGGCGACGAAGACGATACAGACGGCCTGTATCACTCACAAGCGAAGCGTGGAACCACCGCGTTCCACGCGTACGCGACACTCTACGCGCGCGTGAAGAACAAACGCTACACGCTGGCGGTGCGCCGTCTCGAAGACGGCGACACCGCCAGCAGTGTCCTCGCAGAGTTCCTCGGTATTCTCGACGGCCTTGACCTCGGTGTCAAGGCCGTCTATCTTGACCGCGAATTCTACGACAGCAAGTGTTTGACGCTGCTTCAGGCGCACAACCACGCGTACGTCATGCCGATCGTCCGCTGGGGACGGACGACCAAGCGAGAACTCTCAGAAGGATGGAGTCGCGTGATTCAGCACAGTCTGCCAGCGAAACTCGACGG
>NZ_PSYX01000190.1:0-434 GCF_003586325.1 Haloferax sp. Atlit-10N
GTCGACATCGGCTTCGAACAGATCGACCAGATGGAAGAGGAGTTCGAGTACTTCGCCCACTGTCTACTGACCGACACCGAACCCTACGCCGACGGAGAGCACGGCCTCGTCGACATCAACACTATCAAAGCCGTCTACGAGGCCTCCGAGACAGAGTCGACGGTCACGCTCGATTGAACGCGGTGCGAGATTTTTTGACCCGGCCAGGCATAGTTCGGCACATGGTTCAGTCAACGTGGGACGACTGGTTCGTCCGCGACGAGATTGAAGCGACAGACCCCGGCGACGGTGTCGTGGTCTGGTATCTCGGCTGTAACGGGTTCGTGCTCCGCTCGCAGTCGACGACGCTGTACATCGACCCTTACTTCGGGACTGGCGACCCACCGAACCTCATCCGCATGATTCCGGTACCGATGGATCCCGCCGATGCGACC
>NZ_PSYX01000191.1:0-434 GCF_003586325.1 Haloferax sp. Atlit-10N
AGAGCGGTGGTGGCTCAGGGAGCAGGACAGCGGAACGATGGGCCTCGATTATCCGAACGTCTGTAACACTGCCGGCGCGCTGGCGTCGATTATCGCCCTGTACGCTGCCTGGCGTCGTCGGCCGGTCAGCGCTGCAGTCGCAACGGTTGCGATGGGGGGATTGAAGCTCTGGTGGCTCCGCGAACTCGTCCAGAAGTACGACGCGCGGCAGGGAGAGACCAACGGACATAGGTAGGGTAGTGGCTGCCTGTTCGCGTCCGACAGGGGCCTGCGGATGCGACCGCAAAAGAGGAATGTCTCTGTCGGTCGTCAGTACTGGTGGAGCGGCTGCTGGCGGATCTTGGCTCGCAACTCCCCAATAGAGGGATCGCCGTCCCCGCCGTACTGCTGTGTCACCGAGTGGACCTCCTCGCGGGAGATCTTGACGTTGCCCT
>NZ_PSYX01000192.1:0-434 GCF_003586325.1 Haloferax sp. Atlit-10N
CGTCATCCTCTTTCTGATCACTGCGGAGTTCTTCAAGAGCTATCGTGTCGGTATCGACATCAAACGCGGGCCAACAGAGACGCCTGCCCAGCCACAGCGAGGTGACGACTGATGGTGACGTTCATCGCCGGCCTGCTCGATGCGACCGTTCAGGCGGCGACCGTGCTCCTGATGGCCGGGATGGGGGAACTCATCAGTGAGCGGGCGGGTGTCCTCAACCTCGGCGTCGAGGGGATGATGCTCGTCGGCGCGCTCGGCGGGTTCGTCGTCACCGCCGTTACGGGGAACTACTGGCTCGGCTTCGGTGCCGGCATCGCCTGCGGGATGGCGCTCGCGGCCGTCCACGCGTTCCTCTGTATCTCCCTGAAGTCGAACCAGGTCATAAGCGGCGTCATGCTGACGCTGTTGGGGACCGGCCTCACGACGTTCTTCGG
>NZ_PSYX01000193.1:0-433 GCF_003586325.1 Haloferax sp. Atlit-10N
TGGGTGCTGGTGGCCAGTCATATTGAATCACCGTCATGTAGTCCTACACAAGTCCCAGCCCTAACGGTTGCCAACATATGTACAGCAATTTATAAGAGGGGGTATCTCACCGGAACAGCTCCGCTCTGACCGGGCAGCTGTCACTATTCGGAACTGGCAATCGTGTGGTCGATCAACTGGTCCGTTCCACGACGGAGGCGCTCCGAGATGGCGGACTTGGTCGCGTCGAGTTCCCTCGCGAGTTCCGACAGGTCTGCCTCGCGGGGGACGGCGAAGTATCCCTGTCGGTTGGCTGCCAGTAGTGCTTCTCGTTGCGGGGCGGTGAGTCCGTAGTCGTCGCCGCCGTGTTCCGTCTCACAGAGCCGGTGCGGGCGGAACGTGACACTGCTTGACTGACAGGCGTCACGAAACGCTTCGAGGTCCGCTCGGTCGG
>NZ_PSYX01000194.1:0-433 GCF_003586325.1 Haloferax sp. Atlit-10N
CTCCGCGAGCGCGTCTTCGTCGGCTAGCGTCTCGGGACCCACCGTGTCGACGAACGTGCCGCGCTCCATCGCGTAACACCGGTCGGCCAGTTCGCGGATGACGCCGAGGTTCTGTTCGACGAAGAGGATGGTCGTCCCGAGTTGGTCGTTGATTCGCTTCATGTCGCGGCTTATCTGGTCGACGATGGAGGGCTGGATGCCCTCGCTCGGCTCGTCCAGAAGCAGCACGTCGGGGTTCGAGACGAGCGCCCGGGCGATGGCGAGCATCTGCTGTTGTCCTCCGGAGAGCGTGCCGGCCTGCTGGTCGGCGCGCTCCTGGAGAATCGGGAAGTAGTCGTATATCTCGTCGTACAGCAGGTCGTCGCTGCCGGCGTTGACCGTCTCGCCTATCTTGATGTTCTGTTCGACGCTGAGTTTCGGGAACACCTCGCGG
>NZ_PSYX01000195.1:0-432 GCF_003586325.1 Haloferax sp. Atlit-10N
CGACGCTCTCGGTGAGCGAGTCGTAGGTGTGGCCGGTGATAGCCTCTTGGGTGAGGTCGATCATAATGCGGCGGATTTCGTGTTCTTGGCTGCGGTCTGCCTTCTTCGTGGTGAAGGCGACAGGCTGGAGCTGAACACGGTGGTCGTCCTTCGTCACGGCGGTGACGTTGGCTTCGACCTTCGAGGCACCGCGGCGGACGAGGCTGCGGAGGTAGTCTCGGGTCAGCTCCTGCTGGACAAACTCAGTGTAGGCGGAGTCGCCGCCGACGTCGTTCACCTTGAACGTGAGCTTGACGTTGTTCGCACCCTGGTCGTTGTTGAGTTCGCCAAGGGTGGATTCGACGGTGCGGCCGTAGACCTTCTCGGGTTCGTCGGCGAAGGTTGCGCCGAGTTCCTTACGGTCGAAATTCTCGGGAGCGATGACCGTGTACC
>NZ_PSYX01000196.1:0-432 GCF_003586325.1 Haloferax sp. Atlit-10N
AGGTGGTGGACGGCCTGCGTCTCGTACTCCCCCTCGACGACCTCGTCGGCCGCCTCGAACCCGCGTTCGACGTTTCCCTCCTCGTGGCGGGTCTCGCAGACGACGTTCCGCTCGGGAGCCGCGTTCTCTTGAGGGTTCTCGTACGGCTCAGGGTGGAGCGTCGGCGCGTCCGCCCCCATCGCCTCGTGCGCGTCGAGGACGTGGTCGTACGGCTCGTAGTCGACCTCGATGGCGTCCACCGCGGCCGCGGCGGCCTCGGCGGTTCGCGCGGCGACGGCGGCCACCGGCTCGCCGACGAACCGGACCGTCTCGTTCAGGACGCGCTCGTCGAACGGGGCCGGGGCCGGGTAGGGAAAACCGGTTCGCGTGAAGCGGTCCTCGGGAACGTCCTCGTGGGTGAGCACCGCCTTCACGCCGGCTATCGCTTCCGCG
>NZ_PSYX01000197.1:0-432 GCF_003586325.1 Haloferax sp. Atlit-10N
GTACTTGATTGTCGACGTTTGCGCCTCGATCGATACGTCGTCGGCGCCGGCGAAGTTCCACACGCCGGGGTACTCCTCGCGAAGCCGCTCACGACGCTCCTCCATCGCCTCCATCATCTCGTTCCGCGACTGGCCCGAGTCTACGTTGGTCACGTCGATCGGCGCCTCTGCGACGCCGTCCGGCATCTCCTCACCCTCCTGTTCGGGGAGCCACGTCACGAAGCCGATCTGCGTGAACGCCACGTAGCATTGACCGAGAATCCAGCGGTGGTCGTCGCCACCGCCGGACCCAGCACTCCCCGTGTCCTGTTGGAGTACGACTCCACGCCCCTCGGGGGTGAGCTTGATCGACGGCGTCCCACCCTTGCGTTCCCGGTCGACGTAGCTGCTGTTGATCCGCTCGTAAATGTTCGACAGCTCGGAGAGGCTGTT
>NZ_PSYX01000198.1:0-431 GCF_003586325.1 Haloferax sp. Atlit-10N
CTCGGGGATGCCCGGCATGACGTACACGCTGTCGACGACACAGCCGGCGGCGAAGCTCTCGTCGGTCAGTAGCGGCTGGCCGCCCTCGGGGACCGACGCCCACGCATCGAGGTCCAGGTCCATGTCGTAGCGGTCCACCAGCTCGGGGTTGTCCTCGGCGAAGCGCTCGGCCTTCGCTTCGAGGTGTGCCCGCACGTCGTCGGGAACAACGAGGTCGCGGTCGAACGCCCTCGCCACGGCGGCCTTCGTTATGTCGTCGGGCGTCCCGCCGATGCCACCGGTGACGATGACCGCGTCGAAGGCGTCGCGATATCGCGCCACAGTGTCGGCGACGACCGCCTCGTCGTCGGGCACAGTCAGGACGCGGGCGACGCTCGCACCGGCAGCCGTGAGCTGGCGCCCTAGCCACGACGCATTCGTGTTCTCCGTGT
>NZ_PSYX01000199.1:0-431 GCF_003586325.1 Haloferax sp. Atlit-10N
TTCTGTTTCTACCATCTGGACTACGGCGGGCGCGGGACTGAAATCGTTGACGCTGACCTCACACCTGAGGACCGCCGGCAGGCGGTCAAGCGGGTCTGTGACATGACTCGGAAGTACCACGACCGCGGCGAGGAAATCGAGACACTACTGGTCGGGAACTACGCCGACGCGGCCTACCTCGTCGAGTACGCCCGCGAGCACATGAGCGACGCGCAGGCCAAGCGAGTGTACGAGTACCTGCGGGTCAACGGCGGAGACCCGACCGGCGAACGCGTTGCCGACGTGGACTATCAGGGCAACGTCCACCTCACACAGTGCTGGCAGGGGTACTCGCTGGGGAACGTCCGCGACCGCTCGTTCGGCGACATCTGGGAGGACGAGTCGAATCCGCTGCTTCGGGCGCTCCGGAACCGCGAGGACCACCTCAGCGG
>NZ_PSYX01000200.1:0-431 GCF_003586325.1 Haloferax sp. Atlit-10N
TGTCGCATCGGCCCGAACCGGGGACTGGCTGCAGCTCATGGCCGACTACACGCCGACGACCATCCGGGGCGTGTTTCTCAGAATCGCCCAGTTCTCGATGGTCGTTCTCGTCGTCGTCTCGTTTCTCATCGTCTGGGGCGTTCTCGATATCGTCCAGACAGTCGGGCCGTACCTCAACGGGAGCGATCGGTCAGTACTGGCGACGATACAGACGGTCGTTCTCGTCATGCTGGCCTTCGTCCTGTCTGACCAGATGCAGCGGTGGATTGGACGGTTCAGCCAAGCTGTTACCGGCTTCACCGAACATCAGGAGGAGATCCTCCTCCGACTGGGGCAGGTCACCGTGTTCGTCACCATCGGTGCAACGATCTTCGCCGTCTGGGGTATCGATCTCAGTGGCCTGCTCGTCGGGGCCGGGTTTCTCGGTATTG
>NZ_PSYX01000201.1:0-430 GCF_003586325.1 Haloferax sp. Atlit-10N
GACTAATGTTCCTCGACGGCTTTGCCTGGGCACTGGCGTATTTCCTGCTCATAGAGAACCGGGTGATGTACGACCGGGACGAATGTATGGCAGAAGAGATCCTCAAGACTGCCGAAAATGAGGGTTATCAGTCAGTCTTGATCACTTGTGGAGGGAATCACCGTCCGGGAATAGCCGACTACCTCAGAGAAGAGGGCTGGCAAGTCGAAGAACGAACCACAGATAGTCCAATCGGCAAAGTCCTACTCTGGAAAGATCGGGTCATAGAAAGGCTGCCGAGTCCGCGAAAAAAGTTGAATCAAGCTGCTTCCAAATTGAGAGGCAGATTCTGATACGATTAGATCAGGCCCTGGAAAAGCGGAGACCCGCCCAGAAGAAGAACAGTCCGAGGAAGAATAGAATTATTCTGCTTCCGAGATCGATGTCGGGA
>NZ_PSYX01000202.1:0-430 GCF_003586325.1 Haloferax sp. Atlit-10N
GCCGGCATCACCGGCGCACAAGGTGCAACGTTCTATCCGCAGGTACTCCTCGTCATCCTTGCCGGAGCGACGGTCGTCGCCACCGCGACGTGGTGGCTCGTCGAACGTTTCGCACCCGAGGTCAACGAGGGGACGGGTCGAATCGGATTCGTAGTCATCTGGGGACACGCAATCGACGGCGTCGCAAACGTCGTCGGTCTCGACTGGATGACCGCCCTCGGAGCGGGCAACAACCTCATTCCGAAACACCCGGTGAACAAAGCAGTCGTCGACCTCACGGCCTCCACGCTGCCGGAATCGGTGCTCGCCATCACGGGCGACGCGTGGCCGTTCCTGCTCGTGAAACTCGTCGCGGCGACGGCGGTTGTCTGGGTGTTTGACGAACAGATATTCGAAGACAGTCCGCGCTACGCGATTTTGCTCCTCATCG
>NZ_PSYX01000203.1:0-429 GCF_003586325.1 Haloferax sp. Atlit-10N
ATTCTCTTGTGGTGCCGGGGGACGGTCGTTGCTAAAGCTGTCGCTGAGTCGGATTATATCGTCATTAACGGGGTCGATTGCCACCGTCGTTATTGTGATCTCCTCATCCAATTCATTGGTGACAGTAAACTGGACGCCACCGTCAGTGTCACCGTTGCTATCGAGGGCAACAGCGTCCTCGTTGTAAATTAGACCACTGGTGCCGGACCCATCACCGGATCCTTGGTTTGCCTCCGTCACCGTTACCGGAATCGGGACATTTTCTGGGGTCTCCCCATCGAACGACCCGTCGATTTCACCGAGGCTGAACTGTGCGGTGTATGTTCCAGTTGCCGTCGACTGGTTCGCTTCGTAGACGAACTTGACCCGACCGTCGTTGTCGGACACTTCTGTACCCGTGGTAAGCGAGCCGGCGTTACTCCCGTCGAC
>NZ_PSYX01000204.1:0-245 GCF_003586325.1 Haloferax sp. Atlit-10N
GACCTGCTCGTACCTCAAACTGGCTTAACTAGACAGTGCCGAGTTTGTGGAAATTTAGTATAGCGGTATAAACTATATATCAATTATACCCCTCAACAGCCACACTTTACTAATCGCGGTTGTGTATAATCCACTCCTTCACAAGCCAAAGTATTAACTCAATGGAAGAAAGTCAGTGAGTAATGAAAATCTCCGATTCAGAATCACCCCAATACGCAGCGAGCGGGTTACTCCCCGGTGAGCAG
>NZ_PSYX01000205.1:0-241 GCF_003586325.1 Haloferax sp. Atlit-10N
AATTGAGCCTCGACTGAAGTGAAACAATGTCAACGTTTGCATCCTACGAGCAGCGTCGAGTATCGTTAGTGGGTTCGACGGTTTCAGGAGTCCGTTGTCGTCAACGGTTCGAAACCGGGCGGTCCCATTGGGTATATAAACAAAGCGGCCTGTTTTGCCGCGGTTTTCCACCCGAACAGAGGGGGGTCTGCGCGTGAGCCTCGCACCATCGAAGCGTGCGGGCGAACGCGCCGAAGCGGAC